>NZ_CP170508.1:0-670903 GCF_052055875.1 Methanosphaerula subterraneus
GTCCGGCAGTCCGGCCGCGAACTTCAGGGAGTTCAGGTTGAAGGACCCGCTGAAGGCGAGCGTCAGGGTGTGATTGCCGCCGGGCAGGTAGGCCGGCCGCCGGACCGTGGTGTAGAGACCGGAGGAGCCGGTGTCGGGCACCTGGACCGTCATCACCTCGGACCCGTCGACCTCCAGGTCGATGGCGGCCCCGGGGTCAGGGGAGGCGACCCTGAAGTCGATGGTGTAGATCCCGCCCGAGGCGACGTTCACCTCATAGGTGAGCCACTCGCCTGACCTGATATCCCTGACCACGAACTGCTGCTCTGCCGACGAGTACTCGATATCCACGTCGTCCTGTCGGTAGGCCCCGCCGGCGTTTCCGGCGGTGGTGTCGTGGTAGGCGACGCCCTCGCCGCCCGGCGCGTAGTCGCAGGCCTGGATCGAGCCGGGGACCTGCTGCGGGGCGTCCCACGGTGCCGGTGTCGGTTCGGGGGTCACCGTGCTGTTGTTGAGCAGCGGCGCCAGGGCGGCGTACCAGCGGTCGGCGAGCTTCTTCTCCCCCGAGGTCTGCGGGTGGATCCCGTCGTACTGGTTGTCGGCGAACCCGTCATAGCCGGTGTACATGTCGACGACGATCACCGGCGACTGCGTGGTGTTCTTCCCGGCCGCCAGCGCCGGCAGCGCATGATCAAAGGCGATCAGTTCTGAGTTCGAATTCCGGAACGCGTCGCTGGTCGGGATGATCTGCGCCAGCAGGATCTTCACGTCCGGGTTGGCCGCCCGGAGGGTATTGATGATCTGGTCGACGTTGCTGAGCCGCTCTGAGAGGTTCACCTGCTGGAGCACGTCGTTGGTCCCGATGTGGAGGAGGACGATGTCCGGGGTATACTGGTTCAGCCAGGTGGAGAGTTTGCCCTCCGGGTCGTCGGAGGGATCCCCGTTCAGTTCCATCCCGGTGGTATACCCGCGATGCCCTTCATGGTCCTGGTCGAAGGAGAACGAACTGAAGGTGGGATAGGTGGTGGAGCCGATGAAGTCGACATCGTATCCGCCGGTCTTGAGGTAGTTCCAGAGCAGGTACCGGTAACTGGGGTACGGGGAGTCGACAGCGGCTCCGCCCCGGGTGATCGAATCGCCGAGCGGCAGGATCTTCACGGTCGCCTCTGCTGGGATGACGAGCAGCGACCCGCCGAGGAGCATGGCCAGCACGAGGAAACAGCAGATCGTCTCACGCTTCATGGTTCACCGCCTCGTCCGCTGTGCCCGTGCCATTTGGCAGGGGGGCATCGGTATAGGTATAAAATACGAAATCTCGTTCAAAATCACCTGATTATTCGATAGTTGAGTTGTTCTATTGTTGGCCCTTCTCGCTTTTTGATGTTCCCCTGGTGATATACCGGATCATCAGAGCCGGCAACGACCTCCGCTCTGTGCTGATTGATCGCCGGCTCGGTTACGCTCTCATACAGTAAAACAGTGTAGTGTTTTCCGCGAATGAGACCCACCCCCCGAGCAGTGCGATAGCATGGTCGTGCCGGCCGGCCTGTTTCGCCGTCAGCTTCATACTTGAGGGTCAGGATCCACCGGCACAGTAAAATTATTGCTTTTGTCTTTTTATGCTCTCTGAAATTAAATAATCAAGACGTATCGGCCGTTTTGTCCCGAAGTATTCATTCATAAGTCTCAGAAAATCTACTAAAGCAATCAGATCGAGACGGCCTGTTTGTTCTGCCATCTTAGAATCATGAGTAAAAATTGCACCTGTGTCCCCAGTCCATGTAACTTGGTTGGGCACCCTCGTTTCTTCGCCCTCAACGCGGTTTGATCTCAAATATTCGTAGTGAGATAACCTAAACAGAGCCCGATTGTTTCAGCCTCTCCTGCATGATTGACCTGGATGATGAATGGTTTCTCCCGTCCCTCTTTGTAGAGGACTATTCCATCATCATAACACTTGTATGACAGGATTTTATTGATGGGAATGCTCAGGGGTTTAGTATTACTTTCAGGGTGGAGGAAAAATCTTTGATTTGTGATCAACAGCGTCCCTCGTGAAGTTTCAACAACTTGCTCTTCTCTGGTAATATGTCCACGAGTAGCACCTACACGATATGATACCCCCTTCATCACCCTGATACTGACTCCCTGTGATCCGGATTGATATCCCGTTTTAACAATTTTATTCTCTTTGAGCACCGCCTTACAGGAATAATGAGGCAACTCACCCTTCTTAAAGATAATATCCTGCGTCAATGCTTCGCGGGGAAGTACTGGGAGTGTTTCTTCCTTCCGAATGGATGCAACGTAGAGACTCGGGACAACCCGATTGAGGAGTGTGGATTTAACTGGGTCAAGGGTCAGGTGTTTAAACAGGCTCACCAGCATCTCACCCTCTGTATCGCCGAGTTCTCCTGTAGCAAGGAACCGATCAACGAGGGTGACATATACCCTATTTTGTTCAGTGGGGTCCAGAGATTTAAGATAGGAATATTGCTTATCGTTTATTGTCCTGGTCTTGGCGATGTAATCAATGACGATATTTGTCTGGGAGACAGCCTCTCTCTTTTGAGCCTCCTTGGCCTTCTTAACTTCCTGATCACATGGAATGCAAAGACCATCCTTTGTTACGCTGGATAGAAATCCCAGTTTCTTTCCGCATCTGCGGCATACCTTTGCCATGAGAAGGAATTGCCCCCCAGCCCGATGAGCATTCCGATGTGATCCCGTTGCCGGCGAGGACACGTGCGATGAGGAAGATCACATTCAGTGTGTAGACCAGCCAGCCGGTCCCGCTCAATCGCACCGACCGACGGGATGCCGGCCGGACAATCACCCCGGAATATCCGGTCTCGGGGTGGAACGCTCCTCTCTTTTTTCGAGACGGTCGACAGGGAAGCACCCGGGTCCGGTTGAAAAGAGATCAATGGAGCCCGGAAGGGTCGTGCCCTTTCAACTCCGCGTTCATGAACTCACGTAACGCCACTGCATTGTTATGCTCCTCATCATGGGCGGCAAAGAGGAAGGTTACGACCGGGTTCTCGTGGATGATCTCCTCAAGTTCCCGGATGATCGCCGGCCGCCCCTGGATCTCAACGAAGTACCGGCTGCGAAATTCCTCCCATCTCTCCGGGTCATGACCGAACCACTTCCTGAGTTCGTCGCTCGCACCGGCGTCCTTCACCCAGCGGTCCAGCCGTGCCCGCTCCCTGGAGAGTCCTCGCGGCCATAACCGTTCGACAAGAACCCGGTAGCCGTCGTCTGCTGCAGCCGGCTCATACACCCGCTTCAGGAGAATTGTCATCCGCACCCCCCTGTTTCGGAGTTTGCATCGCTTTGTCAGCACCTCATGGGATCTGAATTTTCCCGGTGCTCTTCAGGGATCGCTGCTCCTGCTCGGAGCCGAGGAGGCAGAAGGTCAGGTTCAGAAGCCCGAGCTCGGAGGTGAGCGGGCAGACGGGACAGATGCACCCGAGGTTCTCGGTGATGCACGTAGAACTCCTGCCCTCGATGCAGTACAGGAGTTCAGTGCCGTTGCGGGCGCAATCGTTGTAGGTGGGGCAGTCCGGACAGATGCACTGGCTTTTCAGTTCCGGGATTTTTTTCTCGATACCCGGCAGGGCCTCGCTGAAGGTGTCCATCCTGATCACCGCCTGTACATCACCCTGGGAACGCCCCCGTGGACGCCCTTGATCTTCCACTCCTGGCGGAGGACCTTTTCAAATTTCGTGCCGGCGTCGATGAGGTCCTGCTCTGTGAAGTAGAACGGTGCGTGCGGAAAGACGTCCGCCTCCTCTCTTGCCCAGTGGGCGCTGATCACATCGTAGAACGGGAAGATCCGCGGGCGCCAGAGCTGGTCCTCGTACGGAAGCTCCGAGAGGTCCCGGGCCAGCATCGCCATCCCCCGGTGCTCCTCGATGAGGACGAGGGTTATCGGAAGCAGTTCTGCATTCTTCTCCATCACCGGGAAGATCGTCGCCTCTTCAGCCACGTGGTGGGAGATGATTCGGTTCACGAGGAACGGATAGATCTCTTTCCGCAGTGCACCTTCACTCGTCGAGCTGTTCCACAGGCGCTCGAACATGAGGCGGAAATCGTCGTGGTCCCGTTTGATATATTCACCAATCGTTGTAGACATCGCGCTCTCCTTTTTCCCCTGCCGCTCTCCTGACTTTTGTAACGATCAGAAGACGGGATAGGGGACTGTGCCGTGACCTCCACTACAGAGGGAGTAGTATTAATATCTTGGCCCCCTGCCGGCTTTTCGATGGAGCCAGAGCCGATACCAGTTCCGGAGGTAGTATTAATATCTTGGCCCTATTTCGGCCTGGTCCACGTCCTGTGGATAGAGATCAGGGGGTGCCGGCTGTTGTGTCCCTCCGATGGTGTAGGTTGTCGGCGATGCGGGGATGATGGAGATCAGGGCCGGCACCACCGTCCCGTTGCGAGGAACCCGGGCTGCTGCGGGACTCTTCGTCTCCTGGATTCACGTTCCAGCCGGCCTGTTCGCAGTTGGCTTCATACTATTGATGGTCAGCGTACCCCTCTCCTCATTGAAGATAGCAGGGTCCTCTGCCAAATGCCCGACCTCAGCGAACCGGATACCGTGTTCAGCTGAAGGTTGAAGAGTGCCCTGTCAGATTGTCGGACAGTTATGTCTAAAATTCCATTGAGTTTTATCTCAAAAGTCAACAGTGAGTTGGAATTACCCGCCTGTGGGTTTTGTTTATTCTGGCTCGTCGACGTAGTGGGTATGCAGTCATCTGCTAAAACGGGAGATGCCCGTATTAAAAGCAATAATCAGGTCATTGGAGACCTGAAAGGTATTGAGATCGGAACAAATGACGTTTTTTCGTCTCTCCGGGGTATGGACTCAAGTTTCAGGCCGGGGATTGCTAAGTGCTACACTGAGGTTGAGGTCTGGATTGATGAGGGGAATTTTGAAGTCAACCCATTAACTGGTAGTACCCAGGATTTCACTAGTCTTGAGGATACCAATAAAACGTTCTTATTCGATGTTGAACTGTTCGATGACTCTGGAGACAGCCGTGTAACCTGTACCGTCAGTCAGTGCTGCATAACGAATCACGGCATAGCACCGCGAACGAAGGATGGTAAGTGGGTTCTTCGAAAAATCCACTGTGATGGCAGGGATGTCATCTATCATTAATCTTTTTAGTTGGGTGGGGATCCCTGATGATTCGTTCTCTCAAGGGACTGCAAATATTATAAAACTATTGAGTTTTACGGTAGAACTCAATTGTAAATAATCTTGGATCATTGTCCAATTAGAAATACCGACCCTTTTACTTACATGGCGTTCCGTTTTTATAAAAATGTGTTACTGAGTAGTATCAGGTGTATCTCTCCTAGAGGTACACGTAATTATTTCTGAAAGAACATCGGGAAGAAAAAAATGGTGTCCGGGTCAGCTGAGCAGGAGTGGTACGACCTTGTATGTTGTTCCGGTAGGCTTCTGGAGAACCTCGAACACCAGTTTCCCACGGCGGGTCTCGCCGTATGAAATCGATCCCATTGAAAACCTGTCGGGGGGGTTGACGTCCGCGATCGAATACTGGGCACCATCCGGATCCTCAACTTGGACATATATGGGGTTGAACAAGTAGCCCCCCTGATGGCCAGTGTTTTTAACGGAGAGGTCAACCAAGAGGTATGAGTAGCCGGGTCTTGGTGTCGCCATATACTGCTGGTTGTCAGGTACGTAGGCCCCATAACCGTTGACTGTGACTTGGATTTTTTCCGTGGTCGCCGAAGAGGGGGTCACTGATGTGGTCAATTTAGCCGTAGTGGATGAAGTGAACCCCGACGACAAGCAGCCAGCTGATATCGCGAGGATCACGAGGATCGTGAAAAATGTGAAGTATCGCATGGTAATGGATGTTGATCCAATCCGATAATTGTTTCGAATTGTTCCCTGTCGGTGATTATGGCCAGTTACTAGGCAGACGATCATCAGGTGAGGGGTCCTGCTGATTTCCTTGATCTCAGGATGTTTTTTTGTATTGTGAGTATTTTTATCTCTCAAAAACAAAATAAAGGAATATTTGGAATTTTTATGATCAATAATACATATATACTATTTATACGTTCTCTATTCCATTATGGTAGAAAATTATATAAAAAAACAAAATTTTCAAGTCCCGCGGATCGATGGAAGGAACTCTAATGATGATGTTGAAAGCAAGGAGAATGAACTATGACCCTAGACCAGAATGAAACCTGGGTGATCAAAGTTGGCAACGAGTATCCTTGGCCATTTGGGTACAAAGGTCAGAGGTGTCAGGTAGTGGGTGTCGGCCAAGGCAAAGGCCAAAGTCAAGGCAAAGGCATGATCAATCCCACGACCGGGGCGGTAATGTATAGTGTCACCTTTGAAATGGAAGAGCAGAACCGGCAGTGGACTACCCCCATCATCCAAACCTGCGACCAGATGATATTCTATCCTTCCTGGGAGGGCATAAAACCCAATCAGAAGAGTGTGTGGTTCAACCTACTGACAGGGGATCCCGCGCCAGTGGGTGTGATGGACAAGTGGTTCCATGATCTCGCAGGATCATCAATTTTGGTTGATGGGGGACAGATTACTGAGTTTAAGTGGTGGGTGGAGCCAGTCCATCACGACGAAAAGATCGTCCAAGAGATACACCGGAGAATATAAGTGGATTAACACCGCTTCAACGGCATCCGTATCTTTCTCCTCTACACCGGCAGCAACATACGCCGTCGGAGGTACGACAGCCAGGAGATCAGAACAACAGAGGATTTTGGAGAGAAAAAATCGGTCACGTAAGCAAGAAACCGAGATGAAAGAATAAAAAGACTACGAGAACATAGTGAGTATTAAATACGGATTCAAGGACCCTTCTTCCCTCCTAAAAGCGATCGGCATCACATGAATGAGATGCTACCGATGCACCATTTATCTCAAAGAGTTGATCCGGTTGATCCTCTAGAGCCTATTCAACGAACTGGTACATCAAGCCAGTAACCTTTTGTCCATAAATCTTCCTTTATTAATTCTAGTTGCAAGTGAGACGAGAAATTGAATTAATCCTTCCTACTCTTTCCCTGGAGAATCGGGACTGTGCTGTTCTTTACCATAGTATTTTCGTACACGTTCGCGATAAGTTTCTGCCTGCTCGTGTAGCCCTTGGAAATCGAGATTCATAGCCAGGTTGTTGAGACTTGTAACAGTAGCTGGGTGTTCCGGGCCCTGAGCGCTTTCACGGATTTTCAGGGCACGCTCAAAGAGCGGCTGTGCCTGAACATACTGACCTTGGGAATCGAGATTGAAAGCCAGGTTATTGAGGCTTGTAGCAGTAGCCGGGTGTTCCGGACCCAGAGTGCTTTCACAGATTTTCAAGGCACGCTTTAAGAGCGGCTGTGCTTGAACATACTGACCTTGTTTAGTGAGATTTATAGCCAAGTTATTGAGGCTCGTGGCAGTATCCGGGTGTTCCGGACCCAGAGTGCTTTCACGGATTTTCAGGGCACGCTCAAAGAGCGGCTGTGCCTGAACATACTGACCTTGGTTACCGAGATTGAAAGCCAGATTATTTAGGCTTGTAGCAGTAGCCGGGTGTTCCGGACCCAGGGTGCTTTCACAGATTTTTAAGGCACGCTTTATGAGCGGCTGTGCCTGAATATACTGACCTTGGTTACCGAGATTTGAAGCCAGGTTATTTAGGCATGTAGCAGTATCCGGGTGTTCCGGGCCCTGAGTGCTTTCACAGATTTTCAGGGCACGCTCAAAAAGCGGCTGTGCCTGAACATACTGACCTTGGGAATCGAGATTGAAAGCCAGGTTATTAAGGTTTTTAGCAGTATCTAGGTGTTCCGGACCCAGAGTGCTTTCACTGATTTTCAGGGCACGCTCAAAGAGAGGCTGTGCCTGAACATACTGACCTTGGGAATCGAGATTCATAGCCAAGTTATCGAGGTAAGTAGCAGTTCTTGGATTTTCCAGACCCAGTGTACTTTCAGAAATTTTCAGGGCACGCTCAAAGAGCGGCTGTGCCTGAACATATTGACCTTGGTTACCGAGATTTGAAGCCAGGTTATTGAGGCTTGTAGCAGTATCCGGGTGTCCCAGACCCAGGGTGCTTTCACAGATTTTTAGGGCACGCTCTAAGAGCGGCTGTGCCCGAACATACTGACCTTGGGAATATAGGTTTATAGCCAGATTATTGAGGCTTACAACAGTATCTGGATGCTCTTGTCCCAGGGCCTTCTCGACAGTATCCAGTATCAAACGCAAACTCTGGTTAAGTGGTCTGACAATTGCTCCATCAGTGTAGGGTATAGAGAACTCACACCACCAGTCAACAAGATGTTCAGGTGAAAAGAAGCACCTGTGATACACCAGTTCAATTAATGCATCGATATTGGCATTGGTTATAGACTTGCAGTCAGCAGGTGTTGCGAGAGGGGTGTAATGCTCGACAAGTATCTCATGAGTTTTTGTCAGATCTTCCGGAGATAAATACTCCTGAAGTGCTTCCCGAATAGAATTGTGGATTTTAAAAATATTTTCAGTCTTTGTTTCTTCCACAAACGACATCTCGGTGAGTTCAACAAATCGATCAAGTGGAAACCCTGTCACAAATTTTTTTACGAGATGCTCGAATAATTCACGATCAAAATATCGTGCGACAGAGAGCCGTTTAAGCGTACTTTCAAAAGAAAGCCCGTGATCTTGCAACAGGCGTAAAAAAAGTTTATTGCGTAGATCCCGAAAGCTTTCGGCCTGAATTACAAATTCTTCGGGACGGAGATGATGTTCATCATGAGTTTTCAGATTTACATAGTGGTCGACCTGTAAGTCCAAGAGCAGAGGATAGGTAAGATTTTCCTCTCCTTCTCCCAGCTTCGCTCCCGAACCATCGATAATCGCCTGCCGAATGTTATTTTCAGGCACAGGAACAGCCAGTAGGAACTTCTCGGCATCTACTGGCAAAAGCCCTTCGAGCCGATGGTGCGCTTCTATAATCCAATTACGCCATTCAGATCCGGATATGGATTCAGGTGCGAACTCGGCCCAGGGAAGTTGTTCACGGCTCATGATGACGACGAGAGTACCTTTTAACTTCGTCACAAGATCTCGCACAGCTTTATCAAAAGGATTATTCCGAGTCTTGGAAGCAAAGCCTCTTTCATCAAAAATACGCTCATATTCGTCAATAAAAATAACAAACCGTCTGTTCTCGTCTTTATCTAAGTGTGCTTCCATATCCGAAGCGAGAAGATAGGGAAGTTGCTCTTCGATTTCTGCTGGGTCATCTGGGATACCATTCGGAAAGGCCGTTTTTATTGCTTTATTCGTTAAAGACCACTTCTTTTGTCCCCATTTGATACCCTGAGTTACCCTCCGTTTGAGAACGCCTCCAATGAGAGGAACCGCTTCTGCAGCCGCACCCATAACTCCTTCAAGCGCTACCTTTGAGGTTTCCGTGATAATATCAGATGCAGATTCAATGCCTCCTTCAAGCCAGTTATTGGGAAATTCCGGCATCTGCCTCTCCGGATAGATTTTTTGCCAATAGAAAGAGAACATCAGATCAAAGGCTGGAAAGGACACTTTCCTTGACTGCGATAACTCGTTGCGGATGTATAAAAGCGCAAGATCAGGATCAATCGTCTTGCGTTCATGCAGGTCTAGAACCGCAGAATGAATATTCGAAAACTCGACCTCGTTTTTCAATACCTCTTCGAATTGTTTGCGTAAAGCTGTCTTTCCCTGTCCTCCAACTCCATAATAGATGAGGAGTTCAACGCTATCTTTTGGAATATTTGCAGCAGTCTTCTTGAAATGTTCAAGGGGCTCTAGGCGATCAACAAAAATCTTTGTAGCAGAAATTATTTTTTTTGTAACCCGCGGCCTGGGCATTTGAAAACCTCTTATAATTACTGATCATAATAACTGGCAAATATAACCCGGCGTTTTGATTTTATTCACAGAATGATCTGTTGTTCAATCTGCTTCCTTCTATGCCATTTTTTTGTTGGCTGGCAGTGAGGTGTTGGAACCGGCAACGGAGCCGGCCCACCACCTCCGACCACAGCAGTGCCTGCCATATATCCACCTGCTCCCGTACGAACTTCTCATAGCAGACCGAACAGACACCGTCCCGCTGCCGGCATCGACCGGTTCAACCTCGTCCAGGTGGCCGCCGGCTCTATCGGGGGGTGCCGGGTATGAGGGTAGGGAGGATCTGGAGATATCGCTCACTTCTCATCTCCCTTCTCAACAATAGTCCCATCCGACCTTCGGATAATAAACGAGGCTTCTCCTTTGATATCAAGTGTTGCCCCTGCGAAGATATGTTCAATCTCCTCCACTGCCGGCAGCACCTCACGCATCGCCTCCGGTAACGCCCGCGTCAGGTAGGTCGTCACCGCCATAGGCTTCGTCATATCGCGGAGGGCGTACTCGGCGATCACCCGGTTCGTCTCCTGGCAGAGCAGGATCCCGATGCTCGGCTGGTCGACAGCCGGATCACGGAGGCGGTCGTCGACGGCCGAGAGGTAGAAGTTCAGCTTGCCCGAGAACTCCGGCTTGAAGGCGCCGACCTTCAGTTCGATGACCACATAGCAGTGGAGCCGGGCCTGGTAGAAGAGCAGGTCGAGATAGTACTCCTGCCCGCCGACCTCGAGCCGGTACTCGCTGCCGATGAAGGCGAAGCCCGTGCCGAGTTCGAGGAGGAGGTCGCGGAGGTTGACGAGGAGCGACTGGTGGACCTCCCGCTCGGAGGCCTCGGGGCCGAGCGAGAGGAAGTCGAAGATATACGGGTCCTTGATCGTCTGCCGGGCGAGGTCGGACTGCGGGGCCGGCAGGGTCTCGGCGAAGTTCGTGACGGCCTGACCCTCACGATCATAGAGCCGGCTCTCGATCTGGAGGGCGAGGACGTTTCGGCTCCAGCCGTGCTCGATAGTCTTCTGGATGTAGTATTCACGCAGTGCCGGCTCGCCAATCTTATCGAGGATCGTGCGTATATGTCCCCAGGGAATTTGTGCCACAAGCTGTGGCACAATTGAGGAGTCGGGCCAGGCCTCGGCGAGCCGGCGCATATATTTCAGATTCCGGGGCGAAAAACCCTTCATCTCCGGGAACTCATGGCGGAGATCGCCGGCCAGCCGGTCGATCACCTTCGTCCCCCATCCTTCCCGGTCCTGGGCGGCGAGGATCGATCTGCCGATCTCCCAGTAGAGCTGGATCAGTTCGTGGTTGACCGAGAGGGCGGCCTTGACCTGGGCGGAGCGGACCCTGGTTTTGAGGTCGGCGAGGAGCGTGGGGTAATCGCGAACATCTGGGACAGATGGTGAACGTGATGTTTCTTCCATTTATCTCGTAGCCTCCGAAGGAATCTGATCCCGCAGTTTTTTGATGAGAGCAAAAACTACTGCATCTTCTGGGCTGTCCTTTCGTTTGAATTCGGATGGATGGCAATTAAATTTCTTATAGAATAATTCGATTTGTCTCAGGGTTAAAGGGGAAAGTTCACTCAGAAAAAACCCCAGTATCGTATCGAGATAAAGTTTGATAAGGCTCCTATGATAGGGTCTTACTCTATAGAATGCCGCATCGTGGATAAGGGCATTTCGCAGTTCAAGGAGATGATCTATTTCAAACTCATGAATACTATTTTGTCGAATGATGAGCTGATATAGTCTATTCAGCATATCTGGATGGCGTAGCGCATTCTCTTTCAATAAGATCTGTTCAAGGCTCGACCAGAAATACATAAACGCGAATGCTGGTTTACTCTCTGTTATTCCATAATGAAAAGTTGAGAATGCCCCTAATAATACCTGCTTTCCATCGTTCGATGCCAGTGAATAATGGTGAATAGCGTTGGAGATAGAATCGTTATCGATAGGACAACGAATTCCCCTGAGACTTTCAGCGGTATAAAATGCTATATGAAAGGTATGGTTTTCATCGAGGATGAATCCAATTGAAGAATCGAGAGTATCGATTGGCTCATTCGGTCCACTCACTAGGATGGGCATTGAGTGATAATGATTTGTCCATTCGATGAGCCCAAGAAAGAAATCTCGCATTGTTTGGGCAATTTTACTCGCATAAAATTCATTTCTTGCAGGTAAGGAAACCGAAAAACAGAGGCGATTTTCCATAGGGAATTGGAATCCAACCAATTCTTCGATTTTATTTTTTTCGACAAGAAACTTTTCATGCGAGAGAACTGAATCCAGATCCCGAACATTTTGAATCTGAATCGTTGTATCCCCAAGGGAGAAAGTTAAGGGCACAAAAGTGTCTTCGGGGATAGCGTTCAGAATCATGTGGACGTGGTACTGAATTAATTCTTGTTGATTCAATTGATGAATCTCTTCATCCATCTTTTTTCGAAATTCTTCGAATGTCGAGGCTCCATTTTCTTTGAGTTTTATGATGACTCCTGATAGAGTTAAATCCATCAATGGGGATGGATTCGGATATGGTAAAAATCGAATCTCATCGAATCGTTCCTCGTATTTTTCAGTGATCATCAATTCAAGGGTTAGAATAGCCTTATATTGTATCATCCTTTGAATATTTGTAATACCATTTGTGGTGAGTTTTCCATCCTTGAGTGTACAGGCTGCTAATGCATTTTGAACGATGGTGTCTCTTTCAGCGTGAAGTTCGTCAAGCCTTCGTAATTTTTTTATTGCATCCATTTCCTCACACCCTTCCGCTGATATTTGCCCAGGCCTCAAAAAACAGGGCGTACCACTCCGACCCATGAGATACCATTTTGTTGACGCCAACAAAATGATCTGAAATCTCATGTTTTGCAGTTTGGCAGGATTTTCTGGCTTTTTCAATGACGTTCAAATAATTCTGCCAATCTTTGTAGTCCTGCAATTCCTGAAGATTCTGGGCATACCAGAACTCGACCCCCCTTCGGCATTCTGGACGTAGTCTTCGAAATGCCGGTGCAGCCGGTGCACGATCTCGGGCTTCATTGTGCGCCTCCGCACTGAACTATTCGGAATTTCCGAATAGTTACCTGGGGGTCGGGTTCCCGCTCCTCATAGATGTTCTTGATATGCTCGTTGATCGTAGGAACAGATTTTTGATACAACTCGGCGATCAACCGCTGCGTCAGCCAGACAGTCCCCTCGAACAGACTGACCTGGACACGGGTCTCGCCCCCTTCGGTCTGGTAGAGAATAAACTCAGACAAAACTCCGACCGGCTCCCCCATCTCCTCGCTCACGTCACACCTGGGATAGTCTGCATGGTTCCGTAGATGGATCCCGACCACATGACCCTCTTCTTGATGAATGAGAGAGCCGGCACGCCCCGGACGAGGCGTTCCTTGACGATCGCGGCGTTCGTGCGATCAGCCCTGCAGAGCCAGCGTGTCATGATGAAGACTATCTCCTGCCTGGATATAAACCCCGATCAGATGATGCAGGGCGTATCCTTTCAGGTGAACTCGATCGGGGAGGTGCCCCTGTGTCATGGATGGATTCACGGTGAACCCATCCTCACCCACAGCCGGCCCTACCGGATCTCCACCTGTTCCCTCACCAGTTTCTCAAAGCAGACCGAGCAGAGCGCGGTCCCGCTGCCGGCGTGGTTGTACGCCGCCACCTGGAGCCCGCAGACCGAGCACCGCCCGAAGAGGCCGGCATCGATCAGATGGCCCGCATACAAAATTGGGTTATCGGTTGAACCGGTACCCGCTTTCATATGACGGGTCGTGCCGTTGTGGAATCTTCCAGGGAGGGGTATAACCGCCCTGGGGAATGGGGATTCAGTCCACCTCTTCCTCATCCCCCGTGTCATACTCGACCGTGATACCGGTCGAGTTCCCGGTCCCTTCTTCATCCCGCCGATCCTCATGAATGGCCTCGATATACCCCAACCAGAACTCTGTGGCTGGCCATCCCCGTGGCGTTTCATACGGGATGGTGTCGAGATCAAAAAGCATGGTTTCGCATTGCTCAAAGGTGAATCCCGTGCCGGCCTCAATACCCTTCTGTGCAGACCAGTACCCGAGCCAGAAGAGATGTGTTCCCTGCTCATCGGTGGCGGCGGTCATGAATCTCTGCTCTGCTTCCATGGCTCTGATCTCAAACTTGCTGGTTTTGGTTGAATCCATCTTCTAAACTCCTCTCCCGGCTGGAAGCCAGGATATGCCGGCCTGCGGAACAGTGAACCGCGGGGCCGGCTGAGACCTGCTCATCGGCGCTCTCGACCAGACGATCGCCTCCTCCACCTCACCCCCCGAACGACCTATCGGAGATCCACCTGCTCCCGCACCAGTTTCTCATAACACCTGGAGCAGATCGCCGTCCCGCTGCCGGCGTGGTCGTACGTCGCCGCCTGGAGCCCGCAGACCGAGCACCGCCCCACCAGGCCGGCTGTGATCGGCCTGACCTCGTCGAGCGGGATCGCACCGGGCAGGACCTGGACGGCCGCCTGCTCACGGTCCCGGGCCCGGTTAAAGCAGCCCCGGCAGATATGCCGGCTCTTCTCCTGCTTCCCCCGGGCCTGCCGGGCCTGGAAGCGTTCGACGTAGTGCACCACCCGGCCGCCACAGACCGGGCACGGTTCGATCAGGGAACCGTCTGCGATCGGCGAGTAGTCACCCGGGTCCACCTGGGCGAGGGTCAGCCCGGCCGGGGTGGTTGCCGCTGCGGGGACTGCAGCAGAAGACGGAGGTTGCAGCAGGGATGCAGCAGCAGTGCAGCAGGTGCTGCAACCCTTTCCGGGTTCATCCGCGGTCGGTTTGTCGTTTCCGATGCGGTTTGTGGGTTTCGATCCGGGGGTTGCAGCAGATCGCGTACAACGAGAGAGAGAGAAGGATCGGGAACGGTCGCAGTTTGTGGAGGCTCTCTGTTATCCAGATCTGCTGCAATCCCGATAATCTCTTCATGTACGCTTTGAGAAATAGAGGTTGATCCGATTTTTACTGCCGGAGCCGGCTCTGCCGGGGTTGCAGCACCTGCTGCAGTACTGCTGCAATACTGCTGCAGTTGCTGCAACCCATCTGGTGGATCGTTGTCGGGGGAGGGGTCCGCCTCGTCGATCGGCGCGAGCCAGACCAGGCCGCCACGGATCCACGAAGCGTAGAGCTCGCGGTCGAACGTGAAGGCCACGACCCGCCGCCGGATCGTTCCCTCTCCGTCGTCGTTCCTGGATGAGATCGTCTGTTCGATCGCCCCGACCGCCGGGCACTTCTCCAGGAGTCCCGAATACTTTGCACCACGTGAGAAATACCCCACGAAGAGCCGGGATATCTGGTAATTGGATAGTTTGGTCAGTGCCTGCAATTTCATTACCGTGAACTCTGTCAGACCAGCCCGGTTTATTACGTCGAGCATCTGCGATTCCCGTGCGGTCAATTTGTCGTCCTGGCTGCCGGTCCTGCCGTTCAATGAGGTGAATATCCCTGCTGCGGTCTTGAAGTCCGCCTCCGTCGCATAGACCCGGACCGCTCCGCCATCGAATGTCCGCCGCTCCCGCTGGTAGAAGTTGAGCAGGGCCGCGGACCGGATCAGATCGAAGAGGATGATCGGGTTCCGCCGGTTCCGGGCAGATGAAAATCGGATCCGTCGGGAGAACCGCGAGAGGTTCACCTCCGCCAGGCCGGTGGGCAGGGCTGCGTGTAATTGCTCCCACATTGCCCGGCAGACCGCCACCTCGTGCCGCTCACCAGCCGGTTGATCGCTATCGATCGCCTCCTTCGCCAGGATGCCGGCCAGGACCGCCCGGTCCTGCTCCTCGGACTCGTCCACCCAGACCATCAACATTCTGTTTAAGACCTGGTCGTCTCCGGAGCCTTCTTTCTTCGCCACCCACCAGAGGCAGCGTTCAGGAATTGTGCAGACAAGCGGCTTCCGCTCCGTAGTCAGGGTGCGGTGCTCGATCGGGGTCGTGAAACTGCTGGTCGCCTCCTTCAGGATCTCCTGGAGGCCGTCGCTCAGGTCCTTATCATCGATCATCAGCACGGTCTGCGGCTGCAGGTCGTCCATGTAATAGAGGCTCTTGTCTGAGAAACTGCCGGCCATCCTGAACCGCTGGGGCACCTGGGCGAGCATCGCCCGGTACCCGTCGCTCTTTCCCTTCCCGCTCTCCCCGGTCGTCATGATGTGCAGGCCGTGAGAGTTCGAAACCAGGCGAGAAGCGAGTGACAGGGCCAGGCACCGACCGAGCACCTGATCACCGATATGGTCCAGGTTATAGGTCCTGACCATGTACGCGAGCGGGTCACCGTGCATCAGGATCTGCTCGGCTTCCCGGAGGATCTCCTCTGATGGTGCCGGCTGAGCCGGAGTCACCGGGCTGGCAGACCTGCTGCTTTTCGAAGATGCCGGCTTGCATGTCCCGGTCCCCTGCCGTGTTCCCTCGTACATCTCCCGCAGTTCAGGCCACCGCTGCGACCCACCACCACAGGAGGCATGATGGCAGCCGGCATAAACGGCCCCGCTCCCGAACTGGATAGCAAAGGCTCCATCAGTGTGGGTCGAGGAGAAGGGGCAGGAGTCCAGCCGGTAGAGGTCCCCGCCCTGGTAAGGCCGGGAGTCCAGCACCCCGAGACCATGATCCCGGAGCCAGCCGGCCAGGTCGAGCGGTTCGCCCGGCCTGCGGCCGGTCCCCCTGCTCGTCGAGGTTGCCGGCGTCACCGGTGCCGGTCCGGCCGGGTCCGCGATCGCCAGGGCGGCGAGTTGCTCGCGGGTCACGATCTCGATCGTCTCCGGCACCGAGAGGAGCCGGCTCCGCCGGTGCGGCCGGGTCGCGGTGTTGTCACCCTTCCGGGCCACGGTCCCGTAGACCTTCCAGATGCGGGAGGCGTTGAAGACGGCCGTGTCGACGGAGGCGACCGGGTCGGAGAAGAGCGCATCGAGTGCGACAAGGGCGGCCTTGATCAGGGCCGTGACCTGGTCATCATTCGGGAGGTCCAGCCGATAGAGCAGGTGAGCCCCGTTGCCGGAGTCCCCGGCCACCGGGGCTGGCCATCCCCGCTCGCCCAGGGCGGCGGCAATGTCTGCGGCTCGTGTCAGGGTGGCGGCGTGCTCTTCCTCAGACGAGGAGACCCCGGCCGGCCGGGCCGGGTCGATGTCGACGAGCAGCCAGCGCCGGCCGATGATGTCGCCATCCGATGTGCTGGAATCCTTCTTCGCGAGCGGTCCCTTAATCCGGTTCGCTCGCCTGCTCAGCAGGTCAGGCAGCACCGGGTTAGGGGTCAGGTAGATGCCATCAGGGCCGGCGGCGTCGAGTGCCTCGATCGCCTTCTCGGCGGCGGTCAGGTCGTCGAAGTAGCCGGAGGAGATGCGATCGCCGGTCCATGACCGGACCTCGAATACCTGGCCGGGAGCGACAAGCACCGCGAGCCCCTGCCCGATCTCAGAGCCGGCGTCCATCGTCCCCTCCGATCTCCTGGATCCCGCCCGGATAGACCCCGAAGTACCGCCACCCGTCCTGCCGGCACCAGATCCAGAGGTCGGCGCTGACGATCGACGAGATGTACCGCCTGAGCTCGTGCAGGTCCTCGGCATATACCGCCGCAACCCCGGCGATCGTGCCGGCCGGGTGCTTCCTTCGCCTGAGGCAGACGAACCTGAACCGGTCGCCCTTCATCGCGATCAGATTCACCCCCGGGTACCGGCCGTCGGTCCGGATCACCCCGTACCCGAGGCCCCGCAGACGGGCGACCGCCTCATGTTCGATGGCATGCCGCCGGAGGTAGGCGTAGACCGGCGCTGCTCCCGGGCTTTCCGCTGTTCTTGATGACATGCCGGCATCACACCCTCGCCGCCGGTGTGAACCGGGAACTGCTCGGACCCCGGGCAGCGGCTGCGAGAGCCGGCCGGCGAACAATATATAGACGTCCGGACCGGAGACGGATCGCCATCCCGCCGGCATCAGGGAGGGCTATCCCGTTCTGCTGGAACTCCGGTTCGCGCCGGACCGCACCATTCAGGCCGGAGGCGTACGGGATTGCACCGCGTACGCTCGATGAAAAGGCTGATTCGCTCATATTTTTCCCCAAATTGCGAGTGTTATGTCGCAATTCCCCTTTTATACACCCGTTCGTATAAATCTATGGATCGGCGGGTCGACGGTCAATTTCGACCATTTTCATTTCCCCAAAAAACTGCCCGACTCAAGGAAAAAAGGCGCAGATCTCGTCCTTGACGACGAGCCCGATCTCCAGAAATTCGACGCCGAAGGCGCGAAACCTAACAGGTGCATCAAAATCTGGCCGGCACATTTAAAGGTGACGGTGGGGTCGCCCCGGATGGATCCCGGTACATCCGGCCGGCGCCGTCTCTCTGACGGTGCGGACGGGGAGGTTGAGGTTTACGAGCTGGTCCGGCAGGTGGTTTCGTAACTGGCTAATATCCTCTTTTTTTATCTGCCTTCTACTAAATCGATTGTCTCATGGAAAAATGCAGAAACGTAGTATGAAAACTAAAACCTTAAAGTATGATTGGGTATGAATTTGATCGTACATTTGTAACACTCAAAAAACCAGCGAGCATGTCCAGAGATATATCCTCAATCCTCAGGCACATGCTCCGGCAACAACACATTCCGGGGAATTACCATGGAAGATACTCCAAAAGATACCAGGATGTCATCATTGATGACGCTGCGTCTCATTACCCAGAACTATAAAGATTTCCTGCTGGCTCCCGGAACAATCATCACGTTCGTCAGCGGGATGTTGCTGGTGATTGCGATCCTGTACCAGCCTGCCAGTCTTTTTACCGGCAGCGCCCCGGGAGATCGTGTCAACTGGATTTATCTTACAGCTGCACTGGTCGGATCGTCGTACATCTGGTACAGTGCATACCTTGGAATCCGTGAAGGGGATTTTACTGCAGATATCCCGGTCTCCATCGCAACAATTGCAGCCGTCGCTATCGGGCAATACTCCGCCGCTGCCGTTGTTGCAGTCCTCCTTCTGCTTGGAGGATTGTTAGAAGAACTCGTGGCTGCACGGGCCGACCGTGCGCTCGATGCGCTGGCCCGGCTATTGCCGGATCGCGTTACGGTCCGGCGCAATGGGAACGATATCATCCTCCCCCTTGACGAACTGGTGATTGGGGATATTGTCATTGTCCGTTCCGGCGAACGGATTGCAATTGACGGCGAGATCCTGTTTGGGAGCGGGTCGGTCAATCAGGCCGCAATCACGGGCGAGAGTCTCCCGGTCGACAAGCAAAAAGGCGATACGGTCTTTGCCGGCACACTGAACGAGGTCGGAGCGCTTGAAGTCCGGGCGACCCGGGTCGGGACCGAGACGACC
Source organism: Methanosphaerula subterraneus (assembly GCF_052055875.1). Taxonomy (GTDB): domain Archaea; phylum Halobacteriota; class Methanomicrobia; order Methanomicrobiales; family Methanospirillaceae; genus Methanosphaerula; species Methanosphaerula subterraneus. Next base: position 19,272 of record NZ_CP170508.1, read on the forward strand.
CTCGGGCAGATCCGCCGGCTCATCGCCGAGGCACAGGAGCAGAAGGCACCAATCGAGCGAATACTTGACCGGTATGCGAAGATCTACACCCCGATTGCCCTCATCCTCGGGTTGCTGCTCTGGTGGTGGAGCGGGGATATCCTGCGGGCGATCACGATGCTGATCATCTTCTGCCCCTGTGTGATGGTCCTTGCGACACCGACCGCACTTGTTGCGTCCATCGGGAACGCTGCACTGGCAGGAAGCCTCGTGAAGAAAGGCGCAACCGTGGAAGCACTGGCAAACGCGGATATGGTAATTTTTGAGCTCATCCCAAAAGTCTCCATAGTATCAGTATGCAGGCGATGATGACCAGCCCACGAAATGATTCTTCGAGCCGCTCATATCTGGGTGAGATTTTTCTGAATGCCTTGACCCAGCTAAAGAACCGTTCAACTGCTCCCCGAGAGCGGTAGATCATGGGATCGAATCGATATGATCGTCCCCTTTTGGGTCGCCTACGATTTCTCCGATTGACTGGGATCATCGTCTTAATTCCCCTTCTGCGATTGGTTGTTCTGATCGCGAGGGTATCATACGCTGCATCTGCGAGAATCTCCTTTGGTCGTGTGATCGACCTTCCAATCGGCCTTTGAATTCTGAACACCATCAACGTCGGATGATATGTCATCGCATCATGTACGTTCGCTGGAACAATGATGCAGGCGAGCGGTCTACCGTGCCGTTCGACGAGAACACTCATTTTGCTGCCTTGAATTCGATGCAGTCCGTCAAAGCCTAGCAATCCCCCTTTTTTCCCGGGATCGTGGTAGTATCGATCGAACAACAGGAGAGATCGAGCTGTGAGAGATCATAGCCTTGGTTTCGGATAAGGGCAAAGATCTGGTCATATCTCCCCTGAGTGCTGAGTAACAGGTGAAACCGGTGTGTCGTAGATTTGGTGCCATACTGTCGGGGAACGTCAGTCCAGGAGCAACCGGTGGAAAGTACGTAAAGAATGCCATTGATCAATCCACGCTCATCAGAACGTGGACGACCCGTTGGAGGCTTTTGTGGGGGGAGTAAAGGGCGAATAAGATTCCAGAGATCATCATCAATTTCGATGAAGGCCATACGGAGACCCTAGGGGATAATTGGAGATAATAGTTTTGGGAAGACCTCTTTGATAAAACCGGGACGCTTACCCTCGGAGAACCCCGGCTTGTCAGTGCGATCCCGTACGGCAGTATGTCTGAGGATACCCTTCTCCGAGATGCAGCATCGGCCGAAAAATTCAGCGAACATCCGATAGGTAAAGCAGTCGCACGGGCCGCAACCCGGCGAAACATGACAATTCCCGATCCTGATACCTGTGAAATTTTACCGGGGCTTGGCGTAAAAGCGCGATCCAGCGGGCGCGAGATCCTCCTTGGACGCCTGAAGATGTTCTCTGATCTGGGGATTTCGCTTCCCAAGGACAGCGAAGAAAAAATCCAGGCCCTCTCCAGTGGAGGACGCACTGTTATTCTCGTGATGATTGATCACCAGGTGAGCGGTTTTCTCATCTTTGAAGATACAATCCGGGAGAATGCCCAGACAACGATTGCGCTTCTCAACCGGGCCGGCATCAGGACAGTACTTGTAACCGGAGACAACCTGGATGCCACGGACCTGGTTGCACAAAAGGTCGGGATCACCGAGATCTATGCCGATGTAATGCCCCAGGAGAAAGTCGGGATCGTAAAGCGCTTCCAGGCGGAGGGTCACCGGGTCGTCTTTGTGGGTGACGGGGTGAATGACGGCCCGGCGCTCGCGACCGCGGACGTTGGCGTAGCGATGGGGCTCGCCGGAACGGATGTTGCAATTGAAACTGCCGATGTAGCGCTATTGTCCGACGATCTATCCAAGTTACCGCACCTGTTTACCATCTCACGCCAAGCGATTCGGACCATCCGGCAGAACCTGTTCTTTGCTGTTGGAGTTCTCGTACTTGCCGTGGGTTTGACCATCCCAGGCATCCTGACGCCGGTTACCGGGGCGCTCCTGCATGAACTGTCGTCAATACCGGTCATCGCCAACTCCGCACGGTTGATCGGATCGAAGGAATGAATCGTGTGGTGAGTTTTTTTGCGCAATGAATGGGCGCAAAAAAATGGTGCACGTACCTGTTTTCCAGAAAGACACAATGAATCCCATGACTTCGGCGATGCACTTCCAGCGCCCCGTCCCTGCCCCCTGCGTCGGCGACCACGATCGCCAGCTCGCCCGGCGGCACCGGTCGACGTCGCATGCTTCACCAGTTCATCCGGGTCAGTATTATCATGCTGAACGTACCAGAGGCTGGTATCATGAAGACGCTGATCGTCTACAAGTCCTATCACCGGATGAACACCGAGAAGGTCGCCAGGGCAATGGCAGCGGCAACCGGAGCCGCCCTGGTGAAGGCCGGCGAGGTCAGGCCTGAGGACCTGGCTGGGTATGATCTGATCGGCTTCGGATCCGGGATCTACGGGGGCAGACACCATAAGGATCTCTTCACCCTCATCGAGAAGATGCCCCTCATGGAGGGGAAGAAGGTCTTCGTCTTCTCGACCTCGGGTGTTCAGAAGGACGAGTTCCACCGGCCGCTCAGGGAGGCCCTGGCCGGGAAAGGGTGCCGCGTCGTGAAGGAGTTCTGGTGCCCGGGCGAGGTCAGCATGCTGGGCTTCAACCTGGACCTGAAGGGAGGGTTGGGATGGGTCGCGGGGAAGAACCGGGGGCGCCCGGACGGGAATGACCTGGAGAAGGCCCGCACCTTCGCACAGGGAATCGTCACCGGATAGGTCCGGGGCCGTCGCCCGTCGACTGCAGCACAGGAGTGCTGCCAGGAATGCCGGCGGATTACAACCCTTTTGCCCGCAGATAGTCCTGCACGTCGACGTTATACGCCACGTCTTCAACGGTGAAGACGGCCCAGGGCGTCCCCTCGTCAAACCAGGTGACCTCGCCGGCAGGGGGGAGGAGGTAGCCGTCGACCATGGTCCACGTCCTGGACTCGGTCAGCCACAGGACCTTCGCCGTGCTTTCGGGGCCCCTGTAGCGCATCGACTCCATCATGCGCAGCAGACCGGTGTCTGGATCGAAGCGCACGATGAACCGTTCCTCCTCCGCTTCAAAGGGGACCACCAGCAAGGCGGTCGCGTTGTCCACCGGTTCCCACCGGACACGGGGATCGGTGAGCAGGATGGACGGGAACCAGACAGACTCGGCCCACATCCCGAGGTTTGCGCCCTGGTTGTTTTTGGGATCATTGTCCAGCACGGCGAAGGGGAGTTCGAAGAGGCTCTTGCCGTCCACGTACCGTTCATTGACCTGCAGTACGGGGATGCCGAAGAAGGTGTTCTCGATGTAGTGGCGATAATTCCTGCCGGCCTCGTGGGTGAAGCGGAACCGTCCCTGCATCGGGATGCCCTTGAGCCGCATGGTGATCTTCCCGGTGATCACTGCCGACTCGATCACCGGGATCTTCTCGCCGTAAAGCTGGCGATAAAAGCGTTCCACCGGGGCCGGCAGGTCGGCGGGCAGGGGGACGGTCTTCAAGGCGGGAACCGAATCCGTGGCCGGCTGGGGATACGCCGGAAAGGACGCCGGCGGGATCTGGAGGCCCAGCCAGCCCACGACCACCACGCCGATGACGACACCGATGAGAATCAACAGAATTTTCATATCACCACGGTGCCAGGTGTGGACGTATCCGGCATATTCTCCTTCGAACGAATCCTTTGATTCTGTATGTACAAAACAATTGTGGTCGACCGGACGGCCGGCTCCGGTTCCCCTCGCGGGTTCGGGGTACCGGTCAGGGGGATGTCTGCCTCTCCCAGGGACGATAGTACACCGCCAGCCAGGAGCGTCTGATTCAGGCGGATCGGGAAAGGCAAGATTTATCGTGAGACTAGACCATGCAAGGGTAATGATGGTGGTGGTTCTGAATGAGATCTTCGTATTTTCCGTATCTATTCTGCGTCCTGCTCCTCTGTAGTAGCGTCCAGGTCGTTTCGGCCGAAGGTGGGTATGGGTACATCACGCAATGGGGCAGCTGGCGCACAGGAGACGGGCAGTTTAACCAGCCCGGTGGTATCGCGGTCGACAGCGCAGGAATCGTATACATTGCCGACACGGATAACCAACGGATCCAGACGTTCGATGCGGATGGGACATTCATCACGAAATGGGGGAACAGCAGGTATGGGAGCACATCGTATCGTTTGGGGGACGGGCAGTTCAACCACCCGGACTCTATTGCGGTCGATACCGGAGGAAACGTCTACGTGACCGACAGGTCCGACAACCGGGTCCAGAAGTTCACCTCGAACGGCACATTCATCACACGATGGGGCATGGAAGGCTGGGGCTCCCTGAACGGGCAATTCATGGGTCCCCGGGGGATCGCGGTCGACGGCGCAGAGAACGTCTACGTCGCTGACTGGGGCAACCACCGGGTCCAGAAGTTCACCTCGAACGGCATGTACATCACGAAATGGGGCTCGGAAGGCTCGGAAGACGGACAATTCGAAGAGCCACAGGGTGTCGCAGTGGATAACGCAGGAAACATATTCGTGGTCGACACCGGAAACCACCGTGTCCAGAAGTTCACCTCGAACGGAATATTCATCGCCAAATGGGGTGGTTCCGGCTCGGGAGACGGACAGTTCGAAGAGCCATCTGGTGTCACCGTGGACAACACAGGAAACGTCTACGTGACCGATACGAACAACAACCGGGTCCAAAAGTTCACATCGAACGGAACATTCATCACACAATGGGGCAGTCGTGGTCCGGGAGACGGACTGTTCGAAGAGCCACAGGGTGTTGCGGTGGACAGTGAAGGAAATGTCTACGTGACCGATACGAAGAACAGCCGGATTCAGAAGTTCACGTCGAACGGCACATTCATCGCCAAATGGGGATATCAGGGCCAAAAAGAGATGCTGATCAACCTTCCATCTGATGTCGCAGTCGACAGCGCAGGAAACGTCTATATCGCCGAAATGGGGGAAAATCAGATCCTGAAGTTCACGTCGAACGGCACGTTCATCACACAATGGGGGGGTTCCAGGCCATCCGGTGTCACTGTGGACAGTGCCGGCAACGTCTACGTGGTTGACATGACCAACAACCGGGTCCAGAAGTTCACGTCGAACGGCACATTCATCACACAATGGGGCAGTTTGGGCTCTGAAGACGGGCAGTTCGACAGGCCATCTGGAGTCACAGTGGACACCGCCGGCAACGTCTACGTCGCCGACAAAGGGAACCACCGGATCCAGAAATTCAATTCAACCGGCGGATTCATCACGAAATGGGGTAGACATGGGATAGAAGACGGGGAGCTTGGCTTGCCATCAGATGTCGCAGTCGACAGCGCAGGAGACGTTTACGTGGTCGACGCTGACCATGTAAAGAAGTTTACGTCGAACGGCACGTTCATCACAATATGGGGTTCGGAGGGGCCGGGAGACGGGCAGTTCTTAATGCCATCTGATGTTGCAGTCGACAGCGCTGGGAACGTGTACGTCGCGGATTCTAATAACGACCGGATCCAGAAGTTCACGTCGAACGGCACATTCATCACGAAATGGGGCACCTATGGCAACGGCGACGGGCAGTTCCGCTATCCACAGGGTGTCGCAGTCGACAGCACAGGGAATGTATATGTCGCTGACATGAGTAACGATCGGATCCAGAAGTTCGCCCCGGTGGGCCCGCCGATAATACCCCCATCAGGAAACGCTCCCCTGGACCTCGACCATGACGGGCTCTATGAGGATATCGATGGCAACGGTGGACGAGAATTTAACGACGTGGTGACCTTCTTCAACCAGATGGACTGGATCGGCGATCATGGACCGGTCGGTGCATTCGATTTCAACACAAACGGCCAGATCGATTTCAATGATATCATCATACTGTTCAACGAACTTTAGGGATTGATGCCGGCCGGCGCATACGAGCCGGCTCCACTTCTTTTTTTACAAAACCTGATCTGTTCCGCTCTGCCGGCGCCCGCCGATCGTAAAACATCGTCGGTCTCAGTCGCCGATATCGAATCGCGAGCGAGGTTAGGTATCTCCCCGTCCATGGTTTCTTGTCGGCCGGTTTCTGCGAGGGGGCAGGGGCCGGCCGCACGGAGTAATCATCATGGGAGATTTCGTAGAGTCAAGTATCACGAAGACTGCGGTCAGAAAGCTGACCGCACCGATCGCGGATATCACCGCGTTCAACAGCATCGTCGCGGGGGTCATCGCCGATAACCCCTGGAACTGCACCGCCTACCAGGTCGGGACCGAGAGTTTCCAGCCGGTCGTCAGGTCGAAGGAGGCCTACACCGCCCGGATCGCCTACCAGGACGGGGACGCCGTCACCGTCGGCACCGTCTCGGCGAAGGCGCCGTCCGTCGCCGGCTTCAATGCGGCCGTGACTGCCGTGCTGGCCGACACCGCACTGCAGACCGCGATGGGAGCGGTGGCCGCGAGCCATGCCGGCGACGACGACACCTTCTCAGCCACGCTGAAGTGCCACGACGCGAACGGGGAGGTCTATACCGTCGCGTTCAGCCGGAGCCAGGTCACGATCGGGTCCTACTCGGACGACGCGATCAGGACCAGGGTGGAGACCTGGGCGGACGGCGTGCCGGCCCTGGCCTGAGTGGGGAGAACCACCTCACCCATTTCACCCCGTTCGTTGCCATCGTTTCCATCTATAGTCGAAAACCTAACTGTTTATACAGTTAGATTTTCTCAAATTCTGGTTCACCGGTAAGGGGAACCGGAAGTGAGAAGAGTCCGGAGGACTCTGCGAATAGTCTTAAACGCATCGAATCCCAAAATGGGTCAATCTCCGACTCCTCTGAGTCTACGATTGACCAGGGATGTTGCGTTCAACACTATAAACTGCACATACCTTGATCAAACGTCGCAGGCATTCGTCATCGGGGCCGCATTGGGGGGCGGTCCCCCTTTTTTCGCTGGTTTCCCGGAGGCCCAAAACCTGATCAACCGGGAACAGTAATAGGTACGTGCCTGCGGGTGTCTCACTGCATCTCTTCTGAAAGCGTGATCTGGTGGAACTGTTCAACGGCCGCAAAGCCGCCCGTCACGATCGCTGAGAGGAGCATAATCTCCATGGGCGTGAGGATGGATCCCCATTCCCGCTGCCGCCCTCCTTTTTCGGAGCTGCGGGGGTATGAGAAATAAGACAATGATCCAGGTGAACTCCCACTCTGGATCGAGGATCTCCTACTGACTCAATCTCTTATATGTTCCAGGATTTTGAAATTGGCTACCTACCGCCAGTTCTGGTCCCGTTGTTGGGGATGCCTCCTCTAGTTTGAGCAAAGGCGGATCTACTTTACAGGTGTTTGGGGTGTGTCATCCCCCCTAGATCGTTTGATTCAAAGTGGCCTTACTCCCTGACCTGCGAAGGGGGCATCTGCTTGGTTCATGCCGGCCGCCTGCCTCCTCTACTCGGAGGGGTTAGGTTCCTTTCTGTCTCAACTTTTCAATCAATGATGAGACCCATTCCCGTGCTTCTTCGGTCTCGTATATTTGCCGTGTCGCTGTGATTTCAAGGATGTCCCCCTCTTCTACACAAGACATAATATTACGATCCTCGAAGACTTGATACCAATAGAACCGATACCAAAAATACATTAGGCCTGTCTTTTTCGGTCAGATATGTACATAACAGAAAGTCCAATTGCCACTACGATCCATATTTGGAGTAAGTTCCAATAGTACCCAGGTTGAACAGCAGCAGTAGCAAAAAGAGCGCAAAATAGCGCAAATGCCGTGAATAGAAACGACACCCCATAGAGGACGTGCCAAAAAACGTGCCAAAATATCTTGCCTATGGCCCAACCCCATCCTTTTGTCATGATCTACCTCGCTGGTGTGTGACCGGGTGGAGGCGAGCTCGGCAGTTCCCCCTCTGGATGTGAATAATCGTGGCCGGAACAGTCCATATTCCAACAGCGGGTGGCTTGTAGTAGTCCTTATCGAGGACCCGCTCGGCCTCCTTCAGGTTTATTGTGCACTTGGGACTTGCTACCAACCCATCTTGGACCTCGGTTCCACAATTGGGGCACTGTGTCATAGAAACATCATGGACAGGATATTGATTGATGCTACTAAGAACCTTGTGAAACGCTTTCCTCAGTTCACTGTGATTGCGTGAACCATAGGAGATGATTCACTGCGACAAACGCGGCCGCCACTATCGCCGCCCGGAGGACCACCTCAAAGTAGTAGACCGGGACCAGCAGTCCCCTTGACCGCTGCGACCGCCGGCACGATCAAGGCGATGTCGACCAGGGCGACGGTCCGCGTGATAGAACGATTCTAGTGGAACGAGATGAAGGGCGGGCCGGCAGGTGGAGGGTTCGATCTGTTCATCCACACCTAAAATATGAGGCTATTCTGGGATTATTCATGACGCAGAACATAAAGATCTTTCTTTTTACCTATTGTCGAAGTGGTATCGAATTTACTGCGGAAAGACAGGTAATGGGAAAAAGTATGTGAATAATTATTTTGATTCTGCCATTCTTTTCAGTTGCGTGGAAATCCTAATTATTGTAATTCCCCCTAAATACTGTCGAATATTTATCAATCTACGACTTGCTAAAACAACGAGAATATTTTCTACAAGTAATTTTTTGATATTAATTTCCTCAACAATTTTATTACTATTTCGAGAATCACTGTTAATAATATGAAAAATGACAGAATCTACCTTTTTTTCATAATCTGGGATTCTAACTCTTGAATATTCTTGAAATCCGTTTGAAGTGATCTGATAAAAGGGAATTTGTCCACTCAATAATCTATCAATCTTAATCAAATTATTTTCTTCCAATATCTCTAGACTTTCATGAAGTTGTTCTCGATTAATATCAAATTCAGAAACCTTATGATAGAGAGTATCTGATCTCCCATCTAATCTCCCCCTCTCAATTGCTTCTTCACATGCTTTCTCAAATATGATACTATCAACACGTGTTAGTGATGGGAAAACAACGATAGGTGCACGAGAATATTTTGGGGATTCTCCAAGTTCTGTTTTTTCAATCGTACCGAATATACTCGCAACGATTCGATTAAATTCATTTTGATAGTCTTGAATGTCTCCTATATCTTGCCATACTGTCGAATACAGACACTCAGGAACTGGGCAATTATCTAGTCTTATTGGGATTATTTTTAAATTTGAATTTATCTTTTTCATCATAGCAGCGTTCAATTCTTCTTTAACCCAAGGTTTTTCAACACTATTTTTTGAGAGGACGATTATGACAGCATCTGCCTCTTTTAATCCCTCCTCGAAGATTTTATCGATTAAACTATCTCCCGGTAACAATTCCCGCTGATCTAGCCAAACCCTGATACCCCTGTTTATTAATTTATTAGAAAAGTCGATGACAAAACGTTCTTTATCCTCACTTGCATGGGAAAGAAATACGTTCGGATGTTTATTGGAAGATTGATTATCCATAGATATTGTTGAATGACTTTGACTGAGATATTATAATCTGTATATGGACTGGGCAACTCAATGAGGGGCTGAAGACATACCGGATATCGTGTCGCTGCCCGGGACTCCTCGTCGGTTCCGTCTCCAGCCTTGACAGGTATGGAGAGCCGGCACCCAGTGAACTCAAACCTTTTCTCTCCACAGTGGCGATATCTATTCGAGACATCACAGCGCGGACTCCTTTGTTCGAGCCGATTGCAGAAGGCGAATTCACATGACCATACCCACCAACGATGAGATCCTTGCCATCCTCGACCAGCTTGAGACGTCATTCGCCGATGATCTCGAGAGTGAGTATCTCGACTTCAAGCGCTGGACCGATGCCAAATCGGGATTGAAGGTAGCCATAGGGTATGCGGCATGCTTCGCCAATGCGGAAGGTGGCGTCGTCGTTTTCGGCGTAGAAGACAAGGTACACAGACGTGAGAAAGCGATTCACGGGGCGAAGAGCTACACCCTCGATACATGGAAGTGTGGTATATTCAACGGAACACTGCCCCATCTTGATGTCGACGTCGAAGAACTCTCTGTTCCCGAAGGAACCGGCAAACTCCTCATTGTCCGGATCCCCAAAGGAGAACACCCGCCGTACGGGACCACAGCCGGCAGTTACCGAAAACGGGTGGGAAAGAACTGCATAGGACTCCATCCGACCGAACACTCCAATGAACGGTACACCGCCGGCATTGTCGATTGGAGCGGCGAGCCGGCAGTCGGTGTTGAGGTGGCTGATCTGGACCCTGTGGAGATCGCCCGTGCTCGTCGTTTTCTTCGCGCAAGAAACCCGGATTCTCTGTTGCTGGACCTGGAAGATGGGGCCTTTCTCAAGGAGATCCAGGCAGTTCGCCAGGGTCATGTGACCAACGCAGGTCTCCTCCTCTTCGGCCGGCCCGATATCATCCGGGACTTCTGCCACCAGAGCCAGGTACACTATGTCCACCAGACCTCCGATACGACCGTCTCCCGGAACGACTTCTGGAATTCTGGCTTGCTTCAGATCATCGAGAACATCGAATCCATCTTCTCAAGTCCAATCAATCCAGAAGAAGAGATCGAGGTCGGCCTCACCAAGATCCGGATCCCTGCCTTTCCCCTTGTGGCGGTTCGTGAGGCGGTGCTGAATGCGGTCACTCACCGTGACTATACCAACCCCGGAGAAGTGCTGATCCGTCAGCTCCCAACCCGGCTGATCGTAACCAGCCCGGGCGGTTTCATCGGCGGTATCACGCCGAAGAACATTCTGACCCATGAGTCCGTCCAGCGGAACCGGACGCTGGCGAACGCATTCGTCCAATTACGTCTTGTCGAATCGGCCGGTGTCGGTCGATCCCGCATCTTTGGATCCATGCTCAACTACGGCAAGAGAATCCCCCAGTATGAAGCCGACGACTACCAGGTCACCCTCAATATCTACGACGGCACCTTCGACCGCCGGATGGCCTCGATGATCGCGGAATGGACCTCGGAAGGGGTGGTGATTGGGCTCTCAGAACTTCTTGTCCTCTCGTACCTCAAGGACAACCCGTATCTTGACACGCAATCCGCCGCAGACCTTCTCCAGGTCAGCCCCGATCAAGCCCTCAGGATCCTCGACCAGATGACGCTGTCCAGTTGGGGCATTCTTGAACGGAAAGGGCATACCCGCATGGCGACGTTCTTCCTCACCAAAAAGGTTGCAAAGGACCTGATCGGGAGAGCAAACTACACTCGGATACGGGGTATCGAGACGACGCAGTTTCCAGCCGTTGTCCGGGAGCATCTCCGCCATCATGGGAGCATCAATAATGCTGAGGTACGCGAATTGTTCAACCTCGGGAACTCCCGATCGGCCAGCGTGGAGGCATCCCGCTATCTCAAAACCTGGTCGGGAGAGGATGGATTTCTCATTCGAGAGGGGAAACCCCCGAATACTCTCTATCGGTTGCGGGATCGCTGAAGTGCAGTATTTTTTGGTGTTACTCTGGTGTTAACACCTTGAGGGCTCTTTTTAAAAATACCGCAAATTGCGGATTAAATTCCAGATAAACGAATATCTGAATGTTTCACGAGTGTTAGCAAAGTGTTGCAGATCTGCAAAACTGCCCATCAGTGATATCCAGGGGCGTTACCCTTTCTCAACCTCTCAATCTGTCATAGAGATACACCGTGTCGCCGTCGCCCCCGCGAACGTGAACGAACGCTTCGCTCCTTCACCGGTCGACGTCCAGCCGGCCAGACTCCCCAGTGAACGAACAGCGGTTCAAGATAGACACCGTTTCGCCTTTCAGGTCCAGGGGGGCGATCGAGACCGGGCCGGACCATGCCGGCCGGCAGAGGGCCACCGGCCATTACCATCACAACCTTTTTTGTCTTACGCAGTGATATTCTCCTTAAATCTGATACCATGCGAACGCTTGTCCTGTCCGGGATCCTGATCCTGCTGCTCGTCTGCCTCTCTCCTGCAGTGGCAGCTGATACCACCCAGACACCCACGGTGAACACCACCACGGTCGCCAATGTCTCCGTCACCCCCACCGAGGTGCCGGCCGTCGTCGACGGGACCAACTTCAACATCCATGTCACCAACCTGGATGTGCTGGCCCAGGCCGTGACCCTCTTCAACACCGGCACCCAGCCGGTCCCGCTGGACAACTGGTATATCACGAACGGCGGGGTCACCGCCATCTACTCGTTCCCGAACTTCACCCTCCAGCCGAATGCGACCGTGACCGTCTACGCCGGCCCCGGCACCGGCACTGCCGCCACCCTGTACTGGGGGATGGACGGCACCGTCTGGAACCCGAACGGGGACTCCGCCACCCTCTTCGACACCCTCGGGACCGTCATCAGTGTCTGCACCGCCATGCCGGTGGGGGTCGCCACCCCGACGCCGGCGCCCACCACCGTCGTGACCACCGTCCCGACGGTTGCGCACGGGGCTCCCCGCTACTATGCAGGGGACGTGATCTGGACCGACTATACCCGGCAGGACAAGTACTGGGTTATCCTGGCCTACGACGCCACCACCGACAAGTACGGCCGTTCGGTCATCCTCCCCAACCGGGACGGGACCTGGGGGCACCTGGTCACCGACGACATCCTCTGGGACGACCGGCTCTATGTCGAGACCTACTACCCGGTGCGGCTGAACCACCTCGACCCCCTGACGATCGTCATCGGGGACTTCACCACCGCAGTCACGCCGACGGTCCAGCCCACGGTCCGGCCGACACCGGACCCCCGGAGCGGGCCCTTCACGATCTACGACATCTTCAAGAAGCCGGCTGATGCGGATTACAAGCGGACGCACCAGACCGGGCCGAAACTGAACTTCATCAGGTGGTACCCGCCATGGGCCCGGTCCTGACCGGGTTCTAAAACTTTTTTAACGCCAAAAAAAAGAGCAGGCATGCCGGCCGGCTACTGGACCGGCACCGACCAGAACCGGGTGGCGGTCTCGTTGATCAGGTCGTATTGCCGGCTGACCACGGCGGCCTGCGTGGAGATCTGGTAGTCGAGCTTCACCTTCTCCTGGTAGTCTTTGGTTTCCTTCGACTGCTGCTGGAGGTCCTGGAAGGCTGCAGAGGCCCGGGAGTACTCCTCCTGTGCGGCCAGGTGATCCTTCCGTGCGTCCAGGAAATCCCTGAACGCCGTGGTGTTGTTGAAACTGAGTCCTGTGTAATAGTACCGGTTCTGGTCGTAGGCGACCACCGCCCCGCTGGACGGGTCGCCGGCAAGCCAGGCCGTGGTGTTGGCGATCGTGCCGTCCGCCCGCTTCGTGCTGTTGTTCACCGCTGCGAGCACCCAGGCCCTGTTCACCTCGTCCCTGGTCGAGATCTGCCCCTCGAGCGCTCCGGCCTGCACATGGGCCGCGACTCCCTTCGCGCCGAGCAGCCCCACCAGCTCGATCGCCTCCTGCCCGGTCTCTTCGAGCGAGGTGTTGTTGGAGGGGTGGGCCGTATGATACTGCTGGAGGACCCCGCCGAAGATCGCCAGGTCGGGCGACTCCTGCACCGGGTGCTGGAGGGAGGCGACGAAGAGGGCCGCCAGGATCACGCAGACGATCACTGCCCCCGCGATGCCGATCGTTCTGATCGGCAGACCCGACCGCTGTGCCGGCCCGGGCTGCGGACCTCCTTTCCGCATGGGAGTGCTCCCGTCCTCGCGTCGCGGCGCCCAGTCCTGCGCGAGGTCGTTCTGATGACTCCCCCCGGCCCCGTTCAAACAGTACGGGCAGAGGGTGACGTTGTCCTGAATCTCTTTTCCACAATGGGTACAGCGTTGCATGGCAGGTCACATTACGATCGATCGTTCGACAGTACTCTCAGGTCTCCGGTACAATGAGTGTTTCGGAAGACCCGGTCCCGGAAGAGGCGTGGGTCAGAGGAAAAACGAAAGCATTAAACCGGCAGTCAGCGTGAAATCCCTCATGTATTGCGGAAAGAGTGGCGTGGTGCGGCACGTACCGGGAACGGGGTGACCGGCGTGACCGAATCGAAGGTGTGCGGCAGCGATGAAGGGAGCATGGAGGCGATGGTGCTGACAGCCTACCTCGACGCGTCCGGCGCCCAGGTTACCGGGAACGTTCAGATCCTCTTTGAGGCAGGGTTTCCCGCGGCTCCTCCTGATGAGGTGAAGAAGGCCGTCGACGAGATGACGCAGATCTGTTCCGACATCGTGGGCGGGCGGATCGGGCCGGTCGTCCAGGCGATCGCACGCGAGACCGGGGTCGTGCCCGGGATCAGGGCCTGGATCTTCTTCGTGGAGTTCAGGTACGCCGACGACCATGGGCGGTGTGTCTGGAAGGTCAAACCGGAGGTGAACCCGAAACTGGTCCTGATCGAGGACGGGCTCGTCACGCAGATCGCAGAGGAGTGCGCGAAGCGGTGCGCTCCGGTGATGACCGACCGGTTCTCCGATTGCGCCGCGGTCAGGACCTGGACGGTCGGGTAAGTCGCCGGCAGTCCTTCCTCTTCTTTTTACGGGTGCGGTCTTCCGCGGTTGCGGATGATGGTTGTCGCCCTGATCATCTGATCAGAGCCGTTCCGGTTGATCGTCACGGCCGGCGCCCCGACGACGGTGGTCCCGGGCTCTGTGATCGACCGGGTCACCACCGCCTTGGCCCCCACCGCGACGTCATCGGCGATCGTCACCGCTCCGACGACCGCGGCTCCCGGGCCGATATAGACGTTATTGCCGAGCCGGGGCCCTTCTGCCCCCGGGTCGAGGGCCGCCCCGATGGTAACCCCGATATGGATTCTGCAGTTCTCTCCGGCCCTGGTCCCCGGGTGGACGACGATCGTCCCGCGGTTGGCGAGCGAGAGGCCGGGTCCGAAGGTCCCGGGGGGGATGGTGAACTTCAACATCAGTCCTGTCAGGTGGAACCGGGCGGTGATCAGTGCGCGGTACGGTGCCCACCACCAGCCCGACCTGCAGTGGCGGTTATACTCGACGGCACGCAGCAGCCGTTCGAACTTCCAGACCTCGTCACCAAAGAGTTTCGGCCGCTCTGTCCGCTTCCCAAGAGCGATTCTGTCTGCTTCGAGATAGAACCGGTATTCATCCTTCGATCTGATCAGACCTGGTCAACCCCCGCACGTGTCTGGATCAGACGTAGGTCGGCAGAGGAAAAAAAGGGTCTGGCAGGATCAGATGAGATCCCTGGAGGTGATGAGCACCCCGGTCAGCCGGCCGATCGAGAGGCCGTCCGGTCCGGGCTTCTTCTCGCCTGAGGATCGGGCGTCGCTCTCCCGGGCCGGCCCCCGGTGGGGCGCCGTCTTTCGCAGTTCCTGGTACCCGGGTTCCGTTCTGTTCAGGTCGGATATTTTGTGGGTATGCATATTCACCTTGCAGTACGGGCAGAGGACCACCCCGGCCTGCACCGTCTTCCCGCATTGTGGACAGATGCTCATGGAGGATCATATGTCCCGATGCGCCCTGGGACGATATACCTTCCTCTCAGAAGAGCGGTTCCTTCTTCTGGTACTCGGCCAGTTTCTTCACAAACGCCCGTCCGAGCCGGTCCGCCGATCCTGGATCCTGCCCGGTCAGCAGTTCGTGGTCCTCGATGACGAACGGTCGCCCCGGGATATGGTTCTGCGCGACGAGGCCGCCGGCCCGTTTCAGCGTCCGGGCGATCGAGAACGGCGGTCCCCCCGGGAGCCGCCTCCAGACGACCCGTGCAGCCCGGTCCTTCCAGTCAGAGGAGCAGGTCATCCGGTATCCCTTGTAGATCCAGGTCCTGTCCTGCGCGATCGAGGGGATCAGGGCGGCCGTCCCGTGACCGATCAGGCAGGTGGGCTTGAATCCCCGGTGAAAATGTTCGAAGAGCGGTTTCATCTGGGGCATGCCGGCGAGGTCTGCCATCGGCGCGTATCCGCCCGGGACGAAGATGCCTGCGTAGTCGACCAGTTCGTCGTCGGTGATCCGTTCGATGGCCAGCGGCCGCGCCAGTCCTTCCCTGGTCTCGACCCGGGCGAGCGCCTGGGTCTTCCGTTCCCCCTTCAGGAAGTTCAGGCTCTGCGGATCGATCGTCGGGGTCCTTCTGCCGGGGGATGCGAAGTCCACCACGTACCCGGCCTTGTGCAGGTGGCCGAGCGGGTCCGAGAGCTCGTTCAGATAGTATCCTGTCTTCAGTACGGTCCCATTCTTCATCCGGAGCTGGTCAGCCCCGGAGAGCACAACCAGCACTTTGCCCCTGTTTCTGCCAGCCATCTGACGATATCCCGGTGAAATATTTGCCATTCCGGTTATAAATACCGACCTCCCGCAAAGATGACAATGTTGATATCGCTCTGCCCCAAACCCCAAACCAGATGATGGTCTGATGGAGTTCCAGGTCTATTATGGCGAGCACCCGCGCTATCGGCACGAATACGACCAGCTGAACGAGGTGATCGACCTGGTGCGGGGATCCGACCTCGAGGGTCCGGTCTTCCTGCTCCACAACTTTCTCCTCGCCAACAGCGAGATCGACTGCCTGCTGCTCTGCAGCCACGGCATGATCCTGCTGGACCTGAAGGCCTATCGCGGGGTGGTGCGGGGCGAGGAGGAGGGGCCCTGGACCGTCACCACGCCGGACGGGGAGGTGGTGACGATGCCGGGGAACCTCTTCCACCAGCTCAGGATCCATCGGAACGACCTCTTCACCAGGCTGAAACGGATCCGGGAGGAGCATCTCTCCCACATCGAGGAGGAGGATCTCCGGAAGATCGATGCCTGGGGGTACTTCATGGCCGGCAGCACCTATCCGGCGGGGCAGGTCGACCGGGCCGTGGTGAAATGGTTCTCGCTCGCGACCAGGGATACGCTGATCGAGCAGGTCCGGCTGGTCCATGCCGGGTATACCCTCAGGGCCGGGGAGATGGTGGCGATCGCCGAAGCGCTCAGGCTCACGCCGGCGGACGCGGTCCCCCTGCCGCGAGAGGAGGAGGGGGACGAGCCGGTGCCCCGATCGTCTCCGGGTCCGTCGGGCGTTCCCGCCGGACTCGGAGGGGAGCAGTTCCTGCAGCGGATGGACGCCCTTGTGGAGCGGATGGAGGCGATCCCGGCGGCCCTGGCCCGGCTGAACGGGCGCGAGCCGGCCTGCGATCCCCCGACCCCCTCAGCCCCGTTCGCCGGCGGGTGTTCGGACCGGGTCCTGCCTGACGAGTCGCAGGGGCCGGTCGCGACGGCGATCCGGCAGTTCATCTGCACCGAGTACGTGGCGCCGGCCCGGGCCGCCGGGTTCACCACCTTCGCGGTCACCTCGGGAGAGGTGCATACGAAACTGGGCCTCTCTGAGAGCATGGCCCTGGTCTGTGGGGTGCTCAGGGGGCACCGGCTCGAGGAGACCTGTCAGATCGAACTCCTCGAAGAGGTGCGGCGGGTCAGGGTCCGGACCAGCAGCGCCTCGAACCGGTTCATCTTCCGGGTGCTGCCCGACCGGGGATGACGGAGGGGCGATCTCAAAAAAAGGGATTCTTCTCCTGTCGGAGATTTGGTTCAGGTCACGGTGATGAATTCGGTGAACTGCCTTTCATTCCCGGTGACCGGCTCCCACGGGCGCTTGTAGACGGCTGAGAAGGTCTGTTCTCCGGCTGATACGCCCCTGACCACCCACTGGTGAGTCCCGCCGGCTCCGACCCGGTCCGCGCTCGTGCTGTCAGGGATGTAGGTGTTGTTCTCGATCGCGAGCCCTGAGGAGAGGGTGACGTTCCAGGCATACCCGGTCGTCGGGTTCTCCTGCAGTTCGATGGTGGTGGTCGTGCCGGCCGGCAGGGTGATCGATGTGGTGTTCTTCTCCCCGGTGATCGTCCCGGTCATCACCGGCAGGGAGCTGTTCGCCGGTGCCGTCGTCGTGTTGTTCCCGCTCTGGCCGGTGCATCCGGCGGTCAGCAGCAGGCCGGTGACCAGCAGGGCCAGCATGAAAGTCGCGCTCTTCATGGCAGAACCGTGGGTCTGAACCAGAGATAAGGCTGCCGATGCCCATTCCGGAGGTCGACGTGTCAGCGTTTCACCGGTAAACCGGCCTTCATCCAGCCGCCGAACCCCCCGAGCAGGTTCACCACTCTGGAGAACCCGCGGGCGACCAGGATGCTGGCCCCCAGGCTCCCCTTGTACCCGACATCGCAGTGGATCACGATCAACCGGTCTCTTGGAAGCGTGTCCAGGTGTGCGGGGAGCTGGCCGATATAACTGTGCTGCGAGCCCTCGATCCACCCGGCCTCGGTCCGGTTGTTGATATCCCTGACATCGAGGATCAGCAGGTCGGGGTCGGCGAGGCGGCCGGCCAGGTCCTGCGGGCTCCAGGTCTCGATCGCTGCGATCGGGTTTCCGCTCCCTGACCACGCAGAGAAACCGCCGGCCAGGTACCCGGCCACATTGTCGTACCCGAGCCTCTGGAAGGTGCGCACGACCCGGTCCAGGTCCAGGTTGAAGTCGTCGACCAGGACGATCGGGTCGGTGTAGTTCAGCATCCAGCCGGCATAGGCGGCGATCCCTTCCCGCCAGATGTTCAGAGAGCCGGGGATATGCCCTGCTCCAAACCCGGTCGGCGACCTGATGTCCAGGACCCGGGCGCCTCTCTCCTGGAAGGCCTTCACCGCTGCCGGCGTCAGCGGGGCCGGTGACCGGGAGGCCGGGAGGAGCGGGGGGCCGTCGCGGTTCAGCCGCTCCATCATCGAGAAGTACGGCGGGATATAGGTCCGCTCCTGCACCCTTCTGGCGACGAACGCATCGTTATCCAGCGCGAGGAACGGGTTGGTCCCCTTCTCGTACCCGAGGGTGGTGAGCGGGTGGTCGCTGATATGCCCCCCGCAGACCGATCCCGCCCCGTGCGCCGGGCAGACGATCACCCCGTCGCCGAGGGGGAGCAGCGCTTCGTGCAGGCTCCGGTGCATGAGGGCCGCGGCCCCGGCCGTGTTCCCGGTCAGGTCGACCCTGCCGACCGATCCCGCGAAGAGCAGGTCCCCGGTGAAGACCAGGTACGGCCGGTCGCTGACTGCCCGGTCGGTGACGACGATCGAGATGCTCTCCGGGGTGTGGCCGGGGGTCTTTCTGACGGCCAGGGAGAGGGAACCGATCGAGACGACCTCGCCGTCCTTCGCTGGCACGCCGTACCGGAAGTCCAGGTCCTCGCCATGGTGGATCGTCGCCCCGGTCCGGGCGGCCAGCTCGACCGAACCGATCACGTAATCCTCGTTCCGGTGCGTCTCGAAGATGTCGGTGATCGTCTGTTCATGGGCCTCTGCGGCGGCGATATAGACCTCGCAGTCCCGTCGCGGGTCGATCACGGCGGCCTGCTGCCCGGACCCGATCAGGTAGGAGTAATGGGCGAGCCCCTCGGCAACGAACTTTTCAAGTATCATCTCTTCACCTCTGTCAGCGTGAGACGATGCAGTTCGATAGTATTTAAATCTGCCAATGATCCGGTCTGCTGGCCAACCTATTTCATTTCCTCCTGCCAATCCTCTTCTGATGATATACCCGCGAGCCGGCTGCTGGTCGATCCTCTTTCTCGCTGCACTCCTCTCCCTGCTCTTCGTCCCCCTGGCTTCGGCAGACCTGGCCGGTTCGCTGACGATCACCTCCCAGCCCCCCGGCGCCCAGGTGCTGATCGACGGGGCCCCCCAGGGGGCGACGCCGGTCAATGTCTCGGACGTCCCCTCCGGCCAGCACCAGGTGAACCTGACCCTGCCCGAGTACCATGACTGGTCTGTCAACCAGTACGTGTCGGCCGGGCAGAACTCGGTGATCACGGCGTCGCTCTCCCCGGTGCTGAAGAACGGTCTGCTGACCGTCACCTCCCGTCCGCAGCCGGCCTCGGTCTATGTGGACGGCACCTACCGGGGGATCACGCCCCTGACCTTCGATGCCGGGGCCGGCACCCACCAGCTGACCGTGACCGCCACCGGCTACGACCCGGCCATCGCCACCGCCCAGGTGCCGGAGGGGGGGAGTTTCAGCATCGAACTGCAGCTGAACGAGACCCCGACCACCGGTGCCCTGCTGATCGGTGCCGTCCCTGCGAACGCAGCGGTGGTGATCGACGGTGTCGGGTACGGGGGCGCCGATCACCTGATCGAGGCGCTCCGTCCCGGGAGCCACCAGCTGCTGCTGAAGGCCGACGGCTACCAGCAGTACCAGACCGACATCACCATCACGGCCGGCCGGACCCTCTCGGTCAATGCGACCCTGACCCCCCTCCAGCAGCGGGGTTCGCTGAACGTGACCTCGGTCCCCTCCGGGGCGTCGGTGACGGTGGACGGCGTCTACCGGGGTCTTTCCCCGCTGGTGATCCCCGACCTCTCCTCAGGCATCCACCGCCTGACCGTCGGTGCGGACGGGTACAGCGACCAGTCCGTCCCGGTGCAGATCCGGGCCGGCGAGGAACTCCCGTATACGGCCAGGCTCGTCCTGCGGACGGTCGCGACCGGTGCGGCCTCTGAAACCCGGACGCCCGGTCAGCAGACCGCCGCCACCCAGGCCGCGACCGGTATGCTCCGGGTCTCGACCACCCCGATGGATGCGAACATCACCGTCGACGGGATCTACCGCGGGGTGGCCCCGCGGACGATTCGGGACCTTCCGGTCGGGACCCACCAGGTCGTCCTCTCCCGGGAAGGCTACCAGGACCTGTCGCGGTCGGTGACGGTGACTGACGGACAGACCGCGGTGCTCGAGGTGACCCTTCTCAAAGCCGGCACCTCCCAGACCGGCACATCCGGCGCCGGCACCGGGTCGGGAACTGCCTCGCCGTCCCAGGTCCCTGCCGCCGCCACCACCCGCCAGTCCGGACCTGTCGGGGTCCCCGTGCTGCTGGCAGGTCTCCTCCTCGCCGGGCTGCTCCATCGGCGAGGCGATCCGGGAGCATAAGTATAATCAGGGTTCAGGTGCAGGCAGTAGATGGTATACGATCTGCCGAGGTCTCCATGTCTCCTACATCCCATCCATCCCGACCGGATCGGTTCTGCAGGGTCTCCTCCCTGCTCTGCATCCTGACGCTGCTCATCGCCGTCACGCTCCTCTCCCCTGCCGCCGCGGCGTCGCTCTCTGAATCCTCTGGAGTGCAGGATCCGCTCCTGCAGACCAGCGACGACCTGGCCTCGTCCGCCCTGGCAGAGCGGTCGATCGAAGAGATGGAGCGTACAGCCTCCGCTGTCGATCAGATCCCGGGAAAGGGAAAGATCGCCTCTGACCTGCTGAACTCCCCGCAGATGCAGCGGCAGGGACTCTCAGGGGAGGAGGGGGACGACGCAGGGCCGGTCCTGGTCTACATCACGCTGGTGGCCGGGGCTCCCACGTCGTTCATCGATCCCCTGGTCGACGGGGTGGTCGACCGGGACGAGGAGCATCACCTGGTGGCGGCCTCTGTCACCGGATCGGAACTGACGTCGCTGGCTGCCAATCCCCTGGTGAAGGGGATCAGCAGGGTCGGCGCACCGCTGGTGAGTGCCGGCCGGACGGTCACCTCCGGGGACACGGTCCTCAAGGCCGACCAGCTCAGGGCGCAGTATGGGGCGTCCGGGGCCGGCGTGAAGATCGGTGTCATCTCCGACGGGGTCAAGGGGCTTGCCGAGGCCCAGGCCACCGGGGACCTGCCGGCCGATCTCCACCTCCTCTCCGCCTCAGACGGGGGAAACGAGGGGACCGCCATGCTGGAGATCATCCATGACGTGGCACCCGAGGCGACCCTGTACTTCCATGAGCACGGGTCCACTGTGATCGCCTTCAACCGGGCGGTCGACACCCTGGTCGCCGCCGGGTGCACGGTGATCGTCGACGACATCTGCTGGCCCAAGGAGCCGTTCTTCGAGCAGGGGATCGTCGCGACCCACATCTCCTCGGTGATCGCCGGAAAGCAGATCATCTACGTCTCGGCCGCTTCGAACTATGCGGACCAGCACTACCTGGGCGCGTATTATAATGGTGGCGACAACTTCCATGACTTCAGCGCCGGCACCTCGGTCCACCGGAATATGTATGTCGACCTGCCGGCAGGGACCGGGGTGTCGGCGGTGCTGCAGTGGGACGACCGGTTCGGCAGCTCGGGGAGCGATTACGACCTCTACTTCGTCGATGCCGTGACCGGTGCGGTCCTGGACTGGAGCACCTACCGGCAGGACGGGGATGACGATCCCATCGAGACGATCGAGTATCAGAACACCGGGTTCGAGACGATCGAAGGGGAGTTTATCATCAGGAACTACCGGGGAGAGGCCCCGGCCAGGACCCTCGACCTCTTCGTCTACCCTGACGACGACGCGACGATGTACACCAACAATGTCAACCCCGAAGGCTCCATCTACGGCCACCAGGCGGTCCCGGACGTGGTGACGGTCGGTGCGGTCAGGGCCGACGGCGTCAAGAGTATCACGATCGAACCGTTCTCCTCCCGCGGGCCGGTGAGGCTGGTCTATCCGTCGCCTCAGACGATCGTCAAGCCGGACATCTGCGCCCCCGACCGATCGGCCGTCTCCGGGGCCGGGGGGTTCGAGAAGATCTTTGTCGGGACCAGCGCCTCGGCCCCCCATGTCGCGGGGGTCATCGCACAGGTCTGGGGGCTGCTCCCGAACCGGAGCGCCGGTGAGATCCGGACGGCCCTCTACGCATCGGCGATCGATCTCGGTGCTTCTGGCAGGGATACCGTCTACGGGTACGGCCTCGCCGATGCCGTGCAGATGTATGCGGCCGCCGGCGGCGGGACCGTCGTGCCGCCGGTGCAGATCGTTCCGGTTACGCCGGCCCCGACGGTGACCGTGCAGCCGTCGGCCTCCCCCCAGTCCTCCCTGATCACGCCGTTCCAGAAGAGCAGCCCGTTCGGTCTGCCGGGGGCGACGTCGTTCGGGACCTCCACCACCGGCACCTCCTGGTCGGCCCCCGTCCCGGCGGCGTCCGGGGCGTCTGCACCCTCTGCTCCCAGCTTCGTTCGGTGGTATCCGTGGGGCCGGTGATGTACCGGGTCCTCCCGATTCCGCTTCCCCCTGGTGGGTGAACCAGGATCAAACCGATCTCCGACCTGTTTTCCGTCTGCACGTGGTCAGGGGCGGTGCGTTCAACACTATACTTTTAATGTCGATCGCTCCCCAGTACACGGTATGAGTACTGATCGCGAACAGGCTGCCTTTGAGGCAGGGATCAAACTCGGGGCGCTCTATCACCAGTGGGTCGGTACCCCGATATCAGTGCAGACCGCTTCAGGCGTCGAAGCGGTGATCGAGCAGAGTGTCGGCCTCCAGCCCTTTGTCGAGCAGATCGATGTCACCCTCGACCGCTCCCTGATGAATGCGAATGCATTCGGGTACACCGAGCTCGCCGGCCTGATGTTCGATGTGACGATCAGGACGAAGGTCGGCGCCACCACCTGTGTCGCGGCCTTGAGACCGGAGAACGGGTATCCGTTGATGAGGATTGTGAGCTGTGATGAAGAAGAGCCCCTTTCCGATCACTGACGACCATATCCATATCCATCCCGGCACCGGTCGCGGTCTGGAGGCCGCGAAGGACTTCCAGAAGAGCGGCGGGACCCACATCTTCCTGGTCTCCCTCCCGTCCTGGTCGTACGGGATCGTCCCCGGGAAGGGCGAGGACTACCGTCCGGTCTTCGAGGCGACGCTGAAGACCGCCGCTGCGATCCGGGAGCTCGGGCTGACGGTCTACCCGGTGCTGGGGATCCACCCGGCAGAGATCACCTACTTCTCAGAGATCAGGACCGAGGGGGAGATGGCCGCCATCATGCAGGCCGGCCTCGACCTGGCCGCCCGGTACGTCGCCGACGGATCGGCCGTGGCCCTCAAGAGCGGCCGGCCCCATTACCCGGTCGGTCCCGGGTGCTGGGACCTCTCGAACGCAGTCCTCGCCCATGCCCTGGAACTCGGCGGGGCGTGCGGGTGTGCGGTCCAGATCCATGCAGAGACCGGACCCTGCACCGACGTGGTCCAGATGGCGGAGCAGGCCGGCATGGACCCCGGCCGGGTCGTCAAACATTTCGCCACCCCCGATACGCCGCTGGCCCCCTCGTTCCTCGCCAGGGACGAGATCATCCCGGCACTCTGCCGGGAGGGGCGGGCCTTTACGATGGAGAGCGACTACATGGACGACCCGGCCCGGCCAGGGGCGGTGATCGGTCCCCGGTCGGTCCCCCGGATCACCACCCGGCTGCTGGCCGGCGGTGCGATCACCGGGGAGGACGTCCATCGGATCCACGCCGAAACCCCGTCCCGGGTCTACGGTGTCGAGATCGCCCTCTGATCCCGGGATCTCTGCCAGGGGCCATTACGCTCATCTTTTTATCCTCTCCCTGAAGATACGTGAGTACAATGTATTTGAAGATTCATCGGATTCCTGGTAGCGGGGATGTAGTTGCGGTCTGTGATCGCGAACTGCAGAATCAGGTGCTGACCGATGAGGGGCGGGAGGTGCGGATCCACGAATCGTTCTACGGGAACCGGCTCGTCGATGAAGAAGAGGTGCGGGCGGCACTGGATGGTGCAAGCAACATCAATCTGATGGGTGAGCGGGTTGTTGCCATTGCAATCAACATGGGACTGCTGGAACGGTCTGCCTGTATATTTATCGGCAGCGTACCACATGCCCTGATCTATAGAGTCTAACATGGAGATCGATATACGAGAACAGTTCTGCCCCCGCTGTGGAGAGCCGACCGAAAACGGCCTCTGCCGCAGGTGCAAGATGATGGAGACCGAAGCGTTCACCTGTGACGAGCGGGTGATCCACACCTTCTGTCCGTCATGTGGAGCCGTGAAGAACAACGGCAAGGTCTGGAGCGACAGCGACCGGGAACGGGAAGAGGTCGATCGCGAACTTGCGCTGAAGGCCGTTCACCTTCACCCCGACTTCCGGGATGGAAGTTTCGATCTCAGGGTCAGGGAGATCTCGGTGAACCGCTCCCTGGCGGTGATCGGGATCACCGGCACGCTGTACGGATACCCGGTCCAGGGCGAGTGCAGGGTGGGGATCAGCTGGCACAAGGAGCAGTGCGACCGGTGCAACCGGATCAGCGGCAGTTATTACGAGGGGATCGTTCAGATCCGGGCCCAGGACCGGCACCTGACCCCGTACGAACAGGAGGCCGCGGTGCGGCTGGCCACCACGATTGAGGACGAGCTGCTGGAGTCCGGCGACCGGCTCTCGTACATCTCGCAGCTCGAAGAGACCCGCGACGGCGTCGACGTGATCGTCGGGTCGCAGCATATCGGGATCCTGATCGTGCAGGCGCTGATCAACCAGTTCGGCGGCCGGTATACGACCCATCCGAAGCTGGTCGGCGAGAAGGCCGGCCGGGCCCTGTACCGGATCACCTACCTGGTCAGGCTGCCCCGGTACCGGCATGGCGATGTGATCGACGTGGCCGGCCAGTACTTCCAGGTGCAGAGTTCTGAAGGAAAACGGCTGCAGGTGACCGACCTGCTGAACGGCAAGGTCCGGACGATCCGGGAGGACGAGATCAGCCGCGAGATCGGCAACGCCAGTTCTGCCATCGAGGCGCTGGTGGTCTATGCCGACGGTGGGGTGATCGGACTGATGGACCCTGATACCTGCAAGACCCTCGAGGTCCCGCTGGTGGACTGGCGGCGGCACCGGATCGAGACCGGGGACCAGGTCAGGGTGCTCCGCGACCGCGATCTGCTCGTCCTCGTCGGGTGAGATGATGAGGGTGAGGAAGGTCAGCAGTTCAGAACTGGGCTGCATCGCGGCTGAGTCATGGGTCGACCAGACTCGCCGCCCGTATGTGCAGGACGGGTCTGCCTGGGTGCCGGTCAGGGACGGCTGTGCCTGGGACGAGGATCTGCCGGAACGAGCCGGCGACCCGCGGGGGTACCAGCGGCTCGGCGATCTGCTGATCTTTCATGGCGACCGGCCGTCGGAGGCCGAGGTTGCGGGGGCGGTCCGGCGGTGCAATCCCCGGGGGGTGCTCTGGACCAGCACTCACCAGGGGGTGATGCGGATTCCGGAGACGACCCTGCTCTACGGCGAGGCCGGCGAGGTGCTTCACAAGGAGAACGGGTGCCGGTACTGGCTCGACCCGCAGCAGGTGATGTTTTCGCAGGGAAACCGGTCTGAGAAGGCCCGGCTCGCTGCGGCCGTCAGCCCCAGGGAACGGGTCGCCGATATGTGTGCCGGGATCGGGTACTTCAGTCTGCCGCTCGGCCGGGCCGGCGCGACGGTCGACGCGTTTGAATTGAACCCGGTCTCGTACCGGTACCTGCAGAGAAATATCCGGGAGAACCGGCTGGAGGAGAGGGTTCGCGGGTTCTGCGGGGACTGCCGGGCCCTGATCAGCGGGACCTACGACCGGCTGCTGATCGGTCATTTTGAGGGGATCACCATGTTTGAAGCTGCGCTGGCGCATGCCAGGAAGGGGAGTATCATCCACCTCCATGGACTGGAGGACCAGTCGGACCGGGTGCGTCTCCTGGCTCGCGAGGCCGGGTTTGATGCTGAGGTCGGTCTCCGGGTCGTCAAGAAGTACGGGCCGTGCAGGGTGCACCTGGTGCAGGACGTGGTGCTCGGATGACCTTCCAGCCGCTCCTCGGTAAGGAGATCCTGCTGGCGGTGACCGGCTCGATCGCCGCCGTCGAGACGATCAGGCTGGCTCATGCCCTCCGCCGGGCAGGGGCTGAGGTGCAGGGGGTGATGTCTGCGGCAGCGCAGCAGATCATCCATCCCGATGCCCTGACCTATGCGACCGGCCGGCCGACGCTGACCCGGCTGACCGGGCTCGTCGAGCATGTGACCTACTGCGGGGACGACCGGACCGCCGACTTGCTGCTGATCGCCCCCTGCACGGCCAACACGATCAGTAAGATCGCGGTCGGGATCGACGATACGCCGGTCACCACCTGCGCCACGACAGCCCTCGGGAGCGGGATGCCGGTCGTCCTGGTCCCTGCGATGCACCAGAGCATGTACCGCCATGCGGCCATCCTCGCGAACCTGGCGACGCTCCGGTCCTGGGGCGTCGACGTCGTCCCGCCCCGGATCGAGGAGGGGAAGGCGAAGATCGCCGGTATCGAGGAGATCGTCCTCCATGCGGAGCGGGCGCTCGGGGGCGGATCGCTCGCCGGCCGGCGGGTGCTGATCACGAGCGGACCCTGCAGGGAGCCGGTCGACGATGTCCGGGTGCTGACCACCCGGTCGACCGGGCAGATGGGCCGGGCCCTGGCCATGGAGGCGTTCCGGCGGGGGGCCGAGGTGACCGTCGTCCACCAGGACGTGTTCCCCTGCGTAAAGAACCTGTACTGCGATACGGCCGCTTCGATGCAGGAGCAGGTGATGCGGGTGCTCGACGAGGAGGGGGCGGACTATTACGTGAGCGCCGCAGCCGTGTCGGACTTTTCGCCGGTCCGGCAGCCGGGGAAGATCCCGAGCGGGAGCCCCTGCCGGATCGAACTCGCCCCGCTCTGCAAGGTGATCGACGGCGTGCTCGCCCATCCGGCCAGGCCGTCGGTGGTCGCCTTCAAGCTCGGCTGGGAGACCGGGGCCGCCGCCTCGGCCCTGCTCGAGGCCGGGGCTTCGCTGGTGGTGACCGACACCCCGGACGCGATGGGTGAGAAGGCCGGCACCTTCGGGCTGGTCTCGAAGGACCGGACCGAAACCGTCTCGGGGAGCAAGGAGGAGGTGGCAGCGGCCATATGGTCGACCGTGCCGTAGCCTTCTGTCCAGGGCATATCTCGGGCTACTTTCGGCGGGTGAAGGGGACGAGCGTCCAGACCACCGGCTCGATCGGTGCAGGGATTGTGATCAGTGCCGGGGTCGAGGCGACGGCCACCCCCGCCGACCGGCCGCAGGTGCTGGTCAGGGAGGTGGACCGGACCGGAACCTGCAGAACGGTCCTGACCGCATCGCCGCCCATCGCCTACGTGATGGACCGTCTCGGGGTCGCGGCCGCCGTCACGACGGTCTGCACCCTCCCGATCGGGGCCGGCTTCGGCCTGTCGGCCGCGGCCCTCCTCTCGGCCACAGCAGCGCTGAACGCCCTCTACGACCTCGGCCTCTCGGCCCACGAGGTCACAGCCCTCGCCCACGAGGCAGAGATCGTCCACCAGACCGGGCTCGGGGATGTCTCCGCCTGCCAGGGCGGCGGCCTGGTCTGCAGGGAAGGGCCCGGGCCGGACGGAACGATCGGGCGTATCTGCGGACCTGCGGCCCAGCCGCTCTGTGCGGTCACCTTCGGCCCCCTGCCGACCCCGGCCGTCCTCCAGTCCGGGCCGGCGATGGCCGCCGTGGAGGCCGCGTTTCCGGCCCGGTGCCCGGACGACCTCGTCGACTTCTTCGGCCTCTCCCGCCAGTTCGCCGAGCGGTCCGGGCTGATCACCCCCGAGGTCAGGCACGCCCTCTCCCTCTGCGACGACGCCGGCGTCCCGGCATCGATGACGATGCTCGGCAACGGCGTCTTCGCCTCCGGGGACCGGGCGCTCGAGGTCCTTTCGACCGCAGGCGAACCCTATCATCTGGAGATCGCCTCAGGCGGTTTCTCTGTTCTGGAGCATGCATCATGATTCCACACGACCATCCACGGTACCGCTCTCTCGTCATCCGCGAGAGGCTTGCAGAGGCTGCCAGGGACGGTGTCGTCTCCCTCGAGGGGCTCACCTCCCACGGCAGGGGCGAAGCGTTCGACTACCTGATCGGGGAGACGACCTCCCCCAGCGCACATGTCGCTGAGCGGACCGCCGCCGCCATGATCCGTGCGGCCCGCCACCCGGTGATCTCGGTGAACGGGAACACGGCTGCGCTGGCGGCCGACGAGATCGCCGCTCTTCAGAAGGCGAGCGGTGCGCAGGTCGAGGTGAACCTCTTCCACCGGACAGAGGAGCGGATGAAGAAGGTCACCGCCCTCCTCCTGGAGCACGATGTCGATGTGCTGACCGGCACGGCAGAACGGCTGATCCCCCTCTCCCATGACCGGGCCTGGAGCCTGAACGAGGGGATCGGCAGCGCCGACCTGGTGCTGGTGCCCCTCGAGGACGGGGACCGGTGCGAGGCGCTGATCGCGATGGGGAAGCAGGTGATCACCGTCGATCTGAATCCCCTCTCCCGTACTGCACGGACCGCGACCCTGACGATCGTCGACGAGGTGACCCGGGCGTTGCCGGCCGTGACCGCCGCCCTCTCAGAGCTGACCGATGATGAAGCGGCAGGGCTGATCAGGAACCTCGATAACCATTATCTTTTACAAACCGCCATATCTGAGATAGCAACGAGGCTTATGCATGCTCTGGATTGAAAGGTACCGGCCGGCGATGCTTGGGGAGATACTGGGACAGGAGCCGGTGGTCGCGTCGCTCGCCTCGTTTGCGGCGTCAGGGAACGTACCCCACCTGCTCATCTCCGGGCCGCACGGCACCGGGAAGACGGCCGCTGTCGAGGGGTTTGCGAAGGCGCTCTATTCCGATCACTGGGAGGAGAACACCAGTGTCTTTCAGACCGGCGACCTCTTCGAGCAGGGGAAGGCGTACCTCGAGGCCGACGAGCGGTACGTTCACATCTACCAGAAGGACCTCTCGTTGATTGCAAACTTCAAGTATATCGTCAGATGGTACGCCTCGATCCGGCCGCTCGACGCTCCGTTCAAACTGATGGTCTTCGAGGATGCCGGCGCCCTGACCCGGGATGCCCAGCAGGCCCTCCGCCGGATCATGGAACAGTACTCGGGAACCTGCCGGTTCATCCTCTGTGTCCAGAACCAGAGCGCCATCATACCGGCGATCGCGTCCCGGTGTCTGCCGCTCTTCTTCGGGCCGATTGCAAACCCGGTGATCGAGGCGCGGTTGCGCGATATTCTCCACCTGGAGACCCGGGATCGCCAGGATCGGCATCCGGTCTCTGATGAGGACCTGGATATCATCATACAGGCTGCACGGGGCGACCTGCGGCGGGCGATCATGATGCTGCAGGTCGCGGTCACCACCGATCAGTCGGTGAGCGAGATCGCAGCCGGCCGGTCGGAGGCCTCGACCGTCGCGCTGGCCGCCTTCAATGCACTGCGGGCCCAGGAGACGGCGCAGGCGATACGAATGGTGGAGTCGCTGCTGATCGATTACGGCCTCTCGGGAAAGGAGGTCCTCGCGGCGCTCGGCGAGGTGGTCCACCGGGAGTACAACCATCCGGCCATCGTGCGTGCCCTCGCCGATACCGATTATCGGCTCGGCCACTGCAACAGCGAGTTCGTTCAGATCAATGCACTGTTGATGAGAATTGCCCAGGAGGTATTTGCATGAGTGGAGATGAGATCAAGGTACAGCGCCATTACGATGAGATGGCCGAGGTATATGATCGCCGGTACGATTACCGGCGGGGGAGAAGTTATCATGCGCATATCTCTCAGCATGTGATGAACGGTCTTGTCAAGGGGGGATACCTCCTCGACATCGGCTGTGGAACCGGTCTCTTCGTCAGCCGTTACGTTGAAAACGGCGGAACCGCCGTCGGGCTCGACATCAGCGGCGGGATGATCGAGAAGGCGGTCGAACGCTGTCCCCGGAGCGATTTCACCGTAGGTGACGGGGACGTGCTCCCGTTCCGGGACAACACCTTCGACGCGGTCGCCAGCCTGCTCGCCTTCAGTTATCTCAAAGACCCGAGCAGGATGCTCGCAGAGGCGTACCGCGTCCTCCGTCCGGGCGGCACCATCTCGGTCTGCACCCTCGGCAAGAACCTGCTGACGGCCGGCCTTCCTGCGATCCATCAGATCGGCGAGGCGATGAGGATCCAGCAGGTCGGGATGGGCGACTTCGGCGAGCACTATTACAACGAGAAGGAGATGTACACGCTCTTTTCAGAGGCAGGATTCACCCGTGTGCAGGTGAAGCGGTGCTCGTTCGCACATCTGAACCTCGTCGAACCGGTCTATGATCTCGCCAAGAAGATCGAGCCGTTCGTCGAGCGCAGGCTCCCCTGTTTTGCCTATAATATCTGCGCGAAAGGCAGAAAAGAGTGATTTCAGGAGGATGGCCTGAGCAGCCGTCCGAGCACCCGTTCCTTCTTCTCCAGTGCCGCGGTGGCTGCGTGCCGCACGGCCTCCTGCATCTCCCCGACATCCCGTCCAGGGCGGTCGACGACCTTCTTCAAGGGCGTGTACGCCGACTCCCGGAACATCGGGGCAAAGTCGTGCTCTTTCCCATCGAGCATCAGCACAGATCCGGCCGGCCCGGCCTCGACATGCCCGATCTCGTCGATCCGGACGCCGGCGCTTCTGATCACCCGGCAGATCTCCGGGGCGGCGGTCGGTGGGGCGATGATCAGCAGGGCGTCGAGCGAGACGCCGAGGTAATCGATCTGGAGCGCATCGAGCATTCCCCTGACATGCGGCTCGACCAGGTCGCCGGTCTTATCTCCGTCGACGACGATCCGGCAGCCGGCGGTCTCTGCGATCTCGTAGACATCCCCGCGGAGTCCGCCGTTGGTGACATCGGTCATGGCGTGCACATCCTGCAGGACCGGGGACCTGATCAGCGCCTCCGAGGCCTGCAGGAAGTTGAGGTTGATCGTCTCCTCGACTACTTCCGGGAAACCGGAGTACAGGGCTGAGGTGGCGATCGTGCCTCCCCCCGCCCCTTCGGTCATCAGCAGCAGGTCTCCGGGTGCGGTCGCCTTGCGTGCGGTCAGGTGTTCGGCGACTCCGACCGCGCCGACGCAGCCGGTCATCCTGGACCCGAGCACCATATCGCCCCCGATCCGCAGTGTCGACCCGGTGACGAGCGGGACATCCATCGCTTCGCCGACCGAGGTGATCCCGGCGGTGTAGTCGAAGATCTTTGCCACGTCCCCGTCGTCGGCCACATGGATGTCTGAGAAGAGGGCGACCGGCCGGGCTCCCATCACGTAGACGTCCCGGAGGGTGGCCCTGGTCACATGAAAGCCGGCCAGGAAGGGAAAGTCCGAGAGGCGCGAGTGCATGCCGTCGACGGTGCAGATGATGTACTTTCCATCGGCCGTGACCGCCCCGGCGTCGTCCATCTCGTCGACACCGACCGATGCGGAGGTTTTGCCGATGATCCGCGCCAGCTGCCTGTGCGCAAAGAAGTCCCCGGACCCCCGGGAGCCGACGCCGAACTCACCCATGGTGACGCCGGATGGGGCAAAGGTGAAGAGATCGCCCTGCAGCCCGCTGGTCTGCTGCACTTCGGTGAAAACCGCCTCGGCAAAGGCTTCTGCATAGGCCTGGTCCACCCCTTTGATCTCTCTGATGTGACGCTGCAGGGCGGCAGTTATCTCTGCTCTTTTTAGACCCTGATCGACTCTGCGTCTGA
Organism: Methanosphaerula subterraneus; assembly: GCF_052055875.1. Taxonomy (GTDB): domain Archaea; phylum Halobacteriota; class Methanomicrobia; order Methanomicrobiales; family Methanospirillaceae; genus Methanosphaerula; species Methanosphaerula subterraneus. The sequence goes on from NZ_CP170508.1 coordinate 51,554, forward strand.
CGAATTCCTCAACATCCATATACGGTGGTGTATCCTTTACCACTTAAAGGAGATGCTCTGGTGCGGCCTCGCCGGGTTTTTTGAGTTCCCTGAAAGGCAATAATTAAACCGCCAGAATGCAGATAAAATTGCATGGTTGTTCCAACAAAGATCTTCTTCACCAAAGGGGTGGGTGTGCATAAGGATCGGCTTGCATCCTTTGAACTGGCTCTCCGGAAGGCCGGGATCGAACGGTGTAATCTGGTCTACGTCTCGAGTATCTTTCCCCCGTACTGTACCGAGATCCCCTGTGATGAGGGGCTTCAGATGCTGCAGGCAGGTGAGATCGTCTACTGCGTGATGGCACGGAACGAGACCAACGAGCCGAACCGGCTGGTTTCAGCGGCGATCGGACTGGCCCTCCCCAAGGATGCCGACGAATACGGATATCTCTCCGAACACCATGCCTTCGGGGAGTCTGAAGAGATCTCCGGGGAATATGCCGAGGACCTGGCCGCGACGATGCTGGCCACGACCCTCGGGATCGAGTTCGACCCTGACCGGGCCTGGCAGGAGCGGGAACAGATCTATAAAGCATCCGGCAAGATCATCGAGACCAAGCAGATCTGTCAGACTGCGCAGGGTGACAAGAACGGGCTCTGGACAACCGTCATCGCCGTTGCAGTCTTTCAGTGAGATATCTCACCCCCCCTCTTTTTGGATTCTCTGATCGGCCTGAATCAAAAAACTGATTCATAAGATATCATTTTATCCCTGTATGTCCTCTTGAATCCGTGGTGAGTCGGATGAATGGCACAGGCGATGACGATCAGTTCTCCGGGAAGCGGGCCGGCCAGCAGGGGCGGGACCAGGGTTCCCCTGGCAGGGGACGAACGCAGAGCAGGGGAGAGGTCCGGGCTTCTCCTCGATCACCATCTCATCGGGGTATAGCGACGGGACCCGCCTCGACCGCTGAGCGGGGAAGGGTTCCCCTGCTCAACGCGCCCGACGATGTGGGGCTCTCGTCTGTCCGGCGGGACATCATAACCGCGCTGTCAGACGAGCCCCGTTTTATCAACCTGCATGAGTACCGGGGAGATGAAACCCTCTCTCCGGGTGAGGGGACCGGGAGGCCGGGTTCTTCGTGGCCGGATTCTCCTGGCCCGGTAAAGAGAGACAGATCCGGTTCCTGATCCTGGAATTGATAGGGAGACGAGTCCTTCTCCTCCTCTTCTGAGCACAGGAATACCTCTCCGCGCCCGCGCAGAGTCCCGAATTTTTAAAATACCGGGGAATCTCGCGTAGATCTGATTTTAGGACTCATTTCGGATCTTCTGTCGCATCTTTCGGTTCCTGTCGACCTATCGGAACCGGGATCTCTCCGGGCAACCTCTTTACCTCTCGGGTCAACATCTGTATGCCTAATTCAAGGGAAGAGAACGATATGAACCACAGACACTCTCTTGTATGCCTCATTGCAGGGTTGATCCTCTGCATGATGCTCATAGGGGCGGCAGGTGCAGGTACTCCTGTTAAGATCATGCCGCTCGGTGATTCGTTGACGCAGGGGTCCGACCTGACTCCGGACCAGGCCTCCCATCCGACCTATCGGTACTGGCTCTGGAACGGGCTGGTCTCTGGCGGCTACCAGATCGATTTTGTCGGGAGTACCCGTTCAAACTTTACCTATCAGTTTGATCAGGATCACGAGGGGCATGCCGGGTATACCACCGCTATGATCCTGAACGGAAACAGTTCGGATCCGGCGAGTGGAAACCTGACCACCTGGCTCTCGTCATACTCACCTGATATCGTCATGATCTCGCTCGGCATTCAGGACCAGATTGCAGGGGTCCCGCTGAACCAGACCCAGCAGAATGTTGCACAGATCATCGATATCCTCAGGTACAGGAATCCGGCTGTCAAGGTTCTCGTCGGGACTGTCCCGCCGTCGACGGTGTACCGTCAGAATGTCCAGACCATCAATGACGGTCTTGCCGCGGTGGCTGCCGCACGGAATACGACCGCTTCTCCGGTCACGATGGTGGACCTCACGACCGGATACGATGGTGTCACCGATAACCAGGCGGGCAGTATCCTGCCCAACGAGACCGGCGAGCGAAAGATTGCGCAGCGCTGGTACGGTGCCCTGGTTCCGCTCGTTTCGTCCTCGACCCCGGTCAACACCACGGTTGCACCGGGCGATACCCTGGCTGCCGGGACCAATGCGTCCGGTAACCCTGCGGTGATCCCGTTCGCCGGCGCCACTGTCTATGCCGGCGAGCAGAACCTGAACATTTCGGCCACCGGCGTGGCTGCAGGGACGACCCTCGGCTGGTTCAAACCCGGTGTCCGTCCGTCGAACATCACGCCTGACGATGCACTGGTCGTCGACAACCCGTCCAGTTTCACGGTGCCGGCAGGCACGAAGAACGGTCTCTGGTACGACATGACCCGGATGGTCCCGGCCTTTACGGTCCGGGACCCGTCGGTGGGCGTGAGGATCATCGATCTCCAGCGCAATGTCGATATCACCGGGCAGACGATCAACACCTCGACACCGATCGGGTTCATCCTGGATACGAACTTTGAGGCGTTCACCCAGCGCAGTGCTGCTGCACCGGTAACGATCCGGGTGCAGAACCCGGCCGGTCAGATCTACCGGGGTCTGATCGACGACCGCGGTCAGGTGAACTGGCTGAACAATATCAGCGTCTCCACCAACCCCCTCTCGGTGAAGGGGACCGGTTCGTACGGGTCTCTCTGGAATACCGGGGACCTGAACTATACGGCCGGCCTGTACCATGTCTGGGCAGAGACGAACGTGAACAACATCAAGGAGAGTTACCAGCTCAGTGACGGGAGTTACTCGCTCGGTACGGCGGTCTCGGTGCCGGTCACCCTGACCATCGGCACCGGGCTGAACCTCACCAACGGGACTCCGGCTGCCGGCAATATCTCGGGCACGATTCTCCCGAACAAAACCCTGGTGAACGGGAGCGTAACGCTCGCAGCAGGCAACAACACCACGGCGCAGAACAACACCTCCTCCGGGCCGCTGTACCTGACCTACACCATCGTTGCGATCGCGGTGATCCTGCTGATCGTCGGTCTCACCCGCCCGCGCAAGCCCGGACGCCGGCGTGGCGGCAACAACCGGGATCTCTGATCCAGCAATAACCAATTTTTCCAATTTATCGTCTTATATTCAGATTAAGGACGATACCTCTGTTTTTTTCACCAAAGAAGAGTTAGACGATTTCCTAATCCAGATCAACAGAGAGCGCGAGGAATCAACACGACTGACTAATATACGTTTTGCCAGAGACTTCATTTACCCCTGTACGGCTGGTTTTGTAAATCAGGCAACGACCAATGCAGTGATTGAAAAAATCACCACCACCTATACCTCAACTAGCAGTCGTGGAAAAGGATTAGGATTATTCAAGCGCTTTCTTCACTACTTAGAAAACACGAAAGATGGTGTCAGATTGACTTCATATATCAAACAAATTGAGGCGTTTAAATTAAAGAAATCAAGGAAAATCAACCGGGATATAATTCTTGATAATGACATCAAAAATCTTATAAATCATATCAAAACTGGAAAGGATGGTATCAAAGACCCGGATAATGCAATTTCACTTGTTTTTTTTGGAGCTTATACGGGAATGCGGCAAGCCACTTGTGATCGTCTCACGGTAAAACATGTCAGAAATGCGTTATCTCTCTCTCATCCTTGTATCCTTGTGAATCCAGAAATCGATAAAACGAGCACTGAGCACTTCGTACCAATTCATCCTCAATTAATTCCGATTCTGAAAGATTTGGTCAAAGACCTGGATGACAACGATACGATTTTTTCTTCAAAACCTCTAACAATTTTTTTAACAAAGCATCGATTAAACAGAAGTAATGACCCAACCGAGTTTCTTTATGTAAAGCATCTGAGGAAATATTTCATACAGAGATCCACAATACTCTCATTAAATAACGATTTTAGGGATTATATCGTTTCAAATCAAGTGAATGGCATCCAATGGGCGCACTACAAGAATTTTACTTTTCAGCAAGTGTACGATGCCTATCTACAAGCATGGGGCCAGATTCAATTTGTCGATAAAGAGAATTTGAACCAATAAATGGGAATCACCTCATAATTTTCTTACGCGCACCCATGCTTTTTGCGGAATGTTGATCTCTCCTCTAAATTCCACCATCCTTTTGATTTTTTTTAATCGGACCTCGGCCTGGCCTAAACGATGAAGCAAATCGTCTGCTCTCGTTCTAGGCATTATCAGCGGCCTCGTTTGCTTGTCTTTCTGCCCATATCTCTTCCTTTATATCATGCGTTACGGTATCTATGGAAGTTATCAACCGTTCGATTTCCCGAGTTCGGGATAGGACTTCTTGGTATTCGGTATGAGTAACATACAACTCCAAGACCTTGATGGCCTGCCTAATTCTGGTTACCTTTGCCCTATCATATTTGCTATCATATGGTTCTTCGAGCGGGGCAATACATTCATTAACAAGTTGAACCATCAATTTATTTGCTGATTCCTTTGTTAATGCTCTTATTGGTGAAATAATCGTCATATTGAGTGGAATATTGGTTTTTTATCTGTATATTTTTAATTGATGATAAAAATATAAAATGGCTGAAATAAAAGTATCGATGGCAAAAAGTGAGAGATCGAATAATTGAATACCCTTGATGGTGTCATTGCCAACCTTGATACTTTTGACCATCAGAGGTTGAAGTTTTTGAATCTTCAAAAAATGGATTAGTAGGGGCATTTGGGCATATTAACAACCTTCCCATCAACGATATCTTTTTTTTCAACCGATGGTTCAAAACAAACTCTATCGTTTATTTTGGAACAGAAATAACCTGAAGGTTGAACCTGACAATACTTGCACCTGGGATCGCATTGTAATTCTTCCATATCGTTCGATCTTATTGGACAGATTCTCATACACCAAAAATTAGAGAATGGCTGGCCTTCACATTTCCGTCCTTCCTTACAATAACAGGCTTCAGGAATCTTATTACCGGCAAAGGAATCCAAATAGGTTTCGAAATCCTCTAATTCCTCATTCTTTTCAATTAAAATCTCTTTATCTTCAATCATAATACCACCTTTTCTAAATCTACATCCAGTTTATACTGTTTGGTAAACCGTTCAATTTCTGATCGCGCTACAAATTGTTTCCTAAATGAATAACGGATAGTTGAAATTTTCCCTTCCCGAATCCACTTCCAAACGCAAAATTTTGTTACTGCAAACAATTCTGCTACTTCATTTATTGAATAATATAATTCATCTTTAATACTTATCACCACTTACCTGAATGGTGGATAAGTATTTATACTTAATTCAGTAAATCAACTTAATAAACTAAATATTGTTGATAAATAAAACAAAATCTATATGAGAATTTCAGCGGGATAATCCCTAAAGAAACGATAGAAAATGACCTTTTACGTTTGTCCCATCAGGGAATTATTGATAGCAACGATAACCTTGATGGGTGCCCCATTGGTTGGTGGAATATCAAGACCCCATCAAGGGTAAAGAATTGATTCTTCTAGAATCTCATAACGAAAAGAAGCGATTTCCTTGGCGGGGGTGTCAATTCAAGGATATTTAAACTCAAAAATTGAATTTAGAGCACATTTGAACGTTTTCAAGATATTTTGTCCTATATATATTATAGAGTGATATTCTTCAAAAACTAATTATTTCTCTTAAATTCGTAATTGGGGAGTATATTATATCACAATTGACGCCCCCGCCTCAAATATGCCTCAGATTTTTCCGACAATACAAATTGATGACCTATGATTCCTCGAATTTATCCTTTGTTCAATTTTATAGATTTTTTCTAGATGTTTTCCAATCTTATTTCTCGAAAGGAGGCCTCCACAAGCAGAAGTGAGTTCCTCACTAATTCCATTGAGTGTGATATCCTCAGAAGGATATTGGGAGACTCTCTGATCGATTATCTCACATGCTTTAGCAATTATTGATTCCTCAAATGCTTGACTTACAATTTCCTTAACTCTGGAATAGAAGGCCTGATGTCCAAAAGCGTCTTCTGGGTTATTACTTGAAAGTTTATATCGCTCAATTCTTGCTCCAATTTCAGGTAAGAATTTGGTATCACTAAGATGTAATCTGCTGAAAACGATAACCACTTTCAGGCAATCGGGGTTTTCCTCATTCTCTCTACAGATTCTCCCGATCATTTGAATGAGTAAACCTCTTGCAGCGTCTTCAGAAATTTCTCTTGATACCGGATAGGCTGCATCTGGATCTGATAAATCATTGATATCACTAAGGGATGGACACAAGAAATATTCAGGTGGATAGTATGGGGTTCCAGCGATAATACATATTTGATGGGAACGGAAATCGTTGGTTGCTTTGCTATCCGAACCATAAAATTTCACGAAGACGTGCTTAACTAGATTTAAATGAGAAATCGTTTTACCATCAATTCGGGTATTGTAGACATTTTCATGCGTCATAAAAACAATTTCATTATTGATAAGTCTAACAGAATCCTGAATAATATCACAAATTTGATTTGTTTCCATGATGATTCTTTGTGATTCTTGAAGGGTCTGTTTCGTATATTTTGAATCAGTGACCTGGAGAATTAAATAATGGGAATTGTCGTCGGCTTTCCCTTCAATCGTCTCAAATTTTCCCAACTTAAGCATAGTTTGACGGTCTTTTTCATCTGGTGTTGCGTTTAAATACAAAATTCTGTACTTCTGTAATTTAGCCACAAAAGATGAAACTATCTTAAAGGATTCTTGATTATAGCGATCCAAATCGTATATTCCAATACAATTAATTAGAGATTCAAGGAAAATCAGGTTTGGTATCTTTTTTCTTTTGGAGATATCTAAATAATCCAAATACGCTAAATTTTTTATTTCCTTAAGTTCTGCTTTGTATTCTTCAGGATGCTCTTTAACAAATTGAATTGCATCTTCGTATTTTTCCTCCATTAATAGGTTAATCACACTATCCAATACAAAAAACAGTTTTTGCTGTACGAATTTTGAAGCCCTCCTGAGGGAATTTTTGGGAAATGGTTGACTCGGAAATACGACCGTTGATAGGGGAACATCATCAATAATTATCGTCGGATTAAGGCCTGATACTAAAGATAATACTGATAACAGGTTCTCTTTTACCGTGAATATTACAAATCCTTTTCCGGATTTCTTCAGTTCATTTACCCTTTTAAACTGGTTTTGGTAATTGCAGGAAGAAAGCGAATTACATTCATCGCATTCGTGGGGAGGGCGGATGTATCTGTATAATGATTTATACACTTCCCAACGTGCACATGTATCCTTTTGTGTCTTCCCTTTGAAGATCAACGATTGAATGTTATCTAGCCTTAATTCTACACGCGAAAGATTAGCATAATCACTCATGATGAAGATGACACATTCCTCTGCTGCGATTTTTTCTTTTGAAAACTGGAGAGCATCTGTTGTCTTCCCTGCCCCTGGATTTCTCTCATCAAGAATATTAACATTAGAGGGATAATTCGAATAAATTGAAAGATTTGAAAATATCATTTAAATCAACTCCGAAAAAATGAATCAGTTGACAGGAATCTGATACTCAATCAGAAATTTTTCAAAATCTTCTTTTTTGATGTAAACCGTCCTTAGTTTTGTCTTGAAAGACTTAAGCAGGCCATTTCTGGTCCACCGATAAACTGTGTTCTTTGAGCGATTCGTTATCTTGGCTACCTCATCGGTTGTCAAGCAGTCTGAATTTTGTAATTCTATCATGAGTTACCAACTCATATCATTATATGTCATATACTATTATATATGTAACTGAATATCTCTAAATTGAGGTATATATAGTATTCAAGCGATTTTTGAAGAGCATTCTAACTATACTACTTATCAATTTTTTTCTATTAATCGAACGTTTGATGATAGGAATATTTCAGGCCAAAAATTGCAAATGTTTTTATATCATGTAACACTAGTATTACTATTAAAGGTGGTTTAATATGAATTGCACAATTGTTGGATATGCTCGGACCTCTTTGTCCTCAGAAAAGATTGAGAATCAAACTCACAGGCTCCTTGAGGCTGGCATACCATCAGAAAATATTTTTCAAGATGTTGGTATTAGTGGCGTAGTGCCTCCCCATCAGAGACCTGGATTTCAGGCGATGATGGAGACCATTAAGGCCGGCGGTATTACTCACATTTACACCTTTGAATTATCGCGGATCTCGCGTGATTTGACGGATACTCTTAATGTTTTACGTGATTTGGATAATATGGGCGTTTGCCTGCGTTCTCTTTCGCCCACCGAAACATGGATACAATGTGAACCATCAATCCGTTCTCTGATTACCTCTGTGATGTCCTGGTGCGCAATGAGAGAAAGAGAAAATCTCCGCGAACGAACTATTTTAGGCTTAGAAAACGCCAAGCGGCAAGGAAAATCTTTGGGCCGGCCTTGGGTAGATATTGACATGAAGCGTGTCGCATACCTTCACGATCAAAAATTCATGAAATATACAGAAATTGCTAAGAAGATGGGTCTAAAATATTCTACACTTATGAAAAGAATAAGTGAAACGAAATAATTTTACGATACCAACTATACCACCTTTCATTTTGTTCTGAATTTTTCTGAGCCACAAAGCCCGCTTGTTAGAAGGGGGTGTATCTCAAGATTCCGATGAATCTGGCTTTCTTTCCAATATCAAGCGTTTTGCATTGCCTCTAAACTTGTTTTATTACGCATAGTTCAAAGGTTGATACTGGTTTATGTGATGGTCCATTAAAATCGAAATAAACTATCTTCACATTCGTCTGATGGGATGGTCTGTCTGTCCATCGAGGAAAGAATTATTCATCTATTCCCTATGCTCTTTATCTGGAATTGGGTTTCTATTCGTGATTACCAATTGCCTCAACTCATCGATACTAAGAATCTGTTGTGGATTTCGGTGTATCATCCGATGACAATTTGAACAGACTGGAAGTAAATCAGTTTTTGGGTTTACTACATCCTCGTTTTGAAAAGTGCTAAGTGGTTTAATATGGTGAACTTCAATGAACCCTTTTCCTTTTTCTCCGTACACCTGGAAGAAATCGAACCCACAAACAGCACACCTTAACCCATGAGTTTCTATCGCCATCTTTCGGTTATTCAGGTTTCTCTCATATCGTTTTCCATTATAATATTGGATTTTTCCTTCCTTTTGTGGTGAAAATTCGAGATTCTCAAATTGCTCATTCTCAATATCATTTGCAAGGTTTTCGAAATCCAGAATCGAAATTAGATACTCATTATCCTTTTCCGTTCGGGAAAAGCGCAGTTCTGGAACATTATCAATTTCAGCAGAATCGTTCCTGAATAGATCATACCATTTTGGGAGTTCACTTTGTAACACGGATGCAAAATCTGAATGCCAATGTAACTGTGTTCTAGCATTAGGAGCAGAATCCCTCTTTGACCTAAAAACACCTTGATACCTTTTACCGTTGAAAATCAGGATTGATGATTTAGATTCTCCTTTTGTTAATTCATCGATATTAAAAAAAGAACGAATATCAACCGGGATACCTGTCCCATTATGATAAAAGGCGCTTTTATCAAGTTTTTTAATCGCAACTTGATTGTTTAGGATTGTCCAAGAATACGATTCAATCAGGTTATGAGATTCAATCTCAAAACCAAGATTGAGTAAAAAATTATTGGTTTCTTCACCACCTGAGAATTCTGAAGATTCAAGGTCAAAGCCATTGGCAAAAAAGTTGGCTTTGCTGATTACAAACTTTGGTGGATACCTCTTTTGTTTAAATATAAGGTCATAATCCACCGATTGACGCCTTTCAGGAACTCCATTCTTATCAATGAAAGCAATGGCCTGGAGAATAGAATCAGAGGTGATATTTTTGGGAATTGTCATGTTTTTTATTGCATTCCAAAATGATAAGATTTAGATCATTTTACTTTGAGGTTCGCAATAATGGCAGCCTGAAAAAATGACATCCCCTTTATTCTCCCCTGCCATCAGGGATTTGATATCAGTTTTATTGGCAGTCGTTATCTTCTTCTTATCTTACTACAATCCCATTCCATGAAGGTTGATGTTATCCAATTCAAAAAAGAAGAACCAAAAAAAGGTTTCAAATACACTATTTTGAGGTTCCCGAAGAACACGCGCAATAATTTAATCGGGAAACATGCCGGCATTGTGGACCTTGATGGCGCTTTTATCGTCTTGCCACTAGACAAAAAAGAATCGGTTATTACTCAAGAATCCTTGAACGAGAAGATATCAAAGGTGCGCCAGTCATTAGAGCGGCAAATAAGGGTAATAACCGAAATTAACCCCTCAAATAATGGCATTTTGAAAAATAAACCCGCCCGCGCAAGCCCGGACGCCGGCGTGGCGGCAACAACCGGGATCTCTGATCCCTTTTCCCTCTGAACTGAGGAGGGCAGCAATCTTTTTTTTCTCGACGCCGGCTTTCTGAGTTTTTTTTTGTTAGTACTCCTGTGTGCCGTTCTCATGACTGCCGGCGTTTCCTGATTTTCTCAGTCAGTGATTTCTGAGTGATGGCCGATTCTTTGAACGGGATGATCACAACGTTTCTTCCCGGGTTCCATTCTTCTGAATTGAAGGAGAGCGTCAGGATGCATGGAATCGGATTGCAGAGAGGCCGGTGGATGTCGCCAGTGAGATGATGAAAAATGGCGCTGGTGAAATGCTCACCTCTGATGACAATCACGACCGATTGATCACCGTTGTGAAGTTGTGGAGACGGTCATTTCTGACCCCGATCTCCTTAACCTGGTAGTAGAGAGTTCTGGATTCATTCAGGTGCAGTGGTAGACTTAAAAATTGAATTATCCTCCTATCGATGTGGACGTGAGAGGACGAGTGCCTTTGTCGCCCCAAGAACGATCCCGAGGGAGATCAGGACACCCACCACCATCGCAATGACTCCGCCGGTCGACCCCATGGCATCACCGAGTGCGTAGTCCTTCATCGGTGCCTCATAGACGAATCTGCCGGGGATATCCTCATTCACCTCGGCAGTCGGTGGGGTATCGCCGGTCAGGCTCTTGTCCCCCTGGATGATCAGGGCCGTGCTCTCCAGCCCGTCGGGATCGCTCGAGGCGAAGAAGACCGCGACCACCGCTATCAGCAGTGCCGCGATGATCCCTGCGACCAGAAAGGTCCGGTTATCCATGGATCGGCACCCCCCGTGGTAGTTCAACGATGTCAGGACGGGCGTTCAGGATCAGGTTGAGGCCGACGACGGTGATCACACCCTCGATAAGGCCGATGGCTGCATGGTAGGTACCCATCGCAACCATCCCGGGCACCAGGGGGAATGTGCCGGCGATGAACATCTCGAGTGCACAGGCAAGCGACGGAATGAAGCAGGCGAGCCAGGCTGCGACAAATGCAGAGATGCTCATATTCTTTGTAACTCCCAGCAGCCCGTGGAATGAGTAGAACCCGACGAACCCGCCGATCACACCCATGTTGATGATGTTCGCACCCATCGTGGTGATCCCGCCGTCGCCGAAGAGCACCCCCTGGATGATCAGCACCATCGAGAGGATGAAGACTGCGGCGAAGGGCGAGCCGAGAAGGATCGCTGCAAGCGCCCCGCCGAGCAGGTGTCCGCTCGTCCCCATCGTGACCGGGAGGTTGAAGGCCTGGATCGCAAAGATGCCGGCGGCCAGCACGGCGACCAGTGGGATCTTCTCCTCTGTCAGTTCGTTCTTCGCCCAGCGGAGCGCCAGGGCGACGAAGACCAGGGCGATGATCCAGTAGACTACGCCCTGGTTTATTGGTATGAATGCGTCAGGAACATGCATAATTTTAACCTCCGTTAGTAATACTATTGCGAAATTATGTAGCACGAACTGACTGAAAAAGGTTGTTATTTGATTTTTTTACTATAATCCTGGTACATGTCCCACGAAGGCGGTTCGATCGGTCGTGATCGTCGTCAGAGGTGAAGCATTTCAACAACGTCAGAAAAAGGGCTCTGTTGAAACTCACAGAAGTTGTCGACATTGACAGATGTGGACCCAGCTTGATGGAAAAAATGGGGGATATCAGAGTATAAGGGGAGGGTTTCACCGGGTCCAATCCTTCTTAATAGTAATGGAAAAATATAACGTCTTTTACTTCAGATTCTCAACCGTGACGTTTCATGGATTTTAAGGACGAGATTTGCGCCTTTTCGAAGAAGATTCCTGCAATATCTGAGAATATCAAGACTGAGGAGGCGACCAAGACGGCTCTGGTGATGCCGTTCATTCAGATGCTTGGGTACAATGTCTTCGATCCGACCGAAGTATGCCCCGAATTCATTGCTGATGTCGGCATCAAGAAGGGCGAGAAGGTTGATTATTGCATCTACAAAGATGGTGAACCAACACTGTTGTTTGAGGTTAAACCAGTCTATTTTGATCTCTCTTCGGCCCATGCATCCCAATTGTATCGATATTTTACCGTCACTTCTGCCAGAATTGGAATTTTGACCAACGGAGTGGTCTATAAGTTCTTCACAGACCTTGACAAGCCAAACACAATGGATGAACGTCCATTCCTTGAAATCAATCTTCTCGAACCCAAGGAATCTTCGTTACAGGAATTGAAAAAATTCACAAAGGTAGGATTCAATCTCGAAAATATCGATAATGTCGCGTCAGAATTAAAATATACCCGAGAAATTAAGCAAATTCTTCTCGATCAATCAACTTCACCAACACCAGAGTTTGTTAAGTTCTTTGCCAAGCCTGTTTACGGCCGTCCATTGATGCCATCTGCGATGGAAAAATTTACACCCATCGTAAAAACGGCCTTTACCCAATTCATCAATGAGCGGATAAACGACCGGTTGAAGTCGGCGATGGCCCCAGAACCTGTTCCAGTTACAGTTGAACCGATTCCTGATGATACCAAAGAGGAGCAGGATATCAAAACAACCACTGAAGAGATGGAATCATATTACATAATCAAGGCAATTGTACGGGAATCTGTCGACCCTTCGAAGATTACGCTCAGGGATGCCAAGAGTTACTGTGCGATCCTCTATGAAAATAATAATCGCAAACCGATATGCCGCCTCTATTACAATACACAAAAGAAGAAAATTGGACTATTTGACAGTGCGGAAGGAACCGAAGAGCGTATTCCCCTTGATTCACCTGACGATCTATTTACGCATGCACCCCGGCTCCGGACAACCGTTGAAAAATATTCAGCGGTATAACAACGATCCCTTTTTCGAGATGGGGGGTGGTTGTGCCGGGTCCATGATCTCCATGGATCGAGCCTGAGACCGCCGGCCTCATCGATCCAAAAGAGAATATGATATCACGGTGAGATGGAATGGTCGGTGGGTTCTCCCAGACCCCCTGCCGGCATGGCCCATCGAATAATCCCGGCACTCAGGATCGCTCATCCCTCCCGCTCGTCCCTCTCCCTCAATCGGTGCACCGGTTTTTGAGAACAAAGAAGGTGTACCCGTATTCATTCGAATACTTCCGGTGCATCTCCATCTCCATCTCCAATCCCTGGATGATCATCTGTGCATCGCTGTTCTCCGCATACTTCGCTTTCAACAGGGGAATCCTTGCGGACAAGGGAGTGTAAAAATGATCCCACCAGCCGGCATCCGGAAGCCGGAACGAGCTGATGACAGCATAGCCGGCATTCCGGATCAGTTCTTCAGTGCCGGGTACCGATTTCAAATCAGGGCACATGGGATCCAGAAATTCCCTGCATTCCTCAGATGGCGAATCGGTGAACCAGGTGGTATCAGATACGACCAGGTATCCTTCAGGTTTCAAAAATTGCTTCCAGTACCTGAGAGCGTTGGATAATCCCATGATAAATGCAGAACCTTCCGCCCAGATGATATCGAACGAGGCCCTGTCGAAGGGGAGGTTGTCCATCGATGCTCGATAAGGAATAATTCTACCATCCAGTCCTTCCTTCTTCGCCCGGTGGACAAGATCATCGAGAAACGGCTGATGGAGATCTGATGCCGTGATCGTACAATCGGGATAGAGCCTCGCAAGGGCGAGCGTCTGCATCCCTGATCCACACCCGATATCGAGGATCTTCCCCCCTCTGGGAAGTATGGGAATCTGTGAAGATGCATACGCAGTACATTCATCTGATCCGGGACCCTGCCGGGGCAATTCCTCAAACATTCTTGAGATAAGTGTTACATCCATGATACCACACGTGAGAATATTGAGATTAAATCCTTGTTGGTTGGTAGTGACGGGAAAGGAGAGATGGGGAATCCCGGGCTCTAATGGGGAGGATAGCAATCTATTTTTCCCGCTGCCGCTCAGGATAAACACATGTGTGCAGATGACGGCCGGCAAGAAGTACAGTCCGTTTCAAAGGGATCCGGTCTTCTCCGGCAGAAGGAGAAGGGATATGTTACCGTCCGGGTGAAGGCTGTTGCAGGGAACTGTACCGCCCCGCAGCTCGCCCTGCTCAGCGAGCTGGCGACCCGGTACGGGAGAGGATACCTCTCGCTGACCGTCCGGCTCAACCTGGAGATCCCCTGGGTGAAGGTCTCCGATGTGCCGGCGGTCTTCGCTGCCCTGGCCGAAGCCGGCCTCCCTCCCGGGTCCACCGGCAAAAATGTCCGGGCGATCGTCGCCTGCAAGGGGACGGTCTGTCCGCACGGCCTCTACGACACCCAGGAGACCTGCCGGGAACTGGACCGGGCGTACTACGGAGAGCCGCTGCCGGCAAAGTTCAAGATCGGGATCGCCGGCTGTCCGAACAACTGTACAAAGGTCCAGTTCAACGACATCGGGATCATGGGGCAGCGGGTGCCCCTGTTCGTTGCCTCGGACTGCACCGGCTGCGGGGCCTGCGTCGTCGCCTGCAGGGCCGGGGCGCTCCGGCTCGACGAGGACGGCACCCTCCGGTACCGGCAGGACCGCTGCCTGAACTGCGGCGCCTGCCTGGAACGCTGCACCGCCGGTGCCGTCCTGGTGCAGGCCGAAGGCGTCACCCTCTTCGTCGGGGGTACCGCCGGCCGCCGGGTGCTGGCCGGTCTTCCCCTCGGATCGATCGTCCCCCTCTCCCGGTGCCCGGCGCTGATCGATGCCGTCCTCGCCGTCTTCCGGAAAAACGCAGAACCCGGCGAACGGCTCCGCTCGATGATGGAACGGATCGGACCGGAAACGGTGCTCTCCATGATCAGGGAGGCGGTCCGGGAACCCTGATTCAGATGGCCCGAAAAAAAGGTATTTGTGAAGCCGGCGTCACTCCGGTTTATCGCTCTCGGGTTTATCACTATCAGGCTTCGCACTTTCCGGCTTCGCACTGTTCTGCTGCCTTCTCTTCAGTGTCTCCTGCACCCGTGCAAAGACATCGTTGATCCCGTTCTGAAGGGTGGTGCCGGCATCCTTCACCGTCTTCTCGACATACCGGTGTCCCTCGTCGGTGGTGATGACCCCGTGTGCCAGCCCGATCACATCGTTGATCGCCTTTGCGACCGATGCCGAGGCTTCACCGAGCTTCTGCTCGATGACGGCCGGATCCGGTTCGCCCTGTTCGGTATTCGGTCCGTCCTGAACCGGGATCTCCTGCGTGGTCCCAGTCTCTGCGTCTGCGGAAGGTTCGTCAGCGGCCTGGGCCCCGGCGGTCTTCTCCTCTTCCGGTGCTCCCACAACCCATCGTCCTCCCTCGAAACGTCCGTTCTCTTCACTCATATGTGTCATCCTGATCCCAGAGATTGCGAGAAATGATCCTGCGCAGTTCATGGGCGTTCGTGAGTATTTGTACAGCGCCTATTTAAAATTGGTACTGCCGACCCGTCTCTCTCCGGTCCCAGAACAGAGGTGACATCAGGACCGTCATCCCATGTGTACTGGATGCGACTGCAGACCCCTGCCCGTTTCAGCGAGGACGATCATCTGACCGCCCCGCCCTTCTACCTCCCGGTCTTTGAGGAGGCGTACCGGTTCATCATCGATCAGTACCAGGTCGCTCCGAAGCCGATCGGGATCTTCATCCCCTGTGCCGTGAAGAAGCCCTACAGCACGAGCCCGAGCCACCGGCTCTTTCATAAGGTGATCGGCACCACCCTCGACCCGGACGACTACCATGTGGTGATCTTCGGCACCTGCGGGACCGTGCCGGCCGAGCTCGAACTGATGTACCCCTATGCCCACTATCACTATATGCTCGGCAAGGTCACTGACCCGAAGGTCAAGGAGGACTTTCTGAGGATTGAGACGCGAAGGATCGCCGGCTACCTGAAGAAGACCGAGCATACGTACACCCGGAGGATCGCCTACTGCATCGGCATCTTCCGCGAGGCCATGGTCCAGGCCGTGGAAGAGACCGGTATCGAGCTCGACCTGCTCCTCCCGTCAAACCCGATGATCACCAGAATGTACGACATCGACTGTCCGTTCCCTGAAGGATCCCTCTCGATGAAAGAATATGTCGAAGAGTTCCGGGCAGGACTGCAGCAGATGCGTTCCTGACAATATCTTAAAAGAGACGCCCCTGAGAGGATTCCCCTCTTTGAAAGCGATGCCGGTCCTGTGAGACAGCATCTTTCACTTCACAGGTTTGGAATTTTTTTTACCTGTGAACCTGCTGCTCGTATGGATGCCATCATGATGACATCTGGCCTCTGGTGCATTCTATCTATTGTCACAGGCTGATTACTCCCTGTGGTTGAATCGCATCAGTGCATAGCCTTCTCAGCATGCTCCTCTCTAGAGGCAAATTGCCTTGTATGTCATGATACTACTTATAATTTCTCATCCTGTTCCGGCGGTTCAGCCGGTGGATGGGGGCCGGCCCCTGCCCGCTCCTGCGGCTCGGGCTTCTCCTCCTTCCTGATCACATTCATAAATCCATATCCCGAGCCGGTCCGCTCCCCAAACCCTGCCTCGATCCCGAACGCCAGCACCTTCCGCTGTGCCTGGTTCATCTTACTCCAGCGGAACTCCCAGAGACTGCTGGGTGCCGTCCCGCTCTTCTTGTTTCCGGACGGCTTCGCCGGCAGACTTCTGAAGAGGGAGGCCTCGGCAAAGAGCGTCTCCATTTTGAGTTTTGTCGCGTTCCAGCGGTTATACCGGGCGAGCAGCGATTCGGTGAGTGCCGTGGTCAGCGCCTCCTCGGGCATCCCCTCCTCCCAGAACACCGGCCCTCTGGATTGGTCGGGGATCTGGAATTTATTGATGCACTTTGGGGAGAGCCGGACGATCAGAGGGGTTGCATTCCGAAGGACCAGTCTGTTCTTCTGCAGGGTGATCGAAAAAACCTGATGCCCCAGCAGGGTGAACTGCGCATCACCAATTTTTATCCGGGCCCCTCTCTGCTGCGAGAGATAGCGGGCGATACCCTGTGCCACCTCGGGTGCAGGGGATGCGATGATCAACTGTTGCAGGTCCCCGGTCTTGATCTCCCCGAACGGAAAGAGGCGGGAGTATGAGACCGGGACGTCCCGGGCCAGGGCCGGGCCCAGGGACCCCGCCCACATCATAGCCTGGGTGACAAACGTGTGCAGTGCACGGTTCTGAACAGGCCCATCCTGTTCTGCTTTCAGGCGGATTAACAGTCGCATCTCTTCTCCTTACCTGATGGGCTCTCCTGTGCTATATGTTCTCACCTGAAGCGACAGTCCGGTCGCTCCGCCCCTGGTGCCCCGATTATTCTTCTGGTCTTCTCTCTCTACTCCAGGTCTGCGGCGAGCTCGGCTGCGGACCTGTACCGGTCTTTCTGGCTCCGGGCAAGACATTTGAGGAGCACCGCATCCAGGGGCGCCAGCTCTGGCCGATAGGCGGACGGAGGTTGTGGACTGTCGTTCAGGATCATCCTGCAGGTGCTGTCGGTATCCGTTCCTGCAAACGGATGGGTCCTGGTCAGCATCAGGTACAGCAGCACCCCGACCTGATAGAGATCGGTCGCCGGCCCCGGAAGACCGAACTGCTCGGGTGCGATCTGTTCAGGAGCCGCGTACCAGGGGGTGAACGCGGTGCACGCAGCCCCGGTCTTCTCGCCGGCATGCTCTGAAAGCCCCCAATCGGTGATCTTGGGGATTCCTCCGGCCCCTTCTTCAGTGAGCAGAATATTATCCGGCTTGATATCGCAGTGGCTGTACCCGTGCTGGTGCGCATAGTCGAGCCCGTTCAGGATCCCTTTTGTAATCCTGATCGCCCCGGCCGTGGTGATCGAGCCGATCTGCTCGGTGAGTCGGTACGGCACGTACTCCATCTCCAGGCAGAGGGTCGGCAGCAGGTACACATGCGTGAGCCTCACGATGTTGGGATGGTTCAGATGCTCCCAGATTCTGATCTCCTTCAAAAACCCCGCCCCGGTCGCAAGGTCATGCCTGAGCGGAAGTTTCAGGGCGACCCGCATCCCGTCGCTTCGCCGGGTCGCCGAGAAGACGCTCGCGACGCCGCCCGTGGCTGCAGGTTTCAGGTCGGTGTACTGGGAGGTGATCGCCTCAGGGATGCCCTCCTCGGTGACGAACTCCCCCTCCTTTTGGGCAGGGACGAGCGTCTTCTGACCGCCGGTGCCGGCCGCGAGCATCGGCACCGGCTCGGGGGCGGGGGACTGGCTGTGCTCCCGGTGCTGGAGGTACTGTCCTGCAGAGAGGACCGCTCCGGTGATCAGGGAGATGTACGTGAGCGCCAGGGGCGGGAGTTCTGATGGTACCGGGACCATCAGCAGGAGGAGGCTGAGCAGGATCGCAGCGATGATCGCCACGATCAGGTGGAGCAGAAGCATGCTCCGCTGAACCTGCCACCGGTTTTTTTCCAGCGCGATCCCTGCCGAAAAGAACGAGAAGAGGACGCTCGGGAAGCAGCAGAGCAGCCCTGCAATACCCACGAGATCGAGCCGGATCAGGGGTGCACTGTTCACCGTCAACAGCCAGAGAATCCCGACGGCGGAGACCAGGGCCAGCACAATATAACTGAGTCCGATCAGCGGGTTTTCTTCGCTGCTTTGGGATCTCTGGTGGGGATCGAGTCTCCGTCCGGTGCGTATCACCAGGCTCAGCAGAAGTAATAACGAGATCCCGGCATAGAGCAGAAAGAGGGCCACCCCGGAGATTGTTCTGTCCATCATCTCCTGATCAGGGGGAGGGACGTCGCTGACTCCGGGTGATGTGTTGTTACGCACCTGATGAAACTGGGGTGGGGACGGCAGCGATATCGGGGCGGCTTCTGCGGGGAGTGCACACACCAGGAGCACGTTGACAAGCAGCAGAACCAGCAGGATGTGAGCCGGCTTCATCCAGTGAGATCCGCTCCTCTTTTTGGAAGCATCACGACAAACCGTGCACCATAGGGATCCTTTGCGAGGTCCAGCAGGTCCCCGTCATGCAGCACCATCCGCTGGTGCGGGGTCAGGGGCTGGTTGTTCAGGAAGGTCCCGGCGGTGGAGCCGCAATCCTCCACCAGGTATCCGGCGGCCCCGGTATAGATCCGTACATGGGGCTTGGATATGCGGGTGACCGTCCTGTACCAATCCGGAAGGATCAGGGACCCGGAGACGGGTTCGTACTCTGCGTCGGCCCTGCCGATGCTGAGCTGTTCGTCCTCGAAGATCGTCACCTTCCCCTCGTCCGCTCCGGTCAGCAGGACCAGGTACAGATGATCGCCGGTGAGCTCGTCGGCGATCTGACCCCGCACCTCGGCCAGCCGGCTGGTGAGATCCGGGTTCTTCTGGATCCCTGCCGTGCTGAAGACCCCGAGGTTCCTGATCACCTGTTCGAGACCTCCGGAGACCACGGAGTATTCCCAGACCGGGTGCACCCCTTTTGACGTCTGCTGGCCCACGCCGGCCTCCTTCTTTACGAGACCGACATTCACCAGTTTATCGAGGTGCTTCTTGGTGTTGTCGTAACTGGTATTGATCTCGGCAGCAATCTGGCGGCGATCTTTGGGCGTCTTCTCGATCAGTTTCAGAATCCGCAGCCGCGTGCTGTTGGAGAGCACCTCGAGGTACTGCGAAAGGTCCTCATAAAAGTCGGTATCGATCGAGACGATACAGGTCTCGGTACCTTCAATCCTGTCCACAGATACCACTCCTCTATCTTCGTTCTCCCTGTGGGGATAAATGTTTATCCTCATCCGGGTCTCTCCGGTCCATTAATTGGACCGTCCGGTTCAGATTCTGGTCCTCCTGGTAGATGGTATTCTTCATTCTTTCCCTGGATTTGGAAATAATCGCCAGTATATGGGATAGAATCCGGTCAGGTACTTCTGGGAAGATCTGTTCGCGGCGAGGGTTTGGGGATGACCGGACCGGTCATATCCTTAACCGGCCGGACCAGGAAATGGACCGTGGATGAGAGAACTGTGCCTTCGTCCATCCCGGAATTATATATCGTCCCCCTTTCAAGAGGTGGTCGTGGTGGCCTGCAGGGGACGCAGGTTACTAAAAGAAGGATGAGGTGAACGTAATTTCCATCAGATCAATCGTATCGGTCAGTATATGCTTGCTCGGGTTGATGCTCTTCATCCCTGCAGTCAGTGCAGGGGGGATCGTCGACACCCACAACCAGACGCATATCACTGAGATCAGGGATCGAATTGTGAATACCAGTCATGTCACCGAGGTGATGATGCAGGGTGCGATAGCGTACGTCGATCAGATCAGCAACAGTACCGGCATCACGGCCCTGACGGCGACCAGGGATAACTATGTCTCCGTCGCTGCGTCCATTCCGTCTACAGGGAACAACACAGAGCTCAGATCCACCGAGATGAACCTCAGACAGATCGAGCATCTGTTCTTCAACCAGACAAAGACAGCCGTAACCGCGTATAACGGCACCCAGTCCGGGCTGAAGGAGAGCATCAATGCAACACTCGCAGCTGCCGGTCTGAACGAGAGCAGGTGCGGGCCACGCCAGGATCATGCACATGGCTTTGCAGGCAACGGAACCGGCCGTCCGGACTTTGCCGGTAACGGAACGGCAGGTCCGGACCATCCATCCGGCTTTGAGATCAATGGGACCGCCCCGGCCGGCTCGGTATCATGCCCGACCGACGACAGTACCTCCATGCCTGGCAACAGGTCGGTCGGCAGACATAATCGCGGGGTGAACACCACCGTCAACTGAGCCGGTTCAGACAACCGCCTTCCTGGAGAATAGAAAAAAGACCCATTTTTCCGACAGAATGCGTGCAGATCTGGTCGACAACCAGTTCTTAAAAAACCTCACCTTTTTCTTAACGAGTTTATCTCAAGCCTGATCATAACCCCCTGTCTAAATGAGTGCAGGATGGCCTCAACCGGCATGCAGGTGCAGCATGCCGACCGTGATATCGTCCCCGCTCCCCATCGAGGAGATCCGGGCGAGCAGTTCTGTGAGGTGCTGGTCTTCAATGAAGAGCCTGCGGGCGGCATTCTGGAATTCGGTTTCACTCCGGTACGAGTTGACCAGCCCGTCGGTCGCCAGCAGGATCGCAGACGGCATCCCGGCATTGACGCTGGTGACAGCAGTATAAAAATCGTTGGCAGCCTCGGGCAGACAGAGCGAGGTGGTCTGGTTCCCATAGAGGCGGGGATCCCGTTCCAGTGGACGTTCGATCGTCCCTTCCTGTGAGACGGTGAGGATATCTCCGTCACCGAGCTGGAGGTACAGCAGATAGTGCTGTGTCGCGATGACCGTTAACAGGGTCGACCCGTACGGGAGCAGCAGATCGGCGATCTCGTCATACCGGGAAGCAGTGGAGAGGTCGGTTTCACCCCTGCTGATGAGGTCCCGATTCACCAGTTCTCTCCACCGCCCGACGATCGCTGTACAGATGCCGGCCCTCAGGAACTCCCGGCCGCCAGAGATCAGTGCAGCAGGGTCTGTTCTGGCAGTGAACTGTCCGGCAACCGAGAGTGCAGCCTCAACGGCAAATGCGGAACCCCTGTCGCTCCGGTAGCATCGGGCCGATCCGTGCCCGTCTGCCAGGGCCAGCGTGACCTCTGATCCTTCAACAGCAGAAGAGCCGATCGCGTCCTGGTTGGGAAGCCCGATCTGCTGGTGGTACGTACCCTGTACCGACGCTCCTGTCGCCCGCCAGATTCTCATATCTTTTGGTCCCCCTGTGCGGGTTCATCTCCTGCAGGGGCGTATTTGTTCCTGATACTATTATACCCTGATTGTTCCATCCGTTTCGATCAGGATGGTCGTGCTCGTAGGTGCCTGGGGGTCATCATGGCGATCATCACGTTATTTTCAATCGTGGACTCACAGGAGTTAACCTGAATTCCTGTTGAGTCCGGTCTGTTCACCACTGCACAGGATATGAGGAAGAGTGTCAAAGCAGTGGTCCTGCTGAATACCGGTATCAGAGAAGAGAGGCCGGGATGGAGTTACGGCGTATGCATCCCACTCCGTTTCAGTCAGGCGTGACTCCTGTCCTCTTCAGGCCGGCGTACAGGAAGGAACACCCTGTGCAGAAGAATAGCAGGATCATCATCCCTGTCCCTGGATGATGATCGGTCAGAGGCCCCGGGGAGGTCCGGAGAGATTCAATAGGATCCAGACCGACGAAATCCGGAAGTTATTTCTAAAACCGGGCATGGAAGAACTCTCATACGATACAGATCCTCGGGACCGATGACCAGGTCCCTGATCAGGGCCTGGAAGCAGGACGGTTCTTCGTACAACCCGGCCCTGGCCCCTGTGCCTTTCACCACCCGGTGGATTGTATCGAAGATCCCATACCGATGGGGAGTGGAGGTCCTGGTTTTCCGGACAGCCGGTGAACGAACGCCCGTTGTCGACCGTTGGGATGCAGGGGCGGTCTCCAATACCGGGCACGGAAGCGTCTCCACCTGCTGCTGATCGCTGGTGTCTATCACCAGTGTTTCAAGCAGGGCACGCGAGAACTCCTGCTCTCTCTGTAAATCGGCTTCAACCTTTTTGTGCTTCACAATCTGGTGAATATCATGGGAGAGTTCTGCAAACTGTGCAGTGAGGTTCCCCCCTTTCTGGACATAGTAATCGGCGCCGCTGTCCAGAGCGGTTATGGCGACCTCTTCCCGGCTCCTGCTCGTGAAAAGGATGAAGGGGATATCGCTGCCCATCCGGATATTTCGCAAAAACTCAATTCCATCCATGCCGGGCATCTGATAATCGGAGACGATCACATCATAGGAGGCGGACGCCAGTCGACCGAGGGCATCCCGTGCAGAATTTACAATATCTACGGTGATCGTGCCGATGCGTTCAAGGAATAATTTTCCGATTTCAAGGAGGCCGGCTTCATCATCAACATACAGGACAGAGATCATGGTCATCACGTAATGTACGTTATATTATACATTTAGTAATTTATAGATTTCTAAAACCGATCTAAAAATTACAATTTATCTAGAATTGATTACATGATCCGGTGGTGCGCTGCATACTCTGGTGTTTCTCTCCGGATGAACAGGCCTTGCGTCGAATGTACGATCTTCGACAGAAGTGAATCAAACTATACGCTGCCGGGTCTGACGCATGAAAATTATATATATTATTGTTGGAGTACCGTCACTGTATGAAATTCGGGCAATCGCTTGATGTCCTCCACGGTGATCTCCGCAGACCTCTGGACCCTGATGAACCGATTCCCCGAAAGATGGAATCTGGCGACCCCGAAACGGAAGCAGGTCTGCAAGCTCCATCCGATGCCCTCTCTTTATCAACGCCCCCGAAAGAGGACCCGTCCCCGTAACGGACCGGTGGAGTCGCAGTTCTGGGATGGTGCACGGGATCTCATCATGTGTGGAGATGATCTGTCCTGCAGGCTGAAGAGGGAATGACCGAGCAGGAGGCCGATCCGGTCGAATCATCCAGCCCTGATGGATCCTCCCACCTGAAACAGGGTCTCCTCCCGATCATCGGATCAGCCCCGGTCGTACTGGTCCTCGGTTCATTTCCGAGTGCCCGGGCACGGGCTGCAGGGGCCTATTATGCAAACCCCCAGAACCATTTCTGGCCGATCATCGAGGTCCTCTTCGGGATCCCGCGGGTGCTCCCGTATTCCGAGAGGGTCCGCCTGCTCGCCGAACGTCAGGTCGCACTCTGGGACATGGTCGACTCATGTTCCCAGGAGGGCTCGATGGACAGCACGATACAGGAGCCGGCCCTGAATGATGTCCGGGGCCTCCTCGCAGCCCATCCGACCATCCGGCTGGTCGCGGCCAACGGGAGGACGGCCGAACGGTTTCTGAAACGGTCGCTGGGCGGCATGGGCCCTCCTCCCGGTGTGACCGTCGTCTCCCTCCCCTCGACCAGTCCGGCGAACGCACGCGAATCCTTCCAGAAGAAGGTACTTCGGTGGCAGGTGATCAGAGACTATGCAGTCCCGTTCGATCGGGAAGTCTGATGATCCGCAGGGCATTGGTCGCCCCGGCCAGATCCGGCAACGACCCTTCTGTCAGGATCACCAGGTCCCCGGTCTTTGCAAGCCCGGCATCTCTGATCATGTCAAAGATCCGGTCATGCCAGGCTGCCTCGTCAGGTTTGACAAAGAACGGCACCACACCGTAGGAGAAGGCGAGGAAATCGGCGACCCGCTGATCCCTGGAGAACGAAAGGATCCAGCAGTCCGGTTGGAAACGCGAAATCCGTCTCGGCGTCCTTCCGCTCCTGGTCGGGGTCAGGATATAGCGGGGTGAGAGGGCATGCGTCGCCTGGATCACATTCAGGGAGACCACGTCGTCGACCGTCAGTTCACGCCTGTTGATCCCGGTGAGCAGGTCCTCTTCAAGCCGGGAACGCCCCTTCAGCGTGGTCCGCTGGGCTTCGATCGAGCGTGCGATCTTTGCCATCATGCGCACCGTCTCCACCGGATACCTGCCGGTGGCCGTCTCGGCAGAGAGCATCACGGCGTCTGACCCGTCCAGGATAGCATTGGCGACATCGGTCACCTCGGCCCTGGTCGGGAGGATGTTCTCTGTCATCGATTCGAGCATCTGCGTCGCCGTGATCACCGGAACGCCGAGTTTGTTCGCCTTCTGGATACACAGTTTCTGGACTCCCGGCACCTCTTCGATCGGGATCTGAACGCCCAGGTCGCCACGTGCGATCATGATTGCATCCGCCTCTTCGAGGATGGCGTCGATCGCTCTGACGGCCCCTGCCCGTTCGATCTTTGCGACGATATGGATCGCTACGCCCCGCTTGTGCGCATACTCCCGCAAGACCCTGATATCCTTCGGGTTATCAAGGAACGAGATGGTGAAGGTGTCGACCCCTTCATCCAGCCCGAGGTCGACATGGACGAGGTCCTCCGGGGTCACCGCCGGGATCGGCAGGGAGATCCCCGGCAGGTTCAGCCCTTTGTGCGAGAGGAGGGGCCCGCCGATCACGACCTTCCCGACCACCTCCTGTCCGCTGATCCGGATCACCTTCAATTGCAGAAATCCGTCGTTCAGAAAGATCGTGGTCCCCTCGGTGACGAGCGAGGGCAGACCGGGATAGTTCACCGGGATCGCGGCCAGGTCTGACGAGGCCGGATCCGCGGTCAGCGTCACGGTCTCCCCCTTCGAAAGGATCAATGGTTCCTGTATCAGTTTCCCGATCCTGATCTTGGGCCCCGGGAGGTCGATCAGAATCGCCACGGTCCTCCCGAGGCGTGCGGCAGCTGCCCTGATATTTTTGATCAGCATCCGGTGCTCGTCACTCGTTCCATGGGAGAAGTTCACCCGTGCCACGTTCATTCCGCTTCTGATCATATCGGCGAGCACCTGTGGCGACGTGGATGAGGGGCCGATTGTACAGACGATCTTTGTCTTGTTCGAAGGCAGACGTCTGATCCTGACGGTCCCCGTCTCTTCCCTCTTGCCTGCCGTTTCATCTTCTATCAAAACCCTTGCACCGTCCTGCCTGTCGATCAGAGCCCCTGATATATAAATGGTGTTCTGACCGGAACGGGTATACGCATCTCAGGGTACTACAATACTACAGAGATCGTATCAGATCTTAAAAATCCGGCGTACCTATGAACCAGAAGATGGATCAACCCGCTCAGGATCTGCACGCTGTCGCCTTCGGCGGAGGCCAGTTCTATAATGGCGACTGCATCAGCGGTGCCAGGGCCTGTGTTCCCGACAACAGCGTCGACCTGATCATCACCGATCCCCCGTACGGGATCCATGGAGATCGGCTCCACCAGCATTACAACCGGCAGGAAGACCTGGTCGTCGGGGGATATGTCGAAGTGCCGGCCAGCGAGTACGGGCCGTTCAGCCTTGCATGGATCCGTGAGGCGGAACGTATTCTCCGGCCCGGCGGGTCCCTGTATATCGTGTCGGGTTACACCAACCTGTACCATATCCTTGATGCTCTCAGGCAGACCTCGTTACAGGAGGTCAACCATATCATCTGGCGGTACAACTTCGGTGTCTTCACCCGTCGGAAGTTCGTCTCCTCTCATTACCACATCCTCTTCTATGAGAAACCCGGTGGGGTTCGGACATTCAATGCTGAAGCCCGGTATGGTTTTGGTGAGAAGGGAACGAAGGGCGAGTCGTTGAACTACCAGGATCGGGAGGATGTCTGGCTCATCAACCGCCATTACAAACCCGGCCAGGTCAGGAACAAAAATGAACTGCCGATCGCTCTGTTGATCAAGATGATCCAGTACAGCAGCAACGAGGGCGATCTTGTCTGCGATCTCTTTCTGGGAGGTTTCTCCACGGCAAAAGCCGCGATCGGTCTCAACAGGAGGGTGATTGGATTCGAGGTCTCGGCTGAGATCTTTGGGGTGAAGGCAGAGGAGATTGCGTCTGTACATCCCGGTTCTCTGCTCCCCTCGCTTCGGACTCCCCTGATCAGCCGAATACTGAACCAGGGGAGGACCTGGACCCGGGAGGAGCGGGATTCCTTGGTCGCGGTTTATGCCCGAATGCTTTCACAGGGGATGAAGAAGCAGGAGATCGTCGACCTCCTTATGAAGAGATTCGGACGGGGACGATGGGCGATCGTGAAGATGCTGAAGGGATGCGCTGAAAAAGGTCAAATCCGTCCGGACGAGAATCAGGAATGATCGTCAGGTATATAACAGATGTATCTGGTTTATCAAGACAATCTCTCTTCGGTGAGGAGGAATGCACGCTCGTTCTATGGCTCAGGTGGTATGGTCGCTGCGCGATCGGGTGCCCATGCAGGTGGAGCGATCTCTTTTTTGCATTTTTCCGATCAGAAGACGGGCTCTTTTGGAAACCTCTGTTCCCGGTGGAGGACCAATCTCTCGTTATTCTGCAATCTAAATAGCATTTAAATATATAATTATCTGTTTTCTCGAATAATAATATTTATTAATCGTCACTGAGATATACTAACTCACATGGCGGTTAATCAGGCGCAGGTTGACCAGATTCTCACTGCAGCTTCTGAAGACGATCCAGAAGTAAAACTGCAGAACCTGGAGCGTGAGGTCGATCTGATAAAGACCTCGATCAAACGGCTCCTGATCGACATACGGGAGCGTATGAACGATATCGACAACCCGTTCACCCTGACCGCCGGGGTTGGTATCCCCCCGGATACAACCCAGGATATCAAGGATGAGGCCAATGACGCCCATGAGGCCGCCCTGGACGCCCGCGAGAGTGCGCTGAAAGCTCGCGAGTCCACGATGGAAGTATCGGAGAAGTCCAAGGATAAGAAGAAGGGGCGGCGGAAGGAAGACGAGGAGGATGAGAACGACGAGGACCGGTCGGCCCGGTCACGCCGCAAGGAGAAGAAGAGCGAGTTCTCGGAGGCTGACGAGCGGTTGCTCGCCGCTCTCCGTTCGCAACTGGGACAGGAGCCGGCCCCGTCGTTCCAGCTCCCTGCCATGCCGGCTGTTCCGCCGCTATCCGAGAGTTCATCGATTCCAGAGAAACTGCGCCTTCAGAAGGCGTATCGTCTCTTCAAGTGGACCAACCGGTCTGTGAAAAAATATGGCCACGACCGGCTTGAGAGCATGCTCCAGTCATACCGGTCGATGGGGTACATCTCGCAGGAGTCCTGTGCCGAGGTGATCGAGATCGCCCGGTTGATGCCGGCCGTTCTCGGCGAGGTGCACGAGATCGATCCAGGCGAATACGTGGCCGAACTCTACGTTTTAAACCGGATCCTTTCGCCTGATGATGTGACCCTGGATCGTGACATGATCGAGGTGCTGATGGAGCAGCAGCAGGGGCGTTCCAGCGATGAACCCGGGGCCAGGGACCGGATAAAGGGCGATGAGTGGGTAAACCTGCTTGACAGGATATAATCCATGTCAAGCGAGACCTTCACCACCGCCCTGTTCCTGATCACCTCCATCATCGCGGCCGGTGTCCTGATCAACGCAATCTTCCCCGTGGTCTACACGATGGCCGGCACCTTCGCCTCCTCGTCCCATGATTCGGACCAGCGGATGAGGACCGACTTCCGGGTGGTGACGACCCACTGTACCATCAGCGGGGAGGCGACGGTCTGGATGAAGAACATCGGTTCGGCACGGCTGGCCGCCCCCGAGGTTGCAAAATCCGATCTTTTCTTTGGGAAGGTGGGGAGTTTCTCGCGGATGGCCTATAATGAAACGCCTGGTGTTCTGAATGGCTGGAACTACCAGGTAGAGGACGACACGAACGGGTACTGGGACCAGGGGGAGACGCTCCGGGTCGATACGAAGGTCACCCCGGTTGAAAAGGGGGAGATGATGTACTTCCAGTTCGTGCTTCCCGACGGGGTATCGAGGACAGAACAGTTCTCTGTGGGGTGAATCGGTGGCGATAGGTGAACTGGTCGGTGCTGTCGTGGGTGTGATGCTCCTCGTCTATGTCGCTTACGTGCTGGTGGGATCGGTGATCCTGACGGCGGAGACGGTCAACTCTGCCCAGAGTGATATGGGGCATCTCCAGGAGCAGCGTATGAGAACGATCATCAACCTCTCTGTGGACCGGGTGGAGAACACGACCGTCTATCTGAATGTGACCAACACCGGGGGGGAACCGATCAGTGATTTCGCTCATATGGATGTGATGACCTCGGCAGGGGGGGACGTGCCGACGTACCATCATTACTTTGAAGGAGTCGTATCGAGTCAGTTCTGGCATTATGAAGGGATCGTGCCGGATTATGTGCATCCGGGACAGCTGGATCCCGGCGAGGTGCTGACCCTGTCGGTCACTGAAACGCCGAGACCGATGTGGGCGCAGGTGATCACGCCGAACGGCGTCTATTCAACAGTGCTGGTGTGACTGGGGGGATTGAAGATGGGTGGTGGAATCGGAGATATTTTGGGAGGGGAAGATAAGAAGATCCTCTCCACAGGGAACAACGAACTTGACAAGAAGATCGCAGACGGTCTTCCGCTGGAGTCCCTGACCCTGATCGAGGGTGAGAACGATACCGGCAAGAGTGTGCTGACCCAGCAGATCATCTGGGGCGCCCTGAAACAGTCGATGTGTGTCGACCTCTTCACGACAGAGAACACCACCAAGAGTTTTCTCAAACAGATGGAATCGATGAGCCTGGACATCTCTGAGTATTATGCCTGGGGATACCTGCGAGTCTTTCCTCTGAACGTGGTCGGTTTTGAATGGAAGGAGACCGAGATGTCAGGACTTTTGAACCGCCTGATCCAGTTCATCAAGAACAGCAGGGCAGAGGTGATCATCATCGACTCCCTGACCCTCTTCAGCGAGTACGCCGATACCGGTACGATTCTGACCTTCTTCACAAACTGCAAGAACCTGGTCGACCATGGCAAGACGATCCTGATCACCCTCCACACCTACGCCTTTGAGGAGGAGTCGCTGGTGCGGATCCGGTCCATCTCTGATGCGCATCTGTCCATGAAGAAGGCCCTCCTCGGTGTAAAATATGTGATGGTCCTCGAGGTGAACAAGGTCCGGGGTGCACGGAAGACGACCGGGAACCTGGTCTCGTTCGAGGTCCATCCCGGATACGGTATGAAGATAATTCCGATGAGTTTCGCGAAGGTGTAGGCATGGCGACCATGACCATGGCAGCGAAGCTGCCATTCAAGCCTGAAACGATCGATGAAGGGATTGACTGGTCTGCCAATCTCGAGTCCAGTGCACTCTATCGGATGCTCCCTGCGAATGCCAGGGATTATGTGAAGGAAGCCCCGCACCTTCTCGAGTACCTGCACATCCTGCCGGTGAACACCTATGGGATCCCCCTCTTCTTCTCAGAGCTGAAGAAGGATCTCCGGTCGATGAAGAATCCGAACATCATCTATCCTGTCAACGAGACCACCTTTGTCCATATCCTGCAGGATCCCAACGATGTCCGGAACTTCTACATTCCCATCGAACCGTCTTTCCTGCACAATGTGAACAACTTCGTGCCGGCCATCGAGCTCAGGCTGATCGATATGATCGATGCCCTCGAGAACGATCCCTCCTCTCAGGAGGAGAGACGGGCGGTCCTCAAGAACATGCTCACCAGGGTGACGGCGATCAGGCGCCCGGGCGAGAGCCTTGAAGAGGCGAGCGGTGAGGACGAACCGAAGGGAGGGCTCGATAAGGTCAAGGACTTCCTGAACACCGACTTCACGGCGAAGAAGAAGATGATCGACCGGATGTCGCATGTCAAGGTACCCCAGACCCCTGATGGAAAAGTGATCCTGACCCCTGCCGAGTACAAGGCGGTGGAGTACCTGATGATACGGGACAAGATCGATATGGGCGTCCTGCAGCCGTTCCTCTCAGACTCGAATATCGAGGATATCACCTGCAACGGGGTCGGTCCGATCTTCATCGAACACAAGGTCTTCAAAGGGCTCAAGTCGGTGATCGAGTTCACCCGTTCCGATGAACTCGACCAGTTCGTGATCAAGATGGCGGAACGGATCAAGCGACCGATCACGTATCGGTCGCCGATTGTGGATGCCACGCTGCTGGACGGTTCCCGTATCAACATCGTCTACGGGACCGAGGTGAGCCGGCACGGTTCGAACTTTACGATCCGTAAGGTGAACGAGGTCCCGCTTTCGATCCTGAATGTGATCGCTTCGAACGCCTGCGACTATAATGTGGCCGCCTATCTCTGGATCTGCATCGAGTATGGGATGTCCCTCTTTGTCAGCGGGGAGACTGCCAGCGGGAAGACCACGACCCTGAACGCGATCACCACCTTCATCCCGCCGGAGAACAAGATCGTGACCATCGAGGATACGCCCGAACTGACGGTCCCGCACCGGAACTGGACCCGGGAGGTCGCCATCGCCAAGGGGAAAGGCGAGGGGACCGGGGGCGGGGTCACCATGTTCGATCTCCTCAAGGCTGCCCTTCGTCAGCGTCCGAACCAGATCCTGGTCGGTGAGATCAGAGGTGAGGAGGGTTCTGTGGCGTTCGGTGCGATGCAGACCGGCCACCCGGTGATGTCCACCTTCCACGCGGCCACGGTCGAGAAGTTGATCCAGCGGCTCTGCGGTGATCCGATCAATATCCCCAAGACCTATGTGGACAATCTGAACCTCGTGGTGATCCAGAGTGCGGTGAAACGTCCGAGCGGCGAGACGGTCAGACGGATGATCAGTATCAATGAACTGGTCGGATACAACCCTGAGACGCAGGGTTTTTCGTTTGTGCAGATGTTCGGCTGGGATCCGGTCACGGATACGTTCATCTGGTCCGGCAAGGGCTCTTCGTACCTGCTGGAAGAGAAGATCGCAACGATGCTCGGGATGCCTGAGAACCGGCGTGCAGAGATCTACCTTGAGGTCGAGAAACGGGCGAAGATCCTCGAACGGCTCCACCAGGCCGGCTATGTCCAGTTCTGGGATCTCTTCCATATGATCACCAAGATCAAGAAGCAGGGTCTGCTGACGATAGGGGCCTGACGATGGCAGAGGCGGCGGTTATCGAGGGGATCGTTGGGGAGGAGGAGAAGCCGAAGGAGAGTGCCCTTGCCGGGATCGTCCAGTCGTTTCGGGACTATTACGAGGGGATCGTCGAGAACAGGAAGATGGCCGCGGACATTCTCTTCATGATGACCTACATGGCCTCCCTCGCCCTCGCCCGTGCGACCCGGCCGGAACTCTTTGGCAGTGCAAGCGAACGGAGCGAGTACGTCTCCTCGAAGTACATCAAAAAGGTCAATATTCTCACCATGGGGTGGGGGTTCAGTTACAAGGAAGCGCTGGAGATCACCGCCGACCGGGTGAAGAACCCCCTGCTCCAGAGCCTCTTCAACCGGTTCTCCAATTCGATCGATTCGGGGGTGCCGGACGAGGAGTTCCTCAATAATGAACTGGTGACGACACGAATGGTCTATGTCAGCAACCAGGAGCAGGGGTTCGAAATGCTGAAGAAGTGGGGGGACGCCTACATCGCGATGCTCCTTTCGGCGGCAGTGGTCGCGGTCACGATGATGATCTCGGTCGCGATCTATTCTCCAAACAGTCTCGACACGACCCTGAACATCTCGTACTCGCTGACGCTCGGGATCAGTCTCTTTGGGATCGGGCTGATGTATATGTCCGTCCCCGACGACCCGAAGACGCATGGACTCGACACCTGGCGTTCCAAGGAGCAGCTCTCGATCAGAAAGATTGAGCGGATCCTGGTCCCGGTGGTCGTGGTCATCGCCCTGATCATGACGGTAGCCGGGGTGAATGCAGGTCTCATCTGTCTCTTCATCGGGCTGATGGTAGGTCCTCTGGGGATCATCGGGCTGATCGATGACACCAACATCACGCAGCGGGACGACGACTTCTCGGTCTTCATCCGGTCGCTCGGATCGGTGATGGAGGGGCAGGGGGCCACGATGCCGGTCGCACTGGCCCAGGTGGACAAGAAGTCACTGATCGCGCTCGAACCGCTGGTCAGGTCGGTCCACTCCAAGATGAACCTCGGCCTCGAAGAGGAGCAGATCTGGCAACGATTCATCGGCGAGAGCGGATCGAACCTGATCTACAAGTACCTGAACATCTTTCGCGATACGGTCGCGACCGGCGGGCCGGCCGGCGAGATCGGGAAGGTGGTCGGCAATTCGATGCAGAACATGGTGCTGCTCCGGCAGAAGCGGGATATGCTCGCCAAGGGGTTCATCATCCTGCTGATCCCGATGCACCTGATGATGGTTGCGATCCTGGTCGCCCTCTACAACATCCTGATGACCCTGACGACGGCGATCACATCGATGATGGACCAGTTTGCAAAGGCCGCCGCATCCGCAGGGGATGTGAGCGGGAACGCAATGAGTGGAAATGCTTTTCTTTCTGGCTCTCTCAATATGTTCATCAACTTTCCGAAGGAGCAGATGACCACCTTTGTGGTGATCACCATGATGATCCTGACGATTGCAGATATTCTGGCTGCAAAGATTGTGTGGGGCGGGGACCGGTATATGTACTATCTTTATATTGCAATCTTCTTCACCCTCTCCGGATTGATCTTCCTGATCGTGCCGTACCTGGTAACGATCTTCTTCAACGTGGACGTGCTGACGAACATCTCCAATGCGGCGACGGTGAATACCACATGAGAGAGGACGTTCGGAGGCTTCTCCTCTTTGTGGTGACCCTCGTCCTCGGACTGGTGATGATCGGGGTCGACCTGCCCCTGGTGCAGCTCCTCCCGGTGCTGGTCCTGATTGGAGTGGTCCTCCTCTTTGCAACCGGAGCGTTGACTCCAGAGGATCTCGGTCAGGTTGGAGCGAGGTTCAGAAGAGACCGGAAGGAGACGTCTGCAAAGCCGGGGACCGGGAAGACCGAGCCGGCAAAGAAGGCAGAGCCCGTACCTGCCGGAAAGAAAGGTGGTCCCGGTCTCTTCGCACGAATGCGTTCATCGTTGAAGGAACTGATCCCAGAACGCGTTCCACGCAAGGAAGGGGAGCAGAAGGCCGGCCTCTTCTCGCGAAAGAAGAAAGAGGATCCTCTGAAGGGGAGAGCGACAGAGCAGTCGGCCGGTACCGCTGTTGCGGCTCGACCGTCTGCTCCCTCTCCGTCGGGGGGCGGGGGGAAGGCGGAGGACCCGTTCCTCTCCCTCTCTGACGACGAACTGCAGACCGACCTCCTCGACGAGCTCGATGAGATGGATGCCCCGATCCCTGAGTCGGGTGAAGGTCTCTCGCTGGATATGGAAGCGGTCACCCCGCCGGCAGAGCCCGAACTGCAGGGTGCCGATTCGATCCTCAGCGAGCATGCTTCTGATCTCGAGGAGTTCACCGATCTCGAAGGGATCGACGAGATCGACAATGAACTGGCAAGTCTTGAGGAGGTGGATCTCGACGAGATCCAGCTCTCCGGGCTTGATGGACTTGAGGATGCCGATCAGAGTGTCCCTGACCTTCCTGATACTCCTGGCGGGCCTCCTGATGCGGTCTCTGATCCGACGGCGGCTGCCCCTGATGTGCCCATGTTCACCCTTCCCCAGGATTCCCTGCCTGATGATATCTTTAAGAGCGAGCCGGATATGACCGCTTTTGCCCCTGGGTCTGGCGGGGACAATGATATGCTCAGCCTGCTCGCGTCGGATGTCAAATCGGTGAAGGTAGAGGCCGACATGTCAATTCTTCGCGATCTGCGTGATGTGAAGGTCAGTTCTGAAGACCTGGTCACGGATCTGGAATCGCTGTTCCAGGTGATCGGTATGCCGGCGGTCAAAGGGGAGAAGAAGGGATCTGGGGCGGTGAAACGCTAGTCGTTTTCGATGCCTGTGATCTCTTCTTATTGTCACGGGTAGTAATAATCAAAAATACATGAGGGTTTATGAAGGAAGTACCTGTTAAGATTGAGCATGACGGAACATGGGTGGTATTAAAGATCGGCATAACTGAGGATCGTCTGGTGATCCCCCGGCCGGTGGATAGGGAGGTTCTCTTTAAGGATATCGTCAACCTTGAAGAGCGGAAGAACGTGCTGCTCATCAGCACCCGGGATGCCCCGGATAAGACACTCCCCATCCTCTCGGTCGAGAAGGTGCTTCGGGTGATGAAACGGTTGATCCTGAGCAGCTGCAGTGCCTACCGGCTCGCTGCATACTTCCTCTCTCCTGCTGTCCGGGGCGGCGTGATGATCAAGGATGCGCAGTGGGAGAAAGGTTCCATCATTGTCGTGAAGACCGGGATCTGGTTCGATAGCGCTCAAAAACAGGTGAGCATCCCCCTCAACGAGGTTGCCGATATCCAGTTGACCAAGCGTGATGTGCAGGGAAAACAGACCGACGTGATCAAGATCGATCATGTCGACGCCGGCGAGGTGGTGACCAGTTTTGTGCTCTGTCCGGTCTCGACCCTCCAGACCCTCTTCAACTTCCTGACCGACGCCACCAAATCGATGGATATGCGTGGCGACGAACTGGACGAGTACGACCAGCAGGTGGCCATGCTGGTGTACAGCGGCATGGACTCGTCTGCCATCATCAGCATGCTCTCGATCAACAATAAAAAACTGGATGTCATCTATGACAAACTGATCAATCTGGATATCGCCGAGGTCGTGGAGGTCAGAAGAGAGGTGAAACTGACCACCAAGGGGATACGCTACATCTCTGACGTCACAAAACAATGAATCTTTCCCAAATGATGTTTTTTATTTTCAGCACCTCTTTATAGACCTTACGACAAAGTATTACCTTGGTGTTCAATGGGGCGCATATTAATTGTCGATGATACAATGTTCATGCGGACGCTTCTCAAAAATATTCTCTTCTCAGGCGGCCATACCATCGTGGGCGAGGCGGCTGACGGGGAGGAAGGGATTGCGAAGTACAAGGAGCTGAAACCCGACCTCGTCACGATGGATGTGGTGATGCCGAAGTTGAACGGCATCGAGTCGCTGAAGGGGATCAAGCAGTTCGACCCGGCTGCCCGGGTTGTCATGTGTACTGCCGTCGGGCAGGAACAGATGGTGAAGCTGGCTATCAAGACCGGGGCAAAGGGATACATTGTCAAACCGTTCCAGGCCCCGAAGGTACTTGAAGAAGTGAAGAATGTTCTAGCGTCCTGATCTGATGCGTGTCCTGATTGTTGATGACTCTGTGTTCATGCGCACTGTCATCAGAGATATTCTGACGAAGGATCCCGCCATCGAGGTGGTCGGAACAGCCATCGACGGCGTGGATGCCCTTGCAAAGATCAGGGCTCTCGATCCTGACCTGATCACGCTCGACATCGAGATGCCGAGGATGAACGGGCTCGAAGTACTCAAGGAGCTCGGGACCTGGGAGAAACGGCCCAGGACGCTGATGCTCTCCTCGCTCACCTCGAAGGATGCCGAGATGACCAGGCTTGCGATCGAACTCGGGGCTGATGATTTCATGCTCAAGCCCAAGGACATCACCCATGTTCGGGGTATCGGCGACGATCTGATCGCAAAGGTCAAGCATATGTTCAGGTTCCGGTTTTCGCCGATCAGAAGGATCTCCAGAGGCGGGGTTGGGAGCGAGATGGCGACCAGGATCGTGATGATCGGGTCGTCGGCAGGCGGGCCCCAGCAGCTCGATCAACTGCTGATGGACCTGCCAGCCGATCTGCCGGCAGCGGTGGTGGTGACCCAGCATATGCCTCCTGGTTTCACCGCCGCTCTCGCCGAGCGGTTCAACCGGATCTGCCCTATCCCGGTCCGGGAATCCCAGTCCGGTGACAACCTCGAAGTGGGGCGGGTCCTCGTCTCCAAGTCCGGGTTCCATTCGGTGATCACGGCCAACATCGGCAGTGACGGAAGACGGACCGGGCGGCTGGTCCATTCGAGTGCCCCGCCGCTCCATGGAGTCCGCCCGGCCATCGACAAGATCTTCATATCCGGAGCCCCGGTCTTCGGGAAGAACGCGGTCTCGGTGATCCTCTCGGGGATGGGCAATGATGCCGGGGAAGGGGCTGCCGCAGTCAAGAAAGCCGGCGGCACGTCGCTGATCTGTAGAGAGGAGGACTGCCTGGTCTATGGCATGGCCAGATCGGCCATCGAGCATAATGCGGTCGACCAGGTCGTACCGCTCAAGAGGATGGCGAAAGAGATCGTCAGGATTGTCTCGCAGATGGAAGGGTAAGAGGGATTGGTTGCATGTCAGAATTTGAAGCGTACCGGGGGCTCTTTGTTGCAGAATCCCGTGAAAACCATGAGAATATGGTGAAAGGGCTGCTGGTCCTCGAACAGGGTGCGGACGATACCGCCATCGATGAGATCTTTCGGGCCGTTCACACGCTCAAAGGAGCTTCGGCATCGATGGGGTTCGACGAACCGGAGCACCTCTGCCACTCCATGGAGGACATCTTCCAGAACATCCGGAGCGGGTCGTTGCAGATCAGCAGCGATCTGATGGATCTTCTCCTCTCTGCCGCCGATGTGATCGAGGAGATGATCGATAATATCGAGGGCGGAGGTGATGGCGCCGACTCTGAAGCAGCGACGTTGATCAGTTCCCTGAAAAAATGGGCGGATCTGAAGGCGTCGTCTGCTCGTGGTACGGCACCTGCATCTGTTCCTCAGGAGGTACAGCCTGCCGGCGATACGGCGGACCCGCCAGCCCTCCAGGACGGCCTCCCGGTGTACTCCGTGCAGGTGACGCTGAAGGACGAATGCCTGATGAAGGACATCCGGGCCCTCCTGGTCATCCAGAGCCTGGAGGCGCTGGGGACGATCCTTGAGACCACGCCCTCCCGTGCCGCCATCGATGACGGGGATTGCGGGGCAGAACTCACGGTGGTGGTTCAGAGCGACGCCGGCCCGGATTCTCTGAAGGTGGCGGCCGAGGGGTCCGACGTTCAGGCTGTCCGGGTGGTCGAACAGGCGCTCACCCCGGCCGCCCAGGCCTCCCCGGATTCTGTGGTTCATAAGGCTCGTGATGAGGACGAACCGAAGGTCCGGGAGAAGAACCGGGAGATCAAAAATCTCCGGGTGGATATCCAGCAGCTCGATCACATGATGAACCTCGTCGAAGACCTGGTGATCAACCGGGGCCGGATGAAGCAGATCGCCGAGCAGTACAGGATCAAGGAGATGGACGAGGCGATCAGCGTGGTCGAGCGTTCGGTCTCTGAACTGCAGAACCTGATGATGAACATCAGAATGATCCCGCTCCATCAGATCTTCAACCGGTTTCCACGGGTCGTCCGGGATGTCGCCAAATATGACGGCAAAGAGGTCGAGTTCCTGATGGAGGGCGGTGAGACCGAACTCGACCGGAGTGTGATGGACGGGTTGGGTGATCCCCTCCTTCACCTGATCAGGAACGCCATCAACCATGGGATTGAATCCCCCGAGATCCGGGAGCGTGTGGGCAAGGAGAGGATCGGGACGGTCCGCCTCTCTGCCCGCCGCGACCGGGACAATGTGATCATCGAACTGACCGATGACGGGGCCGGGATCGATGTCGTGCGTGTGCGCAGCAAGGCGGTCCAGAAAGGGCTGATGACCAGGGAGGCCGCCGATGCCCTGACCGATGACGAGGTGGTCAACATCCTCTTCCAGCCCGGGTTCAGTACAGCCGAGAAGATCACCGATATCAGCGGTCGGGGTGTCGGCCTCGACGTGGTGAAGAGTGCGATCGAGTCGTTGAAGGGATCGGTCAATGTGAAGACCGTCCTTGGAAAGATGACCCGGTTCGAGCTGGTCCTTCCGCCGACGATGGCGATCGTGCAGGTGATGATCGTCAGGATCAATGGCAGACGATGTGCGATCCCGATCAACAGCATCGTCGAGGTGGCGACCCTTGATATGCAGGCTGTCCACCAGATCGGGAGCGGCGAGGCGATCCTTCTGCGGGACGAGGTCCTCCCGATCTACTGGCTTGACGAGATGTTCGGCAAGCCAGAGCACAGCGATATTGTGCTTGTAATCCAGTATATGGAGAAGAAATGCGGAATCCCGCTCGATACCGTCGAAGGTCAGCAGGAGGTGGTGGTCAAACCCCTCAGCCGGCTGATCGGAAGTTCGCGTGGTGTCAGCGGGATCACCATACTCGGTGACGGCGATGTCGTACCGGTACTTGATGTAAATACGATGGTATAACCGGAGAAGATGAAATGCAATTGACAGATGTACAACTGGATGCCATCAGGGAGCTTGGTAACATCGGCGCTGCACACGCAGCCACGACACTCTCTCAGATGTTGATGTCTCAGATCGAGATGAGCGTGCCCGAGATCAAGGTCGTTGATATCGGGGATCTCTGTGATCATATCGGGGATGAATATGCAGCCATGGTGGTCTTCTCCCTGCAGGGCGAGCTTGAACCGGGCGGCTATATCATCCTCTTTGTTCCCAAAGAGTCGGCCCTCCGTCTGACCAATACGATGCTCGGTATGACCGATATGGAGCGGGAGATCGATGAGATGGACCGGAGTGCACTGCTGGAGGTCGGGAATATCATGATCTCGGCCTTCCTCGACGGGACTGCAGAGCTGCTCGGCATCGTGATGCTGCCGTCCCCGCCTGCAATGGCCATCGACATGGCCCATGCCGGGCTCGAGTCGATCATCTCTCAGATGGACGCGGATGTCAACGAGGTGATCCTCTTCAAGACAGAACTGAACAGTGAGGAGCACCGGATTAAATCGGATATTCTGTTCATGCCGGATACCCGTACGCTGAATGATATCCTCCGCCTCCTGGAGGAACTGGTGGGACCGATTCAGTGAAGGAGATGATCCATGGTGAGAGCATCGAATTTCTTTGAAGGATCTGCGATCATCATCGGGATTGGAGAGTATCATATCGGTGAAGAACCGAAGGCTACGATCGGGCTCGGCTCCTGTGTGGCTGTCATCCTGCATGATGAATCCCGGGGGATCGGCGCCATGGCGCATGTGATGCTCCCTGAGAGCAACGGCCGGTCCGATCGCCCGGGGAAGTATGCAGATACGGCAGTCCCGCTGCTGGTCGACGGGCTCTGTGCACAGGGGTGCCGGCAGCCGAACATCCATGCGAAGCTGGTTGGGGGAGCGAGCATGTTCGCCTTCTTCGGGAATAACCTGAACATCGGGGAACGGAACATCAAGGCCATCAAGGAGGCCCTCGAAGCGAAGAGGATCCGCGTCACCGGAGAGGTGGTCGGTGGAAATGTGGGACGGTCGGTGATGTACAACCCGTCCGGACACGGGAAGGTCAACATCAAACGGGCGGATGGAACGTGCCAAGAGATCTGATCGTTCTTCTGATAACCCTGCTCTTTCTGGTTGTGCCTGCTTCTGGAGCCGTGCATCTCTTCGCCCCGGGCGCCGGCTCGGTCTCTTCGGATCGCGTGTACGACCTGGTCGACGGACCGAACGGACAGGTGATCCTTGCAACAGACAATGGGATCTCGACCTATGACGGCAGTACCTGGACGATCCATCATGCCAACCCGGTGAACCGGAGCCAGGGTCTCCTCGACGACATGGTCGTTGCCCTGGCCTACGACCATCGGGGCGGGTTCTGGATCGGGTACCCTGACGGAATGCAGCGTTTTGACGGGGTCGCCTACAGGGTCTTCGACGATCCGCAGGCGTTCGTCTCGCTGAGTGTTCATGACATGCAGCGGTGGGACCAGGAGATGTGGGTCTCGGTGGGGACGTCCGGCCTGTACCGCTATGCCTATGGGACCTGGACCTGGTTCCAGCCGTTCAAGAACTATGGTCCCGGGTGCTACGGGGTGGACAGCATGGCGGTGGATGAGAAGAACGGGGCCCTGATCCTGGCGGCCAGTGATGGCGGGCTCTGGGAGGTTCCGGACCACTCCGACCCGGTCCAGTTCAAGCAGGTCCCTGACCCGGACCAGAAGTACACCGGGCTGAACCATGTCAGGTATGACCCGATGGGCGGGGTGTATGCCTTCAACCAGAGCCTGGTTGCCCATTATGCGGCCGACGGCCACTTCCAGACTATTCTGACTGCCGATGATCTCGCCTATGATATTCATGAGATCACCGATATCGTGGCGTCGCCCGACGGGACGCTTTGGATTGGAACGCCGGGCGGACTCGTTGCCTGGCAGGACGGGCATCCGGTGGTCCGGTACCAGAGGAGCGAGGGTATCGGGGACGATTCATATGTCCAGCGGGTCTTCATGGATGCTGATGGCCGGTGCTGGTTCACGACGAACGGGTATGTCGGCTACGTGGACCCGGATCGAACCCTGAGCACGCACCTTGCGATCTCACCGCCGACGACCGTGACGACCGTCCCCACCCCCTCTCCGTCTCCGCTGTCGATCATTCCTGTCCCGGGGATCACCGCCAGCGGCCAGGCTGCATCGATGCCTTTGACTGCGGCGTCTTCTCAGCCGCCGGGCTCCCTCTTCGAACAGATTGAACGGTTTTTGATCTATGGGATCAAGGATGCGTTCCGTTCAGCAGAACAGATCTCCGGAAATGTCCGGGGCAAGGAAGCGATCTCCGATCCCCAGCGTGCAAATTTCTGATCAGGGACGGTCTCTCTGGTCCAGGGGGTACGGGATCAGTCCCCCCTGTTCTTCTTCTGCGATCTTTCTATAGATCTGGTCCCTGATGGCACTGGGTTCGGCATGATCCGGCCCGGATATGATCAGTTCGAAGATGAGATGATCCTTCAAAAAATGGGTCAGATAGATCTCGGGAGGCGGCAGGTCGGTGCGGTCGCCGGCGTACTGTGCTACGGCCTGTGTGGCGATCGTCCTGAGGCGTTCCCTGGTCTGGTCGATCGAGGGTCCGTACCTGATCGGGACCCTGACCCGGATCTTCTGCATGATGTCCGGGACCGAGTAGTTGACCACGATATTCCCTGATATCTTTGCGTTGGGGATGGTCACGATCTGGTGCTCGGCGGTCCTGAGGCGCGTCGACCTGATCCCGACCCTGATCACGGTGCCGGTGTACGGTTCGATCCTGACCTTGTCGTTCAGGGCGAACGGGCGGTCGACCATGATGATGGCTCCCCCGAGCATGTTGGAGAGGAGGTCCTGGGCGGCCAGCGCAACGGCCAGCCCGGCGATCCCGGCCCCGGCCAGCAGGGGGGTGATGTTGATGTCGAGGTAGGAGAGGATGAAGAGGAGGGCGATGAACCAGATCAGGTACTGGGCCGAGAGTCTGAGCAGGTCCAGGAACCGCATGTCGACCTCCCGGTCCGGACGGGCTTCCTGCCAGGCTGCATAATTCTTGATGATGGTGAGCGAGAAGTTCGAGACGATCCATGCCCCGATGAGCACGTAGACCGCGATCAGGTACCTGCTGTCGAGCAGCCACCGGTAGGTGTCGGGGAGGGGAGTGAAGTACCTGAGCGCGACGTAGAGCGTGACGGTGATGACGGCCACGATCAGGGGTCTCCCCAGGGCGATCAGGACGGCGTCGCCGAATGAGAAGAACGGGTGCTGGTGCATGGCGAGCCGGCGTTGCAGCCGGATTCCGAGTTCGTAGATGAAGACCGCAGCACAGAGCCCGGCCAGGACGATGGCGATGGCGAGGAGGATCTGGTCCTGCATAACGTGTACTCTTTTGGGGATGGAGGTATAAACCTATGAGTACGCATGGCTGTTGGAAAGGAGATCGTCGAGACACTGCGGCAGACAGTGGACAGGGATATTTCGCTGATGCATATCTGCGGGACGCATGAGGCTGCCATCGCCCGGCATGGGATCCGGAGCGTGCTCCCGGAGAGGCTGAAGATCGTGATGGGGCCCGGGTGTCCGGTCTGTATCACTCCCCAGGGGGAGATCGATGCGGCCGTTGAACTGGCAGAACGCGGGTGCATCGTGGCCACCTATGGGGACCTGGTCAGGGTGCCCGGGTCGAACGGGACGCTGGAGTCTTCGGGCGGGGATATCAGGATCGTCCAGGGGGTTCACAAGGCGGTGGAGATCGCCGAGCAGACCGACCGGGAGGTGGTCTTCATCTCGGTGGGGTTCGAGACGACGGCTCCGACGGTGGCCGCGACACTGCTGGCGAAACCGCCGGAGAACTTCAGCATCCTCTCCTGCCACCGGCTGGTGCCGCCGGCGATGAAGTGGCTCCTCGCGCAGGGAGAGGGGAAGATCGACGGTTTTCTCCTTCCCGGACACGTCTGCGTGGTGATGGGGTACCAGGAGTACGAGCAGTTCCCGGTGC
Source organism: Methanosphaerula subterraneus (assembly GCF_052055875.1). Taxonomy (GTDB): domain Archaea; phylum Halobacteriota; class Methanomicrobia; order Methanomicrobiales; family Methanospirillaceae; genus Methanosphaerula; species Methanosphaerula subterraneus. Next base: position 94,566 of record NZ_CP170508.1, read on the forward strand.
CGCAGGTGGTCGCCGGCTTCGAGGCCGAGGACGTGCTGCTCGGGCTGCTGATGCTCGTCCGGCAGGTGAAGGAGGGGCGGGCGGTCGTTGAGAACGCCTATCCCCGTGCCGTGACCAGGGAGGGGAATGTCAAGGCGCAGCACCTGATGTACGAGGTCTTCGAGCCCTGCGATGTCGAGTGGCGCGGGTTCCCGGTGATCCCGCAGTCAGGGCTTAAGCTGCGGGAGGAGTTCGCCGGCTACGATGCCCAGCGGAAGTTCGACCTTGTCTTCAAGAAGGTGACCAAGCATTCGGCCTGTATCTGCGATCGCGTGCTCCGGGGCGTGGCAGAACCCTCGGACTGCGCCCTCTTCGGGAAGGTCTGCACGCCCAGGACGCCGGTCGGCCCCTGCATGGTCAGCCACGAAGGGGCCTGCAAGATCTGGCAGACCTATCACCAGCGGCACTGATCGCCGCGTCTTTTTTTATACGATCACCGCCAATATTAGAGGAGACGCCTGCCTCGGTAGGGTAGTGGATATCCTAGAAGCCTCCGGAGCTTTTGACCCGGGTTCGAGTCCCGGCCGGGGCGTCAGGGGATTTGGGTGTCACGCCCAATCCTGCAATCTCAATTGCACAATCGGCCTTCTTTTCAGAACTGTTTTGGGTACTTCCTCTGGGCGTGTCGACTACGTTTTACGGATGCCTTCGTGCCGTGTATATTTCGAAGAATGGTAGTGGCAGGTTTTTGTATCAGATCTCGCAGCCGTCGATTCGTGATCTGGTGGAGCCGTTCAACGGCCACAAAGGCGGCCGCCACGATTGCTGCGAGGAGCACGATCTTGAACGGCTGCCGGAATAGGTAGCCTTATGTCCCCGAAGGGCTACCCAGGTGTATGGGCGCCATTGCCACGATCAAGGTGAAGCCGGAGATCAAAGGAATGCTCGACGGCCTCAAGGTGCATCCGCGAGAGTCGTACAGCGACGTGATCGCCCGTGTCGTCTGCCGGGCTTACGATCCCGAGCCGCTTTCAAGCGAAGAGATCGCCGGCCTCGAGGAGGCCCTTGCGGACATCAAGGCCGGCCGCATCCACTCAGAAGCCGATATCAAGGCGGCCTTCGGGGTCGAATGACCCTGTACACGATCGAATATACAGACAGGGCAAAGAAAGACCTCCAGAAGATCGAGAGAGCGGACGCACAGCGCATTATCCGAGCGCTCGGACGAGTAAAGGAGGATCCCCGAGGCCATATCAAGAAGTTGAAGACCTCGGCGCCCGTCTACTCCTTTCACGCGGGGGGGTTCAGCGTTCTGCTTGAGATCGTAGACGATCGGTTCCTGATCCTGGTCCTCGAGGTACACCCCCGAAAAACCTCATATCGGGACTTCTAGTCCCCACTTTTGGCCTCTTCTCGTGAGTGTAACGATTGGAAAAGTCGAGGACGGGCCGACCAGCGGCTCGGGCGGGGTGCCGGTTTTGTCTCCGCTCGCGTGTGGGGTGCCGGGGATCGGCCGGTATACCAGGGGTGCCGCCCGCTTTGTCTCCGCTCGCGTGTGGGGTGCCGGTCCCGTGCTCATCGTGGGGGATCTGCCGGCCAGGACTGACTCAGTTATTCACGGAGCTGGCTGCGAGCAGCAACAACTTCTATTATCTGAAGGTGTAGATCAATCAAACGGAGGTTTAAGGCATGAATGGAGATGAGATTGTAAAATATGTAGCCGAAGAAACGCATGTATCGTTTGTTCAATTGGAACGGGAGTTCCCCCAGTACTTTGGTGGGACGCAGTGCATTTCGCTGACAGGTCTGGATACTATCATTCTGTGGACGGGTTTCACAGAAGAGGGGTCGGCTCTCTTCCTTAACCTTGTGAACTCAAAACGCCTGTATTTCCATCCAACCCAGACTCTCTTTGCAGGAAAGCCCGCCGTGTATATGATTGATGGAAAATGCCTGATGATGCCTCTCGCAAAACAGGCAAGGCAGTACAAAAAACTCCACTGGTACCCCGTAGTGCTGAATACCTTCCCGTATTCTCCGAAGAAGGTGAAAGCCTCCGAGGGGCGACTGTTGTCTTCTGGTTGCCGGCCTCGTTGCCCTACTGACCTTGCCTGACTCAGTTATTCACGGAACGGGCTGCGAGCAGCCAGGACTCCCGGCTCTTTCGGGTCGTCCTCGCCGTGATGCCGTCCGGGTTGCCGGCTGCCGGTGGGGTCTCGCTGTCTTTGCTGGTGGCGATATGGCCGGAGGCAGCGGTGGTCAGGTCCTGGATCAAGGAGAAGACGGTGCTGATGGGCTCGCCATCAATCTTAACAACAAGGATGCGTATGAGGGGGTCTCGGTGGAGGACGAGGAGTACGGGAGGATTCTTTTTTCTGGGACTAGCAGGGTGGGTGTCAACGCTGACCAGTTATCGTTGGCATCGCGGTGAGGCGGAAGGAGCACCGGGGGGTCGAGTTACTACTTGGATAAACTCTGCTTCCTAGGATGTGCTACTCAACCGAATGAAATCGAGACATTGAATCCTTACAATGGCAATTGATAATTCATCGCTTATGTCCGAAATTTTCCCAGCCATTGATCCACTCGCCCCTCTCGCTCTCTCTATTCAGGCAAACCGCCGGGTCTTCGCCCTCTTTCTCGGAAGCGGCCTCTCCGTATCTGCGGGAATTCCAACAGGTCGGGACGTTGTCCATCTTTTAATCCGAAAACTCGCATGCGCCCGGGGTCAGGAATGCGGTGACGATCCGGAAGCCTGGTTCAATGCTGAATTCAAAGATGATCCTGATTATTCAAAGTTACTTGAGACCCTCTATCCCTCTGCCTCTGAACGAAGGAATGCACTCAATGATTTATTCGAGCCAGGGGAGCTCGATCAGATCCATGGACGAAAACGACCGACCCAAGCGCATCATTCAATCACGCAATTAGTGAAACAGGGGTTCTTTCAGGTGATCCTGACAACGAATTTCGATCGTCTCCTCGAGCAAGCCTTCACCGAAGCCAACGTTCCATTCACCATGGTTCGTTCCTCAGAGGAGGCTGAACGCATCGATCCCCTTCAACATATCCAAACTCTGATCATCAAAGTCAACGGTGATTACAAAGACCCTGATATCCGGAATACAACCACAGAGGTGAGTGTGTATCCGGCTGGAATGGAGAAACTACTCAAAAAGGTGTTTACCGAGTATGGTCTGATAATATGCGGTTGGTCATCCACATCAGATATTGGTCTGCGGGGTCTCCTCACGGAAAATTTGAGCAGATACACCACATATTGGGCAACCCGTGGTGAGATCGCGGAAAAGGCCAGACCAATAGTTATGGCCCGTCAAGGAGTGTTTGTTACCATAGAGGATGCAAATGTCTTTTTCAGCGATCTTGAGATGAAGGTTGCAGCCCTCGACCGGATGGCTCACATGACTCCACTCACGGCGAGCATGGCGGCGGAGCAGGTCAAGTTCTATCTTTCCGAAGAGCGATGGGACATTGCACTCAATGATCTTGTTGTACGTGAGACCCGTTCCGTCAGTTCCAGACTCCTATCCATGAACGATCTGGAAAAAACTCCAAAGGTAATTACTCTGAATGATTATGGGTTAAGAATTCAGGAATATGATTCAGTTCTTTCCTCGCTAGTCTCCATGGTGGTTGCAGGTTCCTTTTGGGGCCGGCAAGGACACAATTCCCTATGGGGATCATCCCTTAAAGCAGTCTTAGATACTGTGACGGATTCAGGTACCAATACATGGATCCAACTGCAGTGGTATCCTGCGTTGCGGCTTCTCTATGCCAGCGGCATCTCAGCCCTGGCATCGAAGAACTATAATCTGCTCCGGACTCTCCTGGTCGATACTAAGGTGTCAGGTTATGGAATTGGGAACGATATTCCGGCAGTCATGAAGCTCTTTCCCTTTAATATTTTAAAATTGGATAATGACGTCGCAAGCCGCGTTCTCCGCCTCAACTATTCCTCTTCGATGTTTCCGTTGAGTGATAAACTCCGGGAGGATCTCAGTAAAGAGTTCACTGACATCGTGATGCAGGACGCAGAGTTCCTGTACCTTTTCGATTACTTTGAATACCTCTGTTGTCTCGTGCATGCGGATTACTTCAAGCGACAATCTAACGAAGCCCGGGGCTCATTCAGCTCATTTATTCAGCGGTCGAATCGAGGTAATCCTCATAATCCTCTTTTAGGGGTCGAGAACGAAATCAAGCGTGACGGCGCAAACTGGGCACCATTGCAGGCCGGCTTCTTTGAGGGGTCACTGGAACGGGCGCGGCAGATTAAACACGAGTATGACGAGCGGCTGGTCGAAATACGTAAACGTTATTGATAAGGGACTCTCAAGGTCTCTCTCACTTTCCGGATTCATGATTGTTCGATGCGGATCTCTGGGTTAGCCATTCGTAGTGAGTGCGAGAATTGAAAGCGATTTCTAAATCCGGATCTGCGCACTCCCCAAATAATGTCGTTCCAGGTTCCTCGTGATAGTCCGGGTCAATGATAATCTGACTTGACACGTGATCGCTTTTTATTTCTAAATCTGGGGGGTAATGATAATCCTCGTTTAATCGTCCAACAACGACGAGATATTCTGGGGTTTCCCAGCATGCAAAAAGTTTGATGTGCGCTATTACAACTGAATGATCTTGATATAAGGAAATATGATGGACTTCTTTAATCCTTCCAAGAACGGGGGGTGTCAAGCAGCCGACCCACCTGCAGATATCTCCAGTTGTTCCAAGAATTGATGAGGGTAGAAAGAGTTCTTCGAAGCTATCGAGACCATAGAAAGCCACTGCAAATCCATGGGCAATCTTCGCGATGAATCGTGCAAAGGAAGTTGCAACATAGGTCTCTGGATATTCGATAGAAGTGATTCCGGACTGTTGTAAATCCTTGATGTCGGGGCCGGCTACTTTGATTGTCCGCACTGCTATCACATCTGCCCCATTTTTATATCCTCTCTTATCAACAAAGGCAGGGAGGGGAAATTCAATAATGGATAAAAGTAAGAGCGACGAATCATTCTCTACAGCAACTCTTTCGCCGTGCTTATTGAACAGATCGGCGTATCGAATCTGGGTGGGCCTTGTTTTTTTATGTCTCGTTGGCATTCCAACTGCTAATCGTGGATTGAGAAATGGACCCCGGAGAATGTCTCTCTCAAATTGTGAGGTGATCTTCGCACAGGCTAGACAACTTGCAGATTTTAAAACAACAGTGCCGCCCAAACCCAACGGTACGATATGCTCATTGGTTAATTTTCCTTGCTCGGTTCCGCAGTAGATACACTTACCAATCTTTGTGTAACGAGGAATATCTGACATGAGTAAAGAAGTGTTTCACAATTGTAGTAATTTCAGCGAGCCCTGTATTCGTGACTGATCATCTCTCCTTCATTGTCAAATACTTTCTGCCAATCACCCACTCCTCGTTCAGGTTCATGAGGATCGCTCCTACAAGTATGAGGAGTGAATCTTCGTTGCAGGTAGTCAAGCCCCTTTCTGCCTCAAACTTCTCAATCAATGATGAAACCCGTTGTCGTGCCTCTTCGGTCTCCTGTATCTCACGTGTCGTGGTGATATCAAGAATATCCCCTTCTTCTACACCGGGCAACAATTCCCGGGGAAAGAAAATCTTATGATTTTCGTCAGGCCGCACTAGGAGGACCGCGGTCTCTCCCTCAAATCTGTCGACTGTCACGTTCATGATCGTCCCCTCCTCTGACTGACGAGCCGGCCCGAGCCATCATAGAGATAGCCCGTGTCGCCGTCGTCGTTCCAGACGTTCGTACTGGTCCGCTTCAGATCCCCGGATGCGGTGCCTGAGGCGATCGCCACCAAGCCGGCTCCGTCGATCGAGGTGCCGCTGCCCCTGGTGGCACAGGTTTCACTCGTTACCGGTGACCCCTCTCTGGCTGAATCCACAGATCGGGGGGTCACATGATGGGCATGTTCAAAACGTGACGGGTGACAGGTGACAGGCAGTGACACCTATTTGGTATACGTCCTTCATGAGAGTACACATGAGAAGTTATCTGAAAGAGGTGTCATCACCTGTCACCTGTCACCAGATGGAGAGGGGGTGCTGATGACTCAAATTGTGATCTCGGCCCTTGAATTCAAATTCTTCTTTCTTTCGCGTGGTTTTTAGTCTGATCCTTGTGATCGCTCGGCCGCTCGCCCCGAAGAGACTGAACCCGTCCTACCTGGGGGCACGGTGGGCTTTCTACGCTCGGCCGGCGACCGATTCGCTGATCTGGTGGTGGTCCTGGTCAACGTTCCCACGCTCCGGCCGGCTTCCATTCCGGCTCCGCTTCGCCCGGTCCCGGCTCCGCTACGCTCCACTCCGCCTCCTCCACTATGCAGACCTGATGGTCGGGCCGCCTGGGTTGGACGCGGTCCCCCTCCGGCATACTCGCCCGCCCTCCTGCTGAAGGACCTCAGCCCGCCTGCCGGCAGGACGTCCGGCTTCCGGTCGTCGGGCAGCGGGACCGCCCAACCGCCTCCAGCCGGCTGGGTTCATTGGGTCCTCTTCCGCTCGGCTCCTTCGTCGCCAGCACCAATACTGGGGGCTCTCTCGAGGCTTATCTGATCCCCGGGAATCGAAGATTGCCAGGCGGTTTGTACCTGTAAAATGGTATTTTTAGATAGTGAAAGGAGACCCAGAAAAATTTGAATGGAAATGGTTAATATGAGAGTCATCAATTGAGAGATATTCAGGGTGGTTCTGAATGAGATCTTCATATTTTTTGTATATATTCTGTGTCCTGTTGCTCCTCTGTAGCAGCGTTCAGGTTGTGATGGCGGGGGAAGTGTATAAGTTTGTCACGAATTGGGGAGAGCAAAACTCCTTTGATCCCTATGGGATTGCGGTGGACTGGGCTGACAATCTATACGTTGTTGATTCGAAATACAACCAGATCCAGAAATTCACGTCGACTGGCACATCCATAACGAAATGGGGCACTCGTGGCTCGGGAGATGGGCAGTTCTACAATCCCAAAGGTGTCGCAGTGGACAGCGCCGGTAACGTATACATCGCCGACACCGACAACAACCGGATCCAGATGTTCGATTCATCCGGTACATTTATCACGAAATGGGGCACCGAAGGCTCGGGAGACGGGCAGTTCAGCTATCCACGTGGCATCGCAGTGGACAGCGCCGGGAACGTCTACGTCGCCGATTCAGGCAACAACCGGATCCAAAAATTTACGTCAACTGGTACCTTCGTCACCCAATGGGGGGAGGGGGGGGGTTCCGCAGCCCCCTAGGCATCGCGGTCGATAGTGCGGGTAACGTGTATGTCACCGATTCGGGGTATTGCCGAGTCCAAAAGTTTACATCAACTGGTACTTTCATCACAAATTGGGGCAGTTTTGGCTCGGAAGACGGGCAGTTCTGGGTCGATTCCAATGTCGCTGGTGTCTACGGCATCGCGGTCGATGGCGCGGGCAACGTCTACGTCGCCGATTATTGCAATAACCGCGTCCAGAAATTCACGTCGTCGGGTGACTTCGTCACATTGTGGGGCGCCTGGGGCTCTGATTATGGACTGTTCAGGAACCCCGTTGGCATCGCGGTTGACAGCGCGGGCAACGTCTACGTTACCGATCCGAACGATTGTAGGGTCAAGAAGTTTTCGAAGGGTAATACATTGCCATACTCCGAGATAATCACCACCGGTTTTAACCCGGTCTGCATTGCGGTCGATAACACGGCGGGCTACGTTTATGCTATTGACACAGGTCTCAACACCGTTACCCTATATAGAAATAACACTGTCTACAAGTTCACGTCGAACGGCACCTTCGTCACAAAGTGGGGGACCTTCGGTTTCGACGATGGAGAGTTCTGTATAATCAGAGGAATAGCAGTCGATAGCGCGGGCTACGTTTACGTGACTGACTCATCACCACCTGGGAATTTCGATCCAAATGACATGGCAGAACGTGTCCAGAAGTTCACATCAGACGGCACTTTTGTAACGAAATGGGGCACTCGTGGCTCGGGAGATGGGCAATTCTACACTCTCACGGGGATTACGGTCGATAGCGCCGGCAACGTCTATATCACCGACAGGAATAACGAGCGGATCCAGAAGTTCACGTCGAACGGGACGTTCGTCACGAAGTGGGGAACTATGGGCTCCGAGGATTACCTGTCATACTTTCCCCAAGACATCGCGGTCGACAGTGTGGGCAACGTCTACGTTACCGGCTACAGCTCAAACTACTATTTAAAAGACCGTGTCCGGAAGTTCACATCGACCGGCGCCTTCATCACTGAATGGGGCGGTAACGGCGGTGCGGACGGAAAGTTCGTTGATATTGGCGGCATCGCGGTCGACGGCGTGGACAACGTCTACGTCGCCGATTCAGGCAACAAACGTGTCCAGAAATTCACGTCGTCGGGAACCTATGTCAGCACACTGGATGTGCCGTACTCCTATCCCCACTATATCACCGTGGATTCAACCGGCAACGTCTATATCTCGGTTTCTGGCCGCATCATGATCTTCACAGGGCAGGGTGGCACTCCGGCCCCCACCACCACCCCGACAGTCTCACCTGTGAAGCAGGTTCCGGGCGGATCCGCCGTTCCGCACGCCCTCAACAATGACGGGCTCTATAAGGACGTCAATGGCAACGGGGCCATCGACTTCAATGACGTGGTCCTCTTCTTCAACAATATGGACTGGATCGCCACGAATGAACCGGTCAGTGCATTTGACTTCAACAAGAACGGCCAGATCGATTTCAATGATGTCGTCATCCTGTTCAACGAGATGTAAGCATTGATGCGGACCCCTCCCCTAGATTCCTAGGGGGAAACCCGGCCGCCCTGGTCAGTGCAGGATAGAAGGCGGCGGCCTTTATGCCTCGGCAGGTCGGCCGGCCTGAATCTGATATACCGCACATCTGCAGGGGTATATCAGCATCTACCATTACAGGGGAGGGGGGAAGACAGGATCGTAGCACCATCACCAGCATGATCGAAAACGGCCGGTAATCTTACTTCGGGTTCCTGGGTGACTATACCCACGACCCGGCCAAGGATACTTTCTCGAGCGTGGAATTGAATGTCGACAGCGTGACGGGTGAAACCTATCAGGCGACGCTCACCCGCAACCAGATCACGATCTCAGGATACAGCGATGATTCAATCCTCGCGAACTGTGAAGCCCGGACCGACGGGTTCAACACGACGGTGAATCTGGATGACCCTGCCTCCTGGCCATCTCCCCACCCTGGTATTCAACTACAGACATCTCCTCCCTTAACACGCGCCGGGGCATGACCATCAGGTAACCAACTCACACAGAACGGAGGGCCGGCACGGAACTATCAATAGGGCAGGGGCGGCTATCAATAGGGCAGGGGCGGGTGCAGGCACCGGGAATTCCTGTCGACGAGCGTCGTCTCCACGAGCGCGTCGAAGGGGGTGCCGGCGGTCGCCTCATTGTCTGAAGAATTGCCGGCAAATTTCTGATTATTCCATGATCTGCGGATATCTCCCGGTTCGCCCCGGTTCGAACAGAAGATGGAGCGCAGATCGGTTTTCTCATTATATTGTTCGCAGATGGGGGGATACCGCAACGATACGTAAGGATCGTGGAAGAATATACGGCTCTGGCGACCGTTCTCTCTCGACGGGAGGCGATCTGAGGAGATCGCTCCAGGTCTGGCATCCCTTGTCCGGCACCACCTGATGAGGGGCTATCCCGGCTGAAATCGGGGATCAGCCGGATATCCCACCGGCTCTGCTCTTCCGATCTCCCGGCCGGCCGGCAGCGGATGAGACCTCTTCGATTCCTCTGATGCAGGGATAGATCGGGAAAATTCCTTTAATATTTGCTTTTTCTCGTAAGTAACCGTAAATCGGTCTGACCCAACCTAAAGGAATATATGGAATATAGGTGAATTGTACCTCATTGAAATTTGCTAGAGTTGATAATGTCAACCTCGCCCTGGATGTAACACAGAATGTGGCGTCTGGTTCTCATTTTAGGAGAAGGTTTTCAAGGTGTACTACATGAACTGGAATACCCAATTGAGAAGCATGATGGCGTTTGCCATCCTCCTGGTACTGTCAACCGCACTGCTGGTCCTTCCAGCAGCCGCGGCAAGTATCTCTGTGAACGGTCCGGTGGTCATCACCGAGCCCGGCACCTATGTGCTCACACAGGATATCACAAGCAGCAGCCAGATCGTATGTATAGAGATCAAATCATCCAACGTCATCTTTGATGGCCAGGGCCATCAGATCAGTGGAGTGAACAAAGAGGGTTCCGCCGGTATCTTCGTCTCGAAGGACTCCAGCACCCCGATCACCGGCGTTACCATCAAGAACGTGCGCCTGAGCAACTGGTTCTACGGGATCTACTTCCTGAATGCCCAGAACAGTGCAATCCAGGGCGTCACCCCGACCGGGAACGCCAACGCAGGGATTGTGCTCTATTCAGGCAGCACCGGGAACACCATCTCCGGCAACACGCTGAGCGGCAACGGACGTGGTATCATCCTCTCCACCTCGAGTGGAACGAACACCGTCAGTGACAACACCCTCACCGGCAACAGTAATCAGGGTCTCTATATCTTTGATTCGAACGGCAACACGGTGAACGGGAACACCATCACCAACAACACCAATGCAGGGCTGTTCATCTACAGCGCCTCCGCAAACTCCGTATACAACAACAACTTCAGCAACCTCTACAATGCCCTCTTCGGGGGTACCATCGGTGCGAACTCATGGAACACCGGACAGACTGCAGGCGCCAACATCGTGGGCGGTCCGTCGATCGGTGGTAACTTCTGGGGCAAGCCGGATGGATCCGGGTATTCACAGACCAGCGCAGATTCCGATGGAAACGGCTTCTGCGACCAGCCTCTCGTGATCACCACCGGAAACACCGACAACCTCCCGCTGCACACCACGTCCGTGATCGTCACGCCAACCGTGACCCCGACCGTGACGACCACCGTCACCCCGGGTGTTGAGACCCCGTACAAGGCGCACAACCTTCCGGCCCGTGTCGAGGCCGAGGACTATGACAACGGCGGCGCCGGTGTCGCATACTCCGACTCGACCCCGCTGAACCTCGGCAACGCGTACCGCCTCACTGAGGGCGTCGACATCGAAGCCGGTGCGACCGGATACAACGTCGGTTACATCACCGACGGCGAGTACCTGAAGTACACCCTCACGGTCGCGACCGCCGGCACCTACACCGCTACGTTCAATGTCGGTGCCTGGGAAGCCGGCCGGACGATCACCGTCAGTGATGCTGATGGGGATATCGCCGGCACGGTCAACGTCCCGAACACCGGCAGCTCGAGCGCCTTCGCGCCCGTTGCCCTTACCATGAACCTCGGTGCAGGCACGCATGTGCTGAAGCTGACCTTCAACGGCAACCACCAGAACATCGACTACATCGACTTCGGAACCCCGGTCACGCCGACTACCACGGTCACGCCGACCACGACGGTCACCGTGACCCCGACCGTGACGACCACCGTCGCCCCGGGCAACGAGACCCCGTACAAGGCGCACAACCTCCCGGCCCGTGTCGAGGCCGAGGATTATGACAACGGCGGCGCCGGTGTCGCATACTCCGACTCGACCCCGCTGAACCTCGGGAACGCGTACCGTCTCTCTGAAGGCGTCGACATCGAAGCCGGTGCAACCGGATACAACGTCGGGTACATCACCGACGGCGAGTATCTGAAGTACACCCTCACGGTCGCGACCGCCGGCACCTACACCGCTACGTTCAATGTCGGTGCCTGGGAAGCCGGCCGGACGATCACTGTCAGTGATGCTGACGGGGATGTCTCCGGCACGGTCAACGTCCCGAACACCGGGAATGACCACACCTACCAGTCGGTCCCGCTGACCCTGAACCTCGGTGCAGGCACGCACGTTCTGAAGCTGACCTTCAACGGCAACCACCAGAACATCGACTACATTGACTTCGGAACCTCGGTCACCCCGACCACGACGGTCACCGTGACCCCGACCGTGACGACCACCGTCACCTCGGGCACCGAGACCCCGTACAAGGCGCACAACCTCCCGGCCCGTGTTGAGGCAGAGGACTATGACAACGGCGGCGCCGGCGTCGCTTACTCCGACTCGACCCCGCTGAACCTCGGGAACGCGTACCGCCTTTCTGAAGGTGTGGACGTCGAAGCCGGCGCAAGCGGGTTTAATGTCGGTTACATCACCGACGGCGAGTACCTGAAGTACACCGTCGATGTCGCGACCGCCGGCACCTACCTGGCCACCTTCAATGTCGGCGCCTGGGAAGCCGGCCGGACGATCACCGTCAGCGATAATGACGGGGATGTCGCCGGCACGGTCAACGTCCCGAACACCGGGAATGACCGCACCTACCAGCCGGTCCAGCTGACCCTGCACCTCGGTGCAGGCACGCACGTGCTGAAACTGGCCTTCAACGGCAACCACCAGAACATCGACTACTTTGACATTGCGATTGTGCCAACCCCGACCAACACGGTCGTGCCGATCACGACAGTCACCGTTACTCCGACCGTGACGACCTCCGGGGCTGCATACAAGCCCCACAACCTCCCGGTCCGTATCGAAGCCGAGGACTATGACAACGGTGGAAAAGGCGCAGCGTACTATGATACGACAGCCGGCAACCTTGGAAAGGCATACCGCCTTGACCAGGATGTTGATATCGAAGCCGGTGCCACCGGGTACGATGTCGGCTACAACACCGATGGCGAATGGCTGACCTACACCGTCACTGTTCCGTCAGCCGGATGGTACACGGCATTCTTCAACGTGGCCAGCTGGATGGACGGACGATCGATCACCGTCAGTGTCGACAACACCCCGGCAGGCTCGGTGCAGGTTCCCAACACCGGTGACTCCACCGTCTTCGTGGATGTCCCGATGAACCTGAACCTCCCGGCAGGCACCCATGTGGTGAAACTGGCCTTCGTCGGCAACAAGCAGAACATCGACTACATCGACTTCCCCTCAGGCCCGCATGCCCAGATGCCCCTGACCCCTGCACCGGCAGAGGTCGAGGTCACCTCCACGGCAGCCGCGGTGGCAAACAATACCACCACGTCTGAGTGAAAGCACACCCCGGTCCGTCAGGACCGTCATCCTTTTTTGGTCCCAGCACGGTGCCCATCTGATTCTTCCCTGAAATATCTCGTCGTTTTTGATGCCGTCACCCCGAACTTGATATATATGGTTCGCCCATCTTGATGCGGAGAACAAGTACAATGGAAGGGAGAAGACTGGTCTACATGGATCACGCGGCGACAACCGCCACTGCACCGGCAGTGGTGGAGGCGATGCTACCTTACTTCACTGACCACTTTGGCAACCCATCCTCAGTCTACAGGATCGCCCGCGAAGCGAAAGCGGCGGTCGACGAGGCGAGGGAGAAGGTGGCCAGAGCGCTCTCTGCAAAACCTGAGGAGATCTACTTCACCTCTGGCGGGACCGAGGCTGACAACTGGGCGATCAAAGGGGTTGCCTTTGCCAATAAACAGAAAGGGAACCATATCATCACATCAGTGATCGAGCACCATGCAGTTCTTCACACCTGCCAGTACCTGGAGAAGATGGGGTTCGAGGTCACCTACCTCCCGGTCGACGAGTTCGGACGGGTCGACCCGGCTGCCGTCGAGGCTGCCATCACCGACAAGACCATCCTGATCTCGATCATGTTTGCGAACAACGAGATCGGAACGATCGAACCGATCGCGGCCATCGGTGCACTGGCTCGTAAAAAGGGGATCTACTTCCATACCGATGCGGTGCAGGCCATCGGCCATGTGCCGATCGATGTTGGCGCGATGCAGATCGACCTCCTCTCCCTTTCAGCCCATAAATTCAATGGTCCGAAGGGGGTCGGGGCCCTGTACATCAGGAAAGGGGTGAAGATCGATAATTTCATGCATGGCGGGGGACAGGAGAAGAAACGACGGGCCGGGACCGAGAACCTGGCATCCATCGTCGGGCTGGGTGTCGCCATCGAGCGGGTCGCTGCGTCGATGGACCAGGAGTCGGCACGTCTGATCGCTCTCCGGGACCGGCTTCGGGATAGGATCCTGGAGAAGATCCCCCACGCCCGCCTGAACGGTCACCCGACCGAACGGTTGCCCGGTAACCTGAACATCTCGTTCGAGTTCATCGAGGGCGAATCGATCCTGCTCTTCCTCGATCATGCCGGGATCTGTGCCTCCACCGGCAGTGCCTGCACCTCCGGCTCCCTCGAGCCCTCCCATGTGATGCTCGCGATCGGGCTACCCCACGAGCAGGCCCACGGTTCGCTCCGTCTGACCCTCGGTGAGGAGAATACAGAAGAGGAGGTCGACTATCTGCTCGGCGTTCTCCCTGGAATTGTGGAGAGACTTCGGACCATGTCTCCCCTCTATGCAGATTACAAGAGGTCGTGCAATGTATAGCGATAAAGTGATGGACCATTTCATGAACCCGCGGAATGTGGGCGAGATTGAAGATGCGGATGGTGTCGGAGAGGTCGGAAACCCAAAGTGCGGCGACATCATGAAGATCTACCTGAAGATCAGGGAGAACCGTATTGAGGATGTCAAGTTCCAGACCTTTGGGTGCGGGGCGGCGGTGGCGTCGAGCAGCATTGCGACCGAACTGATCAAGGGAAAGACCCTTGAAGAGGCATGGGAGACCACCAACAAGGCGGTGGCCGAAGCGCTCGGCGGGTTACCCCCGATCAAGATGCACTGTTCTGTGCTTGCAGAGGAGGGAATTCACAAGGCTATCAACGATTACCGGGTCAAGCAGGGGCTTGAACCGATTCCCGATCCCCATGCCCATGCTCACGAAGCGGATGCCTGTGACATCCCTCCGTCTGAATAACGCGGATCGTGGTCAGCAGGGGCCGGTACAGGCCGCCGGCACCAGCCGGGTTCATTCTCTTTTTTCGATCTCTAGATCTGGTATCCTCCGGAACCGGGGGATTAAAAAAAGATGGGACTGAATTATTCACTCTTCTTCAGTTCAAGGGCCCGGAGTTCGTTCCGTCTGATCTTGCCTGAGAGCGTCTTTGGGAGCGAGTCGACAAACTCGATGATCCGGGGATACTTGTAGGGTGCTGTGGTCTTCTTCACGTACTTCTGGAGTTCCTTGACCAGGGACTCTGAAGGGGCGAACCCGGGATTCAGCACGACGAATGCTTTCACGATCATACCCCTGATCACATCCGGTGAACCCACCACGGCAGACTCCTGCACTGCCGGGTGCTCGAGGAGTGCGCTCTCGACCTCGAAAGGCCCGATCCGGTAGCCTGAACTCTTGATCACGTCGTCGTTCCTGCCGACAAACCAGTAGTAGCCATCCTCGTCCTGGTATGCCTTGTCCCCGGTATAATACCACCCGTTGGCAAAGACATCCTCGTTCAGGTGATCCCCTTCCAGGTACCCCATGAACATGCCGATCGGATGACGTTCACTGACCCTGATGGCGATCTTTCCCTCCTGACCGGTCGGAACCGGCTGGTCCTCCTCATCGAGGAGGACGATATCCCATCCTGGGGACGGTTTCCCCATGGACCCGGGTTTTGCCTTCATACAGGGGAAGGTCCCGATGCAGAGGACCAGTTCGGTCTGCCCGTATCCTTCATAGATCGTCTGTCCGGTCCCTTCCTTCCAGGCCCTGATCACCTCGGGGTTCAGCGGTTCGCCGGCAGAGACACAGTGGCGGAGCTGGGAGAGGTCGAAGGTCTCCAGGTCGGCGAGGATCAGCATCCGATAGATCGTCGGGGGTGCACAGAAGGTGGTCACCTCGTACTTCGCCAGGATCGGCAGGATCTCGGTGGAGTTGAATTTTGACCTGATATCATAGACCAGCGTCGCCGCTCCTTTCATCCATGGTCCAAAGAACTTGCCCCATGCCGACTTGGCCCATCCGGTATCTGCCAGGGTCAGGTGGAGATCATTGGGATGGACATCGAGCCAGAGTCCGCCGGTCACCAGGTGACCGAGCGGATAGGCCTGGTTGTGCAGGGCCATCTTCGGTTCGCCGGTCGTCCCGGAGGTGAAGTAGATCACCATCGGATCGATGGCTCTGGTCTTCTTCATCCCCGGCAGATTCACAAGCCTGTGCGATGCCGGCGCAGGATAGGTCAGTTCGCTCTTGTAATTGATCCAGTCCGGCCGCTCCCCGTCGGTCAGGAACCGGGAGGTGAGCGACGGGCAGGCGTCCCAGATCTCCTCGATCTTTTCGGCGTTCTCCAGGTTCGTGATCACCATTCTGAACTTGGCCGCATTGATCCGGTACTTGAGATCCTTTGGGGTCAGCATCGTCGGGCACGGGCAGAAGACCGCCCCGATCTTGATCAGGGCGATCGAAAAGATCCACCATTCCGGTACCCGGGGCAGCATGATCAGCACCCGGTCGCCCTTGTTGATCCCGTACTTGAGGAGCATATTGGCGACCTGGTTGGAGAGGTTCATCAGCTGCCTGAAGGTGAAGGTCTTCTCGTTCCCTTTCTGGTCCACCCAGATCATGGCCAGCCTGTTCCGGTCCTCCTTTGCCCACGCATCGATCACATCGAACCCGAAGTTGAAGAATTCGGGGACATCGATCCGGAAGTTGGCACGCGCTTCATCGTAGTCGGTCATGTTCGGGACCATGAGGGAATTCTCTTCCCCGGCCTCGTTGAATGTTCTCTGTGTTCTCATAATCTCTCCATAAGTAGAACTAATTACTATCCGATCGCTCCCGCTCCTGTCTCCGCAGTTCATTTCTGCGGATCTTTCCGGATATGGTCTTCGGCAGGTCGTCGACAAATTCGATGGCCCGTGGGTATTTATACGGTGCGGTGGTCCGTTTCACATGGTTCTGAAGATCTTTGATCAGCGCCTCTGAGGGATTAAATCCCTGGTTCAGGACGACGAACGCCTTGACGATCAACCCTCTGATCAGGTCGGGTGAACCCACAACCGCACACTCCTGGACTGAAGGGTGTTCGAGCAGTGCACTCTCAACCTCGAACGGTCCGATCCGGTAGCCGGCACTCTTGATCACGTCGTCGTCCCTTCCGACGAACCAGTAGTAACCGTCCTCGTCCCGGTATGCCTTGTCTCCGGTATAATACCAGCCGTTTTTGAACGAATCCTTGTTGGCTTCAGGGTTTTCAAGGTACTCGGTGACCAGTCCGACCGGCCGCGGATCGAGGCCGATCGCGATTCGCCCCTCTTCGTGCACAGGTACCGGTACCCCTTCGTCATCATGGAGTTCAATCTTCCATCCAGGTGCCGGTTTTCCCATCGAACCCGGACGTGGTGGTATGCCCGGGAAATTTCCGATACAGCAGACCGTCTCGGTCTGTCCGTATCCCTCGCAGATTGGAAGGCCGGTCCCCTCCTTCCATACCCGGATCACCTCGGGGTTCAGGGGTTCACCCGCAGACATACATCTTCTGAGGTCCCTGAGATCGAACTTGTCGAGATCGGCGAGGATCAGCATTCTATAGATCGTCGGGGGTGCACAGAAGGTGGTCACTTCGTACTTCTCCAGAAGCGGCAGGATTTCAGTTGCATTGAATTTGCCCCTGGTATCAAAGATCAGCAGGCATGCCCCCTGGATCCACTGTCCGAAGATATTTCCCCATGCGTTCTTTGCCCAGCCGGTATCGGAGAGCGTGCAATGGAGATCGGTGGGTCTGAGATCCTGTCAGAGGGCTGCAGTGACCTGGTGGCCGAGCGGATAGGCCTGGTTGTGAAGGGCCATCTTCGGCTCCCCGGTGGTCCCTGAGGTGAAATAGATCAGCATCGGATCGATGGCCCGGGTCTTCTTGGTGGTCGGGAGGGAGACCGTTCTGTGCGAGACCGGGGCCGGGTAGAGCAGTTCATACTGGAATGACGCCCATCCTTTCTTTTCACCGTCGACCAGAAACCGTGTCGAGAGCGGAGGGCACTGGTCTGCGATCTCCTCGATCTTCTCTGCGTTTTCGAGGTTTGTGATGATCATCTTGAATTTGCCCACATTGATCCGGTACCTGAGATCCTTTGGGGTCAGCAGGGTGGGGCAGGGGCAGAATACTGCACCGAGCTTGATCAGGGCGATGGCAAAGATCCACCACTCCGGAACCCGTGGCAAGAACAGAATCACGCGGTCTCCTTTCTGGATCCCATACTTAAGAAGAATGTTCGCGGCCTGGTTGGAGAGGTTCTTGAGATCTCTGAAGGTGTACTTCTTCTCTTCACCGTGTTCGTTCGCCCAGATCATCGCGAGCTGATTCCTGTTCTTTGTTGCCCAGGCATCGATCACGTCAAAGCCAAAATTAAAGGTATCAGGGACCGTGATGCTGAATCGTTCACAGGCTTCCTGGTACTCCATATTTTCTGCGGGTTCCATACTATTCCAGTGTTTAGGTCGGCACAATATTTGAATAAGTTCTTGATCAAATCTCCGGTTTTGGAGGGTTTTTTCTTTCAGGCGGTATTTTTTGGGAAACTGTGCGCATGCCTTTCGTAGTAATAAATGATTGGATCCGATTCAAACTGCGGGCACCGCAGTACGAGCAACAGAATATCTGTCAGATCAGGGCGCACCTCATCGCTTTCTATTTCAGTGTTTTTGTAATACCATCTGGATGTCAATTTGACTCGCCGCAGATCATATCAGGCCAATTATTCATAGCACGCATTCATCTTTTCACCGCAAGATTATTCATAAAAGATGGGAAAATGGACGTGAAACGGAGGCATTACAGAGGAGATCAGATAAAATACTGAACTGGTATATGAAGTTATAGAATTTTTTCTACCTTTTTTTTGCCAGATTATTACCTTTGGGAATTTAGAAACAGTTTTATGGGGTGACTTCAAAGTATCAATTGCTATGAAGCACAGCCATTTTTTAACGGCATTGTTGATCATGCTGGTGCTCGTCACCCTTGTGCCGTCGGCACTCGCTGCAGGATCAATCAGTGTCAATGGTCCGACTGTCATTTCATCGCCTGGAACATATGTCCTCACCAAGGACATCTCAGGTGGTGGGTCACCCGCCATCTGGATCCAGTCTTCTGATGTGATCTTTGACGGTAATGGTCACACAATCGATGGGACCGGAGCCTCAGGATCGTTTGGCATACTTGTGAACGGAAGAGACTCAGTCTCTCGTGTCACAGTCAAAAATGTAAAGTTAACCGACTGGCACTATGGCCTCTACTTTAAGGGTGTCAGCAACGGACAGATCAGCGGGGTCACTGCATCACATAATAACAATGCCGGCATCTGCCTGGCCTACTCGAGCAACAACCAGGTGACTGGTTGCACCGCCACTGGCAACGAACATGGTATCCTGCTCTCGTTCGCCAGCAGTTACAATACCCTGACCGGTAACACCGCAAGCAGCAACTCCGACTCCGGTGTCTATGTGGCGTCCACCTCATCGACAGTCTATGATACCACCGGAAACCAGATCAATGGAAACACCATGAATGGAAATTACCAGGGTGTGTACATTGTCTTCTCGAACGGAAACTCCTTCTCTGATAATTCAATAAACAACAACTCAGATTATGGAATTTTTGCCGATTATGCGAGCGGCACTTCGATGATCAGGAACACCATATCGGCCAGCGGCCAGAGTGGTGTCGTGCTCTATGAAGCGCGGGGTTGTACCATTTCAGGGAATACCGCAACCGGTAACACCGATTATGGTATCTGGCTCTCCTGTTCGTCAGGGAACACGATGAGCGGAAATACACTCAGCAATAATAAAGGCGGTATCGCGCTCCTCGGGGACGAGACGCTGACCTCAGACCGGAATACTGTGAACGGCAACCGGATCACGGATAACCGTGAAGCAGGTCTCTTCCTCTGCCGGTCTTCAGGGAATACAATCACCAACAATTACCTCTCCAACAGCCGGGACGTCATGATCGGTGGAGCGGACCTTGCCAGCGTCTGGAGTGTCCAGACTCAGGCCGGCACCTCGATCACCGGTGGTTCCACCGTTGGCGGGAACTTCTGGGGAACTCCGGACGGAACCGGTTTCTCGCAGACGCATGCCGATGCGAACAAGGATGGTATCTGCGACCAGCCGTACCAGTTCAGCAGTGCGAACGTCGACAAATATCCTCTGGTCGCATCAACCGGGTCAGGGTCAGGACCGACCCCCACCATTCCGTTGCCGAACGCGACCTCCGTGCCGGTGACCACCGTCACCCCCGACCCGCAGGTAACGATTCCTGTGGTCGAGGTGACTTCACTGCCGGTTGTCGTGCTGCCGCCTGAACCGGACCCCAGTGCGCCGGTGACCGTGCAGACGCCAGAGATCACCACCACTCCGTCAATCCCGGTCACGATCCCGGTTCCGACGGTGACGGTCACGACGTCGACCCAGACCCCCGACACGCAGCCCGGGGCGGTCAAGCCGATCGGAACCCTGACCACCCCTCCGCGGGATCTCGATGGAGATCACCGGTATGAAGATGTGGACGGAAACGGCCGGCTCGATTTCAACGATGTCGTTATCCTCTACACCAATCTCGATTCAATCACCGATCCTGCTCAGATAGTTGCTTTCGACTTCAATGCGAACGCCAGGATCGATTTCGGTGACCTGGTCAAACTGAACTCAATGCTCTGAGGTTCCCAAGGGAATCTCTCCTCCTTTTTTGTATCATCCCGTGTGGCCGTTCTGACCGTGCGGATTGTCGATGGCTGATGAATTCTTTTGTTCTGCGCTCTTTTCCATGCCCTGGTATCGTCGAGCGACGTGGTCCATTTCAGAGTCGTCGGGCGGATTCCCTTCTCCTGCTATACATAATAATCATGAATGCAATACATCCAGACACCATGTCTGGCTTACGTGAAGAGGAAGGGCGTCTGGCGGTGCAACTCGCTCGTCAGTCTCTCCATTCGACGGTCACCGGAAGACAGGAGCCGCTCCCGTCCCTCCCCCCGGTCTTTGACGAGAAGAGGGGCGTCTTCGTGACCCTCACCAGGTCCGGTCAACTGCGGGGCTGCATCGGTTTCCCCTATCCGGTCGCCCCGCTCGGAGAAGCGATCGTCGACGCCGCCCATGCGGCAGCCGTCGAAGATCCCAGGTTTCATCCGGTCCGGCCTGAGGAACTCGGATCGATCCGGGTTGAAGTGACGGTGCTGACAGAACCGGTGGTGATCGAGGGGCCGGCCGCTGAACGGGCTGCGAAGGTCGAAGTCGGACGGCACGGGTTGATCGTCAGGGGAAAGGGGACCAGCGGTCTCCTCCTTCCCCAGGTCGCCACCGAGTACAACTGGGAGAGTGAAGAGTTCCTGAGCAGTACCTGCGCCAAGGCGGGACTGGCAGGCAGATGCTGGCGTGACCAGGATGTTGAGGTCTCCACCTTTGAAGGCCAGATATTTCACGAATCATTGGAGTAGTCATGTCATTTGGTTTTGAAGTCATTCATAAGGATATAGCCGGACGGGTCGGAAAGTTGAAGGTCGGGGAGAAGGTGATCCGGACGCCGGCCCTGTTGCCGGTGATCAACCCTCACCTCCAGCTGGTCACGCCGAGGGAGATGGCGGACCTCGGGGTCGAGGCGCTGATCACGAACGCCTACATCTTCTACCGTTCCGCTCAGTATAGAGAACGGGCCCTTGCAGAGGGACTTCATAAACTCCTGGATTTTGACGGGGTGATCATGACCGATTCCGGGTCCTTCCAGCTCTCGGTCTACGGGGACGTCGAGGTCTCCAACACCGACACCCTCTCCTTCCAGAAGGCGATCGGTTCGGAGATCATCGTCCCGCTCGATATCCCGACCTCGCCGGCCGCAGACTACGAGACGGCGAAACATGAACTGGCGGTGACCCTCGAACGGCTTGACGAGGCCCGGGAGTTCATGGGTGAGGACTGCCAGCTCGCTGCGCCGGTGCAGGGCGGCATCTATACCGATCTCCGCGAAGAGGCAGGGGCCGCCGTCAGCGAACGCGGGTTCACCTTCTGCCCGATCGGAGCCGTTGTGCCGCTGATGGAGTCGTACCGGTACCAGGACCTGGTCCGGGTCGTGATGGCGGCAAAGAAGGGGCTCTCCCCTGCCGCCTGTATCCATCTCTTCGGGGCCGGGCATCCTGCGATGTTCGCACTGGCCGTCGCGATGGGGTGCGACCTCTTCGATTCTGCTGCCTACGCTCTCTATGCCAAGGAGGGTCGGTACATGACGGTGCACGGATCCTTCAAGATCGGGGAACTGGCCGAACTCCCCTGCGCCTGCTCGGTCTGCCGGAGTCATACCGCCGAGGAACTGAACAAGGCGCCCGACCGGGAGCGGCTGCTGGCGCTGCACAACCTGTACGTGACCCTCGCCGAGATCAGCCGCATCCGGCAGGCCATCCAGGACGGCACGCTCTGGGAACTGGTCGACG
Source organism: Methanosphaerula subterraneus (assembly GCF_052055875.1). Classification (GTDB taxonomy): domain Archaea; phylum Halobacteriota; class Methanomicrobia; order Methanomicrobiales; family Methanospirillaceae; genus Methanosphaerula; species Methanosphaerula subterraneus. Next base: position 116,954 of record NZ_CP170508.1, read on the forward strand.
AGCGGTGCCGGGGGCATCCGCGCCTTCTCTCAGGGTACCGCGAACTGCTCACCTATTCCGATGAACTCGAACTATCAGACCGGGTCTCCAAGCGCCGGTTCTTCTACCGGGGGAGCGAGAGCTGCCTTCGGACCGAGGTCGGCCGGTACCACGAGATGGTCTCCCGGTTCACGCTCGGAGGAGCGGTGCTGGTCTCGTTCGACGGCACCGAGATCCCGGGTTATGATGACTGTCTCCTCTTCCGCCCGCCCTTCGGACCGCTGCCCCAGGGGCTCTCCGAGACGTTCCCGGTGGGGCAGCACGAGGTTCCCGACTGGGATGACGAGATGGTGCTCCGGGGGTGTGAGGGGATCGCCGCTCTCCAGGAGAGCCATCCCGATTCAACGATCACGGTGCTCTGCACCAGGGAATGGGAGCCGCTGGTCCGGGCAGCACTGCCGGATGTCGGGGTGATCCTCAATGATCTGTGAGATCCGGGACCGTGATGGTCTGGCACGGTCGGGTATCCTCAAGGACGGAGAGACCTCCCTGCGGGTGCCGGCTGTGGTGGATGCAGCTTCCTTCTTCTCCACCCGCCTTGATCGCCCGTTCACCAATGTACCGCTCGGTGCCCCCCGCGGGTTTGCCGAACAGTACCTGGTCGCCGGGGAGCATCCGACAGCAGTCCACCCGCAGTTTCCTGTGCAGGTGCCTGACGGGGATATCGCGATGGTCTCGAACTGGCATACGGCGCTGCAGAACCCGCGCCAGTACGTGGACTGGCTGATCAACCTGAAGACCGATGTTCGGGCCGATACCGCATGGTATGCCCCGGCAGCGGCTCTGCCCTCGACGGTCTGGCTTTTGATCGCCTCGGGGTTCGACCTCTTCGACACCACGGCTGTGGACCTGAAGTCGGCCCAGGCGATCTTCTGCCTGCCAGAGGGCGAGTTTCCCGCCGACCTGCTCGACCAGGGGGTCTGCGCCTGCCAGGGGTGCAGGGACCATGATCTGAAGGCCCACAACCGGCTCGCCCTGGAGGCCGAGGTGAACAGGGTCGGCGTCTTTTTACAGAAGGGCCAGCTCAGGGAACTGGCCGAGGCGCGGTGCCGGCTGAATGCGGCACAGGTCTCGGTCCTCCGGCACCTCGACAATCATTATGATTGGGTCGAGCAGTGGACGCCGGTGGCCCGGACTGCCACCTTCAAGGCCAATTCGGGTGATTCGATGAACAGGCCCGAGGTGAAACGGTATATGGACCGGCTTCTGACCCGGTACATCCCGCCGTCCGCCGAGGTCGCGGTCCTCCTTCCCTGCTCTGCACGGAAACCGTACTCGCGGTCGCAGAGCCACCGGAGGTTCATCAATGCGGTCGCTGGCAGGGCGCACGAGATCATCATCACCTCTCCGCTGGGGGTCGTCCCCCGTGAGATCGAACTCTGTTACCCGGCGGCCCACTACGATGTGCCGGTGACCGGGTACTGGGATCGTGAAGAGGTGGCGGTTCTGGCCGATGTTCTGGCGAAGTACCTGGCCAAACACCAGTACCGGCGCGTGATCGCCCACCTGGAGGGAGGGGCGATGCAGGTGGCTGCGATGGCCGCTGATATCTGCGGCATCTCTCTTGAATGCACGGTCAGGGACCACCCGACCTCGGGCGCTTCGCTCTCGGCGCTGGATGCGGCGCTCACCGGGGAGCGCCGGGTCAGGTCCGATCAGATCAAGGGGATGCTCTCGTTCCAGTTCGACGCCGAGGTCGACACTGCCGGGATGCAGGTCAGGGGCAAGTTCCCGCGCCTCTCGGTGATGCGGAACCGCCGGCCGCTCTTCAGCCTCGACACCACCACCGGGATGCTCAGACCGACCTTCGAGGGCTGGTCGCTGATCCCGAAGGGGTACCGCGTCGTCATCGACGACTTCGTTCCGCAGGGGGACATCCTGGCGCCGGGGGTGCTCAGTGCAGACCCGGTCATCAGGGAAGGGGACGAAGTCCTGGTCGAAGGTCCGCACGCGCTCGCCACCGGCAGAGCTGCGATGGGGGCCTTCGAGATGGCCCGTTCCAACCATGGAGTGGCGGTCCGAAGGCGTAAGGTAATGAAACGGTAGATGAAATGTAATGAATACACGAAGATAGGAACGAGTGGAGTGAACGGGTTGTATAAGGTCGAAGAGACGACGCAGCTGGCAGATCGGGTCCATCAGATGTGGATCCGGGCACCGCATGTGGCTCATCATGCGCAGGCAGGCCAGTTCGTGATCATACGGATCGATGAGCAGGGTGAACGGATACCGCTGACGATCTCCGGCGTGAACGGAGACCTGGTCAGAGTGATCTTTATGACCGTCGGGAAGACAACCCATCACCTCGCCTCCCTTGCGGCGGGTGAGCATGTCAGGGATGTTGCCGGCCCACTCGGCAGGCCGAGTGAGATGATCAGCGGCGGGACCTGCGTGGTGATCGGGGGAGGAGTCGGTGTCGCCTCCACTCCGATCATCGCACAGGCGGCAAAGGATGCAGGCAACCATGTGATCGGGATCATCGGGGCGCGAAACGCCGGCCTGCTGATCCTCGAGGACGAGATGCGAGCCGTCTGCGACGAACTCTTCATCACGACCGACGACGGGTCCAAGGGGACCCACGGGTTTGTCAGCGATGTCCTCAAGAAGCTGCTCGCCGAGCGGAAGCTCGACCTGGTCTGGGTCATCGGCCCTGCGATCATGATGAAGGTCACCTCCGGGGTCACGCAGCCGTACGGCGTGAAGACCTTTGTGAGTCTGAACCCGATCATGGTGGACGGGACCGGGATGTGCGGCTCGTGCCGGGTGATCGTCGGTGGCGAGACCAGGTTCGCCTGCGTGGACGGCCCCGAGTTCGATGCGCACCAGGTCGACTTCAACAGCCTGATGGCCAGGCAGCGCGTCTATACCGAGGAGGAGAAGGTGGCCCTCGAACGGCACCATGCCGCCCATTGCGGGTGCGAGGAGGGGGGGCACCATCATGCATGACCGACCGGTAAACGAACGGATCCGGGACTTTCACGAAGTCCCGCTCGGTCTCTCTGCAGACGAGGCGATCCTCGAAGCAGAGCGGTGCCTCCAGTGCAAGAAACCGCTCTGTGTGACCGGCTGTCCGGTCGGGATCGATATTCCGGCGTTCATCAGTGCGATCGCCGCAGGTGACTTCTCTGTCGCTGCCGGCACGATCAAGGAGCAGAACATGCTCCCTGCGATCTGCGGGAGGGTCTGTCCGCAGGAGACCCAGTGCGAGGGGGCCTGTGTCTTAAAGAACAAGGATACTCCCATCAACATCGGTGCCCTGGAGCGTTTTGCCGCTGACTGGGAGAGGGAACGGGTCTTCTCTGAAGGACCGAAATCGCGTGAACAGACCGGTCACCGGGTGGCGGTCGTCGGTTCAGGCCCTGCCGGGTTGACTGCGGCGGCCGAACTGGCCCGCCGCGGACATAAGGTCACGATCTTTGAATCGCTTCACGAGGCCGGCGGGGTGCTGAGTTACGGGATTCCGGCATTCCGACTCCCCAAGGAGATTGTGAAGGCAGAGATCGAGCAGGTGCTCGCCATGGGGGTCGACCTGAAGGTGAACCACCTGGTCGGACGGTCGGTCTCGGTGAAGGAGCTGCTCGCCTTTGATGCGGTCTTCATCGCTACCGGTGCGGGTCTGCCCGGATTCATGGGGATCGAGGGCGAGCAGATGAACGGCGTCTACTCGGCCAACGAGTACCTGACCCGGGTGAACCTGATGCATGCAGACCAGTTCCCGGTCTTCGACACCCCGGTCAAGGCCGGGAGCCGGGTGGTCGTGGCCGGCGGCGGTAATGTCGCCATGGACGCGGCCCGGGTCGCCCGTCGCATGGGCGCCAGGGTCACGGTGGTCTACCGTCGGCGGGAGGAGGACCTCCCTGCACGAAGAGAAGAGGTCGTGCACGCCCAGGAGGAAGGGGTCGAGATCATCACCTGCGCCGCTCCGATCCGTCTGCTCGGCGACGGGGCAGTCACCGGGGTTGAATGCGTGACGATGAAGATGTGCGGGCTCGACAGCAGTGGACGGCCGACCCCCGAACCGGTCGCCGATCAGACCTTTGTGATCGATGCCGATATCTTCATCGAGGCGATCGGCCAGAGCCCGAACCCGCTGCTCATTCGGGAGATCAGTGACCTTTCGATCGGTGCGCGTGGAAATCTGGTTGTAAAAGAGAATGGACAGACCAGTATCAGGCATGTCTTTGCAGGCGGAGATGTGGCCACCGGCGCTGCCACGGTGATCCTTGCAATGGGTGCCGGGAAGACCGCAGCCGTGGCAATCGACCGTATGTTTAAAGAGCAGTAACCTCCGTGACGACGGGTTCGAGCCCCTGATCACTCCAATTTTTTTGTTTTTTTGAATTTCTTCAGCTCTCACCCTGTAGTCCAGGTTAGATAGATTTAAATTTGGGTAATTTAAAATTAGTTTATCTATGTCGAAGAGATCTCTGATGATGGGTCTCGGTCTGGTTTTGCTATTCAGTATGCTCTTTGCTGGATGTGTGAATACCCCTGCCGCGCCCGATAACATAACGCCGGTGAACAGCACCTCAACCCCGGGTATCGTCAATACGACCGTCGCAGCCAATCACACCAATGCAACGGTGGCCCCGAACACGTCGGTAAAACCGAATGTTACTACAGGCAACCTCACCGCCAATGCTTCGCTGAATAAGACCGCAGTGAACACGACGGTGAATGCAACTGCCAACACAACCGCCAACAAGACAGCCAAGGCAACACCAACCGCATACATCGAGCAGGACTCGGCCTCTGTCGGGTTCGGTGCAGCAGCACCGGTCTCCGGCGGGGTCACCTCCAGCCCGGTTATCCTGAACCCTGATGGAAGCATCAGCGTGGTGACCACCATTCCTCCGGTCCTGGTCCCGGGAACTGATGCCGGCACGACAACGACCGGAACAGTCTCCAGCACCGGCGTCCAGGCAACGACCACCGCAGTCAGCGCCCAGCCAACGGGTGCTGCCTCGACCTCGGTGAGGACCCAGTCCCCGACCGCCGCACCAACCTCGGTGAGAACCCAGTCCCCAACCTCAGTGAGAACCCAGTCTCCGACTGCAGCACCGACCACCGTACGGACCCAGTCTCCAACCACCGTGAAGACGCCGGCCCCAACCGCTGTGCCGACCACGGAACGGACGCCAGTGCCAAGCGTGCCAACTGCAGCGCCTACCACGACCGAGCTCCCACCACCAGTCCAGACCACACCACCAACACCACTTCCGTTCTGATCAGCAGCGAACAGATCGGATACAACACATTTTTCTTTCAGTTATTGACGAGCAGCGGAGATGCCGCCTTTCTTAAAGAGCGATCGTTTTAAAAAAAGAGATGGTCTTTCTGTCTTACGGATACTGTATCTGCAGCCCGGTGTTGTCGACCATCGTCTCGATGGCAACCGACAGTCCAAGGGGTTTGAGCAGTTCATCCACCGTTTTCCGGTCTCGTTTTGTGATCAGGGCGATCGACGGGCCGACCGAGGACATCCCGACGAACTCAAACCCGGCATTCCGAAGCTGGCTCATGTAATTGTAGAGTTCAAAACTATGGTGCTCCACCTCGGCCCGCTTGGAGCCGCGGAACTCTATCTCCCAGATCACATCGCCCGCACGCTTCAGGTCCTCCTTTTCGAGAGCAGGGATCAGGTCCATCAGGATCATGTAAGCCTTCAGTTCCCGGTCCTGGTAGTCGAGCGACCGGGCCCGATTCATCAGCAGGTCGAACTCCTGTGTTCCGGCCGAGGATGTGTCGCTCTCTGGTATCACGATGTAGACCTGGTTTCCTTCTGCAAACGGGTGCTGGTAGGCCAGGACCAGTTCGTCGCCCATCACGGCAAAGCCGCCGTAGGTGCTGACTGCCGGGCCGACACCGGTCTCGAACCCGAACGCGATCGTCCCCTCGGCGGTCTCCTCGACGTAGTTGTGTCCGAGCAGCCGCCGGATCTGTTCGTCGGTGAGGGGAGACCCGAGCACGGCGTTGATGGCATGGGCGACGACGGTCAGGATCGTGGAGGTCGACCCGAGGCCGATATGGGCATAGGTGTGGTCCTCGGCACTGATCTTCAGGCCGCCGGTATAGCCGGTGACCTTCACCATGAGCGCCACGAGATGGCGGAGCAGCGGCTCACGGGAGTAGGTGATCTCGATCCCTGCCGGCGTACACTCGGCCGTGGCCGTGCAGTACAGCTGGATGGCAAACCCGATCCCTCCTCCACCGGGGTGTTCAGGGGCGAACCTGTTCATATCCAGCACGGTCAGGTGGATGCGGGACGGGGCACGCACCGTCACCGGCCCGTCCACCGGCCGCACAGCATCGTTCAGGTCGAGGTCCAGGGTCTGAAGAAATTCCCCTGGCTGAAAGGTCTTGAAGTCGTATTCGACGAGGTCCAGGTCCCCGCCTCTGATCATCATCTTGGCCATGCTCGTCACCTCCGCTGCCGATCGAAGTACGGGCTCTTCCCGCTGACACTGACGGGCACGCCAAAGGCCGCCGTGCAGTCTTCCAGCCATCCGAGCGAGAGTGCCGCGACGCCGGCCGAGTACATCACCCGGTTGTCCACATTATGGATCGAGGCGGTCTTCACGGCCGATCCGATGGCAATCCCGAGGTCGGTGATCCTGAGCACACAGCTGGGGGCGATGAATGGGCCCTGGTCGGGTGTACTCTCCCGCTTCTCAAAGGCGTCCAGCATCTCGCGGCAGGTCGGAAACCCGCATCCCCCGCAGTTGACCCCGGCCGTCACCTCGCCGTGCGTTCCGACGAGCAGGCAGGCGTCGCTGATGGTGACGTTGTCGGCGTCGCGTGCAAAAAACCGGATCTGCTTCTGCTCGCTGATCGTTCGCATCTCTTCAGCCAGGGCCAGGAGTTCCCCGCCTACAGCGACCCGTATCACCAGGGTATCGTCACCTTTGGCTTTGGGAGCGGTGCGGGCAGAGAGGGCCATCAGGTCGGCCACAATCCTGACCGCACGTGATTCTCCGTTCATGGAGAGCGTTATGCTCTCTGATCATGTAAAGGATGATTATCGGATCCCGGGGTCTGGATGAGAAAAGGGGTGGGGGAGGGTCAGAGGGTCCTGACCAGCTGTCCTATGTGGGGAAGGAAGTCCTTCTTACGCGACATCACGTTCTCGAGCAGTTTTGGTTGCGGACAGAGTTCCAGCTTCTGAAGGGCCAGTTCGTCGCCGGCGGCAAAGACCTCGCTGGCATTCTCAAAGACACTGGTGAAGAGGGTGATCGCAAAGTCGACCTTGTGGGCTCTCCGCTGGGCTGCCAGTTCTGCATGGATCTCGTCGGCATGCTGGCTGGTGAATGCAAACGAGGGGACCATCACCTGCCCGATCAAGAGCGTCTTCCCGAAGAGGTCGTAGTGCTTGGTATCCCTGGAGAGCAGTTCGGCGATCGGCAGACCTTCGAGCGCCATCCCCTTCTCGATCAGGCGGGTGCCGAGATCCTGGGGATCGATGTCGAGCAGGCCCGAGAGGTAGGTGACCGCCTTCCGGTCTTCATCGGTGGTCGTCGACATCCTGAGGACCAGGGTGTCCGAGAGGATCCCGCAGAGGAGGAGCCCGGCCGTCGACCGGGACGGTGTGCGTCCCCGGGCGACGAACATGGTCGTGATGATGGTGGAGGTGGAACCGACCGGCTCGTTGATGAACCTGATCGGCCGGAGGGTCGAGATCACCCCGAGCCGGTGATGGTCGATGATCTCGACGATATCGGCATTCTCGATCCCGTCGACGGCCTGGGCGGCCTCGTTGTGATCGAGCAGGACGACCGACTTCTGGATCTCCTGCATCAGGGTCGTCCGTGAGAGCATCCCGAGGAAGGTTCCCCCTTCTGCGGTCACGCAGGCGGTCCGGAACTTCGAGGTCGAGATCTGGGTCTTGGCGTACTCGAGCGAGTCCTCCCTGCTGACGATGGGAATATCGGTCTCCATCACCATGCTGGCCGGCAGGGAGAGGTGGATCATCTTCCCGACCCCGAACGCATCGAGTGCGGTGGCCAGCACCGAAACCCCCTGGGCCCGGGCTGCCTTGATCACCCGGTCGCCGACCGGGGCGCCGTCGGCGATGATCAGGGCTGCGACTCCCGCCGAGATCAGGGCGAGCTGGGTCGGTTCGTTGTCCCCGACGATCGCGACATCGTTCGCAGTCAGCCGGGAGAGGGTGACATGGAGGGCATCGATCGCGGTGTAGACCTTTCCTTCGAGCTGCTCGTCAGCAGCCACCACGACCTGTGCGCTCAGGATCTGCTCGAGGACGTCCAGCCGGATCGGCCCGATGGAGAGCTGCTCCATCCTCTGCCTGGTCACGTAGGCCCTCGCGAGCCCGTACTCGCTGACCAGGCCGAGCAGTACGCCCTGGTCGTCGGTGATCGGCATGTTCCGCATATCGTACTGGTCCATCATCGCGGCCACGTCGACGGTCGGGAGATCCTTCTGGGCGCACCGGGTGTCGATGAACGGGATATCGGCCACATTGGGTTCCACGCTCTCGATATACACCGGCGCCTCGACCGTGAAGGTCTCCAGGGCAAAGGCGGTCTCTGGGTTCACCTCGCCGCACCTGGCAGGGATATAGGTCCTGGCGCCCTTGTTTGCGTCCTCACTGTTCTGAAGTTCCGCATAGCCGATGACACTGCAGATACTGTCAGTATCCGGTTGTTTATGTCCGATCACATAGATACTATTGATATGAATCCCCCCATCCAGATGAGTCTCCATCTATTGGGTCTCTGTGCTGATATGTATAATCGTGCGGTCCGGGCACCTGGGTGCCGGAAGAAGTCTCTTTATGGGAGAGAACCCTCTAACTTCTGACGATACCATGAGGGAGATCATCATCAAGGGGGCGAGGGAGCATAACCTCAAGAATATCAGCGTGGCGCTCCCCCGTGACAAACTGATCGTCTTCACCGGCCTCTCAGGCTCCGGGAAATCGACGCTTGCGTTCGACACGCTCTATGCCGAAGGGCAGCGGCGGTATGTAGAATCCCTCTCCACCTATGCCCGGCAGTTCCTCGGGGTGATGCACAAGCCAGATGTGGATTCTATCGAAGGGCTCTCTCCTGCGATCTCGATCGAGCAGAAGACCACCTCCAAGAATCCGCGCTCCACGGTCGGGACGATCACTGAGATCTACGACTATCTCAGGCTTCTGTATGCCAGGATCGGTACGCCGTACTGCCCGGTGCACAACATCAGGATCGAGTCGCAGACCCCGGAGCGGATCGCCGATACGATCACCGCGGAGAAGGCCGGGCTGATCACGATCCTCGCCCCCATCATCAGGCAGAAGAAGGGGACCTACCAGCAGCTGCTCAAGGACCTGAACCGGGAGGGCTTCGCCAGGGTCAGGGTGAACGGGACGATCGTCCGAACCGACGAGGAGATCTCCCTGGACCGGTACAAGAAGCACAACATTGATATCGTGCTCGACCGGTTCGATACGATCGACCGGACCCGCCTCGTCGAGAGCATCGAGATCGGGCTGAAGCGGGCCGAGGGGCTGATCATCGTCGTGGACGAGGAGGGGCACGAGACGACCTACTCGTCGCTGATGGCCTGCCCGGTCTGCGGGATCTCATTCGAAGAGCTCCAGCCGCGGATGTTCTCGTTCAACAGTCCGTTCGGGGCCTGCGAGGAGTGCAACGGTCTCGGCTTCCGGATGGTCTTCGATCCTGAGCTGATCATCCCTGACAAGAGCCTCTGTATCGTGGACGGGGCGATCGCCCTGTACCGGAATGTCCTGGAGGGTTACCGGGGTCAGCAGCTCGATACCATCGCAAAGAGTTTCGGTTTCGACCTCTTCACGCCCGTCCAGGATCTGACCGAGGAGCAGTACAACGGGCTGATGTTCGGCTCTGACAAGAAGATCGACTTCTCGGTCACGATGAAGCAGGGGGATGTGCACTGGTCCCACCGGGGTACCTGGGAGGGGCTCCTCCCGCAGGCCGAACGGCTGTATCATCAGACGCAGTCCGAATACCGGAAGAAAGAACTTGAGAAGTTCATGCGGATCTACGAGTGCCCCACCTGCAAGGGGGCCCGGCTGAAGGAGAAGATCCGGGCGGTCCGGATCAATGATCGGTCCATCGTCGATGTGACCCGTCTCTCGGTCACAGCATGCCGGGATTTCTTCGCAAACCTGGATCTGACCCCCAAACAGGCGGAGATCGCCACGCTGGTGGTCAAGGAGATCACCGACCGGCTGAACTTCCTCGAGCGGGTCGGGCTCGGGTACCTGAACCTCTCGCGGTCAGCAGGGACGCTCTCTGGTGGAGAAGCACAGCGGATCCGGCTTGCAACCCAGATCGGGGCGAACCTGATGGGTGTGCTGTACGTGCTGGACGAGCCTTCTATCGGCCTCCATCAGAAGGACAACCAGCGGCTGATCGATTCACTCTGCACGCTCCGCGATCTGGGCAACACGCTGATCGTGGTCGAGCATGACGAGGAGACGATCCGTCATGCCGATTACGTGGTCGACATCGGCCCCGGGGCCGGGGTGCATGGCGGCCAGGTGGTGGCCAAGGGGACCCCTCTTCAGATCGAGCGCTCGATCAACTCGTTGACCGGCCTGTACCTCGCCGGCTCGCTCAAGGTCGATACCCCGAAATGGCGGCGGTCCAGCGACCACTTCATCAGGATCACGGGGGCCTCCGAGAACAATCTCAAAGGGATCGATGTCCAGTTCCCGATCGGGGTGCTGACCGTGGTGACCGGGGTCTCCGGCTCGGGGAAATCGACGCTGGTCTATGATATCCTGTACAAGGCCCTGCAGAAGAAATTGAACCGGAGCAGCGAGCAGGCCGGAAAGCACGAGTCGCTGACGCTCGATACCGAGATCGACAAGGTGATCGTGATCGATCAGAGTCCGATCGGTCGGACCCCGCGGTCCAACCCTGCCACGTATACCAAGATCTTCGATGAGATCAGGTCGGTCTTTGCCGGGGTGCCGGAGGCGAAGGTGCGGGGGTACCAGCCGGGCAGGTTCTCGTTCAATGTCAAGGGCGGACGGTGCGAGGCCTGCCAGGGTGACGGGCTGATCAAGATCGAGATGAACTTTCTGCCCGAGGTCTATGTTGAGTGCGAGGAGTGCAAGGGCAAGCGGTACAACCGCGAGACCCTCGAGGTGAAGTACAAGGGGCATTCCATCGCCGATGTACTGGATATGTCGGTCGACGAGGCGCTCCACCTCTTCGAATCGCTCCCTGCGATCAGAACCAAACTCGAGACCCTCTCCAGGGTCGGCCTCGACTATATCAAGCTCGGGCAGTCGTCGACGACCCTCTCGGGCGGTGAGGCGCAGCGGATCAAGCTGACCCGGGAACTGGCCAAGCGGGCGACCGGCAAGACGCTGTACCTGCTCGACGAGCCGACCACCGGCCTCCACTTCCATGATGTGAAGAAACTGATCCAGGTGCTGGACGACCTGGTCAAGAAAGGGAACACGGTGCTGGTGATCGAGCACAATCTGGACGTCATCAAGTCTGCCGACCATGTGATCGACCTGGGGCCGGACGGGGGTGACGGGGGCGGAGAGGTGATCGCGACCGGAACACCGGAGGAGATCGCGGCGAATCCAGGGAGTTATACCGGGGAGTATCTGAAGAAGGTGTTATGACCGTCGAGCCGCCCCTCGATCTGAACACGCTTCCGACTGCGCCGGGCTGCTATCTGTACCATGATAAGGATGGGACGGTGATCTATGTCGGCAAGGCCAAGAACCTGAAGCGGCGGGTGTCCAGTTACTTTCAGCGGCACGACCTCGATCCCAAGACCGAGGCCCTCGTCTCCCACATCGCCTCGATCCAGTTCATCGTCACCAACAACGAGGTCGAGGCGCTGATCCTCGAGAATAACCTGATCAAGCGGCACTGGCCGAAGTACAACATCAGCCTGAAGGATTCGAAGACTTACGCCTATATCCTCCGGACAGAGGAGGAGTTCCCCTGTTTCGTGGTGGCACGGGACCGGGACCAGCCCGGGACGTACTTCGGGCCGTTCACCTCGGCCCTCGAGCGCGACTACCTGCTCCGTGCCCTCAAACATGCGTTTCTGATCCGCTCGTGCCGGCGGCCGCAGAAGCGGGGGTGCCTCCGGTACCATATGCAGTCCTGCATGGGCCCCTGTGTCGGAGCGGTCAGCAGGGAGGAGTACGCCGAACAGGTCGGCCGGGCCGAGGCCGTGCTGAAGGGGAAGGGGAACGACCTGCTCGATGCCCTGAAGAGTGAGATGGCCGTCCGCTCCGAGGCACAGGAGTTCGAAAAGGCCCTCGTCATCAGGGACCAGATCCAGGCGATCGAACGGCTGCAGGAGCACCAGCGGGTGCAGCGGCAGAAGAGCTACGACGAGGACGTCATCAACTATCTGGTCGTCGACGGGACGGTCTACCTCGCCCTCTTCAACATCTACCGCGGGACGCTCGGTCAGAAGGAGGAGTACGTCTTTCCCTTCCACCAGGAGTTTCTGAACGAGTTTCTCGTCCAGTATTATGCCGACCACCCGGTTCCCAAGGAGGTGCTCGTTCCCCACGAGGTGGACGGATCGATCGAGGCGTTCCTCGGGGAGAAGAAGGGGCAGAAGGTCGGGGTCACGGTCCCGCAGCGGGGGGACCTGAAGAACCTGCTCGACCTGGTCAAAACCAACATCGAGACCCAGTTCTTTGGCGACCGGATCAAGGTGGAGGAGCTCCGGAAGGCGCTCCATCTTCCCTGTTCGCCCGGGGTGATCGAGTGTTTCGACATCTCCCACCTGAGCGGGACGGCGATGGTCGGGGTGATGGTCCAGTTCCGTGACGGCCGGCCCGACCGGAAGAACTACCGGAAGTACCGGATCAGGACCGTCGAGGGGATCGACGACTTCCGGGCCATCGCCGAGGTGGTCAGGCGGCGGTACAGCCGGCTCAGGGACGAGCAGAAGCGGATGCCGGACCTGATCGTCGTCGACGGCGGCAAAGGGCAGCTCCATGCGGCGGTCGACGAGCTGGCCGCTCTCGGTCTGAAGATCCCGTTGATCGCCCTCGCAAAACGGGAGGAGGAGGTCTATATGCCGGGTCTCTCCCTTCCGATCCCGCTCGATCGGCGCTCGAAGGCCTCGCTCTTTCTGCAGCAGATCCGGGACGAGACCCATCGGAGCGCGATCACCTACAACAGAACCCTCCGGAGAAAGAAGGTGGTACCATGAAGAGGACGGAATGTCAGGACGATCATCAATTCAAACTAGTTTCACCCTTCGAACCGAAGGGGTCCCAGCCCGAGGCGATAGAGCAGCTGGTGCAGGGTCTTTCGGACGGGCCGGCCCGGCAGACGCTGCTCGGCGTCACCGGGTCGGGCAAGACCTTTACGATTGCAAACGTGATCGCGGCCGTGCAGCGGCCGACGCTGGTGATTGCGCACAACAAGACCCTGGCCGCCCAGCTCTACAACGAGTTCAAGGACTTCTTCCCTGAGAACCGGGTCGAGTACTTCGTCTCGTACTACGACTACTACCGGCCGGAGTCCTATATCCCGCAGAGGGACCAGTATATCGAAAAGGATTCGGCGATCAACCCGAAGATCGAACAGATGCGGCTTGCGACGACGGCTTCTCTGATGAGCCGGCGCGATGTGATCGTGGTCGCCTCGGTCTCATGCATCTATGGTCTCGGCAATCCTGAGAACTTCCAGTCCATGGGGTTCGAGCTGAAGGTACATGACCGGGTGCAGCGTCGGGCGCTCCTGTTGCGCCTGGTCGAGATCCAGTTCGAGCGGAACGATATCGAACTGATGCCGGGAAGGTTCCGGGTCAAGGGGGACACGATCGATATCATCCCCGGGTACTTCAACAATATCATTCGGATCGAACTCTTCGGTGACGAGATCGAGCGGATCATGGAGATCGACCGGAACACCGGGGAGAAGCGCGAGAGCATGGACTACTTCTTCGTCTACCCGGCCCGCCATTTCGTCATCCCCGAGGAGACCCGGAAGCGTGCGATCGCGTCGATCCGGGAGGAGCTCGAGGAACGGTTGCCCGAACTCGGGCTGATCGAGTCGTACCGGCTCGCCCAGCGGACCCAGTACGATCTCGAGATGATCGAGGAGACCGGGAGCTGCAAGGGGATCGAGAACTATTCCCGCCATTTCGACTTTCGCAAGGCCGGGGAGAAGCCGTACTGCCTCCTCGACTACTTCCCCGACGACTTCCTGATGGTGATCGACGAGAGCCACCAGACGATCCCGCAGGTCCACGGGATGTACAATGGGGACTACTCGCGCAAAAAGTCCCTGATCGACTACGGGTTCCGTCTTCCCAGCGCTTTTGACAACCGGCCGCTGAAGTTCTCGGAGTTCGAGCAGTACATGAAGGACGTGATCTTCGTCTCTGCGACCCCGGCACGATACGAACGGGAACTGTCCTCGCAGGTGGTCGAACAGATCATCCGGCCGACCGGCCTCGTCGACCCGCCGGTAACGATACGGCCGACTCGGGGGCAGACCGCCGATGTGATCAGCGAGGTGAAGAAGGTGATCGCCCGGGGCGACCGGGCCCTGATCACCACCCTGACCAAACGGCTGTCTGAGGAGTTGACCGAGTACCTTGCTGACCGGGGGGTCCGGACCCGGTACCTGCACTCTGAGATCGATACGATCGAACGGACCGAGATCATCCGGCAGCTCAGGCTCGGGGAGTTTGATGTGCTGGTGGGAATCAACCTCCTTCGGGAGGGTCTCGACATCCCCGAGGTCGGGTTCATCGGGATCCTCGATGCTGACAAGGAAGGGTTCCTGCGGGACGCCCGGTCTCTGATCCAGATCATCGGCCGGGCTGCCCGGAATATGCATTCGTACGTGGTCCTGTACGCGGACACCATGACCGATTCGATCAAAACCGCACTCGGCGAGACCGAACGGCGGCGTACCTTGCAGCTCGCCTACAACGAGGAGCACCATATCGTCCCCGAGACGATCAGGAAGCCGATCCGGGAGAAGGAGATCGACCTGAAGGATGTCAAGCATCTGCCGCGAAGAGAGATCCCGAACCTTCTGATCGCCCTCGATGCCGAGATGAAGCAGGCCGCCGAGGTGCTCGACTTCGAGCGGGCGATCGCGATTCGCGAGCGGATCAAGCAGCTCAATGCCCGTGCAGCCGAGGATGGAGATACCTGAATCAGAGCCCCACCGCATCAGTGATATGTGCGACCCCTGGTCTGCTCGTCACTGAAGATTAATACGTCCCCGGAGGAAAAAGGATACAGATGTCAGTCCCCTGTCAGGAGTCCTGGTGAGCGTGGAGCTCCCATCCCGGTCGTCCCTCTCCGCCCGTCTCTTCCCGAAGAAGCCGGGACGGTACTGGGAGATCGATCTCCTGCGGGGTACCGCAGTGCTGATGATGGTCCTCTACCACCTCCTCTTTGACCTGAACTTCTACGGGATTATGCCGGTTCAGGTCGATGCCGGCTTCTGGCGGTACTTCGCCCTGACCACCGCCTCGCTCTTCGTGCTGCTCGCCGGGGTCTCGGTGACGATCAGTGCGGCCAGGGCGGAAGAGAACTCGGGAGCGGCATGGCCCTACCGCCGGCTGGTCAGACATGGTCTCACCGTCCTTTCCTGCGGGCTGCTGATCACGCTGGCCACCTCCCTGTACCTCGGTGACCTCGCGATCCTCTTCGGAATCCTGCACCTGATCGGGGTCTCGATCCTCCTCTCTCCGCTCTTCCTCCGGTTCAAACACCTGAACCTGCTCTTCGGGCTTCTCTGTATCTGGGCCGGCCAGGTGGTTGCAGGGATCAGCGGTCCGCTCTGGCTGCTCTGGGCCGGCATCCATCCTGTGGATTTCGGCAGCGTCGACTACACGCCCCTCCTCCCCTGGTTCGGGGTGATCCTGATCGGCCTCTGGTGTGGAAGGGTGCTGTACCCCGGGGGTCGACGTGGGTTTCGCCCTCTCCCTGCAGCCCCCCGGCTGGCAGAGCCGGTCCTGCTCGTCGGCAGGCACTCGCTCATCGTATATCTTGTTCACCAGCCGATCCTGGTGGGAATCCTGATGGTGATCACCTGGTCGTGATGCCTATTCCTCTTCCAGTGCAAGCAGAATCGTCTTCCTGATCAGAAACTCGGTCATAGCCGAAGAAGACTGGTCCTCCTCGCCGAGCGGATGGCAGCAGAGTTCTTCTCTCCGCGACCGTGCATGGCAGTAGTCATGTGAGGCCTTCACCCTGCTGTACAACTCGCGAAAGGGCCGGCCGTTCAGGAGAACCTCATCCACCCCTTCACCACGTTCCCGAGGAACCACCTCCTCGGTGAAGCTGAGGTCGATCCCGGCGTCTGCCAGCGGCTGCTCGATCTCTTTCAGGATCTCCGGAAGAGTCTTTCCGGTGTCTGCACTCATGACCGTACTCGTGCACCTATCACTGCTGTGCTGCCATCTCATCTCCAGTCTCTTCTGCATCCTCTCTCCTCTGGGTTACACCTTCATCTGAGATCCTGATACCCTGTTCCTCTGATCTGCAGGTGCTGGTCGAATTATTTATATGCTATTACTATACATAGGCGACATATCCTATCGTTCCCGAAGGTGATGGTTTGCCGACTGAGGATTCCGGGGTTATGGTGATGGCTCAATATGCTGCCGACCAGCAACCGGTTCGGTCATCCGCCATACCCGCTGTCGCTCTCCCCAGGTGGGTGCAACCGGATCATCACCGCTCTTCAGATAGTATAACCTTGTATAAAACCGTGACTTTTATTATTTTTCCGGGTTCTCTCTCTCCTTCTGGTCTGAAGGACGCCTCGCCTCCTGTTCTGGATGGAGGGGATATCGCCCGGGCACCAGGAGGTTTCCATGAAACTTCGTGAGAAGATCCTGCTCACCCTCGGGCTCACGCTCGTATCGGTGATCGTGGTGATGCTCCTCTTCACCGTGATGGTCATGCAGAACGGGTATGCCGACCTTGAAGCAGAGCAGATGCACCACGAGGCGAGTCAGGCCCGGTCGCAGATCGATGCCGATCTCTTCAACATGAATGGCCGGCTGTCAGACTGGGCGGCGTGGGACGACACCTATACTTTTGCCCTCGACCCCGGCAATCCGGATTACATCAGCGCAAATATTAATAACCAGAGTTTTTTTCCACTCGATATCAATGTAATGCTGATCTATGACAATGATCATCGGCTCCTGTATGGTCAGGGGTTCAACCAGAGCAGCGGTTCCCTGGAGGATCTCCCGCCGTCACTCTTTGATGCGATCTCAACAACATCCGGATTCCTGAATGTGACTGAGGCGGAGGGTTCGAAGACCGGAATTCTACTTGTCGGGGATCAGCCGATGCTGCTCGCAGCGCAACCGATCCTGACCAGTACCTATCTCGGGCCGAGCCCGGGGGTCATGATGATGGGGCAGTACCTGGACTCGATACGGGTGAGTCGTCTTGCCGAACAGTCGGGTGTTCCGTTCACTCTTATCCTGAACCGGTCCGCTGACAGCCTTCTCTCCTCATCGGTGCGGGCTGGGGGCACCATCTCTGAAAACGGGGTGATGATCTATCCGCTGAACAGTTCCCTGGTCGCCGCAACGCTGCCGCTCTCTGATGTCGCCGGCACCGGATCGCTGCTGATTCAGGTGCTGGAGCCACGCACGATCGTCCAGAGGGGTGCTGCCAGTGCCTGGCTCTTCATCCTGACCACGCTGCTGGTCGGCCTCCTCTTCGTCGGCCTGAGCCTTGGATTTGTGGACCGGGTGGTCCTCGCACGGTTGAGTCACCTGACCACGGGTGTCAGGGCGATACAGAGCGAAGGGGGAACTACTCGAATACAGGGATTCCCTGGCAGTGACGAACTGGCCCTCCTCTCCGGAGCGATCAACGGGATGCTGGACGAGCTCTCGCTGGCGCACCAGTTGACCCGGGAGAGCGAGGAACGGTACCGGATCCTTGCAGAGTCGGCGCAGGACCTGATCTTCATCTTTGAAACCGATGGCGGGCTCACCTATCTGAACCCGACTGCACAGGCAATGCTCAGAATGACCGGCAGAGCGTATATCGGGCAGACGATCTCCGGATATTTCATCGCAGAGCAGATCTCCCCGGCCGTGGACGCGTTCAGGATCGTCATCGAGACCAGAACCCCCCAGCGCATCGAGGTCGATGTCACCATCGCCGGCTCCGATCACTGCTTCGATGTCGAGGTGATCCCGCTCATCAACCCTGATGGAGAATTTAGCGAAGTGATGGGGATCGCCAGGGATATCACCGACCGGAAACGGGCAGAGGAGATGATACGGTATACGAATGCCTACAACCGATCGCTGATCGAGATCAGCCGTGACCTGCTGATCATCGTCGACCCGGCCGGGATCATCACCGACCTGAACGCGACCGCCGAACAGGTGCTCGGGTACCCTCGCCAGGTCCTGATCGGGACCCGGTTCGGTGAGCGCTTCACTGAGCCGGACCGGGTCAGGGACTGCTGCCTGGCGGTGCTGAACGGTGGCGCCGGCGGGGAGACCGAGGCAGTGATACGTCATATGGACGGGCATCGTATCCCGCTCCACTGTACCTCGTCACTCTTCTGCGATGGTGAAGGAGTCCCGATCGGGGTGCTGGTGGCAGCCCGGGACATCAGTGGGGAGAAGCGGGTCGAGGAGGATCGGCTCAGGCTGGCACGGTTGGAGACCCTCGGCGTGCTGGCCGGGTCACTGGCTCACCAGTTCAACAACCTGCACACCAGTATCCTCGGCAACCTGACCCTTGCGAGATCGATGCTCGATGATCGGGAGGCCTTGCTCGGCCGGCTCATCGATGTGGAGGAGCAGGTCACCAGGGCACGGATGGTGACCAACAAACTGCTCACCTTCTCCAGGGGCGGCGAACCGCTCAAATCCCTTCAGGCGATCGAACCGCTCCTCCACGAAGCTGCAGAGAACTCCATCGGGCGAGGACCGCATCGGGTCGACTTCCATGTCGATGACAATCTCCCCAGACTCTCCCTCGATCGGGACCAGATCGTTGAAGCGCTTCAGCAGTTGATCACGAACGCCCGGGAGGCGATGCCCGGAGGCGGCACGATCACCATCGCCGCCAAACTCTGCAATCGAAGGAAGAACGATCAGGAACCGCTCCTCTGTATCCATGTGATCGACAGGGGGTACGGGATCCCGGACGAGGACCGGAGTAAGATCTTCGAGCTCAACTTCACAACCAAGGAGGGGGCGGCAGGTCTCGGGCTTCCGCTCGTCCGTTCGGTGATCCAGAAACATGGTGGAGAGATCGAGATATCATCCATTCCGGGCAGAGGAACCACGGTCATCTTCAGGATCCCGATTGGATCTGATAGTCCGCTGGATCTTACCCCGCGTTTCCCAACAGGACGCATTCGTGTCCTGATCATGGATGATGAGGAAGCCATCACCGATATCCTCAGGATCTGGCTTACCCGACGCGGATACGATCCGGTGATCGCCCCAGACGGTGCTGCGGCAGTTCAGGCATATGAGGATGCGATGATCCGTCACCGGCCATTCGATATCGTCTTCCTCGATCTCATCGTCCCCGGGGGCATGGGTGGTGAGGAGACCATGAGAGCTCTCCTCACCCTTGACCCTGCGGTGCGGGCTGTTGTCTGCAGCGGATACTCGACCGACCCGGTGATGGCTTCGTACCGGGAGTACGGTTTTGTCGGTCTTCTCCCCAAACCGTTTCAACTCACGGCGATGGAAAACCTGATCCTCGCGATCATGAAGGGATCGGAAACTGGAATACCGCCAGACCGGATGATCTCAGTCACCTCTGACCAGTCTGAGTGAGGCTGAGTTCATACAGAACCGTTGATGGGTGGGTGCCGGACCGTCATCAAAGAGGTGACCGAGGTGGGCGTCGCACCTGCTGCAGAGCACCTCGGTGCGTTCCATTCCATAACTGTTGTCCTCTACGAAGTGAACGTTCGTTTCAGCGACAGGGGCGGAGAAACTCGGCCATCCCGTCCCTGAATCGAACTTCTTATCAGAGGAGAAGAGGTCGGTGCCGCAGCAGACGCAGGTATAGATCCCCTTCTCGACAGAGTGGGCATAGATCCCGGTCCCGGCCGGCTCTGTCCCTTTCTTCCGTGCCACGCTGAACTGGTTTGGGGTGAGCAGGCGTTGCCATTCGGCGTCGGTGTGGATGACCTTCTCAACCATCTCGGTCCTGCCTGTCGCGACAGAGAAGATCGGCACCAGATCAGCCTTGATTGCTGGTTGTTCCATGCATGGTGAGTGTCATCGGCCGTATATATGGATGCCGCACCTAGACCCCGAGTTTCCTTGCAGTCTCCCTGCAGACCTTCGCCTCTTCAGGTCGTTCGAGGAGTTCCATCACCTCGCCGGTCACCGCCCAGGTCGTGCCCCGCTGAGGGTCCAGGTCCAGGGAATATTCAAGCGCCTCCAGTGCATCCTCTGATCTGCCGAGCGCTTTCAGGCAGAGCCCTTTCATCAGCCACGCCGTGCTGTCCTTTGGGTTGATCTCCAGGGCGGTCTCAAAGCACCAGCTCGCCTCCTCCTGCCTGTCGAGATCGATCAGCTCAAATCCCTTTCCAAGCCAGGCGTCGAACTTGTGCGGCCCCATCTTTATGGCCCGATCATAGCAGGCGAGCGCTTCCTCCTCTCTTCCGAGATGTTTGAGGGCTCTGCTCTTCCCCATCCAGGCCAGGCTGTTCTCTGGTTCCCGCTCGATCGCATTCGCAAAGCACCAGGCTGCCTTCCTGTATTCGCTGTTCTTCAGATCCTCCTCACCCCGCCTGACCCAGATTGATGCCAGATCTTCATCTGTCAGCACCTGGTCCTCACTCTTCAGGGTGTGGAGCATTGTTGGAAAATCGATCGAGCTCCCTCCTTAATGGCTATTTGAGAAACACGCACAAATACCTTTTGATTGCAGGATTTCACCTGCGCTCTCACCAGACTGCCGGCCCTCTGCACCGGCGCCGCAGGTGTCCGATTCGGCCCTCCGGGGATCATTCCTTCTGTCCGGTGACGAGTAGTCCTATAATTTTGGACATACCAGGATACAAAAGGACCTTTATCAACAGGTTAATTAAACATGTTAAATTTGTGCATAGTTAAGAAGATTGAATACATAAAAAACGAATATTGTGTTCTATTATCTCTCAGAGAGGGATCGGAGACGCGCCGGACATGGATAAAAAAACTGTGATACATGCAAAAAACCGCAGATTGTTCGCTGTATTCATCTGCATGATAACCCTGGTAGTGATACAGGCATCTGTTATGCCGGTTCTGGCCGGAGATACGGTAAAGGAACAGATCCCTGCGAAGAACCATATCAATGTTCATATCGCCAACAGTGACGGCGCCAGGTTCGACCTCTTCCATAACAACACCTACTACATCAAATTCGATGGCGGCGGCCTGAATGCCCTGCATTTTACGACCAATCCATCCGAACCTTTCGGGCAGGTGACCAATACCACCAGCTCGTCAGGTGTCTTTTATCTTTCAGATACCGGGGGGAGAGGATTTGATGATGACGTCATCCTGATGCTCGCAGTACAGGGAGAGGTTCCCGAGGATTTCAAGGTCCATATTCGATCGAGCGGGTATCAGTGGGAGCCGGTTCCAGTCCTGAATAAACCTCCAGAACTGGGTGACCTCACCTATGTCGACGGGGCGCTGAACGAGACCTTCACAGGATCCGACTTCGTCTATTCTCCTCAGGCCTGGAAACCGGCCGGGCTGGAGAATTATCCCCTCATCGAAGGCGAGGATATGAAGAACCCGGCCAATACCTATTCGCTCCTCTTCGTCGACCTGAATGTCGGTGCCCTGGGTTCCAACAGCAACCTCACCGGAATTCAGAATGATGGGGCTGCAAAGGTGGAGTTCTCCTTTGAAAACCTGAAGACAAAGACCGCATTCAATGGGTATGCCTATAATAATCAGTCCAACCAGGGTCAGGGGATCTCATGGACCAACCGGGTATCAGAGACCGGCAGCAGCGGCTATGTTGTCTATGGGTCGCAGTCTCTCTCCGATTTCACCCCAACCAATACCACCACCTTAGACCCTGCCAGCCGGTCCACCCCGGCTCATCCCCGAAATGGAAACAACACCAACGTTCCACCGGCATCACCGAAAGATCCAGATCTATTTGAGACCGTAACCGGCTGGTTCTCCGCTCTGCTCCATTCACTCGGACTGAGCGGATCTCCGTGATCGGGACCGGATCGATGCCATCCCCTTTCTTTACCTATTGATCGCACTGTACCGAATGATGATTTGATTGGAGTACCACACATGATTGCCCCGGATATTGCAGTAAAGAATACCAATGCACTGAAGTATCAAAAACCACTCACCCAGCTCCGACAGGAGATCAGCACGATAATCGTGGGTCAGGAGCAGGTGATCGATCACCTGCTGATCGCCCTTCTTGCCGGCGGGCATGTCCTCCTTGAGGGTGTTCCCGGGATTGCCAAGACCCTGCTGATCAAGACGCTCTCCGAATGTCTTGACTGCGGTTTTGTCAGGCTCCAGTTCACCCCGGACCTCCTCCCTGCCGATATCATCGGCACCAAGATCTACAACCAGAACGAGGCACAGTTCAGCACCACCAAGGGTCCAATCTTTCACCAGTTCGTGCTCGCCGACGAGATCAACCGGGCTCCGCCGAAGGTCCAGTCCGCTCTTCTCGAAGCGATGCAGGAGCGGCAGGTGACCATTCAGGGAGAGACCTTCCCGCTCGAAGAACCGTTCTTTGTGCTGGCGACCCAGAACCCCATCGAGTCTGAAGGAACCTATTCGCTCCCCGAGGCGCAGCTCGATCGGTTCATGCTCAAAGTGATCATGACCTATCCCAGCCTTGAAGAGGAGATCCGGATCCTGGACCGATTCTCTGAGACGGTCCCAGTGCGCCCTTCGTCGATCCTGACTGAGGAGGCGCTCCGCTCGATGCAGGCCTTCACGCGCACCATCTATGCAAGTCCCGAGATCAAGCGGTACGTCGCCGAACTGGTCGACGCCACCCGCACCCCAGACGCCTACGGCCTGTCGATCGGAGGGTATATCGCCTGTGGAGCGTCGCCCCGCGCCTCCATCAGTCTCGTCCTGGCTGCAAAGGCTCACGCCCTGCTAAACGGGAGAGGCTACGTGATCCCCCACGACATCAAGGCCGTGGCGCACAGTATCCTTCGTCACCGGATCATCCGAACCTATACTGCTGAAGCAGAGGAAGTCTCGACAGATCAGATGATCGATTCAATCCTCGGTACTGTCCGTGTCCCGTGATCCCGGATGTGCATGATGACAGATCTGAAGACACTGCTTCATAGCCTGCAGACCATCGAACTGAAGACCAGCATCCTGGTGGAGGGTCTCGCTGCCGGCGAACATCGCTCCCTCTTTAAGGGACAGGGGATCGAGTTCTCGGAGATCAGGGAGTACGTGCCAGGGGACGATATCCGGACGATCGACTGGAAGGTGACCGCCCGGCTGAACCGTCCGTATATCAAGGACTTCTCTGAAGAGCGTGACCAGCGGTATTATTTTCTGATCGATGGTTCGGCATCCGGCTCGTTTGGAAGTCAGATCAGCAAAGCCCAGCGCATTCTCGAGGTGACGGCATCGCTGATGTTCGCGGCCCAGAAACAGCACGAACAGATCGGCCTCTGTATTTTCACGGACCGGATCGAGCAGTACATACCTGCCCGGAGGGGACGAAGACACCTGCTCGCTCTGCTGAACGCCCTGATTGCCTACACGCCGCACCCGGGAGGAACCGACCTCGCCGCTGTGCTGAAGCAGTTCACCCCGCTCGTAAAAAGGCAGTCCTCGGTGATCATCATCTCAGACTTCTTCACCGAGGATCCCGCCCCAGCTCTCTCCATCCTTCGCCTGCACCACGAGGTCTCCGCCATCAGGGTCACCGATCCCAGGGAGCATGAACTCCCCGACTGCGGCCTGATGATGTTCGAGGACGAGGAGAGCGGCGAACAGCTGCTCGTCGACACCTCGGACCCCGCCATCCGGGAGCGTTACCGGCTGGCGACCGTGGCCGCGGCGCGAACCTTCTCCGACATGTGCCGGCGATGCAGGGTGGCCCAGGTCAGACTCAGCACCGACGAACCGTACGACATCCCCCTCAAACGTCTGTTTGGGGGACGGGCTATTGGAGGGAGATGACGATGCCAGGGTTCACCAATCCCCTCTGGTTAGTGGGACTGATCGGGATACCGATCCTGTATTATCTGTACCGTCGGGCGACCAAGAGCAGGAAGAACACAGCGATGGCCTTCTCCCATGTCGCCTTTCTCAAGTCGGCACTCGGTGAGAAGAAGCCGTCCCGGCGCCCGCAGTACCTGTTCCTCCTCTCGATCATTGCGATCGTGCTCGTCCTCGTCGGCCTCGCCAACCCGCATCTTCCCCTGGACCAGACCAAGGACGGGGTCAGTGTCGTCCTCGTCATCGATGATTCCGGGAGTATGGCGGCGACCGATTACCAGCCGAACAGACTCGAGGCGGCGAAGCAGTCTGCGGCGCTACTGATCCAGTCCCTCGATCCGAAGGACTATGCCGGCGTCGTCATCTTCGAGTCCGGGGCGACCACGGCGGCATATCTCTCTCCCGATAAGGACCGGGTGATGGAGAAGACGCAGGCGATACAGCAGAAGAACGGACAGACCGCACTCGGTGACGGACTGGCACTGGCCGTCGACATGGCCGATTCGATCCCCAACCAGAAGAAGGTGGTCGTCCTCCTCTCCGACGGTGTGGGCAATGCCGGTGTGATCTCCCCGGAGGATGCCACGGAGTTTGCTATGCAGAAGAAGGTCCAGGTCTTCACAGTTGGACTGGGCTCGACGAGTCCGGTCCTGCTGGGGTCAGATCCTATGGGCACACCCCAGTACGCGACCCTCGACGAAGCGACCCTGCAGTCCATTGCAGAGAAGACCGGGGGGGCCTACTACACCTCGGTGGATGAACAGACACTGCACCAGATCTATGCCGGGCTGAACCGGGAGATTGTGCGGGAGAAGGAAGAGACGAGCATCCAGCCGTTTCTCTTTGCCGGCCTCCTGCCCGTGTTGCTGGCCGAGCTCTACTTCCGGTATGGAAAGAGGCGTATCATCCCATGAAGCGAGTGCTCTGTCTTCTGCTCCTGCTCTGTCTCGTCCCCATCGGTGCGGCAGCCCAGGAGATCACGATCTCCTCTGATCAGAGGGACTATTATGTTCAGCAGGGGGCTCAGGCATCCATCCCCCTGGTCCTGACCAATACCTATGGCCATGAGGTCAGAGGCACGCTCGAGCGAACCGTCGTCAGCGATAGCCTGACGAGTGCCGGTGCCGGCCCCGAATCTGCGGTTCAGTCTGCTGCGTTCAAGATCCCGGACGGGGTGCACAGTATCAACCTGCACCTGGGGCCGTACGATGCACCGGTGACCCAGAAGGTCACCCTCCGGTTTGAGTATACCGAGGGTACCGACCGGGTGGTGACGCTGGATGGGCTGGTCGTCTATGTGACGGAGAACGACCCCGGGCAACAGAACACGAAGGATCCCCTGATCAGCACCGATCTCCCTGCATCCCAGACGCCGGTGCAGGAGGTACAGCAGGGGCAGGGGGAGGGGCAGAGTCTCGACCAGGCCCTGCAGAACGGGCAGATGCCGGGGGATACCGGGGCTCTGAAGAACCAGTTGATGCAGGAGGCGAATGCGACTGCCCGGAACCGGACGTCACTGGAGCAGGTGATCGAGAACGATCCGACGATCCGGGAGATCCTCGCTTCCCTGGATGCGCAGGGATTCTCGGTGGACGATAAGCAGGTGACGCCTGAGTCGAATACCACCGGGCAGTTCCTGTATCATTTCAAAAAGAAGTCCGGTGAAGAAGCAACCCTGAACGGAGGGATGAAGGACGCTTCCTTCGTCTTTGCCGATCAGGTGTCTGCTTCACCCCTCTCCCTTCCTTCCCTGATGCAGAAGAATGCGACCTACCAGGCATTTGCCGACGGATTGCACGGCGATGGGTTCGACCATGTGAAGACCGAGATCAATTCAACTCCCAACAGAACGGCGGTGGTCCTCGCCTGGGCAGATCGCGGGCAGAACCCGGCCACTGCGGTGGCAACGGTGATCAATAACACCACGCTCGCAGGGCTCACCCTTCACCGGCCTCCACCTGTTCCCTCCACCCTGATCCCGATGCTCCTCGCGTTTCTGCGCCCGATTGCCCTCACGCTGCTCGGGGTGCTCTGTATCGTTGGAGGTTTTGTCCTCTACCGGCGGAGGAGAAGGGATCCGGACCTGGCGGCTGAGGTCCAGCCGCCCTTTGATTACGTGCAGGCGGCGGAGGACCTGCTGGTGGCGGCTGCTTCATTCTATGCACAGGGTTCTCCCCAGCGTGGATATGGCGCTGCAGGAGAGGCCCTCCGCCTCTTTCTCTCGTACCATTACGGCGATGGAACCTCGTCCACCGACCAGGAGGTGATCGCTCTTCTCACCAGGCAGGGCTCTGATATCAGTGAGATCCAGGAGATCCTGGCGCAGTGCAGCCTTGTAGAGTTTGCAAAACGAGAGCCCGAAGCAGCGGAGTTCGGCGGGATCCTTGCCTCGGTCAGGGTGATCATCAGGGAAGCGGGTCGGATCTCAGGGGGTGTTAACTAAATTAAATTTACTCAACTAAGAAATAAAAAGACATAAATGGTGATATTCGAATAAATTGTATAAAGGGGGAATAGAACGATTTTTCTTGCGATAGATGATACCGACAGCCTGGAATCCCGTGGAACAGGTCGACTGGCCAGGACGATAGCCGATGCGATAGCAGAAGAATTTCTGGTCTACGGGGTGACTCGCCACCAGCTCTTTGTCCATGCGGACATCCCCTTCACCTCCCATAATTCCTGTGCCGTCATCCATGTCTGTGAAGAGAATCCGAAGATTGCAACCCAGATCTTCTCTCTGGCACAGAAGCTGATGCTCGACGATTTCATTGAAGGGAGCGATCCCGGGGTTGCTATCGCACTCTCTGCACAGATATCCCCTTCCCTGGTGGCCTACGGACGAGATGCCCAGCATACGATTCTGAACCAGGAACGGGCACGGACCCTCGCCCGTAATCTGAATATTCCCCTCAAAGGGCTCGGCGGGACAGAGGACGGAGTGATCGGAGCGATGGCCGGGCTCGGGCTCGCGGCGACGCGGAACGACGGCAGATTCCTGCAACTGGGCATGGTGCGGGATATCACCGGCCCCTGCGAGGTTGAGGATCTGCTCGCAGCCGGCATCGACGAGGTCTGGAATATCGCAGGGACGAGAGTCACCAAAGGAACCGTGCAGAATCCTGAGGAGAAATCACCAAAACCCTGTCCGGTCAACGGGAGAGCGATCCTGTTTGTAGAGGAACGCGAAGGGGAACTGTTCCCGATCAAGAGGAATTGAACTGAAGTATACCAAGCGGATCCTGGCCGCACTGGTTCTGATAGGTGCCTTCACTGTCCTGATGGTGATTCTCCAGATGACTGCAGGTGGGACGGAACAGACCGATTCGGATACCGTAGGCACATCCGTCAACCAGAGTGTGACCCTCTCAAAGACGGATCTCAGGTACGGCCCGCAGTCCTGGCGCCCATTCCTGCCTCCCCTCGGAATCGATCCAGATGAGACCCGGCAGTCTGAGGAGACCTGGTATCTCGCCTTCTTCGATCTGAACGGCACCCCCGAGGGACTGACCATGTATCAGAACCAGATCTCTCCTGTGAAGGTCACGTACCAGGCCCAGAACCTTTCAGGAAGGATGGCCTTCGACGTCTATGGATGGGGCGACTCTCCACGGCGGTACTGGACGAACCGGCAGACCGGATTTGGTGCAAATGGATACATGGTCCTTGGTGGAGCAGAACCGGGCGAGACCGTGGCAGAGGCCGCTCCCCTATCGGAGACACGCCCCTACCAGGTGATCGTTGCCGGCCGGGACCCGACGATCTCGGGCCTGGTCAACCTCTCCTTCGATCGTCCCTGGAGTGGGCTCGACGCGCTTCATATCACCGCTGATCCGGCGGTGAGGAAAGGACAGATGACGAACACGACAGCACAGAAAGGAAGTTTCTACATCACCTATACCGGAGGGAATGAGGTGGATCACACACTCCTGATGGTCGCCGTCGACCGGCCGCAGCCTGACTCGTTCAAACTCACGATCACCTCGGCCCCTGTGGAGGCACTCTGATGTCGAAGATGAGCAGCTACTTCTCTCTCTATGAGATCGCCCTCCTCTCCCTCCTCGGGGCGATGGTCTTTGTACTGAACCGGCTCTTTGAGATCCCTCTTCATGTTCCGGGGAGCTCCGGCATCTGGTGGGTCATCCCGGTGATCATCGGGGCACGAGTGGTCAGGAAGCCGGGTGCAGGGATCTATATCGGTCTAATATCAGGGATTCTGGCTTCCTTCTTTGGAAACAATCCGCTTCATATCTTCGACCTCTTCAAGTACCTGGCCCTTGGAATGGCGATCGATCTCACCGCCCTCGTCTTCGGATACCAGTTCACCAACCCGCTGGTCGGGTTCATCGCCGGAGTGGCCGGAAATATGGCCAAGATGGTGGTGAACTACGCGGTCCAGTTCTTCTTCGGCGTTCAGGCCCACTTCATTCTGCTCGGGATCGGTATCGCTTCAGCAACCCACCTGATATTCGGAGGAATCGGGGGGGTCATCGCAGCGCTCGTCCTCAGACGCCTCCTCAAGGCCGGGGTGATAGGGGCTGATGAGAGCACCTGAGATCCTGGAGGTCTCCGACCTCTCCTTCCAGTACCGTGCGACGACCGGGAGAGTGCCGGTACCCGCCCTCGACCATATCACCTTCTCGGTCGGCCGGGGCGAGATCGTCGTCCTCACCGGGCCGAGCGGTTCGGGAAAGTCGACCCTTCTCAAGTGTCTGAACGGTCTGATCCCGCAGAGCACACGCGGCACGATGCAGGGGCGGGTCATGGTTGCAGGGAGGGATACCCACACCTGTCCGGTCAGTGAACTGGCCGCGACCGTGGGCATGGTCTTTCAGGACCCCGACACCCAGTTCTTCTCGAGCGAGGTCGACACGGAACTGGCCTTCGGGCTTGAACAGATGGGGGTGGAGGAGGCAGCGATGGAGCAGGCGATCACGTCCATCGCCGATCTGCTCGATATCACCCACCTGCTGGGCCGCTCGCTGGACCAGCTCTCCTGGGGGGAGCGGCAGCGGGTTGCGGTGGCATCGGTGGTGGTGACAGAGCCCGACCTGCTGATCCTCGATGAACCATTCTCCGGTCTTGACCGGTCCGGAGCCGAGGCTCTCAGTGCGTGCCTCATGTCCCTTGTACAGAAAAAAGGGATGACGCTCTTCATCACCGAGCACCGGCTGGACCGGCTCGGATCCCTGAAGGGGCGGTACCTCGTCCTGAACCAGGGATGTATCATCTTTGATGGATATCCGGATGCGGCGATGGCCGGGGCCCTGGAGATGGGCGGTGTCCTGCTCCCTCCTGAGGAAGAATACCGGTCTGAGGGCTGGAAGGTGCGTGGTAAACCATCGAGCCTTCCGGGTGAGCGGAGTAATCCGGGCCTTCACCTGGCCGGGGTGACCTATCAGTACCCTGGTTCGGCCTCTCCCCTCCTGAACGGTGTCGACCTTCGGGTCCAGTCTCCTGAGATCACTGTTCTTGTCGGGGCCAACGGCTCCGGGAAGTCGACGCTGCTCCGCCTCCTCAACGGACTGTTGCAGCCGGATTCCGGGGAGGTGCGGGTGGATGGGAGGTCTATCGCCGGGAGGTCGGTTGCGCAGGTCTCACAGTCTGTCGGGATCCTCTTCCAGCATGCCGACTACCAGCTCTTTGCCGAGACGATAGCCGATGAACTGGCCTTTGGACCGGGGAATTACGGGGTTCCTGCCGATGAGATAGAGCGCAGAACCCTGCAGGTCCTTGCAGATCTGGATCTCTGTTCTCTGGGGCTCACGGCCCCTCCCCTCGCCCTCTCTGTCGGGGAGAAGCAGCGTGTGGCGATTGCCGGGCTTCTGATGATGGAGTCCCCGATCCTGGTGATGGACGAACCGACCCTCGGTCTCGACTGGGGATTGAAACTGAAGCTGGCCGGGGTGCTCCGAATTCTCGGGGATGCCGGCAGAACGATCCTTGTGGTCACCCATGACCAGGCATTTGCCCATCTCTGTGCAGACAGGATCGTCTCCCTCTCCGGTGGACAGATCCGGGAGGTGACCGATGGGACAGGTTTTTAACCGTCGGCCCCGCAATCGGCGACTGGACGGGAGTGCGGCCTGGGCCCGGTTCACCCCCGGCACCTCGTACCTTCACCTGCTGGACCCCCGGACCAAGATGGGGGGGCTGATCGTGGTCAGTGCCGTCTCGTTGATCCAGGAGTCCCTGGTCCCTCTGCTGGTAGCCCTGCTCTTCGTTCTGACGCTGGCCGGGATCTCGGACCTTCTCCACCCCCTGATCAGGGCCTTCTGGAAGATCTCCCCCCTGCTCCTCTTCATCGTCGTCATCGACATGTTCTTCCCGAAGGGGTCGACCGGAACGGTCTTCTTCTCTGCAGATCTGGGTATCCTGCACCCCGCCCTGAGTACCGGGGGGATCCTCTTCGCCGGGGCGATGGGGGTTCGGCTGCTCACGATAACCGGGTTCGGCGTCCTCTTCATCATGACGACCTCCTGCACGGCAGTCATCCACGCTCTGAAGGCGATGGGCGTACCTGACACCCTCACCTTCTCACTCGGGTACGCGCTCCGATCCACCACGGCCCTGAGTGCCGATCTCGGGCATATCATGGACGCCCAGCGCTCTCGGGGGCTTGACTTCGAGCAGGGATCCTGGATCCGGAAGGCGGAGATGCTGATGGCCCTGGTCATCCCGATGATCATTGCGGTCCTGAACCGGGCCAGGCTGGTGGCCGATGCCATGCAGGCCAGGGGATTCGGGTCAGGAACGAGAACGACCTGCTATCGCCCCCCGCATCCCGGGCAGAGGGACCTGAGCATGGGTCTCCTGCTGGCCGGGCTGGTCGGATTTACCGTCGTCTATCACCGATTCCTCGGATAGATGAACCTTTCAACAGATTTCAGATAATTGGAGATGTATCAATGACACAACAGATGGCTAACATGAATCACCATAGATCACTATCAGTGCTGATCAGCATCGCCCTGGTACTGCTCGCACTCACCATTACTGTTCCAGCTGGAGCAGAGAGCGTACTCTCCGATCACTACCATATCAATATCGCCATGGCGAATGGTGGAGAGAAATACATCAAGTTTGATGGGGGCGGACTGAATGCGCTCCATATCTCCAGCGACCCGTCGAATAATTTCGGAAATTCGATCGCCTCCGATTCCCAGTCCGGCGTCTTCTATCTGACCGACACCGGTGGGAGGGGCTTTGATGATGACGGCATCATCCTGATCGCCGTGCAGGGGGATGTCCCGGACGACTTTCGGGTCCATATCCGGGCGAGCGGCTACACCTGGGAGCCCTCCCCTGAGGCGAACCTGAAACCTGAGAACTACACGCATGTGGAGGGGACGGTCGACAGCACCTTCACGAAGGCTGATTTTGCGTACGGCCCCCAGAACTGGAAGCCGGCCGGGCCGGCGAACTACCCGATCTATGATGGCCAGGATATGGGGGATACCTCGCAGCAGTTCCACCTGATGTTCATCGACCTCAAGGCTGGGATCATGGGTAAGGACGCCTTTCCTCCCGGCCTGACCGACGAGGGCGGGATCAGGGTCGAGTACTCGTTCGAGAACATGAACACGTTCGCCGCCTTCAATGCCTACGCCTGGTGTATGAACTCTAACCAGGGGCAGGGGATCTCATGGACCAACCGTCTCTCTGAAGCCGGCAGCAGCGGCTTCACGGTGAAAGGGGTCGCCCCCACCCCCACGACCGAGCCGACAACGCCGGTTGCGACGCCCAACACCACGGCAACGGTCACCCCGACAGATACGCCCACCACCACCGAGACGACGCTGAATGTCACGCCGACCGTCACGGTCACGGTCACCGAAACCTCCCAGCCTACGTCGACGGTGACCTCTGAGCCGTCGACGACCGTGGTTCCCTCCACTCAGGCACCCGTCACGACCACTACTATCACGACGACCGTGCCGCCCGTTCAGTCGATCGTCACCACCGTGACGACCGGAGTTCCGGTGACCTCCACCTCCATTCCCGCGACCGTCAGCACAACCCCGGGGGTCACCGTCTCCGTGACCACCCCCGTAACGGCGATCACCACCGTTCCCCCGGTCACCGCGACCCGGAGTCCGGAACCCTCGGTATCCATCCCGGTCCTGAGTACGCTCTTCCCTTCACGGATACAGACCGCTGTTCCAACCCAGGCGGCCACCAGCGCCCAGGCCCAGTCTCCAGCATCGGATGCAGGGATGGCTTCGTCCGGTGTCCCCACCGTGCAGGCGACGGCCGCTCCCTCCCAGCCTGCGCCCCAGCCGGCCAGTTCTTCTGCTGACGGTCCTGTTTCGACAGGAGATTCCTCTTCCAGTTCATCAAGCGATGATTACACCGGGGTGGGAGGAACGGTCGGGACGACCGCGACCCCGGTTTCCACGACCGTCACCACAGCCCAGACTGAGTCCGCCGCACCAACACCCGCACCCACCCAGGTGAACACCAGCACCCCGGTGATGACGACCCCGACTCCACCGTTCCTCGACACCGGGAACCAGGATGAATACTCGCCGCTCACCATCCCGGGGGCTTCGGCTGGCAAGACCTCGTCCAGCGATCGGAACTCACAGACGAACTTCCTCTCGACAGTACAGTCGACCATCGACCGCCTCTCTTCATCAGACCTGAGCCTGATCCTGCTGGCCGGCGTGGTACTTCTCTTCCTCCTGCTGGTCTTTGCAGGGTTGATCATCCTGGTCCTGCTCCTGCTGCTGCTCCTGGTCGCGATCCTGTACCTCAGGCAGAAGAAGAATCTTGAGAATAAAGAGTGACCCCTCTTCAAGAAATCCTTTTTTCGTCGAAAACCTGACTGTTGATCCATACCAGGTCTCTTCTCAGTCCCGCTTCCCCTGTACGGGGTAACCAGATACCCATACCGATCTGTACTTGATCAATCCCCGCCTCTCTTTCGTCGACGATTGGTAGGGGATGGGGCGTCCCGTTGATTTCACGGGGCCGGCTGTCCGTCCATGGTCTCACCGGTCCGGAGTATATCCTGCACGCATGTGGCGGGCGGATATGGTCAGAGAACACCTGAGACGATGAGCATGAAAGATCTTCGAGAGGAATGTGGGGATGTTCAGGCTCTTCCAGCAGGGGATAAAAAAAGGGGGTCTCTCGCTTCAGACCATATTGAAGAGCAGGACGACATCATCGAAGTCGACTGAACCGTTCCTGTTGAAGTCGAAGGCAGTGAGCGGTTCGTTCTCTGCGATCCAGTCCATCTGGTTGAAGAAGAGGACCACATCGTTGAAGTCGAGGGCACTGTTTCCATCCAGGTCTTCATACCGTCCATCCCTGTCCGGGTCGGTGGGCGGCAGCGTCCCCGGGGGAATGCTGAGAGGGCCTGTCGACGCCGGCGCTCCGGTCACACAGTACCCGCTCGCAATCGACGTCTGGCCGAGTGTGTTGACTGCATTCGTCCACGAGATCCCCTGCCCCTGGTTGGCGTCCTGGCACCAGGCATAGGCATCGAAGGCGGCGAACGTGTTCATGTTCTCGAACGAGTACTCGACTTTGATCCCACCATTGTTCTGAAGAGGTGGAGCCCCGGTGGTGGAGTTTGCCCCGAGGATTCCGGCGTGCAGGTCGATGAACATCATCCGGAAGGTGTTCCCTGTGTCGGACATGTTCTGCCCGTTATAGATCGGGTAGTTCGCCTGCCCGGCCGGCCTCCAGTTCTGGGGGCCGTAGATGAGATCGTCCTTGGTGAAGGTCTCATCGATCGATCCGTCCACATAGTGGATCTGATCGGATGATGGTGTCACGTATTTTGAGACCGGGGTCCACGTGTAGCCGCTCGCCCGGATGTGCACCTTGAAGGAATCAGGGATCGTCCCGTTGACGGCGAGCATCAGCAATCCGTCGTCGTCCCATCCACGACCGCCGGTGTCCACCAGGTAGAAGACGCCCGACTGGTTGGCGGTGGTGGTGATCTGACCTTTCTGGACAGCCGGGTTTCCGGTCATCCAGAGCGCGTTGACTCCTCCTCCGTCGTGTTTCTGGTAGTAGGTGCCGTTGTTATAGATATCGAAGCGCGGGCCTTCATCGTTGGCGACCTGGAGAAAGAGGTGGTGGTACGTGGGGAGCGGGTCAGCTGTCACCGGTACCATGAGACTCAATAACGTCAGGAGGGTGAAGGTTATGATAATGCCCAGGTGTGCTCCTGGTCTGAAAAAGGGTGAGGGTTGGCGTGGGGATGATCCTGTTCCCTCCCTCATGGGGATACCTCCTGCTGCAGGATGATCATTATGCCACCGCCGGCACCGTCACGGTTACGCTCTTCGTCGAGGACCCTGCTGCGTTGGTCGCGGTCTGCGTGATCGTAAACGTTCCGGGCTGCCAGTAGGTGTAGCGGAAGTTTTTGTAGGCGGTGAAGGTGCCGTCCCCGAGGTCGTACTTCACGGAGGTGGCGTTCACTGCGGTGTCAGTGACCAGGAAGACGAACGAGCCCTGACCCCCCTGGGGCGTGACGGTGAAGCCGGCCACCGGCAGGTCCTGTTGGCTTGGTGTCGGGGTCACGGTCGTCGTGACGGTCGCTGTCGGCGTCGGGGTCGGTGTCACCGGGGCGGTGACGTTGATGCAGTCCTCGATCGTCTTCACCTCGTTTCCATTGGGGCCGATTGCCATCAGGGAGACGGTGTACGTGCCGACGGTGTCATAGGTGTGGACCGGATTCTGGTCGAACGAGGTCGCTCCGTCCCCGAAATGCCAGAAGTAATACTGGACTGAACCGGTGACCGATTCATTGAACTGCACCGAAAGGGGTGACAGCCCGGTGGTCACGTTCGCCGAAAACCCGGCGGTCGGTGGGTCGGTGACGGTGATGTATCCCGGCTTCTCCGTGAAGACGCTGCCGAAGTTGGACTGTGAGGTGGTCAGTGTCACGGTGTAGGCCCCCGGCTTGGTGTAGGTGTGGATTGGGTTCTGCTCGGTCGATGTGGTGCCGTCACCGAACCGCCACTCGTAGCCGCTCGAATCGGTCGACTGGTCGGTGAACTGCACGGTGAATGGGGTTCGGCCGGCGGTTGCGTTGGCCGTGAAGGCCGCTACCGGCACGGTGTTGACGATGATGCACCGGTACTTGGTACAGGTGTCGCTCATCTGATCGTTCGAGGCGGTCAGGGCCACATTGTAGACGCCAGTCTGGTTGAAGACGTGGGTCGGGTTCTGCTCGGTCGATGTGGTGTTGTCGCCGAAGTCCCATTTCCAGGCGGTCGGCGAACCGACGGACTGGTCCTCGAACTTGACCGAATACGGAGCCTGGCCGACAGAGCCGTACGCGTAGAAGGCTGCTGTCATGCTCGACGTGACGCAATTCGTTGCCACGTAGGTGTCACTGCCAAGAATGTTCGTCGCGGTCAGTTTGACGGTGTATCTGCCGGCTGAGGGGAAGGTGTACGACGGGTTCTGGTCGGTGCTGTCGACGATCCCGTCATTGTTGAAGTCCCAGGCCCAGATGGTCGGCATGTTGGTCGAGCGGTCGGTGAACTGGACCGAGAGTGGTGCGGCGCCGCTCAGGGGAGTCGCGCTGAATGCAGCAGACGGCTTACCGATCACAGTATAACCGCTTACCGTGTTGAAGTTACCTTCGACCCTGTTCGTCCATGAGATTCCCTGTCCCTGGTTTGCGGCACGGCACCAGCCGTAGCCGTTAAAGGCGGCGAAGGAGTTACCCAGGTTTGAAATACTGTACTCCACCTTTGCTGCTCCATTGTCGGTAAGAGTGGCACCACCGAACCTTGATGGATACAGGTTGCCGACCTTGAGATCGATGAACATCAGGTACGAGTTCGTGGATTGGTCGCTGATGGACTGACCGTAGTAGAGTGGCAGCGACGGAGTCGTCAGGCTTCCGGGACCGGGCTTCCAGGTCTGCGGGCCGTAGATGAAGTCAGCCTTTGTGAAGGTCTCGTCGACTGCGCCGGTCACGTGGTGGTATTCGGATGGCGGAGCATTTACGACGGTTCCCGTGGTCATGTCGTACCCGCTCGACTTCACATGGATGGCGAAGTCGTCAGGGATCGGTCCCTTCACCGAGAGGAGCAGGATGATGTCGTCATCGAATCCTCTCCCACCGGTGTTCGTCACATAGAAGGTTCCGGACTGACTGCTGGACGTCGTGGCCTGGCCGTAGGGCAGGCTCACATCGTTCGTGATGTGGAGTTCGTTCAGGCCACCACCGTCTGCCTTAATGTAGTAGGTGTTGTTCGGGCCCCCAAAGGCCGGTCCGTCCAGGTTGTACTTCACGCCGGCGTCATTCGCCACGTTGAAGAAGATATGCCTGGGTGCGGGGAGCGGTGCGGTGTTCGTCAGCCCCGTATTCTTGATGATACTGAGGTTCGTCTGCTGATCCTCCAGGGTCTGATTGACCGTCAGAGACGTCGTTTCGATCGGCTCTACAAGTCCCGCACCTGCGGTGGCTGTCAGAAGAGCCACTGCCAGGAGCAGGATCATGATGAGACGCGTTGTTGTATGTCTTGAGTGAAGCATGATTCAAATCACCAGTGGGGTGTGCAATCAGTGACAGGTAATGGTCACCAAATCACGAATTGCTTGGTCTTTCTCGTAGATCGGCAACTTTATTCCCGAGAAATTCCCTGTCAGGCGTGGTGTATTGGCCTGGGAAGGTTTGTACACATCCAGAATGTACCCACGCTGACAGAGAAAGAGGAGATTTCACGAGGCGAAATCTGCCTTTACTATTGTTGGATTGTGTTGATATAAACATTATTATAACAATTTTAAGTTAACTTAACTGGGTTTACTTCACGAGATCCAGGTCTGAAGAGACGCTGAAGATACGGATCCGATCACCCGGGTGGAGGGGATCAGGTGACTCCGGTTTTCCCTTGAATACAATCTCTGACCGGTTCTGATCCCAGGAATTGATCGGACGGTCCGGGGAAGCGGAAAAAAGGGGGGTCAGGTCATAACCTGATGAACAGGGAGACGATATCGCCGAAATCGATCTTTCCGTTCCCATTGAAGTCGAAGGCGTCGACAGGTTCGTTTTCGGCGATCCAGTCCATCTGGTTGAAGAAGAGAATCACATCGGAGAAGTCAAACTGGCTGTTCCCGTTCAGGTCCTCGTATCGCCCGTCGCCATCGATGTCCAGGGGAGCATGCTGCTGGCCTGACAGGGGGAGGACCTGCTGATCCGGCGATGGGCCATTCACCAGGTACCCGCTTGGGGTCCGTTCGGGCATCAGCGAGTTCGACCAGGCGACCATGTCGTCGCCGTTGTTCGAGGTCTGGCAGTACCCATAGACATTGAAGACCGCGGACGACTCGAGGTTCTCGAACGAGTAGGTGATCCGGACGGCTCCCTGGTTTTGGAGCGTCGTGTTCGGCCTGAGCACGCCGGCGTTCAGGTCGATGAACATCAGTTTGAAGGTGTTGGTCGTGTCGGAGATGTTCTGTCCGTAATAGATCGGATAGGAGAACCCGTTGCCGGTCGGTTTCCAGGTCTGCGGACCGTAGACCAGGTCGGCCTTCGTAAAGGTCTCGTCGAGGGAGACCGGCTGGTAGGTGAAGGAGGTCGGGGCCTTGTTTCTCTCGGGGTTCGGCGTCCAGGTGTAGCCGTCGGCCGTGACATGGAGTCTGAAGTCGTCGGGGACCGTGCCGTTCACGCCGACGAGGAGAAGGATCTCGTCCTCGTAGCCCTTGCCGCCCGAGTCGGTTGCATAGATGGTTCCGGACTGGTTGCCCGTCATCGTCACCTGGCCGAAGTTCACGGCCGGGTCGGTGGAGATGTGCAGGGCGTTGAGCCCGCGGTCGTAGCCTTCGAACCGGATGTTGTAGGAGTCGTTGCCGAAGGCGTCGTACTTCACCCCGGCGTCATTCGCCACCTTGAAGAAGATGTTGTTGTAGTCGGCGAGGGGAGCTGCTCCGGCGGGGGAGTTGATGAGGAGGATGGCCAGAAGGAGAAGGAGCGCGATCCCGCCACCCCGTCTGTCCGCGATCATGCCCTTCGGGCGATACCAACCATGTTCTGTCTCGACTTTTTTCCGCATATACGATCTCCTGCTTACGAGATGTATCGTCGAGGTGGTATCTATAATGGTTGCACATGATCTTATCAAGTTCAATAAATCAACTTAACGCCATATTTATTCCCGCCCGGTTCGAAGCAGTTCTGTGGAACATTACAGGATCGAGACAATCACTATTCTCCCCGGAACGGCGAAGGACGGCCGCCGGGAGTCATTCGACGAGTTGACCATCCGCGCCGGCGATACGATCTCGATCGTCGGCCCGACAGGGTCCGGAAAGTCAGCGCTGATCAACGACATCGAGGTCTTCGCCCAGCAGGACACGGTGACCGGCCGGACGGTGCTGGTGAACGGTGAGGCGCCGCCCGAGCAGATCTGCCGGGACCCGGCGAACAAGCCGATCGCGATGATCGCACAGACGAGCAAGTGCCTGGCCGATCTGCAGGTCCGGCAGTTTCTCGAGATGCACTGTGCGGCCCGCGGGCTCGATTCGGCCGAGACGGTCGACGAGACGATCGCGCTCGCGAACGAGTTCACCGGCGAGGCGCTCGGAGGGGAGATGCGCATGACCCGGCTCTCCGGGGGGCAGACCCGCTCGCTGATGGTCGCGGACGCCCTGCTGGTCAGCAACACTCCGATCATCCTGCTCGACGAGGTCGAGAACGCCGGGATCTTCAAGGATCGGGTGATCGCCAAACTGCGGGAGTACGGCCGGGCCGTGCTCTTCGTGACCCACGACCCGTTCGTCGCCCTCCTCTCTGACCGGCGGATCGTGATGCGGAACGGGGCGGTCGTCTCGGTGCTCGAACCCGGGGGGATCGAGGCCGACACCCTCGCTGAGGTGGCCGCGATGGATAACCGGCTCCATGCGATTCGCGAGCGGATCCGGGCCGGCGAGATTCTGAACGGGGGGGTGTGACGATGCGCCTACTGATCGTGGCCGGCCCGCCGAGCGCCGGCAAGACGGCCGTCGTCCGGCAGCTCCTCCGGCAGTTCGCCGGGGAGAACCGGACCGCCTATCTGAAGATCGACGTGGTCCAGGCCTTCGAGGCCGAGGAGCTCGCGGCCGAATTCGGAATCCCGACGAGGAAGGTCTTTTCAGGGGATCTCTGCCCCGACCACACCGGGATCCTGGTGCTCGCCGATGCGCTGACCTGGGCCGGAGAGGAGAAGGCCGACCTGCTGATCGTCGAGTCGGCCGGACTCTGTCTCCGGTGCACGCCGTACACCACCCAGTCGCTCGGGATCGTGGTGCTGCCGGCGATCTCGGGGACGAACGCTCCGTTGAAGATGGCGCCGATGATCGCGTTCGCCGACGTCGCGGTCGTGACCAAGACCGATCTGGTCTCGCAGGCGGAGAAGGAGGTCTTCCGTGAGGCGATCCGGCGTGTGACGCCGGGGATCGATATCATCGAGACGAATGCGATCGAGGGGACCGGTCTCCGGTACCTCTTCCGGGCGGTCGAGAGCTGTCCGGAGATCGACGACCCGGCGGCGATCATGCTCCGGGGGGCTCCGCCGCTCGGGGTCTGCACGATCTGTGCCGGGAAGAAGGAGATCGGCTGGCGGAATCACTTCGGGGTCATCCGGACCCTGGACGCCGCCGACGAGCTCTACCGGGGGGACTGAACGTGGTGTGGGAGCCGCCGGGCAAGGACTGCGGGGCCTGCGGGGTCCGCAGCTGCCGCGAGTTCGTCGAGGGAATGCGGAACGGGACACGGGTCCTTGCCGACTGCCCGCACCAGGCCCGCCGGCTGGACCTGGACGAGTCGGCCTTGCTGGAGGTCTATGATGGGACCGACCTGCTCGGGTCCGAATATGACTTCATCCTCCGACCGCTCCCGGGCGAGCCATCAGCGCAGCGGTACATCCAGCCCTTCCGTCCGGAACTGATCGAACGTCTGGGGATCGGGCCGGGTGCGATCGTGATCGGCCGGCCTGTCGACCCGGGATGCCCGGTCCAGCATGTCCTCCGCGTCCTCGACAGCGACCCGGTCTCGGGGATCCTCCGCTGCCACACGGTCGGGCCGCTGGCCGCCCGGCGGAGTCCGAAGGTCTTCGACCTCCGGGCGTACCGGGAGATCGCGTTCGAGGGGCGGGCCGACCTGGTCCGGAACGAGCCGGCGATCGGTTTCCGGGCCAGATTCCTGCCGGCCAACTGTATGCGCCAGATCGCCCACACCGGGGTGGTCCAGATGGTGCTCAAAAAGTCGTTCGGCTTCCATGTCCGGCTCGAGGACATCCAGATGCACGGGAAGCGGGAGAACCTCCTGAAGGAGACGAAGGTGAAGACCGGCCAGGTGATCTCTCTCGAAGGGCCGTCCGGGCCGGACCGTGCGGTTGTGATCAACGGCGTTCATGCCTATGTCGGCGACCGGCCGGCCGGGAAGAAGGGTGACGGCAGTGGTGGAGGAAAGCACCACGGCGGTGGTAAGGGCCACGCCGGGGGATAACCGGGGGCTATTCCACCTCTATCGACAAACAGACCCTGCACCAGATCCATGCCGGCTAAATAAGGAGGTTGTGCGGGAGAATCAGGAGCATCTCTCCGCCTCTTCCTCTCGTATCATGCCGGCGGTGGAACTTCGTCCACCGATCAGGAGATGATCGCGTTCTCTGGTATCCCTGGATCCGGTAGAGAGATCGGCAGAGATGGCGGCCTGAAGGTGGGCCTGTAAATTCAATTGAGTTGATTTTTATAAAAAATCAAAAAACTTAAATTATGTTTATCAAATAGTAGTATAGAATGGGAGGAGAAGACGATTTATCTCGCAATCGATGATACCGATAATCAGAATTCCTGTGGAACCGGTAAACTGGCCAGAACGATAGCCGAAGTAATTGCAGGAGAGTTCCTGGTCTACGGGGTGACTCGCCATCAGCTCTTTGTCCATGAGGACATCCCCTCCACCTCCTATAATTTCTGTGCAGTCATCCATATCTGCGAAGAGAACCCGAGGATTGCAGGATATGTCTTTAACCTGGCACAGAGTCTGATACTCGATGATTTCAGAGGTGGAAGTAATCCGGGGGTTGCTGTCTCTCTCACAGAACAGATATCCCCTTCCCTGGTTGCCTACGGACGAG
Organism: Methanosphaerula subterraneus; assembly: GCF_052055875.1. Lineage (GTDB taxonomy): Archaea > Halobacteriota > Methanomicrobia > Methanomicrobiales > Methanospirillaceae > Methanosphaerula > Methanosphaerula subterraneus. Next base: position 158,281 of record NZ_CP170508.1, read on the forward strand.
ATGCGCAGCATATGATCCTGAACCAGGAACGGGCACGGACCCTCGCCCGTAATCTGAAGATTCCGCTCAAGGGGCTCGGCGGGACCGAGGACGGGGTGATCGGAGCGATGGCCGGGCTCGGGCTCGCGGCGACGCGGAACGACGGACGGTTTTTACAACTGGGGACGATTCGGAATATCACCGGCCCCTGCGAGGTGGAGGACCTGATCGCGGCCGGCATCGATGGGGTCTGGAATATCGCCGGGACGCAGATCACCGAGGGAACCGTGCAGAATCCGGAACAGAAACCACCCAAACCCTGTCAGATCAACGGGAGAGCGATCCTGTTTGTAGAGGAACGCGAAGGAGAACTGGTCCCAGTCGTGAGGGACTGAACTGAAGATTGAATCGCGGATCCTGGTCGCACAGGTTCTGAAGGAGGCCTTCACCGACCCGATGGTGACTCTCCAGATGACTGCAGGACGTGTGGCTCTATCAAAGGCTCACCTCAGGTACGGCCCGTTATCCGGGGGTCCATACCTGCGGATTGATCTGGATGAGATGCATCAGGTCGATGAAGGGGGGTACCTCGCCTTCATCGATCAGAAGGGATCCCCGTGGGACTGACCCTGGACCCGCAGTGAGGAGAGGGCAGATGATAGACACTACAGAACGGCATGGACGTTTCGCTATCTTCTCTACCGGAGGGAACGGGGTGGATCACGCTCTCCTGATGGTCGCCGTCGACCGGCCGCAGCCTGACTCGTTCAAGCTCACGATCACTTCAGGTCCGGTGGAGGTACCCTGATGTCGAAGATGAGCAGGTACTTCTCTCTTTATGAGATCGCTCTCCTCTCCCTCCTCGGGGCGATGGTCTTTGTTTTGACCCGGCTCTTTGAGATCCCCCTTCATGTTCCGGGCAGTTCCGGCATCTACTGGGTCATCCCGGTGATCATTGGGGTGCGGGTGATCAGGAAGCCGGGTGCAGGGATCTATATCGGTCTGATATCCGGAATTCTGGCCTCTTTCTTTGGAAATGATCCGCTTCATCTCTTCGACCTCTTCAAGTACCTGGCCCTCGGAGGAGCGATCGATCTCACCGCCCTTCTCTTTGGGTACCAGTTCACCAACCCCCTGGTCGGGTTCATCGCCGGAGTGGCCGGGAATCTGGCCAAGATGGTGGTGAACTATGGAGTTCAGTTCTTCTTTGGAGTCCAGACCAATCTCATTCTGATCGGGATCGGTGTCGCTTCTGTGACTCACCTGATATTCGGGGGGATCGGTGGGGTCCTCGCATCGCTTGTCCTCAGACGCCTTCTCAGGGCCGGGGTGATCGAGGCTGATGAGAGTACCTGACATCTTCACGAATCCGGTCCCCTGCAAGGGGAAGCGGATACGAGAAGAATCCTCCGGATTCTTCGAGGGTGTTAACGCACTTAATCCACGGATAGACCATAGTCGAAAACCTGATAATAATCAGGTTTTCTCAAGTAGTGTTGAACGCATCTAATCCACAGATAGACCAATCTCCGACAAATTTTATGTCTGCGATTGGTCTGGGATGGTGCGTTCAACACTATAATCTCCGACAAATTTATCGTCTACAATTGGTCAGGATGGTGCGTTCACCACTCCAGAGAAAAATTGAAGGTTCTCTTTGATTTTTTCAGACGCTATTGAAGAGCATGACGATATCATTGAAGTCGATGGAACCGTTTTTGTTGAAGTCGAAGGCACTGACCTGTTCATGCTCTGCGATCCAGTCCATCTGGTTGAAGAAGAGGACCACGTCGTTGAAATCCAGCATTCCGTTTCCGTTCAGGTCTTCATACAGGCCGTCTCTGTTGGGGTCGGTTGGAGGGCTGGTCGCTGATGGGATACTGACCGGGGCTGTCGACGCCGGCATCCCTACCACGCTGTAGCCGCTTGCAAGCGACGACTGACCGAGCGCGTTGACGGCATTCGTCCATGAGATCCCCTCTCCCCGGCTGGTGTACTTGCACCAGCCGTAAGCATCGAAGGCGGCGAAGGCGTTCAGGTTCTCGAACGAGTACTCGACTTTGATCGCACCACTGTTCTGAAGCGTGGGGGTTCCGGCGCTGGTGTTCACGCCGTTCTTGCCGATGATCCCTGCATTCAGATCGATGAACATCAGATAGAAGGTATTCTGGGTATCGGACATGTTCTGTCCGTTATAGATCGGATAATTTGCCTGCCCGGCCGGTTTCCAGATCTGGGGGCCGTAGATGAAGTCGGCCTTCGTAAACGTCTCATCGATCGATCCGTCCACATAGGTTATGGTGCCAGAGGATAGTTTAACGAATTCTGTAACAGGGGACCACGTATACCCACTTGCCCGGATGTGCACCTTGAAGGTATCAGGGATCGTCCCGTTGACGGCGAGCATCACCAGTCCGTCATCGTCCCAGCCGCGGCCGCCCGTATCGGTCAGGTAGAAGACGCCCGACTGGTTGCTGGTGGTGATCGTCTGACCTTTCGGCACAGCCGGGTCTCCAGTCATCCAGAGTGCATTGAGGCCGCCTCCTTCATTTTTCTGGTAGTAGGTTTCGTTGTTATGGAGATCGAATCGCGCTCCTTCATCGTTTGCAACCTTGAGATAGAGGTAGTGATAGTCGGGGAGCTGGGTTGCCGTTGGTGTGGTCGGGGCCGGAGCCGGCTCGGTGACATTGATGTACTGCTCGATCGTCTTCACCTGTGCTCCGTTCGAGCCGCTGGCAACGAGGGAGACGGTGTACCTGCCGGCTGTCGTGTAGAGATGCACCGGGTTCCGGTCGTACGACGCTCCACCGTCCCCGAACTGCCAGAAGTAGTTCTGGACTGATCCGGTGGTCGAATCGTTGAACTGTACGGCGAGCGGGGACTGGCCGGCTGTCACGTTCGCGATGAAGTTGGCCACCACCGGATGCTGTGTGGCGGTCGGGGTCGGGGCGACGGTCGTCGTGGTTGGTACGGCTGTTGTTACTGTCGTGTGTGCCGTCGTCGTTGGGAGTGTCGTTGATACTGTTGTTGTAACAGTCGTAGCCACCGTTGTGGGAGACACCGGGGTCTGAACAGTGATAAACCGGGTCTGTGTGGCCGTGGTACTGCCGCCTGCGTTGGTGGCTGTCAGAGCCACGGTGTAGGTGCCGGCCGTCGTGTAGGTGTGGACCGGGTTCTGCACCATCGAGGTGGTGTTGTCGCCGAAGGACCACGACCAGCTCGTCGGGGAGCCGGTGGAGGTGTCGGTGAACCGGACCGCCAGGGGAGCAGTGCCGGTCGTCGGGTTCGCGGTGAACCCGGCAGCCGGTGCCGGACGCGGAGTACCGGTGACGGTGTACCCGCTCGCAGACGTCGCCGACTGGCCGAGTGCGTTGACTGCATTCGTCCAGGTGATCCCCTGCCCCTGGTTGGAGTTCAGACACCAGGCATAGGCATCGAAGGCGGCGAAGGTGTTCAGGTTCTCGAACGAGTACTCGACCCTGATCGCACCATTGTCCTGGAGAGGCGGGGCGCCGGCGGTGGTGTTCGAGCCGATGATTCCTGCATTCAGATCGATGAACATCATCTGGAAGGTGTTCTGCGTATCCGACATATCCTGTCCGCAATAGATCGGGTAGTTCGACATAGAACACGGTTTCCAGATCTGCGGGCCGTAGATGAGGTCGTTCTTCGTGAACGTCTCATCGACCGTTCCATCCACATGCGTGTACGCGGTGGGTTTCAGGTTGGCCACGGGGGAGGGCGTCCAGGTGTAGCCGCTCGCCCGGATGTGGACCCGAAAGTCGTTCGGGACATCCCCCTGCACGGCGAGCATCAGGATGCCGTCATCATCAAAGCCTCTCCCCCCGGTGTCGGTCAGATAGAAGACGCCGGACTGGGAGGCTGAGGTGAGAATACTTCCGTACGAATTTGACGGATCGCCGGATATGTGCAGCGCGTTCACCCCGCCCCCGTCGAACTTCATGTAGTAGGTGTTGCCCGGGCCGCCGTAGAGTGCACCGTCTTTATCGTACTTCACGCCGGCGTCATTCGCAACATTGATGAGGAAATGCCTGTTTGCGGAGAGTGCTGCAGTGTCTTTCAGTTCCAGGTTCTGGTCGACCCCGATGGACGATGTTTCGTTCAGCTGTACAGATCCTGCACATGCGGGGGCTGTCAGCAGCGCCAGGAGCAGTAGTACCATGAGACAGGTCAGGGTCGTATGTTTTGAGTCAGGCATGATTCATATCACCAGCGGGTGAGCAACCAGTGATGCGTGAAGGTTGTCCCAATAACAGGCATGGTCCTGGTATCACGAATTGCTGTTGTATTTTCCGGATGATTCCCTGTCAGAGCGGGTATGGACCTGGCGAAGGTTTGTACATATCCAGCATGGACCATACCCTGTTCACCGACAGAGAAAGGGGAGATGTCACGAGACGAAATCCGCCTAAATTATTACTGTTGAAGTGCCCTGATATAAATATTATTAAATAACTCTTTTTGTAAAATCAAACACATTGACAGTGCGCGAGAACAGGTTTTGATGAAAAGGTCCAGATCATTCGATCCCCTCGTTCAGTTTTGATTGTTGTCGAGAACCTGACAACTGATACGTACCTGGTTTTAATATCCGGTTTTCCCGTAAGAGGAACCGAATTCGAGAGGAGTCTGGAGGACTCTGCGAATATCCGGTTCCACCCGCGAGGGGAGCAGACGTAATCCCCAGATCGATCAATCTTCGTTTTTTTTTCGTCCAGGATTGGTCCGGGTTGGTGCGTTCAACACTTTCCACCGCAGATGGCGTTTCGATGCGTACGTCTTCTGCACCCTCTTGAGGAACCAGGCGACCCTGATTGCATGGATGCACTATACCATGGGCGGGTCGCCGATGTGACCTGACCCGTGGAGGCCGGCCGACCGGCCGACCGAGCCTTCCCACGAATCCAGGTACCTTTTTATCGCCTATGACGCCGCGCAGCGGTTTACTCCCGATACCGGGGCTCATGGTCGACGATCGGATTATCGGAAGACTCCGCTACATCCAGATGACCACCAGATGAGAAGGTTGCGGGATGGTCCTGGTGTGAATGATAGATCGTGGAGGTGCCAGCGGCTCGGTATCAGCGTCGGATCATTTTATTTATTTTTGCCGTTTTCTTTTTTTTACATTTTTCAATTATATCTGAGTATATTCGAGCAATTTCTCAGGCTTCAGGTTTTCCCCCTGAAATTATATTCGGCCGGCGGATTTCTTAATCTCGTGATCTTTCATTCGAGGGACCTTCAGCCGGCAATTATCAATGGATTGCGTGTAAATTTAGCTAATTTGATTAATTTAACGAAAAATTAAAGGGAAGTGTTTATATCGATCCTGGTAAAATTGGAACTCGAGGTATGTCGACCATGGTGCGTCGGGGTACCCAAGAAAAGGTGAAATGATGAAATTTGAAAATGACACAATCAAACGCGTCACCGGGCTGGCCCTGGTCGCGCTGTTACTCTCGGTCGGTCTGGTCAGTCTCTGCCCGGTTTCGGCGACTGTAATCCCGAATTATCATCAGGTATGGCTCAATATGGAGAACGGTGCGTACTGGTCCAACCTCTCGACGGGCGATCTCAGCAACCAGTCCTACTACTTCAAGTTAGGTGGTGGCGGTCTGAACGCGCTGCACATGACCAACTCGAACAGTTTGCCGTATGGCCAGGTCACGCACCGGGGGGCGATGGGTGACTCCGACAGCGGAACCTTCTACATCACCGACACCGGTGGCCGGGGATTCAACGACGACATCATTCTGATGGTTGCTGTCGAAAGCCAGGATGGTGCTGCACCGATAGATCTCAGCCTTGGTATCAATGCGAGCGGGTACCGGTGGCAGCCCACGGCGGTAACAAATCAGGTCCCTGCTCAGAGTGACGTCCATTATATCCCCGGCGCAGTGAACCAGTACTTCGATGCTGATAATTTCGCTTCCTATGGGTATCAGACCTGGAAACCCTGCACCTCGTCGAACTACCGGATCGACGCCAGTAACAGCGGTGCGAATTACTGGTTGGGCTTCATCGACATGAAGGTGGGTAACCTCGGTCTGAACACGACGGTCAAATATGCCGACTCCCTGATCGACAACGGGGCTGTCAAGGTCACCTATAACGTCACAGGACTCAATGGAGCAAACCTGGCATTCAACGGTTACGGCTGGTGCAACCAGTCGAATCAGGGGAAGGGTGTCTCATGGACCAACGATCTGACCACCTCTGCTGCGAGCGGCTGGGATATCAACATCTAACCTTTTTTCCGCGCGCCGGCCGGCTGTCGCTGTCATGGAGGATATTCATGGTTGAGAGGCAACGATTCGTTTACATGCCGGGTAAAATATTGACAACTTTGTTTATTTAACTTGTAGGAAATAAAATAGCAATAGTTATTTATTCTCTTTTTAGATTGTGAACCATTCGGTACAGTCCGGTTTGAACGACTCGTCGACACACACCACGGGTCGGTTCCCTCTGATCATCCAGCGCCGCCTCGCTTAGGCGTGCCTATGTCACGGCATCGGTTCAGACGGGCTGGTATCGTTGAGGACGGCTGACAGCCTGCTCCCCACAACAGGTGATTTGATTCATGATGAGTTACCGTAAAGCAGGAGAGTTCCTTCTCCTCCTGATTATCCTGATCGCCGCTCTGGCGACCCCGGCCATGGCCGGACTTGTACTGCCCAACGACACCGGCACCGGTGCCGCGATCAACCCTGAGTCGCTCTCGCTCCCGCTCAGCTTCATCGAGAACCAGGGGCAGGCCCCCGACGCGGTGAAGTACCAGGTCAATGCGGCCGGCCACTCGATCGCCTTCGAGCCCGACCGGATCGTGCTCACGGCCAGCCAGGACGTGAACGAGACGACCAGAAGCGCTGAAGTCACGATGACCTTCCCGGGCTCATCGGCCTCGCCGGCGATCGCCGGCCTCGACCGCCTGCCCGGGAGCGCGAGCTTCTTCCTCGGGAATGATTCGACGAAATGGCGGAGTGACGTGCCGATCTTTGGATCGATCGAGTACCAGCAGCTCTACCCCGGCGTCGACCTCCGGTACAACGGTACTCAGGGGGTACTGAAGCGTGAGTTCGTCGTCGCACCCGGCGCCAGTCCCAACCAGATCGCCATCGCCTACGACGGCATCGACGGGCTGGCGCTCGCTGAAAACGGCTCGCTTGCGATCACTACCTCCCTTGGAGTATTGACCGATGAGGCGCCAGTCGCCTACCAGGCGATCGACGGCGTGAAAGTGCCGGTCACGTCTTCGTACCGTCTGAAGGACGACGGGACCGTCGGGTTCACGGTCGGAGCCTACGACCAGTCCCGGCCGCTCATCATCGACCCGACGCTGCTCTACTCGTCATTTTACTGGGGACACCCAAATTATACAAAAACTGCCTTCAACCAGGTTTGTGTCGGTCAGACTGGCAATATCTATCTCGCAGGGGTAACTAATTTCGGTTCTCTCCCGGTCCAGAACGCTTATCAGGGGTCCATGAGCGGTACGCAGGATGCCTTCGTTGCCGAGCTGAACCCTGAGGGCAACCAGGTTCTCTACCTCTCGTACCTCGGCGGTTCCGGACTCGATTGCCCCCAGGGGTTGGGCGTCGACAACGCGGGCAACATCTATCTCGCCGGAGGGACGAGATCCGACAATTTCCCACTTCAATCACCCTTCCAGACCGCAAGAAATGATTCGTATAGTGCGTTTGTGACAAAGTTGAACCCTTCAAATCCGTCGGGCTCACAACTCGTCTATTCATCATACCTTGGAAATAACGGTGCTTACTCCTCCTCTTCTTCAACCGGAATCTCTGCAATCGTCGTCGATTCGTCAGGGAACGCCTATGTATCGGGGTCTTCCAAAAGTGCGACAGGGGCTCAACTCCCGGTCACCGCCGATGCCGCCCAGCCGACCTCTGGTGGAGGAACCGATGCCTATCTCGCAAAGATCCCATCTGATGGGTCGCTGACATACCTGACCTACCTTGGAGGCTCAGGAACGGAGGGGACGCCCGCGACAAGTGGGTCTAATTTTTTACCGGTTATGGGGCTCGGTTTCGACCCGGCAGGCAATATCTATGTGGCCGGCAGAACCGTATCCACCGACTTCCCGGTCTTGAACGCGTACCAATCGGCCAATGGAGGCTCGAATGATATATTCGTTGTCAAGTACAGTCCGTCTGGTTCGAAGGTCTATGCCACGTACCTCGGTGGATCGGGAGATGACTACGTCGGTGATCTCGCCACCGATGCATCTGGGGCGGTCTACCTCACCGGCTATACCCTGTCCACCAATTTCCCGATGCAGAACCCGGCACAGGGGACCATAAATGGGTCGCAGTCTGTTTATATCACCAAGCTCGCTCCCTCCGGCTCCGCTCTCGATTACTCGACCTACTGGGGAGGAACTGGCAGTAGCCAGACCACTGGGTTCGGCATTGTCGTTAACGATGCTGGTGAGGCATATATTGACGGGCGCACCGATGCCATGAATTTCCCGCTCATCAACGGATCTCAGTCTTCTTATGGAGGAGGAGCATGTGATGGTTTTGTTGTCAAGTTCTCAACTGCGGGGAACACCGCACTGTACTCCACCCTGATCGGTGGAGAATATACGGATGAGTTGTATGGCATCGCACTCGATCATGAGGGGAATGTGATCGTATGTGGGGATTCTCAAAGTAACGGTTACCCGACGACGACATCCGCATATCTGACGACCAATCCGGGGGGCTTACAGTTGTCAAGTATCCTCACAATCCTGACCGATAAGGCCGTGGCCGGCTTCACCGCCACCCCGACCAGCGGTTATGCGCCTCTCGCCGTGCAGTTCAACGACACCTCTGCCGGCTCTCCGACAAACTGGTCGTGGGACTTCGGCGACAACACCACCTCGACCGAGCAGAACCCGGCCCACACCTACACGGCGACCGGCCTCTACTCGGTCAACCTGACCGCCTCGAGCTCGGCTGGAAGCACCCATATCCTCAAGACCGACTACATCACGGTCCTCGATCAACCGGCCCTGCCGGCCGCAAACTTCACGGCGAACGTGACGACCGGTATCGCCCCGCTGACAGTGCAGTTCACCGACACCTCATTGGGCGAGAACCTGACGGCCTGGTCGTGGAACTTCGGCGACGGGAACCTCTCGACCGAACAGAACCCGGTCCACACGTACGCCCTGACCGGGAACTACACCGTGAACCTGACGGTGACGAACACGTCCGGCTCCAACTCCTCCGTGAAGGCCGACTACATCCTGGTCTCGACGCAGCCCCAGCCGGTTGCGAACTTCACGGCGAACGTGACGACCGGCACCGCTCCGCTGGCGGTGCAGTTCAACGACACCTCGCTGGGTGAGAACCTGACGGCCTGGTCCTGGGCGTTCGGTGACGGCAACACCTCGACCGAGCAGAACCCAATCAACAATTATACAACGGCCGGCACCTACACCGTGAACCTGACAGTGACGAACGCGACCGGGTCCAACTCCTCGGTGAAGACGAACTACATCACCGTCACCGCATCGGAGGCCCCGACGGCTGACTTCATCGCGAACATCACGAATGGCACCACCCCGCTTACGGTCCAGTTTAACGACACCTCGGTCGGCGCGAACCTGACGAACTGGTCGTGGGACTTCACCAACGACGGGCTCGTCGACTCGATCGAACAGAACCCGATCTTCAATTACACAACGGCCGGCAGTTACACCGTGAACCTCACGGTGACGAACGCGACCGGCTCCGATAGCGAGGTGAAGGCCGGCTTCATCACCGTATCGGCACCGGTGGTCCCGACCGTCGCCCCTGTGACCGGTGTGATCCCGGCGAGCAGCAACGTGAACCTCCTGGTGGCGAACAGCGCCGGTGCCCGGTTCGACGACTACGGCAACGACACCTACAACTTCTTCAACACGGGCCAGTCCGCGACCCAGGGCTTCAACGCCCTCCATATCACCACGGACCCGGTAACAACGGAATCCGGCCAGGTCACGACCAGCGGCAGCCAGTCGGGAACTTTCTACATCACCGACACGGGCGGCCGCGGCTGGGACGACGACGGTGTCCTGATGCTCGCGGTTAACGGGGCGATCCCCGATGACTTCAAGGTCAATATCCATGCGAGCGGGTACACCTGGACGCCGGTTCTGACCGGCAGCTACCCGACATTCGGGGGCGTGACGCTCTCTCCCGATGCGCTGAACGAGACCTTCACAAAGGCCGACTTCATCTACGGCCCGCAGATCTGGCGGCCCTCCCCGGGAACGGCGACCATGTACCCCATCTACAACGCTCAGGACATGACGAACACGACCGATACCTTCTCGCTCATGTTCATCGATCTGAATGCGGGAATCCTCGGTGGAGGTACCCGCGGCCAGGCGAGTTTCTCAGGGCAGACCCTGGCGAACAACGGTGCGATCCGGGTCGACTACACCTTCGAGAACCTGACGACCTCCGCGGCGTTCGATGCGTATGCCTACGCGGTCTCTTCCAACCAGGGCCAGGGCATCCGCTGGACCAACCGCCTGAGTGATACCGGGGCGTCGGGATTCATGGTGACTGCCCTGCCTCCGGCCCTCGTCGCCGGCTTCACTGCGAACGTGACGAATGGCGCCGCCCCGCTGGCCGTGCAGTTCACCGATGCGTCGACCGGCTCCCCGACGAGCTGGTCGTGGGACTTCGGTGACGGTAACACCTCGGCGGTGCAGTCGCCAGTCCACAATTATACTGTGGCAGGGAACTACACCGTGAACCTGACAGCCACCAACGCCGGCGGTTCCAATACCTCGGTGAAGACGAACTATATCAGGGTCACCAGCCTGGTGACCCCGACGCCGACGATCACCCCTGTGGCCGGCGGTGTCCTCCCCGACTACAACAACATCTTCGTCAGGGTGGCGAATGACGCAGGCGTGCAGTACGACGCCTTCGGCAACGACTCCTACAACATCCGGTTCGAAGGCTACGACCGCGGGCTCAACGCCCTGCACATCACCACCGACCCGGCCGTGAACTTCGGCCAGGTGACGCAGACTGCGGCACAGTCCGGGACGTTCTATGCCACTGATTCCGGCGGGAAGGGCTACGAGGACGAAATCCTCCTGCTCGTCGGCGTGAATGGCACGGTCCCCGACGACTTCAAACTCCATGTCTCGGCCGACGGTTACACCTGGACTCCGAACACCGTCAGAAACACGGCTCCGACCTCCTACACCTACAACGGCACCACCCTCGACGAGACCTTCACGAAAGCCGACCTCGTCTACGGTCCGCAGACCTGGAGACCAACCGGCAACGGGCTCTCCTATCCGATCTATGCGGGACAGGACACAGCCGACGCCGGGAACACCTTCCAGTTGATGTTCATCGACCTGAACGCCGGCGTGCTCAGGCCGAACACGACCCTCCAAAACCAGGGAGCTGTCCGAATCACCTACTCGTTCGAGAACCTTACCTCGCTCGCGAGCTTCAACGTCTACGGCTACTGCCAGACCTCGAACAACGGCGACGACATGGTTGCCTGGTCGAACTCGCTGATGCCCGACAAGGCCCCGAGCGGCTACTCGGTCACGGCCCCGTCGCCGGCCCCTGTCGCCGGCTTCACGGCGAACACGACGAATGGCACCGCTCCGCTCGCGGTCGGTTTCACCGACCAGTCGACGGGCTCCCCGACCTCGTGGTCGTGGTCCTTCGGCGATGGTAACACCTCGATCGAACAGTCGCCGGCTCACAATTACACGTCGGCCGGGAACTACACGGTGAATCTCACGGTCACAAATGCCGGCGGTTCCGACAGCGAAGTCAAGACCGACTTCATCACGGTTGCCGAACTGGTGACTCCAACAACGACAGCCACAACGACCCCGACGGTGACACCCACGACACCTCCCAAAACGTTCTTCACCGTTGGTGCCAGCGGGTGTGACTTCACGACACTGACGGATGCGCTTAATAGTGCGTCGGTGGTCGACGGCGATACCGTCTACGTCTACAATGGTACCTATCTACTCACCAGCACAGGTATTACAAAATCCATCACCCTCAGGGGGGAAGATGCCAATTCCGTAACCATTGATCTCAGTGGATTGACGGGACCAATCACCGGAAACGGAACAATATTTGAAAATCTCCGTTTCACGAAGGGGCTATTGAGTTTTCCTTCGGTTGGTGGTGGAGCAACGAACATGATCATACGGAACTGTATTTTTGAAGATATGAAAAATCCGGGTTCCAGCAGTGGTGCGATCAAGTTATTTGGAACAAATAACACCATTTCCGGAAATGTATTCAAAAATAATGCTGTGTACAACGTGATCTATCTGACCGGGACGAATAATATCGTCGAAAATAATATTTTCACGAACACCACGTCGGTTGCAACCATAAGAGGTGTCGTCCGTCTCGCTGCCGGTTCAGGAGCCATCGTCAGGAACAATTCATTCAGTGGCAACTCCATGCCCTGTGTCCTCATCCTGTCGAGTATGCTGACCCCCAGAGTATATCTCAACAATTTTGATGTACCCAGCGGAACAAGCCCTGTTGCAGTTCAGGGTGTTAACGACGCTCCGTCGTTCCCCTGGAGCTCGCCGACGGCAATAACCTACACCTATCAAAATGTATCTTATACCAAGGCCCTCGGTAATTTCTATACCTCCTATTCCGGCGTGGACGCCGATGGGGATGGTATAGGAGACACCTCGTATCGACTGACAACAAACCAGATCGATTCTGCTCCGCTGATGGACCGAACACAGTTCTACCTGGGGTCTTCGCATTCTCCCACGGCGTCTGTCAGCGTCATCCCTGCATCGGCGACGGTCAATGTCAGCGAAACAAAACAGTTCGCCGGGAAAGCTATCGATAGCGACGGCCTGAATGTCCCGGGCCTGAACTATACCTGGTCCTCCAGCAACGAGACCGTCGGCACGATCTCTCAGACTGGCCTCTTTACTGCACGTGCACCAGGATCGGCGAACATCACTGCCTCGAATGGCGGGATCAGTAACACCTCTATTGTTACCGTTCTCTCCTCTCAGCCGCTGCCGGTTGCCGACTTCACGGCGAACGTGACCTCCGGCTCTTTACCGCTCACGGTTCAGTTCATCGACGCATCGACCGGTTCGCCAACAGCGTGGGCCTGGGACTTCACCAACGACGGGACGGTCGACGCCACCACACAGAACCCGATCTTCACCTACCCGGCACGCGGGACCTACTCGGTGAACCTGACGGTCTCCAATTCAGACGGGACCAACAGCACGATCAAATCGAATTACATCGCGGTCTCCGGGGCAACAACCTGGACGGTTGGTGCCAGCGGGTGTGACTTCACGACGCTGCCGGCTGCGATGTCAGCGGCTGTCGACGGCGATTCCATCTATGTCTACAACGGCACTTACTCCTTCAGTGCCCTATCAAAAAATAACATCAGAATTACAGGTGAGGGAGCAGATCTCGTGACCATAAATCTCGGAGGAACTGGGTACCAGGTTCAGGGATCCGGGTCGATTTTCGAGCAAGTGAAGTTTACGAATGGAAGAATATCCTTACCCTCTACAGCCCCCGTCGCCCAGAATATTATCATCCGAAATTGTATCTTCGAGGGTATGAAATCCACCAGTCCCGCACCCTATGGGCTTAGTGTCCTTGGTCAAAATAACACCTTTCAAAATAATATGTTCAGAAATAATGCAGTAGCCTGTGTGATCCGGGTTGGGAGTGGCCCTAACAATAGCATGAAAAACAACACCTTCATGAACAATGGTCCGTCTGGTACATCAAAGGCAGTCCTCGAGATTTATACAGCTGCTAATCCTGTGATTATTGAAAATAATATCTTTAAAGACAACACCTATTCATGTATTTACGTCCAGAATCTCATGCTGGCGGATACGGCGATCACCCTCAACGATTTCATCGTTCCTGATGGGGTAACACCTATTAAGACGTTTGGGACTATTCCGGCCATCTCCTGGGTTACGTCCACAACGGTTCCGTATACCTATCAGGGAACATCCCATACTGGCGTTCTCGGAAATTACTGGAGCACCTATTCCGGCACAGATGCAAATGAGGATGGCATCGGCGACACCCCATACAACACCGGGGTTTCGACTCAGGTTGATTCTGCTCCGCTGATGGATCGGACACAGTTCTACTTCGGGGCCTCGCATTCAGCCACGGCAGTCAGCGTCATCCCTGCATCGGCGACGGTCAATGTTAGCGAAACAAAACAGTTCGCTGGCAAAGCCACCGATAGCGACGGCCTGAATGTCCCGGGCCTGAACTATACCTGGTCCTCCAGCAACGAGACTGTTGGGAATATCTCCGAGATCGGTCTCTTTACTGCACATGCACCAGGATCTGTGACGATCACCGCCTCGACCGGCGGGATCAGTAACACCTCTGTTGTTACCGTTCTCTCCTCTCAGCCGCTGCCGGTTGCCGACTTCACGGCGAACGTGACGAACGGCACCTCACCACTCTCGGTCGGTTTCACCGACCGGTCGACCGGCTCACCAACGAGCTGGTCGTGGTCCTTCGGCGACGGCAACACCTCGACCCTCCAAAACCCGAGCCACACCTATACGGTGGCCGGGAACTACACCGTGAACCTGACGGCCACCAATGCCGGCGGGAGCAACACCTCGGTGAGGACCGACTACATCACCGTCACCACGCCGGTGACCCCGGCGCCGGTTGCCGGCTTCAGTGCGAACGTGACGAACGGCACCGCTCCCATCGCGGTCGGGTTCACCGACCAGTCGACCGGCTCACCAACGAGCTGGTCGTGGTCCTTCGGCGACGGCGGAACCTCGACCCTCCAGAGCCCAAGCCACACCTACGCGGTGGCCGGTACCTACACCGTCAATCTCACGGCAACGAACGCCGGCGGCAGCAACACCAGCACCCGGACCGGCTACATCACCGTCCGGGCACCGGCGACCCCCACAACCGTAGCGACAACAATTGCAACAACAATCCCAACGACCATAGCAACGACAGTACCAACAACAGTACCGACCACGACGACCGTGACCCCGACCCCGACTGCCACGCAGCAGCCGGTGGTGGCCAACTTCACCGCGAACGTGACAGCCGGCCAGTCCCCGCTCGCCGTGCAGTTCACTGATCTGACCACCGGATCGATCAGGCAGTACTTCTGGCAGTTCGGAGACGGAGGAGCCTCGTTCGACCAGAATCCGGTCCACATCTACACAGCCGCCGGCACGTACACCGTCTCCCTCGTCGCCATCGGTTCGACCGGATCCCAGGTGAAGACGATCGCCCAGTACATCACGGTCACCGCACCGGGGACTCCAACCCAGACCGTCACCCCAACCGTGACAAGCACAACTCCAACCACAACGACCGTGATCCCAACCCCAACCGTGACAACGACCATCCCGGTCACGACGACCGTGACCCCGCTGCCGACCTCGCCCGGTCATGACCTGCCGATCGCAAACTTCGTGGTCACCTACCTGGGCGGCGCCGGTTCGATGGGCATTCAGGTGACCGACGCCTCGACGAACGCCACCACCGTGAAGTATGACCTCGGCGACGGCACGACCACCGCCTACAAAAACTTCCGGTACACCTACTGGCAGCCCGGCACCTACACGATCAAACTGACTGCGACGAACGATGCCGGAACCACCGAGAAGACCGTCACCGTGACGGTGCCGGCCGGTTCCCCCACGACCACGACCGTCACACCGACCGTGACTGTGACAACGCCGGCACCAACTACAACGACGGTTACGCCGACGCAGACCTCGACTGATCCGAACCTGCCTGTGGCCAACTTCACGGTCACCTTCCCGGGCGGCCTGGGTTCGATGGGTATCCAGGTCACCAACACTGCCGTGAACGCGACTTCGGTCCGGTATAATCTCGGCGACGGGGCGACCACCGCTTACCCGAACTTCACCTACACCTACTGGCAGTCAGGCAACTACACCATCAACCAGACCGCGACCAACGCGGCCGGGTCTACCAACAAGACCCTGGTGGTGACGGTACCGGCGGTGTCGACCCCGACCACAATCCCAACCACAATCCCGACCACAACAACGGTCTCACCGACCGCGACCACGACCGGTCCGGTCTACAACGGCACACACCTGATCCCCGGCCAGCTGCAGGCCGAGGACTACGACCTCGGCGGCGAGGGTGTCGCCTACCATGACACCACCGCTGGCAACGAAGGCGGGGTCTACCGGCATGACGACGTCGACATCGAGACCCTCGACACCGACCGGAGTCCGAACGTCGGCTGGGTCCGGACCGGCGAGTGGCTCGCCTACACCGTGAACATCGGCACGGCCGGCACCTACGACGCCGGGTTCAGGGTCGCCTCCTCCCATGCAGGCTCATCGGTCCAGGTCTACCTGGATGACGGGACGACTCCGGTCGCGACGGTCAACGTGCCGAACACCGGCGACTGGCTGGCCTTCCAGACCGTGCAGGTACCGGTGGCCCTGCCGGCCGGACAGCACCGGCTGAAGCTTGCGTTCCCGACCGACTACGCCAACATCAACTGGATCGACTTCACCCCGAGGGCCTGAAGTCCATCCCTTTTTTCACAACCCTCCGGTCTTCATCGGTCAGGGGCATCGTTCATCCGGAATGGACGCTCTTCTCCCGACCTGGTGGATAAAAAAAGCGTCTGATTCTCCTGCATTGATGCCGGCAAAAAAAGTGAATGTCTCTTCAATCATGTCATGTTGAAGAGGATGACCACATCGTCGAAGTCTATCCGTCCGTCGTGGTTGAAGTCGAAGGCGCCGACCGGTTCATTGGCTGCGATCCAGTCCATCTGGTCGAAGAAGAGGACCACGTCGTTGAAGTCGAGGGCTCCGTTCCCGTTCAGATCTTCATACAACCCGTCATGGTTGATATCAGTCGGCATGCCCGTCCCGCCGGGGACCTGCTCTCTCTCGGTGGGCAGGTTCTCCTCGACGACGACGGGGTGCATCACCACTGGACTCCACGCACCTGTTGCATTGGCTGCACCGAAGAAGACCTGATAGGTTCCGGCGGTGCTGAAGGTATGTGACGGGTTTCGATCAGTGGAGTACTGGCCGTCGAAGTACCAGAACCAGCTGGTCGGGTGTATGGTCGAGGTGTCCGTGAAGTTCACCGGTACCCCCGCCAGTGCCGGCGTTCCCCAGGTGAAGTCCACGATGCCCGGCTGATCCGGCGTGACCGTGGTCGATACGGTCGTCGGAACAGTCGTCTGTACGGTGGTTGGTTGCGTGGGTACTATTACTGTCTGTGTGGTGGTGGGCTGGGTTGGTATAACCACGGTCTGTGTGGTGGTAACAGTGGTAGTGGTCGTAGTGGTGGTCGTCACGGGTGCCCGGACGGTGATGTAGCCCGTCCGGGTGCTGGTGTTGCTGCCGCCGGTGTTCGTCGCTGTCAGAACCACCGTGTAGGTGCCAGCCGCTGTATAGGTGTGGGATGGGCTCTGGAGGGTCGAGGTTCCGCCGTCACCGAAGGACCACGACCAGCTCGTCGGTGAACCGGTCGACTGGTCGGTGAACCCGACCGCGATGGGAGCGGTGCCGCTCGTCACGTTCGCACTGAAGCCGGCGACCGGGCTGGTCGCCACGACGGTGACGGTCTGTGAGGTGGTGGCGGGTCCGCGGCTGTTCGAGACCGTCAACTGGACGGTGTAGGTGCCGGGTGCGGCATACTGGTGTATCGCGGCATTCTCGGTTCCATCCGGGGTGCCGTCCCCAAACGACCATCTGTACGAATCGATTCGACCGGTTGAATCGGAAGAGAAGGTCACCTGGTCATTCACCGAGATGGTTGTCTCCGGGGTATACGAGAAGGCCGCAACCGGCAGGGCCAGTGCCGTCACATGGATATACCCGGTCTTTTCGACCTGATCGGTGCCCGCAGCATTGCTCACGACCAGGGATACCGGGTAATCCCCGGCTCCCAAATAGGTGTGGGCCGGGTTCTGCTCGATCGAGGTGGTGCCGTCCCCAAACGTCCAGGACCATGAACCGGGCATCCCGGTCGACAGGTCGGTGAACTGGACGACCAGGGGGGCTTCCCCTGACTGGATGTTTGATGCGAAGTCGGCGGTCGGTGCGACGGCATGATCGTTCCAGGTGACCAGGTCAACCCACCCGGCATCGAGTCCGTCACTGCCGGACGGGTCCTTGATGTACGCCCATTTCAGCGTATGTGCGCCGTCACCTTTCACCAGGAATGACGCCCGCCACCAGTCCTCAGAGCCGTAGATCGAGTCCTGCAGTTCATCGTCGATGAAGAAACAGAGAAGGTCGACCCCCAGCTCGGAGCTGACCTTCCAGGTGAAGGCGATCTCGCCGGGTCCATTCACGGTCGTTTCGAGCCAGGTCGACTGATCATCGGTGATCTGGCCGCTGCGGACCGCGTCACCCTCGACAAACCAGGTTTTATCTTCATCACCATAGGTGGTCCAGCTGAGGTTGGGACTGTCCAGGGCCCAGCCGATGGACCCGGTGGCCGGCGTCGTCGACGGTACCGTGGTCGCCACCGTCGTGGTCGTGGTTGTCACGGGGGCCTGGACGGTGATGTAGCCGGTCCGGGTGCTGGTGTTGCTCCCGTCGGCGTTCGTCGCCGTCAGAGCTACGGTGTAGGTGCCGGCCGCTGTATAGGTGTGGCTTGGGCTCTGGAGGGTCGAGGTTCCGCCGTCACCGAACGACCACGACCACGAGGTCGGGGTGCCCGTCGACTGGTCGGTGAACCCGACCGAGAGCGGTGCAGTTCCATTCGTGATGTTCGCACTGAAGCCGGCAACCGGAGCCGGGGTTGCCGGGGCGGTGACCGTGATGTACTTGGAGGTTGTGTTGTTCCCGATTGCATTCAGGGCGGTGAGCATCACCTGGAACGTGCCGGCACTCGTGAAGGTGTGGACCGGGCTCTGCAGGGTGCTGGAGGTGTAGTCGTCATAGAACGTCCAGCTCCAGCTCGTCGGTCCGTTTGATGATAGGTCGGTGAACTGCACCGTCAGAGGAGCCGCCCCGCTCGTGACATCCATTGAAAAGTTCGCGACCGGTTGGAGCATTCCGGCCGGTGGGGGTGCCACGATGGTGACGGTCTTCGCGGCGGTTGACGATCCGAGGCTGTTCGAGACGGTCAACTGGACGGTATAGGTGCCGGCCGCAGTATACTGGTGCATCGCCGTCATATCAGTCCCATCCGGGGTGCCATCGCCGAACGACCATAGGTACGAATCGACCCTGCCGGTGGAGTCGGAGTAGAAGGAGATCGGGTCATTAACCGTGACGACGGAATCCGGCGAGTAGGAGAAGGCCGCTACCGGCTTGGTCAGTGCCGTCACATGGATATACCCGGTCTTTACGATCTGATTGGTACCCACCGTATTGCCCGCGACCAGGGATACCGAGTAGTCTCCGGGCGTCATATAGGTATGGCCCGGGCTCTGTTCGGTCGAGGTTCCGCCGTCCCCAAATGTCCAGGACCACGAGGTGGGTATCCCGGTCGAGAGATCGGTGAACTGGACGGTCAGGGGGGCTTCCCCTGACAGGTGATCTGATGCGAAGTCCGCGATCGGTGAGACCGGTTGATCATTCCAGGCGACCTTGTCCACCCATCCGGCATCGACTCCGACACTGCCTGAAGAATCCTTGCTGTACACCCATTTGAGTGTGTGTTCGCCGGCGCCTTTCACTGAGAATGTTATGGGCGACCATTCCTCCTGGCCGGAGATTGAGTCCTGCAGTTCGTCGTCGATATAGAACTCCAGCACATCGATCCCCAGTTCGGAGTCGACCTTCCAGAAGAAGGAGACCTCGCCCTGTCCATCTACGCTCGTCTCAAGCCAGGTCGCCTTTTCATCGATGATCTGGCCGCTGCGGACTGCGTCTCCGTCGACAAACCAGGGTATATCTTCGTCGCTTCCTGTCGACCAGCTGAGGTTGGTATTATTCAGGGCCTCGCCGAGGGAGAGGGCAGAGGCGTGTACAGTCATCCCAATCAGGAGAAAAAAGAGAAGAAGTCCAAGTGTGATCGTTTTGTTCTGTATCATAATCATCGCCGTATCAGTTTTACCTCCGCAATTACGCTAAAACTATTTATAATTATCTCTTTTGCTTTTATTTTTTACAAAAATACGTGTTTTATGTTGAATTTTTTTAAAAAAGCGAATGGATTGTTTTATAACGCGCATAGTTGTGGGTGTTCGGAATCCCTGAACTGGATCCCATGATATTCTCTATTATGAAGATGGGGAGAAAAGTGAATCTGGTCCCGGGTGGACATGTCGCCCTCCCCGAAACAGGTGTCTGAATTGATGACGTATCTCGACAGCAGGATTATCCTTCAATCCTCATAATCGCTGTATCCATAGTCCCCATACGATTCTTCATCATTCTCCGGGAGATCATCATCCCGATCATAGTCGCCATAGCAACAGTTCTCCTCTTCAAAGCATCCGATCTTCCCGAGAATCTTGTCACGTTCAGTCTTCGCCTTCTCAAAGAGGGGTTCGATCTCAAGGGCTTCGTTGAAGCATTCGAGCGCGTCGGCTTCCCGGTTGAGTGCGACGAGGCAGACTCCTTTCTGGTAGAATGCGGTCTCGTCCTGCGGGTCCGTCTCGATCATCTGTTCATAGCAGATGAGCGCTTCAGCAAGCCTCCCCATGTTGATCAGGCACCTGGCCTTCTCCACATATCCCCGTGTGCCGGCGCCCTCGACCATCAATACCTGGTCGTAGCAGTCGATAGCCTCCTGGTACTCTTCAAGGGCGGCATGGCAGTGTCCGATCAGATACCTGGCTTCAGTACTCGCGGGATGATGGACGAGCACCTTCTGATACCACCCGATCGCTTCCTTATACGCACCCCGAAACCGGGGGAGATGGCCGCGCTCCATAAGGGCCCGTTCGTTCTCCGGATGCTCTTTGAGGACCATCTCGAGACAGCGAACTGCCTCCAGATGATCTCCTGTTTTCATACAGAGTTCCCCTTTCTCAAGCCAGGCCTGTTCACAGTCCGGGTCAATCATCAGGGCCTGGTCATACGCCTGGTGCGCCTGATCAGAGCATACAAGTTTTGCCATGCAGTGTGCTTTGGCCAGCAGGGCCTTCTGGTTCGTGCTATCGGTGGTGAGCAGATGATCGAAGCACGTGGCAGCCAGGTCTTCCCGTTTCAGCCGGATCAGGTCGTACCCTTTCAGTAGCCAGGCACTCTTCTCTTCAGGCGCCAGTCTGAGCAGTTCTTCATACCAGAGGACGGCCTCCTCCAGTTCGCCCGTCCTTTCCAGGCATTCCGCTCCTGCGTAGAGGGCGGCGGTATCCGCGGGCTCGATGGTGAGTACCTCGTTGAAGCAGAGGAGTGCCTCCTCATGCTGTCCGGCCATGCCCAGGCAGAGGCCCCGGTTGTACCACCCATCGGCGTCATCGCCATTCTGGGCCAGGTACTGGTCGTATGCCTCGACGGCCTCCTGGTACCTGCCGAGATTGTAGAGCGTGGCACCCAGTTCAAACCAGGCATGAACTGGGACGACACGTCCATCGATGGCGCGCTGATAGCAGGCCACCGCCTCATCATAGGCACCTCTGGTATAGGCGGCCATTCCCTGTCTACACCACCCTTCAGAGGTGGCGGTGGCCGCAGGTTCTGCACGCCTGGTCACATCTGCCTGTGCACTGCTGATCCGAAGTCCTGCACCACCGCTCCGGTACGCCGTTTCACCATCCCATCCGGGTCCGGATTCTGGTGTCATGATCGGATCTCGGAGTTCAACTAAAATATTTGTTTGTATTTTTACAGCCTGACGAAGGACTGGGGGGTCTGTTCCAGTCCGGTTCATCTGCGATACCTGCCAGAACATCCCGGAGGGCGCAAGGGCCGGATCGCTTCTAGTGGATTCTGGGGGGGCCTGCCTGGAGGGCGAAGCGGGCACGCATGAACGAGAAGACCCCGGCGACCAGGCAAACGAATCCTGCGATCACGATAATGATTGCGATGGTGATCGCTAGCAGGGGTCCGGGGGTTCCCAGCACCGCTCCCTGGTATCCGAAGGTCCGTAAGATCGAAGAGACCAGGATCGTTGAGACCGAGACCCCGAGTGCCATCCCAAGGTTTCTGGCGGTCGCGGTGACGCTCGATGCCATCCCCATCTTCTGGGGTGGAAGGGCGCTCATCAGGTCGGTGTTGTTCGGGCTCTGAAAGAGGGCTGACCCGATCCCGACCCCTGCAAATGAGATGAGTATCAGCATCAGGTTCTGAATTAAGGTGGCGTACCCTGAAAGAAAGAAGGCGCCTCCCATCATTATCATTCCGATTGTTGCATAATGGGGGGAGTGATGCCGATCATAGAGCCACCCGGTCAGCGGAGAGAGGAAGAACATGATCGCCGGCACCACCAGGTAGACCATCCCGACCTGGGACGGTTCCAGTCCCATCACCCCTTCAAAGTAGAAGGGGCCGGTCACGCTGAGCATGAAGTTCGCGATGAAGTAGAGGATCATGCTGAGCGTCGGGAGAGAGAAGAGTGGATTACGGAAGATCTCAAGATCGACGAGCGGGTTCTTTGCCTGCGTCTCGTACCTGATGAAGGCTGCTGTGGCGAGGATGAAGATCAGGGTATAGAGCAGCACCATGGGACTGACACCGTTGGTGAGCTCCCCCAGCATCAGAATCAATGCAACCATCAGCACCACCAGGGAGATGGAACCCGGCAGGTCGAGGTTCAGGTCCAAGGTCTTCTGCTCATCGATCCGCAGGAACCTGGCAGCTGCGAGAAGAAGCACGATGCCAATCGGGACATTGATGAAGAAGATATACTCCCAGCCGAGCGTCCCGACCAGAAACCCTCCGACGATCGGACCTGCAATGGCTCCGATGGCCACCGTCGCCCCGAGGTATCCCATCGCCCTGCCCCGCTCGGTGATCGGGAAGGCCATGAATATGATGGCCCCGCTGATAGAGAAGACCATGGAAGCGCCGATGGCCTGCAGGATCCGAAACGCAATCAACATCATCAGGCTGGTCGAGAGGCCGCAGGCCAGGGAGCCGGCGGTGAAGATGGCCATGCCGCTGATGAAGAGACGAACCTTTCCGGTATAATCGGATACCTTCCCGAAGACCAGCAGCAGGCTCGTCATGGTGATCAGATAGGCAGTGATCGTCCACTGGGACTGTGCCACATCAACACCAAAGAAACCGGTCATGGTCGGGAGTGCGATACTCACCACGATCCCATCGAGAACTGCCATCAGTATTCCGGTCAGTACGATGATGAGGATGATATACCGGTTCGTGTCTTCGGAGGTCACACTGGTAGGGGGATGGTGCTGGGTCATTGGGGATCGGGTTCCTGTTCTCGCACGCGGATACCTGCCGGCCGGCCTGCGCTGTGACCGGTCAGAAGGTCATATTCGCATCAGTATTTGCCATATCTTCTATTTATAGTGTTGAACGCACCGTCCTTGACTGATCGAAGACGAAATACTTGTCGGAGATTGGTCAGTTTGAATAGAGAATGTTTGTTCGCCGGGAACGCCTTCTTCTGGATGGGTCGGGATCGATGGTCGCCACCCGGCCGGCCTGGTTGTTTTCATGAGGATGCAGACCGGTCCCTGGGATGGATTGATATCGATCCCCGGCACTGATCGTACCATGGATGCACGTTTCTGGGTGATTGTTCCACAAAAGGGCAGGTACACCCAAGAAAATCCGGCCATGCTGATCAGGGCCCTCTCCGATGAATGCGGCCTGTATTATGAACGATACGATGATCTCTCCGATGACTGGGTCTATGAACGGGATTTCAACGCCGAATCCGCTGCTGGGCTGGATGCGGTCGAGATCCCTTCCACTGAGGCTGCTGCGCTCGAGGAACGGATTCGGAGAGCGATCAGCCGGCTCACCTACTCCCAGATGAAGGCCCTGGTCGAAAAGCGGGCGATCGAGAAGAGGAACACCTACGAGGTCTCCCTCGACCGGTATGACCGCAGAACCTGATCGTGAAGAGGATATGGCCGGACCCGCCGGGCCGCTGGTGGCATGGGACCTGGAATATCGGTCTAAAGGTCGACTCTGGGGTGGGAATCCGCAGGGGATCCCTCCCTTCCCTGCAGGGACGCGTGTACTTGAGGTCGGATGTGGTGACGGGAAGACGCTGGCAGCGCTGGCTGCCCGGGGGGTACAGGTCACGGCATTCGACCTCTCGCCGTCTGCCGTCCGCCTTTCTAAGGCCCAACTCAGGCAGGGACTTTATGCAGACCTGCTGGTGGCCGACGGCCGCTCTCTTCCGTTTCGGGCCGGCTCGTTTGATGCCGTGATCCTGTACCATGTAGCCGGGCACCTCCGGTCGAGCGATCGGGGGCAGCTCGCAGCCGGGTGCACCGATCTCCTCCGGTCCGGCGGACACCTTTTCTTCCGGGGGTTCAGCTGCGAGGATCTCAGGGCGGGAAAGGGGACCCCTGTGGAGGAACAGACTTTTCTCCGGGGAAACGGGATCATGACGCATTATTTCTGTGAGGAAGAGGTGGCCTCGCTCTTTTCTGACATGATCCGGAAGTCAATCACCACCCACCGCTGGACGATGCATATCCGGGGAGAACCGCTGGTCAGGGCCGAGGTGCTGGCTACGTTCCAGAAGCCCTGATCGGTTATGCTTTCCTTTCGGGCTTCTGATCGGTCCATTCATCATCATCGATGTATTCGAGTGGAACCCTGTGCTGCATATCGACATCGAAGAGCCCTCCCGGGGTGATCCGAAGATGGGGGATCACCGGCAGGCCCATGAACGAGAGGTACATGAACGGGTCTCGAATCCCCCCCATTTCTGCAGCAAGGCCGTTGATGATATCGAGGTCTGCCACCACCTGCTGGTAAGGGAGGACTGACATCAGCCCGGCACACTCCAGGGGGAGGACCGCCGTCCTCTCGCCGAGCACGGCAGCGAGTGCACCATGCGCACTGATCACCAGGTCGACCGCCCTGCAGATCTCCTGATCAGAGGTTCCCACGGCGATGATATTGTGCGCATCATGGGCGACACTCGTCGCGATGGCCCCGCTCGTAAACCCGAACCCCTGTACCAGGCCGACACCATACCGGGATCCCCGATAGGCATCACAGACCACGATCTTCAGCAGATCCTCTTCGAGGTCGGGGACGATGCCGGCCGCGGGAGTCAGGAGCCGTGATTCGGTCAGGATCTGTCCCGGGACGAGGCCGATCACCCTGCAGGGGCCATGGGTCCTGATCTTCAGGTCATTCGGGCTGGGTACGGTGCAGGCGTAGGTCCTCACCGGGTGCGGCGTCGGAGGCATCTCCCGGTTGACTGCATCGACCGGTCTTCCTCCCCGATAGGTCTGCTGAACGGTGAAGGGCGACCCTTTCCCTAATACACAGAAATCAGCCCGCCGGCCCGGTGCAAGTGCCCCCCGGTCGGTGAGCCTGAACCGCTCCGCAGGTGAAAGGGTGGCCATCTGGATCGCCTCGTCCGGATCGATGCCGTACTCGATCGCCTTTCTGATGCAGTCATCGATATGGCCGGCCTTTGCCAGCAGGTCGGCATGCCGGTCGTCGGTGGCGAACGAGCAGCGAGGCACCGTGCACCCGGAGACCACTTCGGCCAGGGCCTTCAGATTCTGCTCGGTGGAACCCTCCCGGAGGTACAGGTACATCCCCCTGCTGATTCGTTCTCTCGCCTCTCCTGCAGAGGTGCACTCATGGTCGCTCTGTATCCCTGCCAGGATGTATGCATCCAGGGGGTGGTCGGAGAGGAGGGGTGCATGGCCATCGACGATAGGAGAGAGTGCACGTTTCAGCGCGACCTCCGGATCGTTGCCGATGACCCCTGGCACGTTCATCATCTCTCCGATGCCGATGACGCCGTCCATGTCCAGAAATGGTTTCAGATCCGCGGCATTCAGGACGGCTCCTCCCTGGTCGTCAGGCGTGGCCGGGACACAGGAGGGGAGCATGATCAACAGGTCGATCGAAAGAGCCGGCCGTGCGGCGAGCATGTACCTGATCCCAGCACTCCCCAGGACATTGGCGATCTCATGGGGATCGGCGATCACGGTCGTCGTCCCGTGGCTGGAGACCAGGTGAGCGTATTCATGGGGGGTCAGGAGGGAGCTCTCGATATGCACATGTGCATCGATCAGCCCGGGAACGACCCTGGCATTCTTCAGGCTATGGACCTGATGGGCACGGTATGCACCTGTTCCCAGGACGATCCCGTCCTTCACTCCAAATGAGGTCAGTTCCCAGGAACAGGTGAATGGATTGAAGACCTCGGCGTCGGTGAAGAGGAGATCTGCCGGGATGTCCCCTCTGGCTGCAGCAATGAGCTGATCCATGATCAGACCTTTAAGTCCCGGATCACCGCAGCCTTTCGCTCATTGCCATACGTCAGGTACAGGTAGACTCGGTAGGACCCAGGAGCCAGGGTCACCGGCTCGGTAAAACTGTTCTCCCCTTTCATCACAGATACATAATCTGCATGTTTGTAGATCTCCTGCTGCTGGAGATCCTGAAGAGCAAAGATCGTCACCTGCAGGACGGCATCGGTCCTGTTCTCTGCACCGCTGACATTCAGGTGGAGCGCACCCGGAGTATAGGAGATTGTGCCGAATCCTGTGGTCATACATCCGGAGAGAAGGGTTAGCAGTATCACCAGGACGAGCAGGATCAGGAGGGGTGCGCGACGTTTAGACATTATTCACTCTGTATGTTCACCGTGGTGGGATTAAAATGATCTGATTGAAATCAGGGGAGGTGTTTTTTGACCGTGATCCTGAGCCGGGCACGGGAAGGTGATCTGGAACGAGGTACCGTTTTCCCTCTGCAGATCCAGGGTTCCACCCAGTTGTTCGGTCAGCGCATGCACCAGATCGAGGCCGAGTGAGTCCGGATTGTGGGGATCTATCTCTTCTGGGAGACCCACGCCATCGTCGCTGATGGTCAGGATCGTCGACCGGTCCTGATGGCCCAGTTCGATCGTCACCGTGCCTCGCCTTCCCTCAGGGAATCCCCACAGAAGTGCATTGGTCAGCAGTTCTGTGAGGATCAGACCGTAGGGAACGGCGACATCTGTCTGTATCAGTCCGCCCTCGATCTTCTGAATGATCACAATCTGTTCTCCATCGATGAGGTGGGTGGAGTAGATCAGTTCAATCAGTCTCTGGGTATATTCCCTGATCTGGACCTGTTCTGGATCGGGGGACTCTGCCAGTACCTCGTGGATCAGGGCAAGGGCGGTGATCCTGTTCTGGGTATCCCTGAGGATCCTGAGATCTACAGCACCGGACCCGTACTCTCTCTGAAGATCGACGAGGCTCTGTATCAGTTGAAATGAACTCCGTGTTCTATTCCCAATCGATTCTACCAGTTTTTCCTTCTCCTTCAGGGCCTGTTTGAGTTGCTCTTCGATATGTTTCAGTTCTGTGATATCCCTTCCGACGGCCTGGTACTCGACCGTAACTCCTTTATCGTTGTAGAGTGCCCGATTGGTCCATTGGATCCATGCATCTCCCTTATTATCCGGGGGAATGGCATGTTCCTCCAGTGTCAGCACCGGGTTCTCTGGTGTGATGTCGTCGACAAAATGGCTCAGTCTCTCATGCTTACTGTTCAGCATGATCGGTTTGAAGGAGTGCCCGACCAGTTCCTCCTTTGTCATGTTGAAAAAGGTACAGTAGGCGTTGTTTGCGAAGGTCAGGGTGCCGTCAGGGAGAAACCTGCAGATCAGTTCGGTCTGCTCCTCTACGATGGCCCGGTACCGGGCTTCGCTCTGTTCCAAGGCTGCTGCTGCCTCTTTCTTTTCGGTGATATCCTCAAAGATCAGGGTGACTCCTGCACTGCCGTTCTCAAAGACGGTTGGGATCAGTTTGATCTGAAATGAGATCGTACGCCCCTCGATATTCCATTCGATCTCATCGTTGTGTGACACGCCGTGCAATGCACTGACGATCCAGCTGAGCAATGGAGTCTCCTTGAGAATGTTCAGATTGAGGGAACTGAGTGATTGCCCGTGCAGTTGTTGCGGTTGTTTCCCGGCGAAGGTCAGAAAGTTGTCATTTGCCTGCAGAATCTTCAATTCGCTGTTGAGCACAACGATCATATCTGAGGCGTAATCGAGCATTGTTGAGATCGGTACCCGGTCAGAGAGGAAGTAAACCTTTGCGGCAGCGAATGATCTCATCTCAACGTCGCCTGATACCATCAGCATGTTGACATATTTCGCTATGGAGTTCCTGTTCAGGTTCAGCTCCCGTGAGATATCTGTTATGGAAAGCCCACGAGGATTCTTCTTCAGGACCTCCTTGATGGATGTCAGGTTCTGTTTTGTATGGATCATCCCTTTTTTCACGTCCCGCTGCCCTCCGGGCATTCTATATTTTATATGGTCTGCTCCAGGTATTTATGCCTTGCATTACGTTTGGCAAATATGCAATGCAATAAGTGTATTTTAAATATATCCCATACGAACTGAATATCTGATGCACATGTGCATAGCAGATGTGCTACTTGAGGGAGATGTCATGAGATCATTCAGAGGAGTGAGGGAGTCCCGGGTCGATGGAGCCGCCCCGGGTCAGAACAAGTATTATGAAGGAACATCTGATATGCAACAGGTATTTTTCGGTAGAGGTGCCTGATATGTCCCAGGATAAAATGGACGTCCCATCAGGCTCTTTAGGGCCAGACCGGGACACTCTGGCGCTCCTCATCCAGGGGCTTGACCGTCTCCCTGTCCCGATGCATGTGATCAACACGGAGTATACGATCCTCTATACCAACGAGGCTGCTGCAGCGCTGGTCGGAAAGAAGCGGGAAGAGATCATCGGCAAGAAGTGCAATGACGTCTACAGATCTCCAAACTGCAACACTCCGGGATGCCCGTGCAGGGTCGCGATGGAGAAGGGAACCACCTATGGTGTTGAGATCTCCATGGGGGATGTGGTCATTAATGTGACCGGTGCACCCCTGACCGACGGTACTGGCAGAGTGATCGGTGCGATCGAGTACTTCCCCAATATTACCGAACAGAAGAAAGCTGTTGCCGATATTCTCAATGCCGAGGAGAAAGCGAAGAGCGGGGATCTTTCGGCACGAACCGATCTCTCCCTCCACACCGGGGACTTCAAAAAGATGGCCGAAGGTATCAACAGCCTCCTCGACATCTTCGTCGAGAAGAACAACTGGTACAGATCGATCATCGATGCGGTACCATTCCCCATTCATGTCATTGACATGGACATGAAGTGGACGCTGATCAACACGACCTTTGAGAAGTTGTTGATCGAACAGGGGTATGTTAAGGACCGGGATTCAGGTATGGGGATGCCCTGCTCCACGGCCAACGCAACGATCTGTAACACCGAAGGATGCGGGATCCGACAGTTGCACAAGGGGATCAACGAGAGTTACTTCGACTGGTGTGGGGCGAGCTGCAAGCAGACCACCTCGTACCTCCGCGACCAGAAAGGTGCCCAGATTGGGTACGTTGAAGTTGTGCAGGACCTCACCTCGATCATTGCGGTCAGGGACTTCACCAGGGCCGAGGTGAACCGGATGGTCACGAACCTCTCCCTGCTCGCAGAGGGAAACCTTGACTTCGACCTGGCCGTCAGGCCGGCCGACGAGTTCACCCGGACAGAGCATGATGACTTTGTGAAGATGAACGAGAGCCTGCAGCAGGTGCAGCAGGCGGTCGGTGCACTGATCGACGACGGTATCCTGCTCACTGAATCAACCGGAAGGGGGGAACTCTCGATGCGTGCGGACGCTTCCCGGCACAAGGGAGACTTTAGACGGATCATCGAAGGGTTCAATGGCACGCTCGATGAGTTGATCCGCAGGCTGCGCATCGCATCCGATGCGGTCAGTAAGATCGGAATGGGCGTCATCCCGGAGAGGATCACTGCAGAGGCGTACGGCGAGTTCAAGGACCTGAATAAGAACTTAAACGCCTGCATCGACGGCCTGGAGGGGCTGGTCGAGGCGAACGCGACCCTCAAGCGGATGGCGGTGAACGACCACAGTAAGGGAATGGAAGGGAACTACCTGGGCCTCTTCGGGGAAGTCAAGACCCATGTCAATACGGTCCGGGAGCGGGTCAATCATATCGCCGGCTCGATCGAAAAGATCGGTGCAGGCGACCTCAGCGAGTACCAGGAATACCGCACCATCGGCAGGAGATCAGAGCAGGACCGGGTGGTCCCGGGATTTGTTCGGACACTCGAACACCTGCAGATGCTGACCGAAGATGCGGGGATGCTCGCCAGGGCGGCCGTCGAAGGGCGGCTTGAGACACGGGCCGACGCCTCGCGGCACGACGGTGAATATCGAAAGATCGTCGAGGGGGTTAATCAGACCCTCGATGCGGTTATCGAACCCGTCAATGAAGCGCTGCGGATCGCGAACGAGTTCGCCCGGTACAACTTCACTGCCCGGTTTGATCCGAACATGAGGGTTGCAGGAGATTTTGTCAGGATTAAGGATGCGCTGGACAGTATCGGGATCTCGGTGACGAACGCGGTCAGATCGATCAATACTCAGGTGACCGACCTGGCAGCCTCGGCAGAGGAGGCAGCCGCCAGCGTCGAGGAGGTGGTCTCAGGGGCGCAGCAGGTCGCTGATAACGCCGGCAAGGTCAGTTCCAATGCAGAGAAGGGGAGTCATGGGCTCGAACAGGTGCTCAAAGCGATGGAGGACCTCTCTGCCGCTGTTGAGGAGGTGACCGCCAACACGGAGGCTGTTGCCACCCTTGCGAACAATGCGAACACGCTCTCCAAGGACGGCGCTGAACTCGCCCGGAAGGCCGAGGACGGGATGGTCGGAATCACCCGTTCAACCACGGAAGTGGACCAGATCATCGGCGAGATCAAGGCCGAGATGGACAAGATCGGAAAGATCGTCGGCCTGATCTCCGACCTGGCCAGCCAGACCAACCTGCTCGCCCTGAACGCGGCCATCGAAGCGGCCCGGGCGGGCGATGCCGGCCGTGGTTTTGCCGTGGTCGCCGCAGAGGTGAAGTCCCTGGCCCAGGAGTCGAGAACCTCTGCAGAATCGATCGCCGAGATGATCGGGGGACTCAAGACCAAGTCGGAGAAGGCAGCAGTGGCCACGGCCTCCGCATCAAAGGAGGTCCGCGAGGGATCGGCGGTCCTCTCCGAGACCCTGAATGTCTTCAATAAGATCGTTGGGGATATCGAGAAGATCACGAGATCCGTCGAAGAGGTTGCGAGCGCCTCCGAAGAGCAGGCCGCCACCGTCGAGGAGATCACGGCCAGTGTCCATGAAGTCGGCAGCCTGGTTGAAGGAACAGCCAGTGAAGCGGGGGACTCTGCTGCTGCCAGCGAAGAGACCTCGGCTGCGATCGATGAGGTCAGGAAGATCGTTGAGAATGTGAATGTGATCGCCGATACCGTCTCCACGGAGATGAGCAAGTTCACGGTATGATGGGGACGAACGGATGACGGAATCTTCGGTAGAGCCCCAAACCATCCTCTCGCCACACCTGGCAAGGGAGGAGAGTGGTGCACGGTCAGGTGATGTTCAGGTGGTCGAGTTTCTCCTCGGCAGGGAGCACTTCGCCATCGACCTCTTTGATGTGCGGGAAGTGGTGGAGTATACCAATATCACCAAACTCCCGAACACCCCCTCCTACATCAAGGGGATCATCGACCTTCGTGGTGAGATCACTACGATCATCGACCTGAAACAGCAGATGAATATCCCGGCTGATAATGAAGTCCGAGACGAAGAGTGCCGGATCATCGTTCTCGATGACCGGATCACCAGGTCCAAGATCGGGATCATGGTCGATGATGTCTCATCGGTTTCGACGTTTTCACTCACCCAGGTCGACAAGACCCGGATGACCACAACAGAGGACACCACCATCATCGGGATCATCAAGAAGAAGACCAAGGTGAAGGAGAAGGAGATCACTGAATTGATCATATGGATCGACATCAGATACCTGCTCGGTTCGATCCATCATACCCTGTAGAACCCTCGGTTCCCAACGTTGATCAGGAACAGATGGCCGGACGGCAGGAACAACGTGGAAAGGGAAGGTGCTGCAGTGGGATGCTCCTGACCGATCCGGTTGTCATATCCGGCTGGAATTGGCACCATTTCAAATATTCATTCTGGGCGTGCGATCAAGATCACAGCATTAATACGCTCCTAAAAGAACAGATTATCGAGTTGAGAACAGATGCGACGCCAGGAGATCCGTCATAGGAGCCTCCTGGTCATCCCATCTCTGACAGAGAAACATCCCCTCAGATCCAACCCGGCCCCGTGATCTCCTCTCTTATCGCCTCATGAGATCAAACTGGTCACCTGGCCGCCTTGAAGTGGGGTGCTCTCGTTACTCTGTGATATGAAACTGGAGGGCCCTGGATCTTCTCTGGATGATCACCTGTGGGTGTTTGCGTATTTGGAGAGAAAACCATATGGCAGATGAGTCGGTGCTGATTGTGGAGGATGAGGCGATCGTCGCCCTTTCCATTGAAAAAAGGTTGAAGAACCTTCATTTTACTGTCACCGGGACGGTGGCAACAGGGGAAGATGCAGTTGCTGCCGTCAAGCAGCGGGCACCGGATCTCATCCTGATGGATATTCACCTGCACGGTGAGATGGATGGGATCGATACTGCACAGATCATCCAGAAACAGTATGATATTCCGGTGATCTATCTGACCGCCTATGCCGATGATGAGACGATTGGACGGGCAGTCGAGACCGGGGCATATGGCTACCTGGTCAAGCCGTTTGGTGAACGAGACCTTCATTCATCGATCAAACTGGTTCTCTCCAGGCACAGGGTGGAGCGGCAGTTGAAGAATCGACAGGCGCAACTCGCCGCAACAAACCGGGAACTGGAAGCGTTTGGGTACTCGGTCTCTCACGATCTCAGGGCCCCGCTTCGAACCATCGATGGCTATTCTTCGATCCTCCTCGATATCTGTCGTGATCAACTCGGCGAAGCCGGAACGACGTACCTGTCCCGGATCCAGATGGCTGCACAGAAGATGGATGATATGATCATCGACCTTCTGTCCCTCTCTCAGTTGAGCAGGACCAAACCCCAGTACGAACCGGTTGATGTGAGCAGGATGGCAGGTGATATCCTTGATGAACTGGCGCTGACCTATCCGGAACGGAAGGTCAGGGTCCGGGTACAGCCTGGCATCGTGGCCACAGGAGATCGTTCGCTGCTCTGGAGTGTCTACTGGAATCTGATCGAAAATGCGTGGAAATTCACTGGAAAGACTGTCGATGCAGAGATCCAGGTTTTTTCTGAACTCCAGAGAGATACGTGGGTCTTTGGGGTCCGGGACAATGGCGCCGGCTTTGATATGGCGCAGGCCGGACACCTGTTTGCGCCGTTCCACCGGCTTCATCCCATGAATGATTATCCCGGTACCGGGATCGGTCTCGCCATGGTGCAGCGGATCGTTCACCTCCATGGCGGAGTGATCTGGGCGGAGAGCAGTCCCCTTGGGGGAACGGTCTTCAGATTTACCCTTCCGATGAATCAGCCGGTAAGCGTGGCTGAAGATCTGCAGGACTCTGCCATGAATTCCCAGAGTCTACAGCAGGTCTCGAAGGTGAAGTTGTTATGACAGAGGCGATGCGTGCACTGGCCAGTGGTACTCCTGGAGACCTGACTGGGTACCTCGTGGGTGGACTGAAGGTGGATGGTCTGTACGTGGAGTTGATGTGGGTCGACTATGCCATGCCCGGAACCCGTGACCGGTCGACGCTTCGCCGGCTCGGGAGTAACTG
Source organism: Methanosphaerula subterraneus (assembly GCF_052055875.1). Classification (GTDB taxonomy): domain Archaea; phylum Halobacteriota; class Methanomicrobia; order Methanomicrobiales; family Methanospirillaceae; genus Methanosphaerula; species Methanosphaerula subterraneus. The sequence continues at coordinate 192,080 of NZ_CP170508.1, forward strand.
AGGAGACTGATGGCGGGTTGGATGAATATCACTGTCATGAGTGGGTGAGATGGACCGGGCATCCGTACTGATCGTGGAGGATGAGGCGATCATTGCCATGTCGATAGAGCGGCAGCTCCACAGGTTTGGCTATCAGGTTACAGAGACCGTCTCAACCGGGAGAGAGGCGCTCAGTTCGGTCTCCCAGCACCGTCCGGACCTCATCCTGGTGGATATCCATCTCAAGGGGAAGATGGACGGGATCGAGGTGGTTACAGCACTCAGGAAAGAGATCCCGGTGGCTGTTGTTTATCTGACGGCTCTGGTGGATGACGAGACGATACAGCGAGCCATGAATACGCTCCCTGATGGGTACCTGATCAAACCGTTTGGTGAACAGGATCTCAAAGCGGTAGTAAACCTTGCCCTTGGAAATCATCCTCCTCGGATCAGACCCACACTCCCGCCGGTTGAACAGGTCGGGGCTGATATCCCTGTTGATGTGCAGCGAACCTTTCTTTCACATGCACGTGATCCTGCCTGTTGTATCAGGGATGATCTGATCATCTCGGCGGTGAACTCCGCCTTTGAGGAACTGGCAGTGTACAGCAGAAACGAAATTGAAGGTCATCTAACATTCGAACGCTTCTTCGCCAGCGAAGATCTCGATCAGATGCTCAGATATCACCTGAAGCGGCGCCATTGTCAGGCGAATGTTCCAGCCCGGTACCAGGTTCATTTCGTCCCACGAAAGGGGCCGGAGCGTCTGGTCATAACCTCTGTATCGCTCGTTCCCAGGACCGGGATCTCGGTTCTCTCCCTCTCCGATCTGACTGGGAAGCAACTCATATCGTAAACCGATAATAACCTCTTGTGAGAGTCTGCGGCCAGACCATTCGATCATACCCTCATAGAGAGGCCGGCTCCAGTCTCTTTTCCCAGTGGGGTGAGAGCAACGATCACCATATATCTTCCGGCCACAGAAGTACCTGCAGAATTGGGTGGAGCTGGTCAGGTGGAGAAGAAGCAGGAAGGGAGGGTCATGGGTTCAGGCCGGGTACTGCTGATGGATGACGAGGAGAGTATCCTTGATGTGATGAGTCAGATGCTCAAACGCCGTGGATTTGAAGTGGTCTGCGCCCGGGATGGATCTGAGGCGATCATCGCCTATCGTGAGGCTCTCGAGGCAGGTCAGCGGTTTGACGTGGTGATCATGGACCTGACGATCCCTGGGGGAATGGGAGGAAAAGAGGCGATCACCACCCTCCAGGCGGTCGACCCCACCGTAGCAGCTATCGTATCGAGCGGGTACTCCAACGATCCCATCATGGCAGACTTCAGGGCGTATGGATTCAGTGGTGTAGTCCCCAAACCCTACAGTATCAATGACCTGGTAATTGCACTGAATCAGGTCATCAGTGCAGACCAGCGATCCTGATACCACCTTTCAACACTCCTTTCTGTCTGATCACTGATCCAGAACGAATCGATAGTATCGCTCTGTTCTCATGTAAATGACTGAAATCTTTGATGATGCAGATATACACCTTATATAACCTTCGGGCACTTACACCTTACTAGGTGGTATCATGCCGGTCATCGCATTCTCTCACCATAAGGGTGGCACTGGTAAGACGACGTCGTGTCTGAATATTGCCGGCGTGCTTGTCGACGCCGGGAAGAAAGTGCTGGTCGTTGACTGTGATCCCCAGGCAAATGCTACGATGGGGTTGGGCGTCTTTCCTGACTCGCAGAAGCAGAACATGTATGATGTCTTTATGGGCATCTTCGAGGGGTTCCCGGAGGTGCTGCTGCGCGATATCATCATCCCGACCGAATCAGGGATCGACCTCGCCCCTTCGAATCTGGATCTTGTTGGCGTCGAGCCGTCCCTGTACACCCTTGATGAACGTGCAACTGTCCTTAGGGAGTTGCTCGTCCCGGTGGCAGGTGCGTATGATTATGTCCTGATCGATACCCCGCCGAGTATGGGCCAGTTTGTCATCAACGGTCTGGTTGCTGCAGATCACATCATCATCACCCTCGATGCAGGGATCTTTGCACTCCGTGGGATCGATGCCCTTGAAGCGATCTTCTCTGATATTGAGAGCATGGTAGGAAAACGTGTAAGCCCGGAGATGGCCATACTGACCAGGTGGCAGTCTGATACTCCGGAACCGGCGGTCGTGGAGAGGGAAACCGGTTTTTTCACTTCTCTTGTCAGGAGGCTTTTCAAGGTACAGGAACCTGTGCCTGCGTCGGATCTGGTTAAGAATACGAGAGAGAAGGAGCAGGAGCGTGAGCGGATGCTCAGAATGGAAATGATGGTCAGAAAGAAGTTCAGACTGGTCTATACCGTTCCATTCCAGTCAGAGATCTACGAAGCGCAACAACGTGGACTTCCTCTCTCCCAGTTTGCACCGGATACGGAAGCGACGCGGGCGTACAAAAAGATTGCAGACGAGGTGATGAGATGGAGATGACTGAGATTCAGAGGGTTCTGAAAGAGGTAAAGACAGAGAACTATTCGGTGCGGGTGGATGAGAAGAAGGTCAATGCTGACCTGCGTCCGGTGGCCACGCTGGTGAACACCGTTATCGAACATTCTTCAAACCTCAGCACAGCCGCCTCTCAGTGGACGACTTTTTTTTCGCTGAGTCCTCTCCCGATTCTGATCACCGATCGAGAATTTGAGATTCTGAAAGGTAATGAAGCGTTCTCTGATATGAGTGGGATCTCTCAAAAAAAATTGATCGGAATGAAGATCCAGGACTTCATGCTCTCTGCACAGGAGGGGGAAGGAGCCCGTGAAGCCCTCACACAGGGACGTAGAACGATCGGAACGGTCACTATCACGTTCCCTGCAGGGGTGCAGATCCTGGAACAGTACTGTATTCCAGTACGTGAAGATGGTACAGCGGTCAGTACGCTGGTCTTCATCTTCAAGAGTATCACCCGCAGGGTCAGGGCAGAACAGGAGACCGAGCAGATAAAGCAGAAACTGCTCCATGATTATGGCGAACGGGTCAAGGAGCAGAAATTATTCTATGCCACGGCTGCATTAATCCAGGATGATTCACTGACCCCCGAGCAGGTCCTTTCTGAGGTTGTGGATCTGATCCCGCCCGGATGGCAGTACCCCGAGGTGACTGCGGCCAGGATCACGGTGGGTGAGATCGACGTCAGGACCCGGAACTACCGGCACACCTCCTGGTCACAGTCGGTCCGGTTCAACGTGAAGAATGGTGAAGTGGGTGTCATCGAGGTCGTGTACCTTGAAGAGATGCCGGCCGAGGCCGAGGGACCGTTCCTTGCAGAAGAACGGAACCTGATCAACTCGCTCTCCGACATGCTCAAGACCTATCTCGACCGGAAGAGCGGCGAGGAGCACCTTGCAGAGAGGATCAAAGAGCAGGAAGACCTGCTCCATGATTATGGGGAGCGGGTCAAGGAACAGACCCTCTTCTACTCGACGGCCACGTTGATCCAGGACGATCTTCACACCACCGGCGAGGTCCTCTCAAAAGTCGTGGACCTGATTCCGCCCGGATGGCAGTACCCCGAGGTGACCGCGGCCAGGATCACGGTGGGCGAGATCGACGTCAGAACCCGGAATTATCGTTCCACCCCCTGGTCTCAGTCGGCCCGTTTCAATGTGAAGGATGGAAAGGAGGGTGTCATCGAGGTCGTGTACCTTGAAGAGATGCCGGCCGAGGCCGAGGGACCGTTCCTTGCCGAGGAGCGGAACCTGATCAACTCGCTCTCCGACATGCTCAAGACCTATCTCGACCGGAAGAGCGGCGAGGAGGAACTTGTACAGCATCTGACGGAGATCCGCGAACTCCAGCACCAGACCGATACGATCGTGCAGGAGAACCCGATGCCGATCATTCTGCTGGATCCGGCGTTCCATATCATCGTCACCAACGATGCCTATGTGAAACTGACGGGTATCGAGAGAGAGCACCTGCTCAGGATGTCCGCCACCGATCTTGATGTTGTCGAACATAGTGGGGATGGATTGCGCGAACTGTTCCAGAAGAAACAGCGGACCTATGGTGAGCTGGTCGTCAACTTCCCGACTGGCAGAAAGACTCTCGAGCAGCATGGCATCCCGATCTTCACCACAGCCGGCGATCTGACCCGGATGCTGATCGTATACAATGATGTGACCGAAGAACGGCAGGAGATGATCCAGATCACCCAGTTGAAGCAGCAGTCCGATACGATCGTGCAGGAGAATCCGATGCCGATCATGCTGACCGACTCCAGCTTCAACATCGTCGTCACCAACGATGCCTACGTGAAACTGGCCGGCATCGATCGGAATCGTCTGCAGCGGATGAACGCCCGGGACTTCAAGGTCCGCGATCAGAAGGGAGAGGGACTGGGGCGTGTGGTCAAGGAGCACCAGCGGGCCACCGGCGAGGTCACGGTCGAGTTTCCGACCGGCGTCCGGATTCTCGAACAGTACGGTATTCCAATCCTCGACAATGACGGTTCCCTGATCAATATCCTGATCGTATACAACGATGTGACCACCCAGCGTGCACAGGAGCAGGAGATCCAGGCAATGATGGAGGAGTCGAAGCAGAAAGCCGACCGACTCTCGAAGAGCTGTGTCGACCTTGAGGAGTGCATGTCCATGATTGCCTCCAGGGATCTGACGCATATCGTCTCCATCGGGGACGGCGACCCCCTGACTTCGGTCAAAGTGGATTATAACGATGCCATCAAGGCGATCCAGAATGTCATCGCTGATATCAGGGGGTCGATGGTCCAGTTGAATCTGACCGTCGCGGATACCAGCAGGTCCACTGAAGAGATTGCCCGGGCTGTCGAGCAGGTCGCTGTTGCAACCCAGAAGAGTACAGAGGCTGCCAGGGATCAACTCGAACGTATCGAGGGGATAAGCAGCGAGGTCGGCGATCTCTCTGCATCTATTGAAGAGATCGCCAGCACCTCCCAGACGGTCCGGGATCTGGCTTCGAGGGTTGCGCAGGAAGGGAACCGGGCCGCCGGCCTCGGAAAGGATGCCACAGAGAAGATGAAGGTGGTGGAGGAGATCTCTGAGCAGAGCGTGCGTGAGATCAACCAGCTCAACGAACAGATGCATCAGATAACAAAGATCGTGAACCTGATCGCAGATATTGCCAACCAGACCAACCTGCTGGCGCTGAATGCGGCCATCGAAGCGGCTCGCGCCGGGGAACACGGTCGTGGATTTGCCGTCGTGGCTGGCGAGGTCAAGAACCTGGCCAGCGAGTCGAGGAAGGCGAGCCAACAGATCGAGGACCTGATCGCGTCGATCCAGGAAAACTCTGACAGGACTGCCTCCTCGATGCAGACATCGTACAATGAGATCAAGGTCGGCATCGAGAGCGTCGGAAAGACGATCGATGTTTTGGACCGGATCACCACTGAAGCTGACAAACTGGTGGAGGGGATCAGCGAGATCTCCCGGGCGACAGGAGACCAGGCAGAGGCGACCAACCGGGTGATGGAAGGGATCGAGATGTCTGCCGGCAATGTCAAGGAGAACCTCGGAATGATGGAGGACCTGGCCGCCCTCGCCGAAGAGACGAGTGCGTCCACCGAGGAGATCTCGAGTGCAGCGGGTGAGCTCTCCACGATGTCGGACCATGTGAAGGGTCTGGTCAGTCAGTTCCGGTTGGAGTGAATTGGAATGGAACAACGTACATCCAGGAAGAACCAGAAAGTGAGGAGGGGTTATTGATATGGCGGAACGACCGGGCAGAAGAGCATTGTTCACAGGAACCTCAGCACAGAAGAGGACGACGGTACCGTCCCCTGCTGAGGGAGCGGCCCTGAAATCGGCAGTGCTGGGACCTGATCCAGAGACAGAACGTTTGATCAGCGCTATCACCGGTGCATTGAACCGGGCGCTATCCGGTGCCAGGCCAGCGAAGCTGCACCCTGAAGATCTTGGTCTCGCGTATACTCCGCTCGTCGATGCGGTCAATACGGCGATCTTCCAACTCACCGAGGCCCCATCTCTGCCCATGAGTCCGGAACCGGGACCAGACCCTGCTCTGCTCAAAGAGAAGGAGGCAGAGATCGAGGATCTCCAGCAGCGCATCGCCATGATCATCCAGCAGCACCCGCTGCCGGTGCTGCTGGTCTCTCCGGACCTGTCGATCATCGAAGCGAACAGTGCGTTCTGCCAGATGAGTGGACTGCTGCGGTCGCAGCTGATCCGGCACCAGGTCTCGGTCATTGCAGAGCGTGAGCGGAAGGGTGACGGCCTGGCTACGGCCATCCGTCAGCGCCTGCCGGTGGAGGCGGAGATCACGATCGACCTGCCTGCCGGGACAAAGACGTTGAAACAGTATGCGGTTCCCATCCTGGACCGGTCCGGGGCAGTTGAGGCGCTGCAGGTGATCTATACCGATCAGACTACGTTGAAACAGGAGGAACTGGCACGAAAATCCCTATCAGAGGAGATTGAGCGGCAACAGCACCAGTACCAAAACCTGGTGCACGGTCTTCCAACACCGGTTATGATCATCGACGGAACCGATGCCGTCCTCGATGTCAACCCTGCCTTTTGTGAAATGAGCGGGTACAGCCGGGAGCATCTGCTGACGGTCAGACTCAGCGAGTACCCCAACTTAACTGCACTCACGGCGGGAGCTGCCTTATCCCCCGATCAGCGGCGGATCTCTCGCGAGATATCGGTTGAATTTCCAACCGGCCTTCATCTTCTCAAAGAGGACCTGATTCTGCTGGCCGAACAGCCTGGTGAAGGCCTTCCCCGGGGGATGATCATCCTCTGTGCACTTGAGGACATCTCACCTCTGAGAGAGGGCGAGCATCAGGTCGGTGAACTCTTCAGCACCGTTCATCAGCAGAAACAATTGATCGATGTCCTGATGCGTGAGACGCCGATCCCCATTCTGCTCCTCGATACCTCAGCCGTTATCGTCTCTGCCAATGATGCCTTTGTCCAGCTCAGCGGATACAATCAGGAGACCCTTTCGGGTATGAACATCTCTGCATTCCCCCTGCTATCGGAGACCGGGCTCAGGATTGAGGAGATCATGCAGCAGAACGAGGGGGCCTTCGGGGAGGTGACGATGGAGTTTGTCAGCGGTCTTCATGAACTGGAACGGTACTGCTTCCCGCTCCGAACTGACCAGGGAGCACTGACTAACCTGCTGGTCTTCTTCAATGACCATACGCACGAGAAGAATCAGGAGAAGACGATCCGGACGCTCGAAGAGGAAGCAGAGAGCCGCGGTTCTCTCTTCGATCAGAGTGTAAAGGACCTGAAACTGGGTATGTCTCGTCTGGCAGACGGAGACTTCACCCACCATCTGCAGATCGATGAAGGGGATCCTCTCGGTGCGATGAAAGGAGATTTCAACACGGCTGTCGATCGGGTTCGTACGGTGATCGGAGAATCTACTCAGGCCGGACAAGAACAGATATCGGCCCAGGTGAAGGACTCTGCCCTGGTGCAGGAGAGCAGCGCCGGGGTCGTGCAGGGTCTTGCCACCATTGGAACCGAGAATTTCACGCAACTCGCGATCCAGGAGGAGGATCCGCTCGGTGATGTGCGGAGAGCCGTGAACAGTGCAGCTCTCAGGCTCGCACCTGTTCATTCCCCGGCTCCAGCGCCCGCTCTTCCCTCCTCTGGAGAGGTGGGGCCGGCGACGGATCAGAACATAATGCCTGAACCCGAAATACCGGTGCCGGCGGTTGCTCTGCCGGATCAGCAGATGCCCATGAAGACAGAGGAGCGGAGACCTATGGAAGAGAATAAAGAGAATAAACAGGCTTCAACCACGATGGTGGATGTGGTGGCATTTGAGATGGCTGGTCAGCGATATGCGCTTGATATCCAGCTGGCACGTGAGATCGTCGAGATGATCCCGATCACCCCGATCCCCCGCTCTCCGCCGTATATATCCGGGATCATCAACCTCCGGGGGGAGATCACCAATATTCTGAACCTGTACACACTGCTGGGACTCCCTGAACAGGAGGTTAACCAGAACCAGAAGATCATCGTCCTCGTTCCCGATGCTGCAGAGGGGGTCAATGTCGGTATCATCGTCGACAATGTCCAGAGTGTCACCCAGGTGCCGATGACCGATATCGAGCAGATCAAGGATGATGCCTCATCAGACATCTCCGGATTTGTGAAAGGGATCATCAAGGCAAAGGGTGAAGATGCGGGGGGAAAGACGACCGATCTGATCATCTGGATCGATATGCTGAAGGTGCTGGGCCGGCTCGTGAGCCAGTAGAGGTTCTGGCATGGATGATTTCCTGGCGTTAAAGAAGGCGATAGAGCAGACCCTTCATATCCAGTGCGAGAACTACAAGGAGGCGTATATCAGGCGGCGCCTCCTCTCCCGGATGCGGTCGACCAACACGACCACGCATGAGGAGTACCTCCGTTACCTGCGGTCGCATCCAGAAGAATCTGAAAAACTTCGGAACGCACTGACGATCAATGTGACCGAGTTCTTTCGGGATGCTGAAGTGTTCGAACTGATCAGGCGCGAGCTGATCCCCTCGGTGCTTTCAGAGCGGAAGAAGATCAGGATCTGGTGCGCCGGCTGTTCATCAGGTGAGGAGGCTTACTCGCTTGCCATGATCCTCTATGACCTCACGTCCTCCGGGACCGAACTGTCCGGGATGATCTATGCCACCGATATCGACGAACAGATCCTCTCCCGGGCAAAGGAAGGGATCTATAGTCAGAAATCCCTGAATAAACTGACTGATAATCAGATCCGGCGGCATTTCACCGATCTCGGGGATGGTACCTTCGCTGTAAAACCCCATCTCAAGGCGATGATCCGGTTCAGCAAACAGGATCTGATGTCCGGGATTCCCATCGCGCGGTACCTGGATCTGGTCACCTGCAGAAATGTTACGATCTACTTCACTGAAGGGCAGAAGAATGATCTGGCCAGGACCTTCCATACTGCGCTGGTCCAGGGAGGCTATTATGTGATGGGGAAGACCGAGTACCTGGGGCGTGAGATTGAGCCACTCTTTGTACCCTTCAATGCCATTCAGAAGGTCTTCATAAAGGCCCCCTGATCAGGGCAACTTTTTTGGGAGCGTCTCGACAGAGATCTCATTGAACTGGGATATCTCCTTCATCATCGCCCTTCGTGCGGCATGCCTCTTCAGTTCGCCTGATAGTGTATAGAAGTTCATCCCCACAACAATGATCACCAGCATCAGGCTAATCCAGAGCATCGTTCCCTGTACCGAGAGAAAAACTGCCCATAACAGCACAACAAAGGAGATCAGATAGTAGATGATCCATGTCCTGATGCCAGGGATCTCCATATTATACTGATATCTGGATCAGATGATATAAACTCTGGCATATCTGATCGCCTTGATATTGCAGGCACATCATAATCTGTCATCATTCAATGACCCATTTGGGTTCATCCGACCATATAGAAATCCATTTCAGCGAGACTCTGCAATATAGTTAATGTGGACAGACGAGATATCCTGACGATTGTGGCAGGGGTGGTGATTGTGCTGGTCATCTCACTGGTGATCCATCCGCCTCAATTCGGGGTGCTGCAGGTGACGGAGACGCCTGTTCCAACGATGAATCCGATCAATAATACCCAAAACCAGACTACTGTACCCACGATCCCTCTTCCGATTGTGATCTCCGCCCCGACCGGGAAGCAGTCCGATCTCCAGCATCTCACGTTCACCGAGACCCCCTGGTTGTTCCCGCGATACCAGATGCCGGATAATATGAACATTTACGGTTCATCGGACCCGGCGTGGAGGTTCAATGATACGATAGCCTTCGCCTATCTCTCGGAGAAGCGGGGTGGGCTGACCAATAATTTCACTGTTCCCTATCCCATCTGGAAGATCAACTGTACGGTCACTGCACAGACCCATCCAGAGCGTGCACAATTTCAGATGGTGCTCGTCGACGCCGATACCGGTACCATTTTCACTGGTATGCAATTCTCCTATCCCGGCACCATGACCAGGATTCTGCAGACGTCACATCACCGGTTCTACATGATCATCGCCTGCCAGGACGTGGACCGGTATACCCTGACCCTGGAGACATCCCCCGGATATCTCTCCTGATATGTCCGGCTTTTTCCAGGGTTCTTGAGAATAATACGTAATTTTTCGGTTACTCCATTTTTCTGATAGAGCCGGAATCCATATCTATAATTATCATCGTGATCTAAAACTCTTGATTATTGATATCGTGACTACCTGCAGATCCTCCCTGAAAGCCGGGGAAGCGTTCTGTTTGTGGCGCACTGGTCTGAAGATCTTCAACACATGTCTCTCATGGTTTTATCTGAACCGATACTGCGTGGCCACCACTATTACTGCTGGTCTGGATCATCGGTGGAGGGGACCGTGGAGTCCGGGTGATAAGAAAAACATACTAGGGGAGGGGGATCTGGATGATAAATGAAACTGAAATTCGTCGTAGGGTGGGAACTGGGATTTTCGTTGTTCTTGGATGTATCGCGCTGATTCTTCTGCTGGTCTGTCCTGTGACGGCACAGACGCTGACCGTGGCCGCCAGTGACAGCAGCGCAACATCAAAGGCGACTGCAAATTTTATCTGTGACGGATATAATGACCAGGTGGAGATCAATGCGGCCTTCAATGCCCTGCCTGCAGAGGTCGGGACGGTGCAATTGACTGAGGGCACCTTTCACTGTTCTGATGTGATCCATCCAACCGCAGGATCGGAGTTGCTGGGGAGTGGACAGGAGAGTACGGTGATCGAGATGCTCAACCAGTTCAACTCCTACCTCTCGATCAGTATCAGAAACCCGGGGATCACCCTCCGGGGTTTCACCATCCGCGGACAGGGGGCCGTGACGATCCGCGCCAGCCAGGTTATCGTGCAGGATGTGACTGCGACCAGCATCGGCCTTGATGGCAAGCGGTATTCGACCAGGAATGATGGGATGTTCTATCTCTGGGGAGATGGAAGCACCCTCGAAGATGTGATCTTCATCAACTGCAAAGCCGTCGATTCGGTGACCCATGGGTTCCACATGAACGCGATCAACCTGCCAAGGGAGACCAGAAATATACGGTTCATCGGTTGTCAGGCGATTCGCTGTGGATTTGGTGAGGCCGGCGGTTCACCTTCTGAGTGGATCACCGGGTATGATATCCAGGAGGACAATGATCTCTATGATGTCCAGCTGATCGGCTGCCTTGCAGAGGATAACTGGGAGTCAGGGTTCCACTTTGAGCCGGGCGAGGACAAGACCCCGCCCACGGTCAAGAAAGGGATCACCATGACCGACTGTGTCAGCAGAGATAATGGTCAGCGAAACCCGCAGCAGTACCCCTACCATGATACCTTTCTCTCAGGTTACTTTGTCCATTTCAATGCAGTGCTGACCAACTGTATCTCCGAGAACAATAAAAATGCCGGGTACTTTGTGCAGGGTGGTAAGGACGTGGTCTTCAATGGCTGTACAGACACCGGTTCGACCTATGGCTGGAAGATTGTGAAGGCCGCTTCTGATATCACTCTGAACGACTGTACAACCAGTGATAATCAGTTCTGGGGGCTCTGGTCCGCATTTGCCAATCATATTGTACTGAACCATTTCTCACAGAATAATATCCATGGCAACCTGAACTATCAGTCGATGCTCGGGTGGTATTATGATGAGGATGCTTACCAGCTCCCGGTCACCGATTCATCCTTCAATATCACCGCCTATGGTGACTCCTCCCTCCCGATCATCAACCAGGAGGGGGCTGGCAACACCTATTCGCTCAGTTGGAGTTCCGACGATTCGCGCAATACCACCCCGACGGTGAACGTCACCCCGACCCCGCCAGCGACCCATCCACCCGTGGCCCAGTTCCAGGCGACCCCCCTCACCGGGTCGGCACCTCTCCAGGTCTCATTCACGGATCTCTCCATTGGATCACCAGCGAACTGGTCCTGGAACTTTGGGGACGGCAGTACCTCCACGCTGCAGAACCCGCAGCACCGGTATCTGGGGGACGGGATCCAGATGGTCACGCTGACTGTTTCGAATGAGTTTGGCTCAAATTCCACCACCCAGGTCATCACGGTAGGTGAAGGGGTCTTTGCCGGGTTCACGGCGACACCGCGGACGATCACTGCCGGCCAGACCATCCAGTTCACCGATCACTCGTCCGGTTCACCATCAGGGTGGCTCTGGAACTTTGGAGACGGCAGTACCTCAATGCTCCAGAACCCGGAACACCTGTACGGGGTCACCGGGGTGTACTCGATCCAGCTGACCTCCTCCTTCCCAGGGAGCAGCGATCACGAAACCAAGACTGATTATATCGTTGCAAACCCCGATTTCAGTGCAGATGCCACTTCCGGTATAGCGCCAGTGACCATCAGGTTCACCGACACCACGCCGAACAGTCAGACCGGCTGGTACTGGGACTTTGGCGACGGAACGACCTCTACTGAGAAGAATCCGGTGCACCTTTACCAGAAGGGGGGGAACTATACGGTCACCCTGACAGCCACGAGCCCGTACGGCACCACCTCTGTCACAAAGGATGCCTACATCCATCTTGCAGGCAAACCGGTTGCTGACTTCACATCCACCCCGCAGGTCGGTACCGTGCCGTTTGATGTCACCTTCACCGATACATCAACTGGAGGAGTGGCGCTTGGGTACTACTGGCAGTTTGGCGATGGGAGCTTCTCAACGATGCAGAACCCGGTTCACACCTATACCCATGAAGGGGTCTATACCGTCCAGTTGGCCGTCTTCAACCAGTACGGCGTGACAAATACGTCAAAGATTGCCTGTGTGGTCGCAACCCTCCCGACTCCGATCGCAGACTTCACCGCGGAATCCACTGCAGGGGCTGCTCCACTCCAGGTCCGGTTCTCGGACTGCTCGCTGAATCAGCCGGGGAGCTGGTTCTGGCAGTTCGGGGACGGCAGCAGTTCAACAGAACAGAATCCGGTGCACCTCTACACAACCGCCGGCACCTACACGGTGAGCCTGATGGTCAGAAACAGCGGAGGTGCGATGACGGTCACCAAAACCAGTTTCATCACGGTCGCACCGCCAGTGAGCAGTGGAGTGATCCCTGTTTCCGGGCAGACTGCGATGCCGACGGATATCAACCATGACGGGCTGTACGAGGATCTGAACGGGAACGGAAACCTTGACTTCAATGACGTGGTGATCTTCTTCAACCAGATGGACTGGATCGCCGACAATGAACCGATCAGCGCATTCGACTTCAACCACAACGGACAGATCGACTTCAATGATATTGTCCTGCTCTTCAACATGACCTGAACCCCCCCCTTTTTTTCATCTTTTTTTCTGATCTCATAAGATCAGATTGTTGATAAGCCACAACGTCGACGATCGAGATGTGATGAACATACGCCGAGATATTTCCTTTCGATCATTGACCAGTTCAGAGGTTGCGACTGCAATTGATTGGGCTGCTGCTGAAGGGTGGAACCCGGGGTTGCATGACGCAGAGACCTTTTATCAGACCGATCCATCCGGATTTTATGGCGCAGAGATCGATGGCGAACTCGCAGGCACCTTCTCGATCGTTAAGTACTCCGACGCCTTTGCATTTGGTGGCCTTTATATTCTCAACCCGAAACTGCGTGGTCAGGGTTTCGGGCTGCAGATGCAACAGTATGCGCTGAACCTGGCCGGTTCCGTAAATTTGGGGATCGACGGAGTCTTTGCGATGCAGGATCGGTACCGGCAGGTCGGATTCATCTATGCCTATCGGAATATCAGGTACGCCGGTACTGGGGGCGGATCAGCACCATCCACCCTTGTTCCCATCGATCAGGTCCCGTTCGACGATGTCGTCGCCTATGATGCTGCTCACTTCCCGGCTCCCCGCTCCCGGTTCCTTCAGTACTTCCTTTTGCAGCAGGATGCCACCGCACTGGCAGCAGTCGATAAGGGTGGAATGAGAGGATATGGGGTCATCAGGCAGTGCAGAGTCGGACATAAGATCGGCCCACTCTTTGCCGACTCTGCTGCTGTGGCAGAAGACCTCTTCAACGGGCTCGCCGCGTCGGTGCCAGGTGAAGAGATCTTCCTCGATGTTCCCGAACCGAACAGCCAGGCTGTCAGCCTCGCATCAGCCCACCAGATGGTCCCGGTCTTTGGTACAGCGCGCATGTACACCCGGTCCATCCCTGCCCTTCCCCTCGATGAGATCTACGGGGTTTCGACATTCGAGCTTGGCTAACGTCCCCTATTTTTAGTGTTTTACGCCCCGCTCCCTGAGTTCCTCAGATTTCCTTTCTGAACAGGCTTCGCATCTGAACTCGGGTTCACGGTCCTCTGAACGGTCATAAGAACCGGTCTTCACCAGCCTGTACCCGCGGGCGATGGTTCCACAGTCCACGCACCTGATTGTATCCCGCACCTCCCACTGTGCCTCAAGGGTGTTGGAGGTGAAGATGAACCGGTCGACCCAGAAGAAGATCAGTCCGCCGATCAGATTCGCAATCACGGTCGCGACCAGGGCGCTCATCGATGAAAGGACCATCAGTACACCTGCCAGAATGGGAGTGCTCAACTGCCATCGGATCAGGTACAGTCCGTACCGTTTCAGATTTACCTCCATAGGGTACAGCATACTCCAGATTGAAATTTAAAGACTGGGTCTGTGCCAAAAAAAGAGGTTTTCTGTTCCAATGAGGTTCTGATCGTCCCTGGGATCTCCCCTGACTCTCTTTCTGAAGAACCTGTCTTTTTCCTGGCGACCTCCTTGTTTTATCGTTGACCTCTTCCCTCTTCTCAAGGTTCTTCATCATCTGGCCGGTGCTGTCCCCTTCTCCACGACTCCAAGGGCTGCTGATTGGTTGCCTGAAAAATCCGCGGTGAGAAAGTCTCCGGTGGTTGGAAGATCCATTTTCAATCCTGCTACCTCATCGAGTGAGAGCGTGGCTCGATCGGTTGATATATCGAGGAGATGACCGCCACTCTTTCGATCAGCACTGATAAAGTGGAGGTGATACCCTGGGACGTTTATTCCCTGCACAAATGCCGGGGACCAGACCCCTACCACCGTGCCGGTGATATTGGAGAGGGTATACACCTTCTGCTCTTTTACAGCATCTTCCAGTTTTGGATACGGCGTCTGTTGAGCCGGCACGCTCCTGACCTTCACGGCCGGAAATGTGCCGTCGATCCTGATCAGAGAGAAGTGGTTCTCCCCGGGAAGGAGCGTATCGATGGTTGAGGTCAGGGATGAGAGGTTGTCATATCGGTTGAGTTGATATGATCGGTCTGTATCGAAGAAGGCGACCGCTGCAAATGGGGTGGTGTGTGCAGGTGCAGCCTGACTGACAGTTCCGTCTGCCCTGGCCTGGTAGACCATTCCATCCAGCACAATCATCTCACCATCCAGGCGATCGAAGGTTCCGATACCAAAATCTCCCCGGGTGGTCAGGTTTTGCATCGTCACTCCTCCGTCATAGAGCCCCAGCATCAGCGCATCGATCGTTGAATACTGGTACAGGGTGTCATCTGGGGTGGAAGCACCCAGGATCCCCTTCTGAAAGGATGCACCAGTCAGCAGCACTATGCCCACAATGGCCAGGGCGATGATCAGAATAACTCCGGAACGTCTCCACGATTGCATGTACACCACTCATCGTGCAACGCAATAGATATTCTCATTTTTTGATATCCTGGGGTCATTTCCCCTCCAAAAAGAGAATGATAAGATTCTATTATCATCATAGGCCATAGAACTGCAGGGTGATTGTTCTTGGTTGAGCGTCGACATAAGAGATATGGATTCTTCGTTCCAGGCGGAATTCTGATTGGGCTTGGAGTCGGCATGGTCTTTGGACGTGCTGATATAGGGGTATTGATTGGCCTTGGTGCCGGCTTCATCCTCAGCGGCCTGTACCGTGAATGGGCAGGGAAGGATGAGGGTCAGAACCACCCGGCAACCTCGTCTTATCTGATGGTGCTGATCGGCGTCCTGTTCCTCATCTATGGTGCAGGGCTTCTCTGGTTCCCGGCGATGATCTATCCATATCTGAGTGCGATCCTCGTGATCTTCCTGGGGCTCTGGCTGATCATCAGTGGTCTACGGAGATAGAACCTCTGATGACCCTTGTTACCCTTTTTGATGCGAACCGGGATGGTCCACTTCCTCTGTTTTTCAGTTTGAGGTGATCGCTCCGAGTAGATCTTTTGGGGTGATCGGGTGCTGGTCCGGCAAAACTCCTTTTCTCTGGCAGTAGGCCCGATACAACGCCACAACCTGGGGTTCAACCAGCGAAGCTTCGGCCAACAGGGGCTGATTATAAAAGATCTCCTCTGGAGTTCCCTCCGCGATCACCGATCCTGCCTTGACAATGCAGACCCGGTCTGCAATCCTGGCAGCCAGGTCGAGGTCATGGGTCGAGATCACAATACTGATGTTGAACTGGTCACGCAACTCACAGATGATCTTCTCAACAGTATCAGCATGAGACGGGTCAAGGTCTGACATCGGTTCGTCCATTGCAATCACAGCCGGCTTCATGGCCAGCACCCCTGCGATAGCGGCAAGCCGTTTCTGCCCCCCGCTCAGATAGGCAGGTATCTTCTCGGCAAGGTCACGTGCCCCGACTGCAGTCAGCGCTCGAATCGCCTCGGCACGTGCCTCCTCTGGGGACATCCCAAGGTTCATCGGTCCAAACATCACGTCATCGAGGACGGTTGGAGCAAAGAGTTGGTCCTCTGCACGCTGGAATACGAGTCCAACGGTCTTCCAGAGTGACTTTTTCATCTCCTGGGTGACCATCTCTCCCTTAATCTGCACCCTGCCTTCGGCAGGTTCGAGCAGTCCGTTCAGGTGTTCAATCAGGGTTGATTTTCCGGCACCGTTGGCCCCACAGAGTGCAACGATCTCATGCTGATAAACACGAAAACACATCTGGTGGATTCCGACAGACCCATCCGGGTAGATATGGCTGACACAGTCGATATGGACCAGTTCTGGTCCCTGTCCAGTTTGGTTTTGAATGCAGCAGTGCTGCTGTTGCTGGTTATCCATGTCTGATCATCTCAACAGGACCGGTTCCGGTCCCAAAAGGTAGATAATAGCCTGCATAAACAAGTGAAGTGACGGTTCTGAAGACTCCGGTATCTGGAGGATATGTACTGCGTTTATCGTCCCTCTTTTCGGGTATTGGGTACTGCTCTAATGGAGGGAGATCTTCAGACAATTTATGCCTTCTGTACTGGAGTCCGACCCCTTTTTAATGTATGGGGTTAAGCATGAAGACCTGATTTTAGATGCGATGAATCGGGATGCCAGCGCGATGAGGGGGTGTAGCCGGTCACCTGTTTGTATCATCACCATCTTTCAGCGAATGCAGATCTCATCAGTCGCATTCCACATCGGGTCTACGATCGCAAGGAACTCGAGATCATCTTCTCCGGTGTTGCTGATGTACTGGACGGACCCTGCCGGGATAACCACTGCCTGTCCTGCGCCGACAATTTCAGCCTGTTCATCGATATGCATCAGTCCCCTTCCTTGAATTATATAGTAGATCTCAACACTGTTCTGCAGGAGATGGGGCAGTGTCGACTCGCCTTTTAATACGAACGCATGGGCTAAACTGTACCTGATCTTAATATCCGTCTGGATCTTCTCTGGATGTAACAATTCACAGAGGAGTGAATTGTCCATGACCCGCTTGTATGGGCTGGTTGCGGTATCGTAAATCAGCATAATATCATCAGTACATTTATGCAAGACCCTGAGGAAATAAACCTCCCTCCCTTCTGAACATGATCATCCTGATTGTCTGGAGCAAAAACTTTATGCGCTGGATAGTTGCATTAGGTATCAATTAAACATCTGGATCTGCATTGCCAGAGTAATGGCATTAAAATGCAGTATCTGTGGAAATATATGCTTTGTTCGCAATTTCGGGACAGATGGCTCCTTCACACGCTGTGCCCGGTCACAAAAGCACATCTGCCGTCGCATGACGGCACCTGGAATGGTGAGGGGATTGGGGGATTAATAGGTGTGGCAGATAGTAAATTTTGAGAGGGGTAGGGGATGAAACGGTGTTTCGACAGGCCGCATAATGGTATTCTTGTGTGTATGATCGTATTCCTGCTGCTTGGTGTAGTAGTGGGTGGGGCATCTGCTGAGGTTAATCTCTCCTCCACTTCGATGCAGCTCCCGATTATGCATCTGAACGATTCGACGCTGAATCGTCAGATCGATCAGTATGATGCTGCACCCACGGCTCCTCTCGGCGCCGCTGGCCTCCTCAAGGCACGCCTCGGGTTCAGCAGAACCAAAGATCTCCTTCCATACCTGGATTATAATGCTGTTCAGCGGGATCAGAATCCGACTGGCAACTGCTGGGTCTGGGTCGGTACCGGCCTGATGGAGATAACGCATCAGGTGGAGGACGGGATTCGGGATCCCCTGTCGATCCAGTACTTCGACTCCACCTATCATGGCGGATCAGGGCCGAACTGGGCCGGCAATGGCGGGACCCTGGCGGATTTTGTTGGTTTTTATCAGCAGCAGAAGATTGCAGTTCCTGCATCCAATCCCAACGCCTCGTTCCAGGACAATACCTACTGGTGCAATGACAACAGCCGTGCCTGGGTGAGGGCTTCGGATATCGCGACTGACCCGAACTACCCGATAACATCGATCCAGGAGCAGAAGATTCCAACCCGCGATGTCGGAACTGAAGCGGCCATTGCAAATATCAAGACCGTTCTGGACAGTAACCGGGGGGTCTATTTCGCGTTCCGACTTCCGAACGAAAGAGCGTGGAACGATTTCAATCGATTCTGGCTTGAAGGGAACCAATCGGCGGTCTGGAATCCGGGCCTCTATGATGGAGTGGCCTGGGAGTCCTGGAGCGGAGGGAGCCACGCGGTCCTCTGTGTCGGGTACCAGGATACCGATCCGAACAACCGGTACTGGATCATGCTCAACTCCTGGGGAACTGCCCTTGGAAACCGACCGAACGGCCTCTTCCGGGTGAAGATGGACATCGATTACGATGCAGCGTTCACCTCCTCGAGATCGATCCCTGCAACTGAATGGGAGTCCATCGATATGGCCTATGGTTCCTCTCCTCAACCGGTGCTGACCGTGGGACCCTATACCACCCATACCGTCCCCTGCAGGGTTGAGGCAGAGGACTATGACTATGGAGGGGAGAACGTCTCGTATTACGACATTTCCGATGGAAATTCCGGGAGAGTGTACCGGAATGATGACGTGGACATCGAACAGACCACAGAGGCCGGAGGTTTCAATGTCGGATGGATCCGGAATGGGGAGTGGCTGCAGTACACACTTGAGGTTCCCGATGCCGGCGATTATGAGATGCTGATCCGGACCGCCACGCCTGTCGCCGGGGACCAGATTGTGGTCAATGTCGACGGCCAGGGGGCAGGGACCGTGATCATCCCAAAGACCGGTCTCTTCAATCAGTACACCAATGTCACCCTTCCGGTAACGTTCTCTGCCGGGAGGCATATGATCAGGCTGACCTTCGTTGGAGATCGTCAGAACATCGATTTCTTTGAGATCACCCCCGATATCCCTGCAGAGCAGGGAGTGCTCGACGGCAGGCTTGCCCTCGAGTCCATCCCTTCGGGCGCCTCGGTCTTCCTCGATAACGTGCTGGCCGGCATGACTCCCCTGACGATCCCTTCCCTGCGTCCTGGTACTCACCATCTTGATATCGCAAAGAGCGGATACCAGACCCGGCAACTGACAACCGTGATAAAATCAGGACAGACTCAACAGGTGAATGTGTCCCTTCAACGAAGTTATCCGGCCCCTTACGTGAATCACACGCTTCCTACGGTTATCGAGGCGGAGGACTATAACCTTGGAGGCGAGCTGGTCGGATACCATGACACCACTCCCTGGAACGAAGGAGCGGTCTACAGGAATGATGGCGTCGACATCGAGCCGATCCGCACAACAGGTGGCTATAAGGTCTGCTGGATCAGGGATGGAGAGTGGCTCACCTATACGGCTGTCATCCCCCAGGCAGGAGATTATACCGTCACGTTCACCGGCTGTTCGATCAATTCGGGATCGACATGTACGCTCTCCATCGATGATACCGAATTGACGATGGTCTCATTGCCGAATACCGGATCCTCGGACCGCTTTGGAACGGTCCAGCGGACGGTAACTCTGCCTGCAGGGGTGCATCTGCTGAAACTGTCATTTACCGGACGACAGGATGTCGATCATCTTCAATTCGATGCAGTCGAAACGAAGGTTCCTGTCTCTCCGACAACTACCGGTACAACCGCCCCGATCCTGGAGACGCCTGTAGCCTCTCCATCAGAAACGCCTCTCGTCAAACCGACTCCTTCTGTAACCCCCGGTCAACCTCAGTCGCTTCCAGGTCAGATCCAGGCAGAGGATTTTGATGCAGGTGGAGAGATGGTTGCATACCATGACACTACACCTGAAAACCTCGGGGAGTCCTATCGGGATGAGGGGGTGGATATTGTCTATAATCCTGTAGATGGAAGCAACAGCGTCACTGCAGTCGAAACAGGGGAGTGGCTCAGGTACCCTGTGTCCGTCCCGGAGAGCGGGGTGTATAAAGCCGGCTTTAGAGTTGCTGCCAATACATCTGGATCAATAATTGATCTTCAGATCGATGGTTCTAACCTGAGCGCTGTCCAGGTGCCGGATACCAGGTCTCTCTCTTCCTTCACCTGGATAACCAGGCAGATCTGGCTTCCGGCGGGCCAGCATATGCTCCGTTTGAACTTCAACGGTCCATCTTCGATCGATGCGATAAAAATATCCCAGTGAACATGAGGTCTGAATAGGAAAATTCTGTTTTCTGTTCACTGAAGAGATCCATTTATTCCGTTTTTAAAACAGCCGTCCGGAAGGATGATCTCAAACCTGACCCCACAGTCTGGTTCACCATTCTCACGGATCATAATACCGGTCATCCCGAGGATCTCTCGGATCAGAAAGAGACCAAGACCGGTATTTTTTCCGAATCCATGGACAAATATCTGTTCTTTCAGGTTTTCAGGGACGCCACAGCCGTTATCCTCGTAGACGATCCTCAATCCGTGTTCACTCTGTTGTGCGCTGATGCTGATCATGGTCACATGATGACCGTGTCTGATCGAATTTTCAACGAGATTGTAGAAGACCCGATCGAGAAGAGGATCTGTATAGATCTCCAGATCTCCGAGGGATAGAATGAATGAGAGGTCTCTGACATCGATCTGGGCTATCCCTCTCATCAGACTCTCCTGCACGTTCATAAATCCCGGTCGCCTGGTTCCCATCTCCTGATAATCCCTGGTGAACTCTAGTTGTTCTCTGATGTTCCAGCATCCGATCTCTGCCTGAGCCAGCGGCTCGAGGACTGCAGGGGCTGGAGAGATCTCCTGGGCGAGCGTGATATATCCCTGAATGGCGGTCAGTTGATTCAACACATCATGACGGGATATCCTGGCCAGCAGGGCCATCTTTCTGTTTGCCAGTTGTAAAGCAGATTCAGCCTGTTTCTGTTCGGTTATGTCACGTCCGACAGACTGATATTCGAGCACATTCCCGGAGTCATCAAAGATGGCGCGGTCGCTCCATTGCTGCCAGCGCACCTCTCCTGATGGCATCACGCATCTGTTCTCGATGGTTCCTACTGGATGCTCCGGGGTGAGCGATTTAAAGAAATTCCGTACCTTCTGGATGTCATCTTTATACAGAATCGGGATGAAGGTATGACCGATGATCTGCTCATAGGTCCTGTTGAAGTAGGTGCAATAAGCCTCATTGACGAAGGTGAAGGTACTGTCCGGGAGGAATCTGCAGATGAACTCGGTCTGTTCATTGACCATTGCACGATACCAGTTTTCGCGCTCAAGGAGTGCCTGTTGTGCCATCTTCTGTTCCGTGATATCGATCAGAGAGGCCACGCTCCGCTTGGAATGGGAGATCACCCCGACGGT
This sequence comes from Methanosphaerula subterraneus, assembly GCF_052055875.1. Lineage (GTDB taxonomy): Archaea > Halobacteriota > Methanomicrobia > Methanomicrobiales > Methanospirillaceae > Methanosphaerula > Methanosphaerula subterraneus. The sequence goes on from NZ_CP170508.1 coordinate 214,057, forward strand.
CAATATCACAGTCCTGACCTCGCCATTGGCTGTGATGAACCTTGATTCATACGTCCATGGAGCATTTTTGCCCGGTATTCTTCTCAGGTCGTGGTACTGTACCATCTTCTTCTGGTCTTTCGCTTCAAAGAACTCGGTCCACTTTTTTTTACCTTCAATCTCTTCTTTTGAAAAGCCAGATAGTGAGGAGAAACCAGTGTTCACCAGTGCAATGGTCTTATCTTCTTCGATAATGAGCATCGCTGTGCCACTGTTCTCAAAGATGATCCTGTACTGGTCCTCCATCTCCCATGCAAGCCGCTCAGCCTTCTTTCGCTCCGCATCCCCCTGGAGTGCACTGAGCCCATAACTGAGATCTGCAGCCAGCTGAATCAGCAGGGCCACCTCTTCCTGATCGAATGCATCCGGTTGGTCTGAATAGATCTTCAGGACACCCGGCTCCCCCTGTCCGGAGTCGAGTGGGACTGAAATCGAGGCAGCAAACCCGTGCATAAGCGCATATTTATTCAGGACGATTTCATCCTTTGCAGGTTTCTCTCTCGAGACTGCAGGCATTCCTGTACTGAGCGCAGTCATTGTGTCCAGACATTGTAAGTCAGACTCCTTCCCGCTGGATCTGCAGGTATCGAGGTACCCGCTGTCATCCCCGGCTCGGCTGACCTCGAGAAGCGGGAGTTCATCCCCCTCCCGATAGCCGACCCAGACGAAGTGATAACCCCCCTCTTCAACGATCACCCTGCAGATCGTCTCCAGGAGCTGCCTTTCATCGGTCGCCCTGACCAGTTCTGCGTTGCATGCGCTGATCATCCGGAGGGCACGGTTCAGTCGAGCAAGACGTTCATCAGCCTTGCTCTGTTCCACTGCCCGGTTTAACATGTTTGCAAGTTCGGCGAACTGGGCCCGGGGGGACCCTCCTTTCTGAAGGTAGTAGTTTGCACCGTTGTTCAGTGCTTCTATCACCACATCTTCACGTCCTTTCCCAGTGAAGAGGATAAAGGGGAGTTTGTTGTATCGCTTTCTGATTGCAATCAACAGATCGATCCCATTCATTCCAGGCATCTGATAATCAGAGACGACCGCATCGTAATGACGGGCAGCAAGCAAATCGAGTGCTCGTTCTGGTTCCTGCACGGTCTCTACATGCATTTCCCCCTGCCTCTCAAGGAAAGCCTTTCCCAGTGAAAGCAGGGCTGGCTCGTCATCGATATAGAGAAGTGTGACCATGTGCGATCTGTCAAAAAGAGTTTTTCGTATTCATCTTATAGTTCTCTCAGTGAATCGCCTTTGGAGATATCTATTAATATTTCAGATTGTACCACTTAAATATACCTATTTTCCTCATGGATGATTCGGGGAGACTCAAATAATTAATAGCAAATACTCACTCTTCTTCAAAAATAAGGGGTAAATTTTCTGTATTTTCTATCTCTCTCCTAGATGTCTTCATCGCCGGTCGACGAACCTGCGTGGTCTCCCTTTCAGACTGGCGAGTTCAAGCCCCCCCGGCGAAGTGAAATTGAAGATGACCGAAACCTGTTTGTCATCCATGGCCTCTTTGAGGGTGGTTCTTCCAGTGAGGAGGGTGGCAAGGAATCGCTCCCTGATCCCGCTCTTATCTGCTGTGGCCGGGTCTCTGCATTCCATGCTCACGCGCAGCACAGTCTCTCCCTGATCGCCGCCCTCATAGAGAAATGCCTCATATTCTCCGGTCAGGTCCAGCATATTCTCAGGCTGAAAGACCCCCTGCTCGATATCCACCCTATTAAGGCTGGTTCCACCGACCCATTTTCTCTCAGCCTCACGCATAGGGGGATCAATTCTGAGGTGAGTTCGTCCGCAGGCACATCGGTCCCGTGATCGAACAACTGTGGTGTCCTCAGTGTCATAGTTGATCAGGAGGGTGCCGGCATTTTTTCCGACCGGGAGCAGGGTGGTCAGGACAATTCTCCCGGGGTCTCCATCCCTAACAAATCGCTGCATTTGAGGATCATAGAGGTCCAGATGGACCAGGTCTTCAGGAACATGCAGCCCGATCTGCTGCCTGCACTCCCCACACATCGTCCCCTCGGTGCTGCCATAGGTGTTGTATATGGGGCATCCCCAGAGTGCTGATACATACTGTCGTGCCTCTTCAGCGAAAGCCTCTCCACCGACGATCAGGTTTTTGATCCCGGCTTCCTCAGGTTCGAGTCCCTCTCTCTTCATCCGTTCTGCAAGGTGGAGGAGTTTGAAGATTGAGCCGATGATGACAGTTGGTTGATAACTTTTGATCACCCTGGTCGGGAATGTGCAGCTCCCTTCAGGGATCACGGTGAACTTCAGGCGTTGTGCGGCAACCGTCATGGTATTTGCGCCGACATTCATGCCGTACGAGGCGCAGACTACGACCCGGTCCCCCGGGCCCACCCCCTGGGAGACAAAGGCCCTGGCGTACTTCTCTGCATACCGTTGCCAGTCTTCCCAGGTCAGGAAGAGTGACTTTGGGATGCCGGTGGTCCCGCTGGTCTCATGTATCGTGAAGACCTGTTCCTGGGGCACGCTCCTGAATTCGAACTCGGGGGTCACTGGGGGTTGATGCTCCCTGATCGTGACCCCTGATATGATCGGCAGGTCGAGCAGGTCTTCATGCGTGGTGACTTCATCAGGATTGATCCGGTGCTCTAAAAACCAGTGATGATAGAAGGGCGAGTGCCGGTCGGCATAGGCGATCGTATATCTGACCCGTTCGTCGATTAGGGCGTCTAAATCGCTCCGATCCATGGTTTCTATCGATTGGTTGAAGAACTCCCGTCCTGGCATGATCCCTGACTCGGCCGTGATCTCATAAAAAAGGGTGCACAGTCTAATTTGCAGGATCCCGCGAACATTCCGATACGTTTTTAATCAACTACACCATATCTTGTAAAGCACTTAGTGCGGTAATGCGCCGATAGTGTAGTGGTTATCACTAGGCGTTGCCAACGCCTAAACCCGGGTTCGAGTCCCGGTCGGCGCATTCGATTTTAACTTTTTTTTGAGATTGCTGTTACTCAACGAAGGTTCTGTTTCGATCTGATTATACAGTCCATGAGATGCGCCATCCTTCCTGATGATACATGACGGTAGGTGATCCAAATCATTGAACTGGTCCTGAAAGATGGGCGGCAATCTAATGATTACTGCGATGAACGCACCAAATTCGTTTAATGCTCTCTTAAAAACGCGGTGGGGGGATTTTAGGATTTTAAAACTATTCAAAGAATAATCAAAGTATCCAGTGGGTTTTTCTTTAGTGAGCGTCTCCAAACCAGGTAAGTCTGATCTGTCTTATCTGTTAGGTATTCGACGCTGACCGATTCGGGTCTGATCGGAACTCAGTATCGAAGGCGGGCGTCAGGTCAGTGCGCGAGTTGCTGCTGACAGCGGGGGCAGAGCATCTTCTTCTTCCGGTCCAGTTCATCGAGGGTGTCGGGTTTGAACATGCAGCATTCGGGGTTTGTGCAGTGTTCCAGACCGAGCAGGTGCCCGATCTCGTGGGCCCCCTCCTTGGCGATCCGATCGATAAGGTCGTCATCGTTCTCGAAGCGCCCATAATACTCATTATCGAGACGGGCTGTTGAGACAACGGCCACCCCGTTATTTGGGCGTGCCAGGCCAAAGACAAAGTCATATCCTGGAATAAAAAGGTCTCCGGCGATGACCAGCAGCATCAGGTCTGATATTGCCGCACAGGTGCGAATGGTATCGATACAGGTCAGCAGTTGCCGGGCATTGTACTGTCGCCGGCCCGGGTCATACCCCTTCAACAGCAGCCCCCCTTCTATCACGACCTCTGCGGGCATCTGGAGGATCATCGAGATACACCGCTGCACGGGTGCCTGAATTCCAGCAGGAGCACGCTCATCCCAAAATATTTTGATACCCATCAGTATATCTCTAAAGATGGATGGGTATAAACATATTGAGCGCTCGATCGGTGCTTACATCGGAGCACGATATGGGGACGTGGTCGAGGTCGGGATAGGGCAGAACACGGTCGCGGCAGAGGTAATCCGTGACGCCGGCGTCAGAGTCCGGTGCAGGGATATTCGACCCCTCGATCCTCCGGCAGGTATCAACTTCGCGCTTGATGACATCTTCAGACCGGACCTCTCACTCTACCGGGGTGCTGACCTGATCTATGCAATCAGGCCCGGGGTCGAGATGATACCCTCGCTTATTGCGCTCGCCACAGAACTGGATGCCTCTTTGATCGTCTATCACCTGGGGGATGAAGTGTATCTGGATGGCGGGATCCAGATCAACTGTGGGGTGCGCCTTCACCAGTACTGGGTATCTTCAAAACAGGGTAGCCTGGTGGACTGAGACCTTCCGCTCTTCAGGTTTCTTCTCTCCCTCTGTATCCATCCGCATTTTTGGTTTTTTCTCCTTCTTTTCGCGCCCTTTTTGTTCTTTCTGCTGCTCCTTTATTACAGAACTGACGATCCCGGTCGACCTGGCTTTGTCATGAAGGAAGAAGTTCAATTGATCAGCATCCAGGGCCAGTTCTCTGACATAGCGCTCCGGTTCCTCTTCCACCAGTGGTCCCATCTGGTCCAGGTACCACTCCCGGAGGGTCTGCTCTGAAACATGGAGCAGTACAGAGAACTTTTTCATCAGGTTCTGCCGGGTTCCTTTCTGTCTCTTGGCAGTGCTCATCCGTTTCCATCGCTGAGGGGATTGGATCTGCGCGTGGATTCCTCTCCCGTCCGCAGCGGCCGCGGTTCCAAAGAGCATCGCAGCGGTGGCATATCGCCAGAGGGTGTAATGCTGGCGCCGATAGGTGTCTCCAATAAAGCGGTCTGCATCTGCAAGGGACCTGTAAGCCGCAGCGATCGAGGTCTGATCCGGGAGATGGTGCAGGTTGGCTTCGAGCCACTGCAGGATCGCGTCAGGCTTATCATCGACGGCATAGGACTGCTGCAGCAGCCGGTAGTCAGGCTGACCCGAGAAGACGGCTGTGATCAGATCGAAGATCGTCGACCGTTCATCCTTCTGTGAGGTATGTATCGATGCGCTGTCGAGATGATCCCTTCCGATAGCGGTCGCATACAGGGCATTGACTGCGGCGCGAAGATCGCCACGGGTGCTCCCTGCGATCTCGTGGAGGGCCTGGTCAGCACAGGTGATCCCTTCGGATGCACAGATGAACCTGAGCCTTGGCACAATCGAGCGCGCCTGCAGGGCCTTGAACTGAACCAGTTCACACCGGGTCTTGATCTCTGTGGGAAGGGCGTAGATGTCGTTTGCTATCAAGATTAATGGTTGAAAGGACTGCCTGATCAGGTCGACGATCGCCCGCGCCCCGCCGCGGTCGGCGGTCCCCTGAAGGTTATCGGCCTCATCGAGCAGGATCAGTTTGTGCGTGGCCCCTGTCAGGCTTCCTGTGGTACTTCCCTGCCCTGCAATCCGGTCGATAGCCCCCTTGGTCCGCTGATCACTGGCATTCAACTCGATCATATCCCAGTGCATGTCATTGGCCAGCGCGTAGGCGCTTGAGGTCTTCCCGGTCCCGGGCTTTCCATACAACAGCAGCGGTTTACTGTTCTTCGACCAGGAAGCAGCCCAATCCACCATCTGCCGTATTGCAGGAGCATTCCCGGTCAAATCCCGGATATGCTCGGGGCGGTACTTCTCTGTCCAGTCCATACCCATACTTCGTTCGATAATCAAATTAATTATGTCTGATGAGACAACATACCTTAAGAGACTCAAGGATGTTGGTACTATCGTGGTAATTACCCCTTCCACAGCGAAGATCGCAGAAGCCGTCAGAGAGTACGAGGGTGTGAAGCGGAAGCATGAGATCGGAGGAATGGTCAAGGCTTTCCAGATCGATGCGCCGCAGGTCGTAGCATCGTTTGGTGAGGATGCAGCGGTGATCAGGCAGGATCAGAACGCCCTGCTCCTGGCAGCCGATGGGATCTGGAGCAGGCTGATGGAGGTCGACCCGTACTGGGCTGGGTACTGTGCTGTGCTGGTTAATATCCACGATATAGCAGCGATGGGCGGTAGACCCCTCGCGATGGTGGATGTCTTCTCGATCGCCGACCGTGAGATCTGTGACCAGGTGATCCGGGGGATGCGGGATGCATCCCACCAGTTCGGTGTCCCGATCGTTGGCGGTCATCTCCATCCAGACACGCCGTACAGTGTGATCGATCTCTCGATCCTCGGGATCGCACAACTCGATTCGGTGATCTACAGCCATACGGCTGCGCCCGGTGACCATGTGATCATGGCTATCGACCTCGACGGGCGGGTTCATCCCTCGTGCGCGCTGAATTGGGACTCGGTGACGATGAAGACGTCGGCCTATGTCAGGGCGCAGATCAACCTGCTCCAGGAACTGGCAGAGGCACATCTGGTGACTGCAGGCAAGGACATCTCGAACCCCGGAGTCATTGGCTCGCTCGGGATGATGCTCGAGGTGAGTGGCACGGGAGCCGAGATCCGGGTGGAAGCGATACCCTGTCCTGACCTGGAGAAGTTCAATATCTCCTTTGAACACTGGGTGCGGATGTACCCCGGGATGGGATTCGTGCTGGCTGTACGACCTGAACACGTTGAGGAGGTGTGCAGGCGTTTCTCCGCGGTTGGGATGACCGCCTGTTCGATCGGTGAGGTCAACGCAAGCAGATCCCTCACCCTGGTCGGTGCTGACGAGACGGTCACGGTCTTTGATTTTGCAGCCGATGGTATCATGCGGCTGACTCCCCGGTAGGTGTCTGATGATCATCGGGATTGGGGTGGCCCAGGATCAGCAGAAGGTGATCGCCAGTATCAGGGCATTGAACGGGGCTGCCGAGGTGGTATGTTATACCTCCGCAGATCTCCCTTCATCCCCGCTGTACCGGGTGGCACGCTCTACCACCCCCGAGTGCGCTCTCATAAATGATCTCAAAGACGGCGTCATTGATGCTGCAGTCCGGGGGTCTCTCCCGGCCAGCGCTACATTGAGTCTTCTCCGTACTGCGATGCAGGTCGATCATCTGGAAAGGATCGCACTTCTTGAGACGGTTTCCGGTCAGAAGTTTCTTCTCGCTCCGGTGGGGGTTGATGAGGGATGGACGATTGCACAGCGGGTGGCTCTCGTGGAACAGGCAAGGATGATTGCTGAGCGGTTTGGCCTCTCCTCTAAAGTGGCAGTTCTATCCGGCGGTCGATATGGTGATGTGGGACGCCATCCGATCGTCGACCAGAGCCTCGCAGCAGGAGAACTGGTGGCAAAAGTCGGGGGTGCTGTTCATTATGAGATCAGGATCGAGGACGCCGTAGAATCATGTGGTGTGGTGATCGCTCCCGACGGTATCGCCGGAAACCTGATATTTCGGACGCTTTCCTTCCTGGGAGGAGGAAAAGGGCATGGTGCGCCGGTGGTAAATATCGGTAAAATTTTCATAGATACTTCGCGCGCCTCTCCAGATTATACCAATGCGCTATTGCTTGCCATATCGATGTTTGATTGGTAAATACCCCTTTTTCATCGACTTATCCTTAATCTAAAGGTAAATTTTCGATATTTTTGGGTATGCTCCCTAATCTGTCTTAATCCCCAATGAGAACGGAGGAGTCACTCTGAATGAGGGATCGGAGGATGAATTACTGGATTCAACTCGAAATGTTTAAATGTTAATTGATACACTTCTCTTTGAGGTTGAGAAGTATCATGGCAGATTTACCTATTGCAGCAGTTGTACGTATTGCAAAGAAGAGCGGTGCTGAACGTGTCGGTAGCGACGCAGCAGGCGCAATTGTTGCCAAGGCAGAAGCATACATTGCAAACCTGACCAAGGAAGCCAACAGGCTCGCTCAGCACGCTGGCAGGAAGACGATCAAGGAAGAGGATGTTGAACTCGCGGCAAAGTCCGCGTAAACCCATTTCTCTTTCTTCTTACCCACAAACTGAAAAGTGGGAGTTTTCTGGTATCTACAGGGTACCTTTGGTGCTTGGGACCTGATCTGATCCCGAAACTGTTCTCAGGGCCTGGCTGAGTGCGATGCCGAATGCTTTGAAGATCGCTTCAGCGGTGTGATGATCGTTCTGTCCTGAGAATCTGATATGAGCAGTGATTCCGGCTTTTATGCACAGTGAGTAGAAGAAGTGCTCGAAGAGCGAGGTATCGATCCCTCCGACTGTACTGTTTCCAAAGGTGCCCTTGAAGACCAGGTACCCGCGTCCACCGCAGTCGAGCACCACCTCGGCGAGCGCTTCGTCCATTGGAATGATCGCGTGACCGAACCGTCTGATCCCTCTCCCGTCACCGAGTGCCTGGTGGAGTGCTGTCCCGAGCACAATTCCAATATCTTCGATGGTGTGATGGCTGTCGACCGTAAGGTCTCCGATGGCCGTGATGGCGAGATCGAACCCCCCATGCCTGCTCATCGCATGCAGCATGTGGTCAAAGAACGGGATCCCGGTGTTGATGCTGATCTGGTGAGGGCCGGCCTGGTCGAGCGTTATCTTCAGTGCGATATCCGTCTCTGCTGTTCTTCGTTCCACAGTGCCCTCTCTCATAAAATCGCCCTCAGTGCCTCTCCAAGTGTTATCTTTCCGCTGTACAGTGCGGATCCGAGCACTGCCCCGGCAGCCCCTGCCCGGTGCAGTCCCTGCAGGTCAGCAGGTGATGAGACGCCACCGGCCACGACCACCGGGATCGAGACCGAACTGATCAGTTCCCTGACCGGTTCAATCATGATCCCCTGCTGGAGTCCTTCGACATCGACGTTGGTATAGAGCAGTGAACCTGCACCCAGTTCCTCAAACCTGGTCGCCCAGGTGCAAAAATTCCCTCGTGTCTGCTGCCATCCTTCAACAGCAATCTGCCCATCTCTTGCGTCGACCCCGGCCATAATCCGTGCACTCCCATATTCACCGGCCAGCGTCCCGAGCACCTCTGGATGCTCGGTGGCCAGGGTACCGATGATGATCCGGTCGACCCCAGTCTCAAGCCATGCTGTTGCATCTGCAATGGACCTGATCCCGCCCCCGAGCTGGACTTCGACCCCGGTCTCGTCGACCAGTTCCCTGATCAGGGCGGCATTCGCCTGTGCCTTTCCAAAGGCTCCGTCGAGGTTGATCACATGAAGAGCTGTCGCCCCCTCTTCAAGCCACCGGGTGGCACAGGCAAGCGGATCGCCAAAATCGGTGGCGCTCTCCCGCTTTCCCTGCACCAGTTGCACACATCTGCCCCCGAGGATATCCACTGCAGGATAGACCTTCATGGTCACCTCAGCGGATCATCCGCTCGATGGCCATCACCAGGATATCCCTGGCGCCAGCCAGTTTCAACTGGTTGATCAACTGGTAGACACAGTGCTCGTCGACGACCGCATGGACCGCGACCAGGTCCTCGGATGAGGCGACCTCCATCACCGTGGGCCCGGAGAGTCCCGGCAGTGTCTTTTTTACGTCCGCGAGTGAAGAACGCTGGACATTCATCATCAGGTAGCACTGCCCCCTGGCCCGGATTACGCTCTCGAGGGCCAGCAGTACCTCGTTGATCTTATCAGCCTTCTGCTGCCGTGCCGTCCTGTTTGCGATCACCTGCGTGCTGGTGACGAGGATCTCCTCGATGATCCGAAGATTGTTGGTCTTCATCGTGGTTCCGGAACTGGTCAGGTCCACGATCGCATCGGCGACCCCCAGGTGCGGGGTCAGTTCACAGGCGCCGGCGACGGGGACGATCGTGACCGCTATCCCCTGTTCTGCAAAGAAGGTCTCGGTTATGATCGGAAATTCAGTGGCGATCCGTGCTCCTTTCAGATCTGCCACCTGATGAATTGGTGAATCCTCCATCACCGCCAGTACCAGCCTGGCCTTTCCGAATTGAAGGTCCAGCACTTCGTCGACGGCCGCCTTCCGCTCCCTGACCATATCATGCCCGGTGATTCCGAGGTCAGCAGCTCCGTTTTCAACATAGGCCGGGATATCGATCGGCCGGGCGAAGAGAATCTCGACCCCCGGATCGAGGGTCTTGATGATCAGCTTCCGCTCGCCCGATTCGGCCAGGTGGAGCCCGCTCTTCTCGAGCAGGTCCATGATCGGGACCGAGATCCTCCCTTTATTCGGGACAGCCAGCCTGATCAGATCAGAAGGTGTCGAGTTCGCCACGTATGACCTTCTCAGTGACGCAGGTGATATCTGCAAGCTGTTCTTCGATGATTCCTTCGACGTCCCGGCTGATCGAGACGAAATCAGCCCCGCAGGAAGGCAGCACCTGGGCGCTGGCCACCAGGGGGTGGTCGATCGGTATACCGATCTGCGAGAGCAGCCGGATGTAGATCTCCTCGATCCCGTCGACCTTCTTCACGCATTCGCGTGCAATCTGGGTGGAGAGCAGGTTGTAGATCTTTCCGATATGGTTGATCGGGTTCTTGCCGCTGGTCGCTTCCATCGACATAGGGCGGTTCGGCGTGATCAGACCATTGCACCGGTTTCCACGTCCGACAGAGCCGTCATCGCCCATCTCCGCAGAGGTGCCGGTCACGGTCAGGAAGACCGAGCCATTGTCGATGTCATCGGCGGTGTTGATATGTACCTGGACTGGGCGGGCAGTGTAGGTCTTTGCGACCTTCTGGACTGCATCTTTCATAATCTCCTTCATTTCAAGGTATTCAGCGAGTCCGGCGCAGTATCGGTCCACCATCGCGCAGCCAATCGTGAGGGTGATATCATCCTTCTGCCGGAGCCCCATCACCTTCACATCCCGACCGACCATCGGGTACTTCTTGCGGAGATCCCCGTCGATATAGTCGCTGACCCCCTTCACGATGCTCTCTGTCTCTGAGAACGCAGCATGCCCGACCCCGAACGAGGTGTCGTTGGCGCGGGGGATCTTGCTGTCACAGGGGCGGAAGACATCGCGGAGGTCGGTGGATCCGACGCCGAGTCTGCAGTCCACGATGAGGTCGCGTTCGAGGTTCAGTTCGGCCAGCGTCGAACGCAGGTAATTCCGTGCGGCCTCGATTGCGATCGCATCGGTTGGAAATGTAATCCCATCGAACTGTTTGGTCGCCCTGCCGTCGAGCAGCACAAAGATCGGCTTGATGATACTGCCGCCGCCGTACTTTGGCTTCGATTCCCCGGCCACGATCTCGCCCTGATCGGTGTTGTGATGGAGGTAGACGCCACATTCTTCCATATATGCTTTGCAGAGTGCCTGACTGATCGACTCTGCAATTCCGTCTGCCAGACTGTCCGGGTGACCGATCCCCTTCCGCTCGACCAGCTCTATCTGCTGCTGTTCAAGGGGAATCTGATCGAGTGCCTCAACGCGTATGTTTCTGCTCATTGAATCCCTCATCCTTGTTAAATGATCATAAAAAATGGTTGATAATCCGATAACTGATCTATTTTCGATCGAATCTGATTTAAACTATACTAATGGGGTGTTTTTTACCTGCGACCGAGGTGTACGCGCTGTCCGCTGGCATCCCGGGTGTAGGTTCCAAACTCGCTCTGGATCAGCCGTTCTCCGGAGAAGACCGGACCTTCCCTGCAGACGCAGACCCCCTCCGGATCGATACAGCAGGACCCGCAGACCCCGACCCCGCACTTCATGTACCGGTGCAGGCTGAAATACGTCCGGTCGAGCACCTGCAGGTCCACAAGCCGGTCGAGGACTGCTTTCATCATCAGTTCCGGTCCGCAGATGCAGATCTGGTCGTACTGATCGAGATCCAGTCCATCGAAGAGAGCCGGCACGAATCCATGGCGGCCGGTCGAGCCGTCGTCGGTGGCCACGCGGAGGTCTGTGCACTCCTGGAGGACTGTCCGGAACGGGAGTTCCGCAACGGTCCTGGCGCCCAGCAGAAAGGTGGTCACCCTGCCGGCCATGGCCATCGGTAGCAGGGGTGCGGCTCCGATCCCGCCAGCCACGGCCAGGGTTCTTCCGGTGATTGGAAAGCCGTTTCCGTACGGGCCGCGGATCCCGATCTGTTCCCCTGGTTTTTGGGCAAAGAGGGCCGTGGTTGCGTCCCCAACCTTCTGGACGGTGATCGAGTTTGGAGACGAGAGGGCCATCGGCACCTCGTCCACCCCGGGTACCCAGACCATCACGAACTGGCCTGCCTCTGATGGGAACTCCCGGTCGAAGCGGAAGGTCATCACCGAGGGGGTCTCCTGTATCGTCTCGGTGATGGTTACAGCGACGCCGGGTACGTTGATTCCTGTATGCAGGTTCTGTTCAGACATGGGCACACCCCACAATGGTTGCCGGGTCTTCCCCGTCAGGGCCGTAGAGTTCCCGTTCTATCGATGTGAAGATCTGCTGATCCCCCAGGACAGCACTCCCGATCTCGACGGCCTGCGCCCCGGCCATCATCATCTCGAGCACGTCTCTGGCCGAGGACACTCCCCCGCATCCGATGATCGGGATTGAACAGGCCTCGTAGAGTTCATACACGCATCTGATCGCAATGGGAAGGATCGCTCTCCCGGAGAGGCCGCCATACCCATGCCCCAGCACCGGTCTGCGGAGCTCCGGGGAGATCCGCATCGCCTTCACCGTATTGATCGCGACCAGGGCGGTTGCTCCACCCTTCTCTGCAGCCCTACCGCAGAGCGTGATGTCGGTCACGTTCGGGGTCAGTTTCACCCAGGTCGGGAGGTTATAGGATGCGACCGCTCTGGTGCACTCCTCGACCAGTGCCGGATCGCTGCCGAGGGCTGCCCCGTATCCTTCGGCATGCGGACAACTCAGATTGAGTTCGAATCCGCTGACCTTTCCGGCAAACCATCCCGCGACTGTGTTGAACTCCTCAGGCGAACCTCCAAAGATCGAGGCGATCACCGGTTCGCCGGCGACTGCTTCCAGTTCCTCGGTGAATGCAGACGATGGATTGGGGAGTCCCATCGCGTTCAGGATCCCGTCCTCAAGCACTGCAAGGCATGGTCCCGGATGCCCATACTTGGGAGACGGACCGATCGACTTGGTCACCACCCCGCCGGCACCTGACTTCAGTATCCGTCGAAGCGACGCCCCTGTGGTGCCGAGCACTCCTGCAGCGAGGATCAGATGGTTGGTGAGGGAGACCCCCCCTGCCCTGACCGGGCCTGATCGTAGAACACACATTAGGAAGAAGATCACCGTTCAGGGGTAATTAATCTGGCGTCATCACTATCTGCAGGTATACTCTCATCGTCCCTGTTCCCTGTTGACAATATTTATTGTTTGTACACGCAAATACTGATCCATGACAAGGCTCTGTGTGATGGGAGTCGGAAAGATCGGCGGCGAAGTGGCGTTTTTAGCGTCAGTTCTCGGGCTCGTGGATGAATTGATCCTGCACGACACGTATGCTCCGCTCCTTGAGGCACAGCAGCTGGACCTCCTTCATACTGGTCTTGATATCGAGGTCAGCTCTGACTCAAGGTCTGCCGAGAGCGCGGATATCTGTCTGTTTGCAGCGGGTTCCCCACGGAACCCCTCCATCAAGACCCGGGCAGATCTCCTCTCCGCCAACCTGCCGGTGGCTGATGCGGCTGTCCGAACGCTGGGCAGGTTTGATGGAATCCTGATCACGGTCACCAATCCGATGGATGCCAACAACTATTATCTCTGTAAAAAGTCAGGGATCGATCGGCATCGGTGCATTGGGTTTGGCGGGCAACTGGATAGTGCACGATTCAATCTGGCGCTTGCTGAGCGGTGCATACCCGGAGAGGGCTGGGTGTTGGGGGAGCATGGTGAACATCAGGTGCCGGTCTTTGGAACGATCAACGGTGGTGTCCTGCCGGATATGCGCGAGGAGATCCTGACTGAGTTGCGTGGATCGAGCATGGAGGTGATCAACGGAAAAGGGGGGACGGTCTTTGGGCCGGCCTATCATATCACCAACCTGATCCGCCAGATCCTGCAGGACAGCCGCCAGACTATTCCCTGCTCATCTGTCCTTGACGGCGAGTACGGACTTGATCGCTGCTCGCTGGGGGTGCCGGTTCAGATCGGAAAGGAGGGGATCCGGACGATCGAGGAGTGGCCGCTGGACGGCTGGGAACGGCAGAAGTTCGATGCGGCAGGGGCATTTGTCCAGGGGCTCTGTAAAAACCTTGACCTCTGATCTGGATGGAATTGACTCCTGCGGTGATCGCGATGTTGCGATCATCCAGGTCGAATACAGCAACACCGCAGCAGGCCCTCTGATCCATATCTTCGGGCGGGACCGGCAGAAGAAGGCGGTTCAGATCCTGGTGCATGGGTTTCGGCCGTACTTCTATGCCCCAGTTGACCAGGTCAATCAGGTTCCACCTCCTGCCGGGGTCGAGACGGAGCAGGGGATTACCTACCCGTCGATCCGTGGCGAACCGTTGACAAGACTCTATACTCGGCGGCCAGGGGATGTCAGGGAGGTGCGGGGGCAGTACCGGCACTTTGAAGCGGATATTCCCTTTGCGACCCGGTTTTTGATCGATGCGGATCTGAGGGATGGGGTCAGGGTACCCTCCTGTGACGTTGATTTCTCCGAGATCAGCCCGGCATCGATCGATGTGCCTGCCCGGGTCTGTTTTCTGGATATCGAGTGCGAAGATGAGCGCGGGTTCCCTGATCCCCAGAGGGATGCCGTGATCTGTGTCACCTGCCACGACTCGTACGATGATCACTATACAACCCTGCTTTTGCTGGCGGAGGGGACGACGGCGCCGGCTGACACCGCTGATTCGCGGCAGACGCTGATCTGTTTCCAGACCGAACTGGCCCTCTTTGAGGGTTTGATCGCTTATATCGCTGAGAAGGATCCTGATATTCTGAGCGGCTGGAACATCGTCGACTTCGATATTCCATACCTCATGAACAGGATGGAGCATCTCAAGATCAACCCGACCCGGCTCTCCCGATTGTCGGGGTATACCGAGCGCAATGCCCTGCGCGGCCGGGTCCTCTTCGATCTGCTCGCGGCCTACAAGAAGATGCATCCCTCTAGGCGTGAATCGTACCGGCTCGATGCCGTGGCCGACAGCGAACTCGGGGAGACCAAACTCCGGTACACCGGCACGATCAGTTCGCTCTGGAAGAACGACCCTGCGACGCTGGTCGCGTACAACCGCAAGGACGTCGCCCTCTGTACCGGGATCGATCAGAAGGATCACATCATCAGTTTCTACCGGGAGATCGCCCGGTATGTCGGCTGTCCCCTCGATAAGACGGTCAACTCCTCGAATGTGATCGACATCTACATTCTCCGAAAGGCTTCTGGAAGGTTCATCCTCCCTTCGAAAGGGTCGGTGGTGGCCGAGGAGTTCGAAGGGGCCACCGTCTTCGACCCCTCCCGTGGGGTACGCGAGAACGTGGTGGTCCTCGATCTGAAGTCCCTGTACCCGATGGCGATGATGACGATCAACGCCTCCCCTGAGACCAAGGACCCGCAAGGAGAACTGCAGGCCCCCAACGGCGTGCATTTCAGGGCCGCTCCCGACGGGTTGACCCGTTCTATCATCAGCGAGTTGCTGGTGGAACGGGACGAGAAGAAACGTCTTCGGAACACCTTCCCGTTCGGGTCCGACGAGTACCTGCTCTACGATCTGCAACAGAATGCGCTGAAGGTGATCATGAACAGTTACTACGGGGTCAGCGGGTATATCCGGTTCAGGCTCTATGATCGGGAGATCGGAGCCGCGGTCACCGCAGTCGGGCGCGCGATCATCGAGCACACCCGGCAGGTGATCGAGGGGATGGGGTACCGTGTCCTGTACGGCGACACCGATTCATGCATGATCCAGCTCCCCCCGGGAGATAAAGAAGCGACGATCCGGACTGCGCGCACGATAGAGGAGCAACTGAACGAGAGTTACGGTCCCTTTTCACGCACAGTCCTCAATGCCGGGAAACATTACTTCTCGATCAAATTTGAGAAGATCTATCAGCGGTTCTTCCAGGCCGGGAAGAAGAAACGGTATGCCGGCCATCTCGTCTGGAAGGAGGGGAAGGATGTCGACGAGATCGATATCGTCGGTTTCGAGATCAAGCGGAGTGATTCCCCGCAGATCACCAGGATCGTGCAGCGGCGCGTGATGGAGATGATCCTCTCCGGTGAGGAATACTCGGTGGTCAAGAACTATCTTGGCGATGTAATCACGAGATACCGAAGCGGGAAGTATCCCCTTGAAGAGATTGGGATTCCTGGGGGAATCGGAAAGCAGCTCGGTCAGTACGAGACCGATGATGCCCAGGTGCGGGGGGCCAAGTATTCGAACCGGTACCTGGGCACGGAGTTTGGCAAAGGATCCAAACCGAAGCGGATCTACATCAAACAGGTGAAGGGCAAGTTCCCAAAGACCGACGTGCTCTGTTTTGAGTATGCCGACCAGGTGCCCCCCGAGTTTGTCATCGACTATGAAACCATGCTCGAAAAGACGATCAAACAGCCGATCACCCGCATCATCGAAGCGCTCGGATGGAACTGGGAGGATGTGGATCCGTCGAGGACGACCCTGGCGCAGTTCGGCTTCTGATCCCTCCTTCTTTCAAAGGCTTTTAATTGATGAAGATCCAATAGCATGAGGTAAGGCCGAGGTAGTCTAGTCCGGGAAGGCGGTGGCCTTGAAAGCCACTGGTGCTTGGCACCTCGAGAGTTCAAATCTCTCCCTCGGCGTCTCTTATTTTCGTTCAATTCCTTCTGGGTCTCAAAAAGAGTGTGAATATCTGAATTCGAAGGTTGACCGGCCGTTGAAGTTCCCCGGTTCACCTGCCTCCTCCCGAATATTCAGCCGGGATCAGTCTCCATCCACGAGCGACAGGAGATGTCGTCTGAAGAGGTTCATCGCTCTGCGCGTTCCTTCCCTTGCCTGATCGCTGTTCTGGTAACCCATGGTGATCGTCATCCTTCCGCGAAACGTGCTGGTCATGAAGCAGGTTGTGGGCATATAGCCACCCGGATAGCAGGTGTAGGCATCTGAGAGCCCCTCAACATCCGGGAGAGTGAGCGGCCCGGGATTCGAGATGAAGATGTCTGCCAGACCTGCATTCTGCAGGGCTGCCATCTCTTCCACCATCTGATGAATTTGTCTGCCCTCGGGATCACAGATCGCGTCCATCTCAATCTGTTCGGCGATGCCGATACGTCCTGCCTTGAGGATCTTTGTCTCCTCAATGATGCGGGGAAGGATCTCCTCCATCCCATCTCCTGTCGTGCGCTCGATCGTGAAACAGACGTTATTGGCCTGATTGCTCATCACCCGGGATCCGTCGTTCAGATGCTGGCGAAGGTTGACAGGGATGAAGAGGGCCATCGGTTCGTTGTGACCCGTGAGGTCGCTCATGGAGAGGTAGTAGGCCGCCATCACCGCATCGTTGATGGTGCCCCCGAGCGTTCTGACGTGCGCATGAACTGCTTCCAGCACCGGGGGGCTGACACTATCTCTGTGATAAGATGATAGTTGCCGGGATGTGCCGAAGGGATCCGGCCACATGGGGTTGATCACCTTCATATCAGATGGGACTGGCTTTTCTTTTGGATCAAGCCCTCGGGTCCAGAACGTATCACGTTCCGGGATTCCCTCCTCCGCGGGACTGATGCTGCCTGGTTTTCGGTACTCCTGCAGCAGTTGCGATGCGAGGGTCTGGAGACCGAACGCATCAGCGGCGGCATGAGCGAGGTTGATGACGATGATGTCCCCCGAAGGTCTTCGCAACAGACGCACGCGGAACTGCAGCGGTTCATGCGGATCGACGGGTCCGATGACGTGGTGATGATAGTTCTCGGCGCATTCCTCCACCTCCAGAGAGACACCAACAGGTTCGACCATCTCCCAGAAGGCCGGACCACTCCCCCGGACAAGTCGGCTGTGAAGAATGGGATGAGCCAGGAGGCATGCCTGCGCAGCCTCTTCAAGAACACAGGGATCGAGTTTTCTGTCGAACTCCATCACCGCACAGAGGGTGGCATCGCCCATGAGTCTGACCGAATCGGTGAAAAGGTCGAGGGTCGAGGCCTCTCGAGTGTACATGCCCAAATCAAGAAGGTCTGGATTTATAAATCTCCACCATGCGGGAGTGTGGAAAAAAGATATCAAACATGGGTCCCGTGCCTGTGGTTCAAACCGAGGGTTCTGCCCGCGTCGCGCCGGCCCCGCCCTCCCCCGATTGGTTGCCGAGTGGGAACCCTGCCGACTGGTTCGAGAGTATGGGATCAGATTGCGCGGTCTGAAGGATAGCATTCTCCGCTCTACGAAGGCGTACATTGGCCATGCACAAGTGCCTTGCATTATTCATTCTTGTTTTGCACAGCAGACGTAATGTTACGTTTTTCTGGTTTGTTTGTGATATAAGGTTCAAATCAAAGCCTTTTTCTGAATGGACAACAACATCAGTAGTGTAACATTCCGGAGATCATCGACTGGAGATGATGCAGCTTATCGCTGGCTAATCCCCTGCAGGTGACCGGGGTCTACTACACTGGTGAGGTGGTAACGCATGGTATGGTTAAAGTGCATCAGGCCAAAGAAGGATATCGGGGACGAGATCATCGAGGAGCCGATCTATGTCAACACCTGTGATATCTACACCTATCTGATTCGACATCAGGATGGGCGCTACTATCTGCTGTGTGGTAATATCGAACAGCCGGATTACCTGACTGTGGGAACTTTTAATACGCAGAAAGAGGCGGAACGGTGTGTGACGACCATCCTTGACTGTTCTGAGTGCGATCTGCTCGACCCGGCGACCATGGTCCTCGAACAGGATGCTCTGTTATCGGAGACCATTGTTGAAGAGAATGAAAACCTGTCGGCTGCGGTCTCTCCTGAGGCTCTCGCTGATACGTGTGCTGATGCAGTGACCGAACCGATCTTTTAATTTCAGTCTCATCCTTTTTCCTCATTTCCACTCTTCTGCAGAGTAGCATCACTGCGTTTATTGTCTATGATCGACTAATGTACCGATAGAGGTTAGTGGAGATGTGTGTTGCAGTACCTGCTGAGGTGATGGAGATCAAGGATGGGAACATCGGTGTCGTTGATTATGGTGAACTCCAGCAGGAAGTCAGACTCGATCTGGTCGATGTCAAGGTCGGGGAGTTCGTACTGGTTCACGTCGGTTTTGCCATCCAGCGGCTGAGCCGAGAAGAGGGGCTCGAGACGCTGGAGGTCTTCCGCCAGGTCTACGCAGCGATGGAAGAGAGCGATTGATCGCCCTGATCGGGGAACACTTCTGCCAGTTTTTGGGAACGCTTTAGTGGAGTACCGGCCAAATACTACTGCATAGGCCGGGGGTATGCTCCGGAGAACTATTTGCCCGGATCGTCAGGTCTGGTGCACCAGTCGGAAGTGAGATCCGAGAGTTCGGACAGAGAGGTCAGAGAAGATGCACGAATACAGCATTGCTTATGATATCTTTGCGACTGCGCGACGTGCAGCGCTTGAGAATAACGCAACCTCGGTGACTGCGATCCATGTCGATGTCGGAGAGATTGCCATGGTGAACCCGGAGCAGGTGATCTACCTGTTCGACCTTATCAAAGAGGATGACCCGCTCTTCTCTGGTACTGACCTGGTCTGCACGACGGTGAAACCGGTGATGACCTGTTCATGCGGAAACTATTCTGGCGAGGATAAGTTCGTCTGCCCGTCGTGTGGCGGGCTTCCGCAGATCGTCAAGGGAAAAGAGATCGTGGTCAGCAATATTGAGATCGAAGTGAACGAATCATGAAAGTACAGATGATGCATGGCGCCGGCGGAGAGGTGATGGGTGAGTTGCTGAAGGTGCTCTCCTGCGTCACCCACAATAATGCCGGAGGTATCGGTCTAGAGTCACTCGATGACGGTGCGGTCATCCCGATCGGGGGGACCAATATCGTCTTCACCACAGATTCGCATGTGGTCCATCCGATCTTCTTCCCAGGCGGGGACATCGGCAGGATCGCGGTATCCGGGACGATCAACGATCTGGCCATGATGGGCGGTCGTCCGATCGCTCTCTCCTGCGGGTTGATCCTCGAGGAAGGGTTCGATGTCGGGGACCTCGAGCGGATCATGCAGTCGATGAATACCGCGCTTGGCGAGGCCGGCGCCTCGCTGGTCACCGGCGACACCAAGGTCGTCGAGAAGGGGGCGCTCGACGGGATCGCCATCAACACGGCCGGCATCGGGGTCGCTGAAACAGTGGTCCGCGACAACGGGCTGATGCCCGGGGACCGGATCATCGTCAGCGGTACGCTCGGGGATCACGGGCTTGCGATCCTGACCCACCGTGAAGGTTTCGATCTTGGAGACCAGATCCATTCAGATGTGGCTCCAGTGTGGTCGCTGGTGAAGGAGGCGATGGCCGCCGGCACGATCCATGCGATGAAGGACCCGACAAGGGGCGGTTTTGCGGCTGCCATCAACGAGATGGCCAGGAAGGCCGGGGTCGGAGTCAGGCTCGAGGAGGCCGCGGTTCCGATCAGAGCCAGTGTGAGGAGTGCCGGCTTGCTGCTCGGCATCGATCCCCTCGAGGTCGCCAACGAAGGGAAGGTCGTGATGGGCGTTCCAGAAGAGGACGCAGAGGCTGTGCTCGCCGCGATCCGGCGGCATCCGCTAGGAAAGGATGCGGCGATCGTCGGCCGGGTCGTCGAAGGGGCGTCGGTGATCATGGAGACCTCGATCGGCGGCGAACGGTTCATCGAGCCGCCGATGGGCGACCCGGTTCCGCGGGTATGCTAGATCTCCTCTTATCTGACCTGACCCTCCCCGATGGACGGATCGTCGACCTGCAGGTCCAGGACGGGATCGTCGTCCATGCGGGGTCAGCAGCCCCGGCTCATCAGACGATCGACTGCAGGGGACTGTTCGTCCTTCCCGCGGCGATCGATATGCATGTCCATATGCGGGGTGGCGCCCAGTCTGTCAAGGAGGACTGGACCACCGGTTCACGGAGCGCGCTGGCCGGCGGGGTGACGGTGGTGGTCGACCAGCCGAACACCGTCCCGCCGATCATTGACCACGAACACCTCTCGGCCAGGGTAGCGGATGCCGCTGCCCATTCGTACTGTGGGTTCGGGGTGAACGGAGCCGTGACCGGGGACGCCAGGATCGCGGAGCTCTGGCAGGGCGGGGCGCTCGCGTTCGGCGAGGTCTTCATCGCCCCGTCCAGTTACGGGGAGGCCCTGACCTCTGAGGTGCAGCAGCGCACCTTTGCAGAGATCCATCAACTGGGGGGGCTCGTCACTGTTCATGCCGAGGAGGTCTCCGGCACTGCGCCGACCGGGCTGCGCCAGCACTGTATGCAGCGGTCTCCCACAGGAGAAGAACGTGCTGTACATGCCCTGCAGGGGTCGTGCGCACCCGGCCAGCGGGTCCACTGCTGCCACATGAGTACAGCAGGATCGGTGGATGCAGCCCATCGGGCAGGGATGACCGCCGAGGTGACCCCTCACCACCTCCTCCTCTCCATCGAACGGTTCGCCAACACCGACACGCATGGGCGCGTGAACCCCCCGCTTCGGTCAGAACACGATCAGAGAGAACTCTTTCTGGCCTGGGACCGGATCGACCTGATCGCCTCGGACCATGCGCCGCACACCAGGGATGAGAAGGCACAGGCCTTCGAAACAGCCCCTTCCGGGCTACCCGGCGTCGAGACGATGGTACCGCTGTTGATGGCCCATGTCCTCACCGGCGAGTTCACCCTCGCTTCAGTGGTACAGAAGACCGTGGCCGCGCCGGCCCGAGTCCTTGGCATACCGCCGGCCGGGTTCGCCGCCGGCGATCGCGCCGACTTTGCACTCTATCCCAGAGAGGCGGTCACTGTCGAGGCTGCCGACCTGCACAGCAGGTGTACCTGGACGCCGTACCAGGGGATGTCGGCGGTCTTCCCGGATCAGGTGATCATGCGGGGGACCGTCGTCTTTGACCATGGTGACTTCACCCGGATAGACCCCCACTGGTACAGAGGGAGAGGTTATATGGAGAGACCGCAGATATGATTCCGTGCCGATATAGCGCTTCCATAGGTCCCCGGGTGATCGATTGGCAAGCGCCTAGATGTGATCCATGGGACAACCCGGTTGCGCGACAGGCACCGCCCGGCATGAGGGATTTAGAACAGGGGAGGGACGGCGCAATGCCACCGATGACCCATGTTTGTTAATGTCGGGCGACAAACCTCCTTGGTGGCTCTTTTATGGCAGACCCTGCTGATGCATTAACCTCTACGAGAGAGGGAACCGTCCTGCTCCTCGATGTCAATCCAAAAGCGAAAGCTGACCGGTTTCCTGCAGGGTACAATGAATGGCGGCATGCCATCGGCTGTTCTATCACCGCACCGCCTGTCGAAGGGAAGGCCAACCGGGCGATCATCGCTTTGCTCAGCAGAACGCTGACCATCCCCCAGTCCGGGATCAGTATCCTCACCGGGACTACCTCCTCACAGAAGCGTGTGCTGATACAGGGAATCACCGCCGAACAGATTGCCGGGTTTCTCAGGGAACACTGTCCGCGATAACAATCCTCATCCCTCTCTGCATACCATTCAGTAGCAGTGTCCAGATGAATCAAAAACGGAGAAGCGAACTGCCAGAACTGCTCGCACCAGCAGGGTCTGAGGAAGCACTGATTGCAGCCATCAATGCAGGAGCCGATGCCGTGTACCTGGGTGGTTCACGGTTTGGGGCCCGACAGTTTGCCGCAAACTTTGACGAGGCAGCGCTGATCCGTTCGGTGGCCAGGGCCCACGCACGGAACGTCGCGGTCTATGTCACCGTCAACATCCTGACCCATGACCGGGAACTTGTCGACGTGGCCCGGTACCTGCTGATGCTGTACCGCGCAGGGGTTGACGCAGTGCTGGTGCAGGACTTTGGGGTGGCGGCCCTTGCCCGATGGCTGATCCCTGACCTGCCGCTTCATGCCTCGACTCAGATGACGATCTATACCATTGAAGGGGTGCGGTGGGCAGCGGCGCATGGGTTCTCACGGGTGGTGCTGGCCCGGGAACTTTCACTTGCAGAGGTGACAGCGATCACAACTGCAGCAGAGGAGGAGCATCTGGATATCGGTGTGGAGGTCTTTTTACATGGAGCGCTCTGTTACAGTTACTCCGGACAGTGCCTCCTCTCCTCGGTGATCGGGGGACGGTCAGGGAACCGGGGGAGCTGCGCACAACCCTGCAGAAAACCGTACACCCTGCTCCATGGAGAGACTGACCAGTATGGGAGGCCAGTTCAGATGCAGGAGGTCAGGGATGATGAGCAGTACCTCCTCTCGCCAAAGGATCTGGCCTGTTATCCGCACCTCGATCAGGTGATCCGTTCGCCGATCACTTCACTGAAGATCGAAGGACGGATGAAGTCTCCGGAATATGTTGCCACGGTTGTCGGCATCTACCGGGCCGCGCTCGATGCGATCAGGGCCGGGGACTGGAAGCCTGATGATGCGGCACTCGAACGACTGATGATGGCCTTCAACCGGGGGTTCACCGGCGGGTACCTGCTGGGTGCACGCCACCGGTCATTGATGGGGCGGGACCGCCCTGACAACCGCGGGCTGTTCGTTGGGACTGTATCAGGATCTGACGTTGAACGGGGGGAGGTCATTGTCGCTCTCAAGGGGGCGGCCACCCCCGAAGCAGGTGACGGGCTGGTGATCATCGCTCCTGATGGTGAGGAATCCGGTTTTGTACTGAAGGGGACCCCGTGGCATCATCCCGGGGAGCAGGCGATCTCACTGCCTGTGCAGCTCCAGGTTCCAGTGGGTTCAACCGTCTATCTGACCAGAAGTGCTGCACATACAAAGGTTACCCGACGACAGATCAGTGACAATGCGGCACATCCGCCTTCCGCGATCCCGCTCTCTCTCTCGTTCTCGTTTGATGGGCAGCGGCGGCCACACCTCTCCGGCACGGCCCTCCGTCGGGACGCTACTGCTGTGCAGGTCTCGGTCATGGGGGACGAGCCGTTTTTGGAGGCGCTGGAGCATCCACTCAGCAGTGACCGGATCAGGGAGCAGTTGATCAGAACTGGGGGAACTCCGTTCGTGATCACCGATATCGCGATCGACAACCCCGGTACACTCTTTGGTCGGAGCAGTGCGCTCAATAAACTCCGGCGCGACCTCCTCTCCGCGGCAACCGATGCACTCGTCCAATCATATCACCCGTCAGAGGAGGCTCTGGCGGCCGCGGAAGCACAGTGTACGCGGTTTATCGAGATGGAGAGCCGGCAAGGGACCGGGGTTTTGGAGTCCACCGTCCCGCAGTTGATCATCTTTGTTGATTCCCTGGAAGCGGTGGCAGCTGCGGCGTCGGCCGGGTGTCGACTGATCTGTTTCGAACCCAAGGCATCCGCCCCCTGCGGGTGTACTGGCACGGTCCCGTCGATGACTGATCTACTCGCCGGTGCTATCGATCTCCTTCGTCCAACCGGGGCGAAGCTGGTCTGGAAATGGCCGCAGATCACCCGGCCCGAGTTTCTTGCCATGGCCGGGGAGATCCTGGCCGACCCCCTTGCCGAAGACCTTGCGGGCGTGATGGTCGAGGGGATCGGAGCGGCAGCTGCCCTGCAGGAGATGGCCCCAGCCCTTCCGCTCTATGGTGGACAGGGGTTGAACATCTGGAACCAGTGCGCGGTCAGCGCGCTGGCAGGATTCCAACTGCTGACCCTCTCCGGGGAACTCTCACGCGAAGAGATCACAGAACTCGCCGGTGCCGTCGGTCGTCTGCCTTCCAACACTCCAATTCCACACCTTGCCCTGACCGTACAGGGAAGTGCCACAGCACTGGTGACCGAGGACTGTCCGGTTGGCACATCCTGCGGGTGTGCCCCGCTGCATGCCGGTTCATGGGCCATCCGCGATCAGAAGGGTGAGGTATTCCCTCTCCTTTTCGATGGCAGCTGCAGAACCCGTATCCAGAACGCCGTCGAGACCTGTCTGATCGATCACCTCATCTCGATCGCCGGCATCGGTGTCACCGATGTGATCATCGATGCGAGGGGCAGGACACCCCTCTATGCAGAAGAGATGACCGGGCTGTACCTGCAGGCGCTCGACCTGGTTGCGCAGGGTGGTCGCCGGAGTATAGAGGGACTTGCGCAGCTCAAGGAGCAGGTGAAGAACAGATCCCTCGGTGGCATCACGATCGGTCCGTTCCTGTGCGGACTAAAAGAAACCTGAGATCAGAGTTAAATATCTGCAGACAGAATTGTCCGGGTGAAGAAGGGATCGGGTTCCTTCTTGGAGAATCATATGTCACAGTTCATTCTGGTAAATCTCAAAGCCTACAAGGAAGGGATGGGCCCCCGTGCCCATCTGATCGCACGGGCTGCAGAAGAGGTCAGTGAAGAGAGCGGCATTCAGATCGGGGTCGCGCCCTCGTTCTTCGACCTCCATCCCCTGAGCAAACACTTTGAGATCCCGGTCTTTGCACAGCATCTGGACGGTGTTGCCCCTGGGGCATTCACCGGGCATGTGACCGCCGCCGCCGTCAAACAGACCGGTGCGGCGGGAACCCTGATCAACCACTCTGAACGGAGACTGACCCTTGCAGAGATCGAGGGCAGTGTGCGTGCTGCTACGGATGCAGGGCTGATCACGGTGATCTGTTCAAACAACGATCTGACCAGCGCAGCGGCTGCAGCCCTTTCACCGACCTATGTTGCGATTGAACCGCCTGAACTGATCGGCAGCGGGGTCTCGGTGGCCAAGGCCGACCCCGGGATCATACAGCGGTCGGTGGCGGCCGTGCATGCGGTGAATCCACAGGTGAAGGTGCTGACCGGTGCCGGCATCCAGTCAGGTGAGTGCGTGAAGATCGCCCGCGACCTCGGTACAGATGGTGTACTGCTCGCTTCAAGCGTGGTCAAGGCAGAAGACCCGGCTGTCGTGCTCAGAGACCTGGTCTCGCTCCTCTAGGTGATCAGCGAGATCAGGTCGTGCTTGGTGATCACACCCTGCACCTTTCCCTTTTCAAGGACCAGCACCGCATGG
Source organism: Methanosphaerula subterraneus (assembly GCF_052055875.1). Taxonomy (GTDB): domain Archaea; phylum Halobacteriota; class Methanomicrobia; order Methanomicrobiales; family Methanospirillaceae; genus Methanosphaerula; species Methanosphaerula subterraneus. The sequence goes on from NZ_CP170508.1 coordinate 239,975, forward strand.
TGCTGCTGTAAAATATGGACGACAGTCTCCACATCGATATCAGGGGGGACTGTCGGAAAACTGGACTCCATAAAATCTCTGACCAGATAGTTCTGTGATTTATGGGCGCGCTGCTCTTCGATGGCAAACAGGATCGCTGACTCCGATATGCAGCCTACCGGTACCCCATCGAGGATCACCGGCAGCTGTGAGATGCCGTTCTTCTCCATGATGTCGACGGCGCTCGCGATCAGGTTCTCGGGATGGACACTCTGTACCGGCGTATGCATCACCTGGGCTGCGGTCACAATCGAGCGCTCGGCGATGTTCAGTACCCTGATGATCTTGTCCAGGGTCCCTACCCGTGGGTCGACGCTCCCTGCCTCGATCCTGGCGATCATCGACTGGCTGACCCCGGCCTTTCGTGCGAGTTCGGACTGGGTCAGATCAAGCATCTCACGCTTGGCCCTGATCTCGGACGGCGTAGGGATATGCATTATATTACTCATGGTGATGACGATTTATTAATTTTTTTAATTGGTTATGCAGAATAGGACATAATTGAGAAGTATACAAACGGAGTGGGAGGAGTAAGCCTCCTTCTGTTCATTGTGGCATTCAGCTATGCGTCATACCCGGGCAGAGACCGGACTCTCCACGCGCCCTGTTCTGACTTGCACCCGCAGGGATTCACCGTTTCATCGTATCCTTCCCGTCATCAGCTCAGCGGGTTATTGGATGCAGAGCATCCGTCTCGCCCAAAAGGCTCGGCCGTATCATCGCTCAGGGAAGGCCGTATCGTTTCTGTGCCATTGCCGTGACTCTCGCCACCCGTACTTGCATACGGCTGCGCATCCGGTCGGTGGGAGGACTTTCCTCAGCGGCAAACGCCACCGTCAGCCACACTCTCCCTCTCCATGTACAGAAATGACGGCTGGTTATTTACATCTTCCACATGGGGTCACGCGTATCAGCCCGAAAATCGGTCGGATTCGCCTTGAAAAATCAGGAACCGCCTGGACCATGTCAATATCTTAATCTCGCTGAAGAACAAGACCTTGATCAATGATACCTCTGATGCTTGACCTCTCCGGCCGTACTGTACGGATCTTTGGGGGAGGGGGGGTTGGAGCACGGAAGGCAGCCTTCTTTGCAGGTGAGGCAGCTGTGCAGGTCTTCAGCCGTTCGTTCTCTTCACGGTTCTCCACCCTGCCGGTGACAACCGAGATCCTTGATGTTGAACACCTCGATGATAAGGCACTTGGCGACCTGATCAGGGGGGCATTCCTGGTGGTCGCAGCCACATCATCCCATGACCAGAACGATCGGATCGGCAGGATCTGCAGGGAATTGGGTGTGCTCTTCAACAACGCCGACGGGGAGGGCGACCTCATGCTCCCTGCGGTGGTCAGGGGTGAGCAGTACCTGATCGCGGTCTCCACCAGAGGAAGCAGCCCTGCGGTAGCCCGTTTTGTTAGGGAGACGATCGAACGTGAGTTGCCCAGTCTTGACAGGATGGTTCTGCTCCAGCGTGAAATCCGTGCAGCACTCAGGCAGTTGTCCCTCTCTTCAGACGAGCGGCGACATATCCTGTCTGCTATCCTCCGCGATCCAGCGGTGAACTGTGCCCTGAACTCTGGTGTCGATGAGGCAGCTGCTGTGGTGCAGGCACGTTACCTGCAGGTGAGGTCTCCGGATGGCTGCTGATCCGCTCTTTGCCCACCTGGCGATCGGGGGGATGAACCATCACACAGCAGACGTTGATATGCTGGAGCAGTTCCGGTTTGGCAATGAGGAACAGTTCCTTGCAGAGATCCAGCTCCATTTCAAGGGTGCGATCCTCCTCCAGACCTGCAACCGGGTCGAGGTGCTGGTTCAGGGGACCGGCGCCGGACTCACCGAGTTTCTCCATGCCCAGGGAAGGACCGTCTTTGAGGTTCGCGAAGACCTGGATGCGATACGGCACCTGCTCGAGGTGGCCTGTGGAATCGACTCGATGATCGTTGGGGAAGACCAGATCCTCGGGCAGCTGAAGAAGGCGCTGGCCGCTGCGCAGATGGCCGGCGCCTGTAGCCCGCTCGTCGAGCAGTGCGTGAACAAGGCAGTGCATGTCGGGGTAGAGGTGAGGCGGAGGACCGAGATCAACCGGGGCGCCGTCTCGATAGGATCCGCCGCCGTAACGCTCGCTGAGGAACTGCTCGGCACCCTGACTGGCCGGCATATCCTGGTGGTTGGAAGCGGGGAGATCGGGATGCTGGTTACTCAGGCCCTGGCAGCCAAGGACCTGACTGCTATCTACGTGGCTAACAGAACCTATGACCGGGCAGTGCAGCTGGCATCGAAGATCGGTGGAAAGGCGGTGACGATGGATGAACTGCACCGGTACCTGGTCCTTTCGGATGTGGTGATCTCATGCACCTCCGCCCCGCATCCGATCATCAGATGCGAGGAGCTCAAAGAGGTGATGAAGGGACGGTGCTGGCCGCTGGAGGGGCACCCACGCCCGCTGATCCTGATCGATATCGCTCAGCCGCGCGATGTCGAGGAGGGCGCCGATCAGATCGACGGGGTCCACCTCTGCACCATCGACAACCTGCGCACTATCAGTCAGAGTAATCTCGATTACCGAAAGAGCGAAGCTTCACGAGCGCAGACCTATATCGAACAGGAACTGAACCAGTTCGTCCAGTTGATCAATCGGAAGGCGGCCGATGACCAGCTTTCGATGCTCCATTCATGGGCAGAACAGATCAGGGTCCGCGAGCGTGACCGTGCACTGGCCCGGCTCGGGTCAGAGGACCAGAGGGCGGTGGCCGTCGTCGACGACCTGACCAGAGTGCTGGTCAAGAAACTGCTGACTGATGCCACGTTCTCAATACGTGCCAGCGCAGAGTGTGGTGAGATGGAGGCTGCGGCTTCGCTCGTCCATGCAATCACTCAGGGGGAGAAGTTGTGTATCCAGAAAAAAGAATGAGACGGCTGCGGAGCAGGCATCTGCTCCCACTGCTGACAGAGCATCACCTGAATAAGAAAGACCTGATTGCGCCGATCTTTGTGGACCAGACGATTTCGGTTCCACGACCGATCGAGACGATGCCCGGGCAGCAGAGGTACCCGGTCTCTGCAATTGGAGAGGTTGCAACACGTCTGTATCGGAAAGGGATCCGGGCACTGATCCTCTTTGGGGTCCCTGCAGAGAAGGACCCCGAAGCCAGCGGCGCGTTTGATCATGATGGGGTCATCCAGCAGGCTGTCAGGGCTGTGAAACTGGCGGTGCCGGCGATGGTTGTCTGTACCGATGTCTGTGCCTGTGAATACACCTCAAACGGTGTCTGCGGGATCAGCGGACAGAACCGGTGTGGGGAGGAAGACCTGCTGAACGACCCCTCCCTTGCTCTGATGGCTGATATCGCCGTCAGCCATGCAGAGGCCGGGGCTGATATCGTGGCCCCGTCATGTATGCTCGATGGCATGGTGATCACGATCCGGCATGCGCTCGATCAGGCCGGCTACCAGGACGTGCTGATCTTTTCATACTCGACCAAGTTTGCCTCGGCGCTGTACGGTCCGTTCCGGGACGCCGCGGATTCAGGCTGTTCCTGCGGTGACCGGACCTCCTACCAGATCAACCCGGCCAACGGTCGGGAAGGCTACATGGAGTCAAGGCTCGATGCCGAAGAGGGGGCCGATCTGCTGATGGTGAAGCCGGCAGGGATGTACCTCGATGTGCTGGCGGCGATCACCGACTTCGGTCTGCCGGTTGGGGCCTATCAGGTCAGTGGTGAATACGCGATGATCATGGCAGCAGCAGAGAACGGCTGGATCGATAAGAAAGCCGTGGCCCTGGAGAGTCTGATCGCGATCAAACGGGCGGGTGCTGATCTGATCATCACCTACTTTGCAGAGGATGCAGCGGGGTGGCTCGATGAAGACTGCGAGTGAAGATCTCTTCAACAGGGCTCGAGGGGTGATGCCTGGCGGGGTATCGAGTCCAGTTCGGGCCATCGCCCCGTACCCGTTTTATACGGCCCGGGCGTCCGGTGCCGTGCTCACGACGATCGACGGAACCGACCTGATCGACTGCTGCCTGGCCTACGGGCCGCTCATCCTCGGTCATGCCTTTCCACCGGTGCAGCAGGCGATCGCTGACCAGCTGCAGGACGGCTGGCTGTACGGCACTCCCTCCCCCCACGAGGTCAGGCTCGCGGAGCAGGTCATCAGGGATCATCCCTCGATCGAGATGGTCAGGTTCGTCTCCAGCGGGTCAGAGGCCACGATGGCAGCGATACGCCTGGCACGTGGGTACACAGGAAAGTCAGATATCGTCAAGGTCGAGGGCGGGTTCCATGGCGCCCATGACGCGGTGCTGGTGAAGGCCGGTTCGGGTGCGACCACCCTCGGGGTGCCTGACTCGGCCGGCGTCCTCTCCGACCTGGTCAGGCACACCCTGCAGGTGCCGTACAATGATCTGGAAGCCCTTGAAGCCCTCCTCTCAACGCACGACGATGTCGCGGCCCTGATCATCGAGCCGGTGATGGGGAACATCGGTCCGATACTGCCCGAGAAGGACTATCTCCGCGAGGTCAGATCGATCACGGCTGCCCATGACGTACTGCTGATCTTCGACGAGGTGATCACCGGGTACCGGCTCGGGATCGGGGGGGCACAGGTCCGCTACGGTGTCACGCCCGACCTGACGACACTCGGCAAGATCATCGGCGGAGGACTGCCCATCGGGGCGTTCGGCGGCAGGTCTGATATCATGCAGATGGTCGCTCCTTCAGGCCCGGTGTACCAGGCCGGGACCTTCAATGGCAACCCGCTCTCGATGACGGCCGGTGCGGCCACGCTTGCGTGGCTCTCGGCCAACCAGGAGATCTATCGGCGCCTGGATGAGGAGACCAGGGCGATCGAAGAGGCGGTGATGGACTCGCCGGCCGGTTCCCAGGGCTCGTTTGTCAGGCAGGGCTCTATCTTCAAGTATTTCTTCAGGTCGTCCCCGCCGCGGAACTACATCGAGGCCAAGCAGAGCGATACCAACGCCTTTAAGAAATTCTGGGACAGGACCCTGCAATCCGGGATCTTCCTTCCACCTTCGCAGTTTGAGACCAACTTCCTCTCAACAGCACACACCGAGCAGCAGATAGAAGCGATCAGCGCAGCATACCGATCATGTCGATACGAGTAGGAACCAGGGGCAGCGCGCTGGCGCGGGTCCAGGCCGAGAAGGTCTGCTCCATGCTGGCCTCGCGAGGCATCGAGACTGAGATTGTGGTGATCACCACCCATGGTGATGCCGTCACCGGCGTCCCCCTCCATGAGATCGGGGGGCAGGGTGTCTTTGTACGGGCGCTCGACGACGCCATCGAGGCGCGGGAGATTGACTGTGCGGTCCACAGTTTAAAGGACGTCCCTGCCCTCCGGCCGCCGGGTGTGCTCACCTGTGCCGTGCTTGAACGAGACTCGCCGGCAGATTTTCTCGCGGTCGATACCGTGGAGAATCCACAGGTCATCGGCTCGTCCAGTACCAGGAGGCGTGCGCAGCTCCTCCGGCACGACCCGACCCTCGAGGTGAAACAGCTTCGCGGCAACGTTGACACCAGGATCAGAAAATTGGAGGCAGGCGAGTATGATGCGATCGTACTCGCTGAAGCAGGACTTCAACGGCTCGGCCTTTCGCTCAAAGGAAAGCGTCTGCCGGTCGAAGAGTTTGTCCCGTCCCCGAACCAGGGAACGGTGGCCGTGGTCTGCCGGGCCGACCCCTCGTTGATCGAGACCCTGGCCTGTGCACTCGATCATGAAGGGACAAGGCAGGATGTCGCCATCGAGCGGGCCGTGATGGAGGAGCTTGGTGGCGGCTGCTTTGTCCCTGAAGGGGTCTACTGCAGGGACGGTCACCTGATCGCCGAGGTGCTGGCACTGGACGGTTCGCGTTATCAGCGGATCGAGGCTGATGTCTCCGATGTCAGAGAGGCACGCGTGATCGGAAGAACGTTGAAAGAGCAGGCTGCTGACCTGATCAGAGAAGCGGTCAGAACACTGGGGTTGGAAGAATGAACGGTATGGTATTCATTGTGGGCTCAGGTCCGGGAAGTGAGGGGATGCTGACCCAGCATGCGCGGGAGGTGATCGACACGGCTGAGGTGGTCCTGTATGACCAGCTCCCTGGTGAGGAGATCCTATCCACGCTCCCTGCCGGCGCAGAACTGATCGATTGTGGCAAGTACGGGGGAAATCATACCCTGGAGCAGGACGAGATCGAGGCACTGATCGTCGACCGTGCCCGGGCCGGAAAGCGGGTAGTCAGGCTGAAAGGAGGCGATCCGTTCATGTTCGGGCGTGGTGGTGAGGAACTGGAGACGATCCGGCGGGCCGGGATCGAGGCCGAACTGATTCCCGGGATCACCAGCGCTATCGCGGTGCCGGCTTCGGTCGGGATCCCGTTGACGCACCGGCGGTTCGCCTCGCAGGTGACGATAATGACCGGCCACGAGGATCCGACCAAACCTGAGTCGGCACTTGACTGGTCGCTGCTCGCCCGTTCGCGCGGGACGATCGTGATCCTGATGGGGGTGAAGAACCTTGCAACGATCGCCGGCTTGCTGGTAGAGAACGGCCGGAATGGGACGACGCCGGTTGCGATCATCGAACGGGGATTCCGGGCTGATCAGCGGGTCACCGTGGGGACGCTCGCTGATATCGGGGAGAAGGCAGCCGCGGTGGGTGTGAAACCCCCGGCAGTGATCGTGATCGGTGAAGTTGTCTCACTCTATGATCCGGCCTATCCGCCGTTGATCCCCTTCTGATCTCCCTCTTTTGGACAAATATTCTTCTGTTAAGGTAACTTCAGTTTACTAAGAACTATGGTGCTGAAAGGCGGACCGACGCAGGACGAGATTATGGCGATCTCACTCTTTAAGCTCGGAGTGCGGAGCGGGGATACTGTCGCGGATATTGGCTGTGGCACTGGAAAGGTGGCGATCGCAATGGCAGCGGATGCAGGCTCGGTGATCGCCATGGACCGACGCGAGGAAGCTATCACTGTCGCAGAGCAGGCGGCTCTCAATGCAGGGGCTTCAAATATTGAATTTTACTGTGGAGAGGCGACGGATCTGCTCCGGGATATCCCCTCGCTGAACTGTGCGTTCATTGGAGGATCGCAGTCGCTCGAGACAATCCTTGAACTTCTTGCAGAACGAGTGGAGAGGACGATCGTGGTGAACGCGGTCCTTCTCGATACCGTGTATGAGGCGGTGCGGGTGATGAAAAAACTGAACATTTTTGAAGAGGTAGTGCAGGTGCAGGTGGCGCGGTCGTATCCGCTTGGGAAAAGTCTGATGTTCAGACCGATCGATCCGGTCTTTATCGTGACAGGGAGGGTGGCCTGATGCTGGTCGGTCTCGGCCTCGGCCCTGGAGACCCGGAACTGCTGACCCTCCGTGCGGTCAGGCTGCTGACCGAGGCTGATGCAGTCTATGTACCAGGTCAGATCGCGAAGGCGCTGGTCTCCCCATACAGGGAGGCTGAAATTCTCGACTTTCCGATGACAGAGGACCAGGAGCAGATCCGGCGTTCGATGGAACAGAACGCCGATCAGATTGCAGCCACCGCTCAGGATGGGCTCGTCGTACTTGGAATCCTTGGGGACCCGAACTTCTATTCGACCTTCTCCCGTCTCTGTGCGGTGATTCGGGAGCGGTACCCTGCGATCGTCTGTTCGACAGAACCGGGGGTCTCGTCGATCACGGCGTTCGCATCGGTGGCCGACCTCTCACTATCAGGCGGCTTCATCGTCTCTGATGGGGCGGTCCCCTCGTCTCAGATCCTGCTGAAGGTGAAGAAACCGCAGGCAACCCGTGATCAGTTGAAGCAGGAGGGTTTCTCCGAGTTTGTGCTGGTCGAGCGGATGTTCATGGACGAGATGAAGGTCTACCGGAACGAGGAACTGCAGCAGACCAGCGACTACTTCAGCATCATGTTTGCGAGGCGCTGATGACCCACGGGAAAGTGTTTATCGTCGGAGCCGGCCCCGGCGATCCCGGGCTGATCACGGTGAAAGGAATGGACCTCCTCCGGGAGGCCGAGGTACTGATCTATGCCGGTTCCCTGGTGAACCCTGCCCTGGTCAGTGCGAGCGGGGCTGCGGTGAAACTGGACAGCTGGGGGATGAGCCTCGCCGAGCTGGTCGAGGCGATGGTCTCGGGGGTCCGGGACGGCAAGAAGGTCGTGCGGCTGCACAGCGGGGATCCATCCCTGTATGGGGCCATCGTTGAACAGATCCGTGCGCTCGAAGAACAGGGAGTTTCGGTTGAGATCGTACCGGGTGTCTCCTCGATGTTCGGTGCCGCGGCTGCCCTCGGGACGCAGCTGACCCTCCGGGGGATATCGGATTCGCTGATCGTCACCAGGCCGGCAGGGGCCACTCTCGAAGAGGACCAGATCACTGCCCTCTCTGCACATGGGACGACCCTGGTCGTCTTTCTCGGCACTGAACACCTCGAGGAGGTGCTCGCCAAGCTCGACCGGCCGGAGAACACCCCGGTGGCGGTGGTCTATCATGCGACCTGGCCGGACCAGATCATTGTCCGTGGGACGATTCGGGATATTGCTGGGAAAGCCAGGGAGGCCGGGATCACAAAGACTGCGCTGATCCTGATCGGCGGGGTCGTGGACCCCGAGCAGACCGGGTACCAGCACTCGGTCCTGTACTCATGACCAGTACCGTGGTGATCGCGCTCCCCCGCTTCAACGGGGAGGCGGCGACGATCGCCCGGGTCCTCGACGCAGACCGCCGCGACTACACAAACGGCGTCTTTGCGGAGGTCTGGGGACGATACAGCCGGATCGTAGCGGTGATGTCCGCCGGGATCGTGGTCAGGCAGGTGGCTCCTCTCCTCAAGGATAAATGGCAGGATCCTGCGGTGGTCGTGGTCAGTCCGGATCTCAAGTATGCTGTTCCCCTGGTCGGTGGACATCACGGCGCCAACGACCTGGCAAAGCAACTCGGGGAGGCCGGTCTTCTGCCGGTACTGACGACCGCGACCGAGTCCCTTGGGCTTCCGTCGGTCGAGGGGATCGCCGCGGCCCGACAGTGTGATGTAGTGAATCGCCCGTCGACCCGGACCGTCAATGCAGCGATCCTTGAACGGGACGTCCCGGTCTATCGGATCGACGGACCGGCGATCGTGGTTGCGGGTCCGGCGGTCTCATTCCTGGTCGCTTCAGGTGAGTACGTGGTCGGGATCGGATGCCGGCGCGGGGTCACGGCTCAGGAGGTGCAGCAGGGTGTCGAAGATGCCCTGTCAGTGGCAGGGATAGCAATGGATGATGTCCGCTGTTATGCCACCACAGTCCAGAAGAGAGACGAGACTGGGCTGGTCGATGGTGTCTTTGCCATGGGCGGCGATCTGATCTTTCTGGACGACCAGACGATCAATGCAGAGTCCCCGCCGAGCAGTTCCGGGGCTGGCAGGATCGGGCTTGTCGGGGTCGCAGAACCTGCTGCGCTGGCATTATCAACGAAGAGAGAGATGATCTTGAAGAAGAAGGTGTATGGGAGAGTTACGATTGCCATCGCACGCTGAAGCCAAAGGCAGGCTATTTATCGTCGGGTCCGGACCTGGCGGGATCGAACAGATGACCGGAGAGGCGGTCTGGGCCATCGCTGCCTCTGACTGTGTCATTGGAAATCAAAGTTACCTGGATGCGCTGCAGCCGCTTCTGGCAGGCAAAGAAGTGATCAGGAGCTCGATGGGTCAGGAGGTCGAGCGGGCCAAGCGCTCGATCGCTCTTGCCCGGAATCGGACGGTCGCGATGATCAGCGGCGGTGACGCTGGAATCTATGGGATGGCCAGCATTGTGCTCGAGGTGCTCGACCACGCTGAAGTCAAGGTGCCGTTCGTGGTGATCCCGGGTGTGACTGCGGCAAATGCAGCTGCAGCGTTGCTTGGTTCTCCACTCTCCGGTGACTTTGTGACATTGAGTCTGTCAGACCTCCTGACTCCGCTGGAGGTGATAGAACGCCGGCTCTCGCTGGCCTTCCAGATGGGGGTGCCGGTCGCGCTGTACAATCCAAAGAGTCGGGGCCGTCCGCACAACTTTGCTCAGGCGATGGAGATTGCGGCCCGGTATCGTGCTGTTGAGACTCCGATCGGTATCGTGCAGAACGCCTACCGGGACGGGGAGCGGGTGCTGGTCACTACGCTCGGAGAAGTCGATACGATCGAGGACCAGGTGGATATGCACTCGATCGTTATCATTGGAGGAGAGGAGAGCAGGATCTTTTTGAGGGACGATCATGGCGAAGGAATCATCACCCCACGCGGGTACCACAGAAAATACGTATATTGACCTCGGTGCGGTTACGCCTGAGGCCTTTGCGATATCATCAAAGAGCAGAAAACTGGCCAGATCAGTGATCGGGAACGACTCCGATGAGGACCGGGTTCGACAGCGATGCTCGGTGGCCGTCGGTGACTTCGGGATGGCGGAACTCCTCCGGTTTCTGCATGACCCGATCCCGGCCGGGGTACAGGCACTGAAAGGGGGTGCCCCGATCATCACCGATATCAGGATGGTGCAGGTCGGTATCCAGAAGAAGGGGCACCAGAGCGAGGTGATCTGTGCCCTTGACCACGGCCTGACGACAGCCCAGGCGAAGGGGATCACCCGGACCTCCGCCGGCTTTCTCGCCCTTCGAGATAAACTCCCCGGTTCCATCGTGGCGATCGGGAACGCCCCTTCAGCGTTGTTGACACTCTGCGAACTGATCGAACAGGGGATCAGACCTGCGCTGGTGATCGGGGTACCGGTCGGATTTGTGAATGCGGCCGAGTCGAAGGCGCTGCTCAGAACGGTGGATATCCCTTCGATATCAACAGAGGGTACCCGCGGCGGTACGCCGATCGCGGTCGCAGCAATCAACGAGATCATCACGATCATCAATGAGTGAAGAGATCACCGACCCGGTCAGTGGGTTCACCTATCCTGCTGCATGGGTGACCCGGTGCGCCGATCCAGCCGGCCTCAGGGAAGTCTCTGCCGGGTTTGCGATCCTCACCTCTGCCGGCACGGTTCTGAAGCGTGGATTCACCACCGGGACCACGGCCGCTGCAGCGGCCATGGCCGCTATACTCTCCCTGGACGGGCCGGTGAATTCTGTGCAGGTCCAGCTCCCATGCGGTCTAACTGCCACGCTGCCGGTTACGACAATCGGAAAAGGTGTTGTTGTCTGCAGGAAATACTCCGGCGACTATCCATCCGATGTGACGTCCGGTCTTGTGATCCGTGCCGAGGCACTGCCTGCCGATCAGAACAGCCTCTCTGCCGGGGAAGGGATCGGCTGGTATACCAGGGGTGCCGCCCGCTGGAAGGTGGGTGCTCCTGCCATCAGCGCCACAGCAGAGGCCTCTATTCTGCAGGCGATCAGGGACGGCGTCGCAGCCCTGGGTGGGGGCCTGACCGGGGCCGTTGTGACCCTCTCGATCCCGGATGGTGGTGCCGTAGCAACCCGGACCCTGAACCCGCAGCTCGGGATCATCGGCGGGATCTCCCTGCTCGGGACCACCGGGCTTGTCGAGCCCTGGGACGATCACCTCACCTCCACCATCATGGACCGGGTCAGTGCAGCAGACCGGGTGGTGCTGACCACCGGCAGGATCGGCCTCCGGTATTCCCGGCTCCTCTTTCCTGACCACGAGGTGGTGCTGATCGGCGGCAAGATCAGGGAGGCGCTGGAGGTGGCGCATGGTGAAGTGGTCCTCTGCGGGCTTCCGGGGCTGATCCTGAAGTACATCGATCCTTCCATCCTGAATGGAACCGGCTGTGTTACTGTCGAGGAACTGCGAGCAACTGAAGAATTTGTTCCACGGATGGATGCCGCTCTCAAGCATTTCTCCGATCTCTATCCTGATGTCCGGGTGGTGCTGATAGAACGGGACGGGACCATAATCGGAGGAGAGCGATGAAGGTGGTCGGGGTCGGCTGCGGTCCGGGTATGCTGACCCGGGCAGCTGCTGACGCGATCAACCGGGCCGGCAGCATCTACGGTTCGCCACGAGCGATTGCACTGGCCGCAGAGAGTATCAGGAAAGACTGCCCTGTACATGAGATCGAGGACTACAAGGCATTACGGACGCTCTCTCCAGCAGCGGTGGTTCTCTCCACAGGCGACCCGATGCTGGCCGGCCTCGGCTATCTCGGCGGCGAGGTGATTCCCGGAATCTCCTCCCTCCAACTGGCTGCAGCCCGACTCGGTGTCCCGCTGACCCGGGTCGTGATTGTGAATGCGCATGGAAAGGATCATCTTCATGCCATCGACGAGGTGGTCAGTGTGGTGCAGCATGGCAGGATCGGATTTCTGATCGCAGACCCCGCCTTCTCCATCCCCGCTCTTGCGGAGGCACTGGATGCGGCGTCGATCACCTGCCGGCTGGTCGCCTGTGCTGATCTCGGGTATCCGGAGGAGGAGATCTGCAGTGGGGATACGAGCAATCCTCCCTCTGTCAGTTCAGGGCTCTATGTCCTCTTTGCAGGGTTGTTCTGACCCGGACATCTGTCCGGCAGAGGGATCTTCTTCACCTGAACCTGCGGTATCAGTGCCATGATATCCTCCTTTCTCCCTAATGCGGTGCCTGACCGCATCGTGGTTGCGGTCCCGGCAGCCACCGCAGAGACCAGGGCCTCCTGAAGATCCTTTCCTCCGGCGATGGCATAGACAAATCCTGCGACTGCCGAGTCCCCGGCTCCGATGGTGTTCTTCACCTCGACCTTGGGTGGAATTGCATGGAGGGCCAGATCCTTTGAGACCAGCAGAATCCCATCCGGGCCGAGCGAAGCGAGCACCACCTTCACCCCTGCTTCGAGCGGCTCCTGTGCTGCTGCGAAGATCTCTTCAAAGGAGTTCAGCGGTCGGTTGACCAGTTCTGAGAGTTCATGGAGATTCGGTTTGATCGCAAAGGGTTTCCCCTCGATCCCGGCCTTCAGGGCGGCTCCATCCGCATCGAAGAGGGCCCTGCCACCGCGTTCCTGTACGATCTCAATGATCGTCCTGTAGATCGAAGGTTTGAGGTTGGGAGGCAGGCTTCCTCCTATCGTCAGCAGCCCCGGGTTCCTGAGATTTCGGATCTTACGCAGCAGTGCCATCATTGCACTGGGTTCGACCTCCGGACCCCTGGAGTTGAGGAGCACCTGCTTATCGATCAGCTGTTCGTGGATCACCAGGTTGGACCGGGTCTCACCGGCGATCCTGATAAAGTCGCAGCCGATCCCAGCGGTGATCATGCCAGCCTCAAGCTGGTCCCCCCGAAATCCACCGATGAATCCAAAAGCCAGTGTCTCTGCACCAAGGGTGGTCAGAACCCTTGATACGTCGACTCCTTTGCCTCCCGGGTACCAGTGTTCCTCAATGATCCGGTTTGCGACATCGCAGCGGATCTGGTCAACCTCGATCGTCCGGTCAAGAGCCGGGTTCAGTGTCACCGTGTAGATCATTGCCATCTCCTCTTCTGCAATGATACGCTACAGGTGAAATAAGAGCCTTTCCGTCAATCTTCTATTTTATCCTGGCTCTTACATTTCGATCCTGGTGACCACGCCATGGATCTTGTCTGCAGGGAGCTTGTAGAACTGGACGAATGAAGGGGTCAGACGCTTGATGATCGCAAAGATCTTCCAGACCAGGTTGCTCGGGACGATATCTTCGATCCCATAGAATATCGTCTTCTCATTGATTCCTGCCTCATTGAAGAGTTTGACCACATCCACGACCTGGAGATAGCCTATCCTGATTTCGTAGACCCGCAGTCCATCGGCCAGGTTCTTCTTGAACCCCCCTTCGATCCCGAATGGGTAATCACCGGTCACGATTGAGATGATGATGTTATCCTGGTAGATGATATTGTTCTTAAAGATCGTCATTGCGATGTATGGCGGAATGTTGTGGAAGTCGCGGGCAAAGAAGAGGGCTGTTCCGCTTATCTTATTCATGGTGTGGTAGACTTCATTGTACTGACGCAGAAACACATGGAGTGGGATTGGTTTTAAGGCTCTGTACAGGTTCTTCTGCCCCTGCATATAGATCATGATGATCGTAAACGGGACCATCGCAATGATCAGAGACCAGTAGGCACCGCTTGGAATCTTGTGGATGTTCGCAACCAGAAATGCCAGATCGACGATTGTCACAAACCCGGCGATCGTCGATTTCAGGTACGACCCCCGCAGGAAAAAGATTGCTGAAATCATGATCCCTGTCAACATCATTGTCCCGTTAACAGCGAGACCGTACGCCGCTGCCAGGTTTGACGAAGCCCTGAAGAGTGCCATCACAAACAGGATCGAGAACAACAGCAGCCAGTTGATCACATCGATATAGATCTGTGATCTCAGTTCGCTGGAGGTGTAGTCGATCTTCATGATCGGAAGGATATGGGTGCTGATCCCCTGATAGACAATCGAGAAGATCCCGCTGATCATCGCCTGTGAGGCGATCACGGTTGCCGCAATACTGAGAAGCAGGAATGGGATGTAGAGCAGATGGGATTGTGCAAAGACCATATCAAAGAGAATGTTCTTTGCCCCGGGATTATGAAGGATGAACGCTCCCTGCCCCAGGTAATTCAAGATCAGGGCAAAGAAGATGAAATACCAGGCTTTCCTGATTGGTTCCCTGCCCAGATGCCCCATATCAGCGTAGAGGGCCTCACCTCCGGTTGCACAGAGGATCACCGACGAGAGGATTAAAAATCCGGATATTCCATTTCCTGTCAGGAAATGCCAGCCCAGTATCGGGTTGATAGCAAATATAATGGACGGGATCTTGATCAATGAGATGATACCCGTGAGAGTCAGGGCCGAAAACCAGATGACCATGATCGGTCCGAACGTCCAGGCCACCTTTTCGGTTCCGCGCTTCTGAAATGAGAAGAGGAGAATGGCGATCACGGCCGCAATCAGGATCAGTGTGTTCTGATCGATCGTTTCGAGCCCGGGGATCAAAACCAGCCCTTCGACAGCACTCAGGATGCTGATCGCAGGGGTGATCACAGCGTCGCCGATGAAGAGTGAGATCCCGATTACGGTCATCATTGTGACAATGGTGATGGCACGTGCCTTCTTGATCAGGGGGATCAGCAGCTCGCGGAGCACAATCGTCCCACCCTCTCCCTTACGCCCGAGGCTCATTGCAAGCCAGGCATACTGGACGGTTATCAACAGGATCAGGGTCCAGATTATCAGCGAGATGATCCCGAGCACATTCTCAACCGTTGGTCTGGTCAGGAGGAAGACCACTGATAAGGTATAGATCGGGCTTGTACCTATATCCCCAAAGACGAGTCCCATCGCTTTGATGATTCCACTGACACCCTTCTCGCTGTGACCCTGCTCTTCAGACATATGGTGTTATCCTCCGGCGATCTCCAACTTTTGGGGGTTTGGGGCTCTTCGGTAATTTTTGCGACTGTCGAGTCCCCGGCTTCGATGGTGTTCTTCACCTCGACCTTTGGTGGTAGTGCAGGATGGGCCTGATTGTATGAGACCAGCAGGATCTCATCCGGGTCGAGCGAGGCGAGCACCACCCTCGACCCGGGCCTTCAGGGCTGCTCCATCCGCATCGAAGAGGGCCCTGCCACCGTGTTCCTGTACGATCTCTATGATCGTCCCCATCTTATCAATCATCTGTCCAGGGATCACCGGGTTGAACCGGATCTCACTGGCGATCCAGGTAAAGTCGCAGCCGATCCCAGCGGTGACCATCCAGTCTTGAGCTGGTCTCTCCGAAATCCACAGATGAATCCTGGGGTCTATGTCTCTGTACCGAGATGGGTCATCGCTCTCGAAACGTCGACCCCTTTGCCTCCCTGGTACCAGTGTTCCTCAATGATCCGGTTTGCGACATCCGGCGGCGTATCTCATCGACTTCGATCGTCCGGTCAAGGGCTGGATAACGTGTCTCCGTGCAGATCATTGCCATTCCATGTTCTGCAATGATACGCTACTGGGAGAATTAGAGCCTTTCGTCCATGCTCTTCCTATCCTGGCAGGCTCCTTACATTTCGATCCTGGTGACCACGCCATGGATCTTATCTGCAGGGAGCTTGTAGAACTGGACGAATGAAGGGGTCAGACGCTTGATGATCGCAAAGATCTTCCAGACCAGATTGCTCGGGACGATATCTTCGATCCCATAGAATATCGTCTTCTCATTGATTCCTGCCTCATTGAAGAGTTTGACCACATCCACGACCTGAATATAGCCTATCCTGATTTCGTAGACCCGCAGTCCATCGGCCAGGTTCTTCTTGAACCCCCCTTCGATCCCGAACGGGTAGTCACCGGTCACGATTGAGATGATGATGTTATCCTGATAGATGATATTGTTCTTGAAGATCGTCAGCGCCATGTATGGCGGAATGTTGTGGAAGTCGCGGGCAAAGAAGAGGGCTGTCCCGCTGATCTTATTCATGGTGTGGTAGACTTCATTGTACTGACGCAGAAACACATGGAGTGGGATTGGTTTTAAGGCTCTGTACAGGTTCTTCTGCCCCTGCATATAGATCATGATGATCGCAAACGGGACCATCGCAATGATCAGAGACCAGTAGGCACCGCTTGGAATCTTGTGGATGTTCGCAACCAGAAAGGTAAAGTCGACCATGGTTATGAACAGGGCGAACATCGACTTCATGTACGATCCACGATGGAAGAAGATGCTCGTGATCAAGGACCCTGTGATCAACATAGTTCCATTAACTGCCAGGCCGTAAGCCGCCGCTAAGTTTGAGGAGGCTCGGAAGCCGACTATCACAAACAGGATCGAGATCAACAGCGACCAGTTGATCACGTCGATATAGATCCGTGATCGGAGCTCGCTTGAGGTGTAGTCGATCTTCATGATCGGAAGAATGTGGGTATTGATTCCCTGATAGACGATCGAGAAGATCCCGCTGATCATCGCCTGTGATGCGATCACGGTGGCTGCGATGCTGAGGATCAGGAATGGAATGTATAACAGGCCTGACTGTGAAAAGACCATGTCAAAGAGGATATTCTTTGATTCAGGATTTTGAATGATAAACGCTCCCTGTCCCAGATAACTGAGTACGAGGGGAAAGAAGATGACATACCATGCGTTTCTGATGGGATCCCTCCCCAGGTGTCCCATGTCGGCAAAGAGCGCTTCGCCTCCGGTAACACAGAGGATCACCGACGAGAGGATTAAGAATCCTGATATTCCATTTCCGGTCAGGAACTGCCAGCCCAGCATCGGGTTGATGGCAAATATGATGGATGGGACCTGAATGATGGAGGCGAGGCCGGTCAGGCCCAGAGCAGCAAACCAGACGACCATGATCGGACCAAACGTCCAGGCCACCTGTTCGGTCCCGCGCCGCTGAAAGGAGAAGAGGAGAATGGCGATCACGGCTGCAATCAGGATCAGGATGTTCTGATCGATCGCTTCGAGCCCGGGGATCAGCACCAGCCCTTCAACAGCACTCAGGATACTGATCGCAGGAGTGATCACTCCGTCGCCGATGAAGAGTGAGATCCCAACCACAGCCATTACGGTTACAACGGCGGCGGACCGCTTTTTCTTGAGCAGCGGGATCAACAGCTCGCGGAGCACGATCGTCCCACCCTCTCCCTTACGCCCGAGGCTCATTGCAAGCCAGGCGTACTGGACGGTGATCAACAGGATCAGGGTCCAGATGATCAGTGAAACGATGCCCAGTACATTCTCAACTGTGGGCCTGGTCAGCAGGAAGATCACCGAGAGGGTATAGATCGGACTGGTACCGATATCCCCGAAGACGAGCCCCATCGCCTTGATGATCCCGCCGACACCCTTCTCACTATGGCCCTGTTCTTCAGACATATCGTGTTATCCTCTGTCGATCTCCACCTTTTTTGGTTTCGATCTCTTCGATAATTATTGGAAATGATGGTATTAAAGTCCGTATGCGGGATCTTCAAAGAAGTAGGAGATCGAAATGCATAAAAAAGTGCCATGACAGGTGATTATTTCGACCTGCCGGCATGGGGTTTGCGACCATTCATATCCCGAGTTTCTTTCGTTTTCCCTCGATATGAGCAAGGATCCCCTCTGCTGCCTTTGCTGCATCTTTTTCGATGTGCATCACCCCGCCAGTTACGTCCGGGAGTTCCTCTGTGAGAAGTTTGACAAGTTTTGGACCGCCGGTAACGGTCGGTACCGGGTTCACATAGGTGTACAGCCCGAAGGCCAGCGCAAAGATCGCGTCGATCGTCGCCTTCTGCTCCATATACTCGGGCGCGGCTGCTGCCACCGGTAGATCGGTGACCGGTACACCTCCCAGTGCTTCCGAGATCGCAGTCAGCAGGTCAGAGAGCCGGCCTGTATCGGTGCAGGTACCATAACTGAGAACTGGGGGGACACCGAGGGCAGTGCAGAGGCCGTTGAGTCCGGTACCTGCATACTTCTTTGCTTCTGGTGAACAGAGGCCGGCGACCTGCATCGCTGCGTTTCCACACCCCATTGCGAGGACCAGGATATCGCGTGCGATCAGTTCCTTTGCGACCGCTACGCTGTGAACATCCTGTCCATGATCGCGGAGGGTCGTGCAGGAGACGAGTCCGACCACACCTCTGATCGTTCCATCCTTGATCGCGTTCAGCAGCGGATCGAGCGAACCGCCGAGAGCAGCAAGGATCGACTCGGTTGAGAACCCGACGATCGCCTCATGCATCGGGAGCCCGGTGATCGCTCTGATCTTCCCATGCCTCTCCTTAAAGTTGGTGATCCCCATATCAAGGAGCATCGCGGCCTGTGCCTCAACCTTGGAGGGGATGTAGTTGATCCGGTCCGTCTCCCCTTCGAATGCGAGCACCTCGCTGACCGGGACAAACCTGAAGTGGTACTTCTCAGCATAGACCGGGTCGAGGGGAAGGGAGCAGTTCATATCTGCAACAAAGACGTCCACCGCCCCGGTGGCAAGCACGGCCTCCTGTGAGATCCAGTTCCCGGTGAACCCATAGAAGACATCGTCCATCGGGAGGCGCTGGATCATCTCCTGCCCGGTCTCGATGTTCGCGATGATCCGGAGCCCTTTCGCCCCGGCCGCCTTTGCCTTCTGCTGCCACTCCGGGGTCGAAGCGAGTTTGGCCAGGGCAAACCCGACGAACGGTTCATGCCCGTTCGGGAGGACGTTCACATAGTCGGCGTCGAGGACGCCGAGGTCGACCCGCATCGGGTGCGGTTGTGGGATCCCGAACATCATATCCTGCATGTACTCGAGTACGATCTGACTCTGGTAGGCCATCGCTATTGAGATTCGCATCGCCTTTAATGCCAGGCTAACATAATACCCGTCCACATTGGTCAGGCATGACGCGGTCTCGAGGATCGTCTCACCATAAATCCCGCCCGGGAAGATCCCGAGTCTTCGCCAGACCGCTTTCCGCTCTTCCGGCGCAAGTTTCTCCACGATCTGACTCTCCTCCTCGTTGGAGCGCTGGAAGTCCTTCTCGACAAAGTCGCAGAGCCTGAGAGCGACCTCCTGATCTGTGCCTGACACGTCCAACCCGAGTCTCGCTGCAAAGGTGCGCAACTTCTCTGGTGATGTGATCGAATACGGGGTCTTCCCTTCTGCAGTCTCTCTGAGCGTCCTGACCGTAGTATGGGCATGGTAATGGTAGTTGGTTGCGCCCATCAGGTTCCGGAGCAGCATCATCCGCATTGCCATTCCGTCCACATTGATCCCGCACACCCCACGTTTATCTGTTGATGCATCACCCCTGCATGGCCCGTTCGAGCAGAAGTCGCAGCGGGCGCCTTCAGTACAGAACTTACACCGGGTATCCGGGTTTCCGAGCCCCTGCGCTTCATAACGGTCCCAGACATTTGACATGCCCTCCTCTTTCAGCCGTTTGTAGACGGTCCTGACAGAGTCATGATAGGAGATTCTCTGCTCTTCCATGATCGGTTCCTCTGAATCCCCAACAGGTTATCCTATGGTAAATATCTTTGTCCCAGGGGAATCCCTGTCGGGTCCCTATCGGGTCCCGGTCGGGTTCTGAAAGAAACGAAAAAAAAGAATTGTTGGTTTAGATGTAGAGTGCGGCAAAGACCAGGGTGATCGTCGCGAGCAGTTTTACCAGTACGTGGAGTGATGGGCCTGCGGTGTCCTTGAATGGGTCACCGACGGTGTCACCGACAACTGCGGCCTTATGAGCCTCACTTCCTTTGCCACCATATTCACCGCTCTCGATGAACTTCTTGACATTGTCCCATGCGCCACCACCGTTGTTGAGTACCAGTGCGAGGAGCAGCCCGACGATGGTTGAGACCATCAGGAAGGCGGCCATCGCTTCAAACTTGAGCAGGTATCCAACAATGATAGGGAAGAGAACCGCGAGTGCACCTGGCAGGACCATGTTTTTGAGGGCACCCTTGGTTGTGATGTCGACACACCGGGCGTAGTCTGGCTTGACGGTCCCTTTCAGGATCCCCGGGTTCTTGAACTGTTCTCGAACTTCAGTGATGATATACTGGGCTGTCTCTCCGACTGCCCGGATTGCGAGCGATGTGAAGAGGAAGACGAGCATTGCACCGAGCAGGGCACCGACGAAGACCGGGATCTGCGCAAGGTTGACGACCTCGAAAGCCTTTCCTGTCAGCTTTGAGACATCGGTCATATATGCATTGAAGAGCAGGAACGCAGAGAGAGCTGCACTGCCGACTGCATACCCCTTGGTCAGAGCCTTGGTGGTGTTTCCTGCCGAGTCGAGGATTGCGATCCGCCTGTTTGTCTCCTCGTCCTGGCCGCTCATCTCGACGATGCCACCGGCATTGTCGACGATTGGTCCGAAGGTGTCCATTGCGAGGATATATGCGCAGGGTGCGAGCATCCCCATCGTGGCCATTGCAGTGCCATACAGTCCGCCGTTTGTAACACCGCTCATCTCTCCTAGTTTGAAGGAGAGGAGCAGGGCGATGCTGATTGCAATTGCAGAGACCCCGGTGGTCTCAAATGCAACAGAGAGGCCGGTAATGATGTTAGTCGCTGCTCCGGTCACTGAAGCTTTTGCGATACTCTTGACTGGTCTGTATTTGGAGTCTGTGTAATACTGGGTGATATAGACGAAGACCAGCGAAAGTCCGACGCCGACAAGACCAGCATAGAAGAACCAGATATTCCCAAGGAACCACATGACCGCCACATAGAAGAGGATCATGGAGATGAACGCAGTCACATAATACCCCTTGTTGAGTCCACGCATCGGATCTGGATTGTTGCCGTCCTTCTCCGTGACTGAGAGGATCCCGATGATCGTTGCCAGCAGCCCGAACGAGCCTGCGACCAGTGGGAAGAGGACGCCGTTCACCCCGAAGACCGGGAAGAGCGCGACACCGAGGATCATGGCCCCGATGTTCTCTGCGACGGTAGACTCGAACAGGTCTGCACCACGGCCGGCACAGTCCCCAACGTTATCCCCGACGAGATCTGCGATGACGGCCGGGTTGCGGGGGTCGTCTTCAGGGATACCTGCCTCTACCTTACCGACCAGGTCAGCGCCGACATCTGCTGCCTTGGTGTAGATCCCACCACCGAGCTGGGCGAAGAGCGCAATGAATGAGGCCCCGAACCCGAACCCGACGATGACGAAGGGGGTCTCCTGCGGGTTTGCTCCGAGCAGTGTGAAGATGATTGCGACACCGAGGAGTGAAAGCGATACGATCGTCAGACCTGAGACCGCTCCACCGCGGAGTGCTACCTTAACAGCCTTCCCAAGACTTGAACGTGCCGCAGCGGCAGAACGGAGGTTGGCATGGACTGATACCCACATGCCGATGATCCCTGCGAGACCACTGCAGAATGCTCCGAACAGAAATGCAACAGCCGTGTGCCAGGCAAGAGCGGTATTTCCGGTGAAGGTGAAGACCGCAAAGATCAACGCTCCGACCAATAGGGCCAGTACTGCGATCGTCGAGTACTGCCTCTTGATGAAGGCGATCGCACCCTCTTTAATTGCCGCCGCCACGGACTGCATCCCTGCAGTTCCCGTATCGGCTTTCATCACCTCAAATGCGAATAATGCTGCGAAAGCCAGCGCAATCAGCCCGGCTGCAGCGGTAATAATCAACTGGATATACATAGTAACCTCTCGATTAAATTCCCACTCCTTTTCTTTGGATAGGGCATCTGCTACAAATCATGTAACGATACTCTGTGAGACAACAGATATTGGTTGCGGAATAAAAATAGATAGCGCTTTATGGTGAGTCCAAAGACGCAGTTGGAACTATTTGGCCTGTTCCTCGAGGGGTGTTCTGTCTTTACGCGATTCGGTCCTCTTCATCTCACGCCGAACAATGATCAGACTGGCTCCCAGCCCGACGACGATGTTGAAATAGAAGAGCAGAGCCCTCCAGAGCAGCACGAAGACACCGACAATCGACGACGGTATGATCAGCACATACAGGGATGTCGCCGAGAGTTCAGCAATTCCGGATGACCCCGGGGTCAGCGGGACCATCATCACGACGGCGATGATCAACTGAAACAGAAACGACTCGGCGATGAACGGGGGTTGCCCGAGCGCGACCAGCAGCAGTGATGCGACAAAGAACTCCGATGCCCAGAAGAGGGTGGTGAAGACGGTTCCATAGAAGAGTCCGCGCCGGCCCCTGCTGGTGAAGTAGTTGAGTGCGGTAAAGAAGTTGTCGATCTCCTGGTTGGCAAATGCAATCGACCTCTTCAGCCGTTCTCCCGAAGATTTGCGCTGTGCCCACGATAGCACTCTCAGTATCAGTCCCTTCGCCCGTTCAGGCTTTCGAGCAGCGAAGATCAGCAGGATCACCAACCCGATCATGAAAGTCCAGGCGACCATCATCGCGACGATCACCTCGATCGAGAGGGACTGCCAGATCCCACCGAGCGTCAGCATAGCGAGGATCCCCATCAGGGTCAGCACGACACCATCGAGCACCCGCTCCATGATCACAATTGCAGTGGCGTCGCCAACTTTCACGTCAGCCCGGTAGAGTTCGTGGACCCTGACCGGTTCTCCGCCGGCCTGCCCGGGTGTGATCGCACCAGCGAGCAGGTTGGCCATCACCAGGTTGAACGAGTAGAGAAATGGAATCTTATAGCCGAGCGACTCTGCCATCTTCTGAATTCGTAAGGCCCAGAATACCAGCGAACCGGTCCGGAGGGCGATCGCGAGTAACAGATAGTATGGATTGAAGTGAAGCAGGTAGTCGAGGGTATTCTTATCGTAGGTGGTGATCAGAACCCCGACCAGCACCAGTAAACTGAATGCGATTGAGATCCAGATCCATTTTACCTGCGATCGTTCCATGTCTGCTCCTTATCTCCGCAGTTCCCGTCTTATGAAACCGTATCTTAGATCTTGACGGAGACAGGTTTATAGTACTGGTTCTGTCTCCAACTCATTCCTGACATTTCAGGTATCTCGGTCAAGGGCTGTGTTCTCCTGTCTTGACCGGGTTTTTCTCAATCGATGAACAATATTTGATGTGTCGAATTGTAGAAAAATGATCGGGAGAACTCTTAATCTTTTTCGGCCACACCTCAAACAGGTGAATCAGAAACCTCTCACTTGTTGGATTGTTGATGATTACAGTGGTTTTCCATGATGTAATTGATCAGATCCTTGAGTTCATTTGAGATTGACCTGATTCTCTCCTGGTACCTGCTTCTGAGATCCGCTCCAGGGGCTCCTTCGATGAGCAGTCTGGTGTAGCAGTTCTGGGTGGTGATCTGATCGAAGAGGGATTGATGAATGACTTTTGAGAACTGTTCCTCATCAAAACCTATTATCGCCGGCGTAGGCTTTTTCAAAAAGAACTCCAATCAGCCCGCTCTTATCTCCCGGTCTGTTTTTGAGGTGGTGCGAACCCCAGAGATGATGGAGGGTTCCATCTCTGTCCAGAGTCCTAAAGACCAGATGCGGTGAGTCATCACTTCGCAGCGATGCCGTTATCGTAATCTTCAGAGCCGCCCTGTCCCTGGGCAGGGCCAGCTCGCAGAAGTCCCGCCCGATCAGTTCCTGAGCGGAAAATAAAGAAAGCCGTTCGATCGCGGGGCTGATACCAGTGATAACACCGTGTTCATTCACGGTGTAGATCACCTCCGGAAGATCCTCAATCAGCATCCTACATTCAGATTCTGTGGAGTTTTTGATTGATTCATTCGATGACTGTCTGGAAATTTCACGGATGATGATCATTATTCGGAATCCGCAGCCTGTCGAAAGAACCGATCTGATCGCTTCAATCTCCGTATATTCTCCTGCAGGAGTTATCAGTCTCCTTATGCGAGGTTCCTTTGAAAATGGTGTGAGGCCTGTCCTGAGCATCTGCTCGATCTGCTGGCATTCTTGTGGGTCGGAATCTTCACAGAGTAACGCGACGATTGCTCCAAGAGGAATTCCCAGTCCCTGGACCTTTAAAATCCCGGTGAGCTCTTCCATTCTCTGATTCCAGATGAGTATCATTCCTTCTTCATCGGTCAGAAGAATTCCATCTGCAGAATGATCGATCAAATCGAGCAATTGATCGTGATCCGGGGGCTGAACTTGCGTTCTGCTCGCGGTGCTTGAATCCTCTGCACTTTGACGACGTGCCTCCCCCTCGACCGTACTGAGCGCAAACGAGATATCGTCTCCCATCTCGGTGAGCATCTCAATCTGGTCCCGATCAAAGGCCCTGCACTCTTTTGATAAGAGCATGAATGCACCGATCAGTTCGCTATAGAGCCGGAGCGGCACTGAACAGAGGGAACGGTAGCCGTTCTTCTCTGCCCACCCTCTCCATTTCGGGCTCTCCTTCAGATGGCTGAGATCATTACATGTATAGGAGAATCCTCTGATCAGTGCGTCACCACAGGGGTCGTCTCCACCTTGTTCTTCTGGATCCGAGAGGGAGATCCCCGGGATATCCAGAAGCTGCCCTTCCCTGCTGCAGGCGATATAAGGTACCACCATACTCTGTTCTGGATCGATGAACCCGGTCCAGGAAAGTTCAAAGGTTCCGTACTGGATTACAAGGCTGCAGATCTTTGCCAGCAGTTCATCCCGATTCCGATTCTGAGTTATCACCTTGTTGATCCGACTTATAAAGTCGAGGCGTCTGGTCAAGGTCCTGTTCTTCTCCTCGATCTTATGCTTCTCGACGCTGCGTCTGATCTTGTGAGCCAGTTCGACAAACTGCGCGCTGGGGCCGCCTCCTTTCTGGACATAGTGGTCTGCGCCCTGTTCATAGGCCTCGATGGCGATCTCCTCCCTTCCCCGACCGGTGAAGAGGATGAATGGGGTCTGGTTGCCCTGATGCCGTAACTCCTTGAGAAAAGTGATGCCGTCCATTTCAGGCATCTGATAATCGGAGATGATCGCATCGAATGATTGACCTGTCAGGGTGCTGAGCCCCTCCTCAGCAGACGAAAGGACCGTCACCGCAAAGGTTCCCGTCCTCTCCAAAAACAGTTTTCCGATCTCGAGAAGGTCCGGTTCATCATCGATATAGAGGACCCGTATGGGCACCTTTGAGTCATGCCTGAGGGGTTTTTGTGCCTTTGAGGCGCCAGGGACAGCCTTTTCCATCTCTTCCCAGTGCTCCTTAGAAAAAAATCCGGGAAGGGATCCCATGGATCAGACCGTATGGTTGATGGTCTCGAGCAGATGCCGGATATCAATCCAGATGATCAGTTCAGTGATGTCCCTCTCCTTTATCCGGGTCTGTTTCTTGATGATTCCGAGAATATGGGTGTCTGCACTGGTCTCTGCGATAGCAGTCCGATCAACCTGAGCCAGAGAGAAGGTGGACACCGAGGAGACATCATCGACCATGATCCCAATCTTCGACTTTGTGATCCGATCGTCGAGGACGATGACCCTGCAATCCTCCTCCTGTACTTCGGTCTCTTCCGGGATGTTCATCTGCTGTTTCAAGTCGATGATCGTGGTGATCTCCCCCCGGAGATCGATGATCCCCTTGATGTAGGAGGGTGTGTTGGGGAGTTTTGTGATGGTGGTGTACTCCACCACCTCCCTTACATCGAAAAGGTCGATGGCGAAATGTTCTCTGCCGAGGAGAAATTCCACCACCTGTACGCTCTCTACAATACTGGTCTGCAGTCCACCGCGTGTAGGCCCTTCTCCCAGTTCTGGCTGATCCTCATGCATGGATTCTGTCATAAAAACCTCACCATTCAGACCCTGAATTTACCTATGTTACTGGAGACTGTGTCGACGATAACATTCACATTCTCGATGATCTTGCCGACTTCGTCTATCGCAGCTGAGGACTCCTCGCTGGCTGCGGCGGCATCTCCGGCATCACTGGCCGTTCCGTCCACCAGGCTGCTCACCTCGTGAATACTGGCTGTGATCTCCTCGACGGTAGCGGCCTGCTCTTCAGCGGCGCTTGCGACCTCTTCGACAGAACGGGTGATCTTTTCGATATCTCCAACGATCCTGTTGAAGACATTCAGGGTCTCGGAGAGGACCGCCGACCCCTCTCCGACCTCCTTTGAGGCGGATGCGGTAGCCTGAGCAGCCCTCTCTGACTTCTGCTGGAGACCCCCGATCATCTCGGCGATCGACTCTGCAGAGGTCCGTGACTCCTGAGCCAGGGACTTCACCTCAGCTGCGACCACGGCGAACCCGCGGCCGGCATCGCCTGCCCGGGCCGCCTCGATGGCAGCGTTCAGGGCGAGCAGGTTGGTCTGGTTGGCCAGGTCTGAGATCAGGCCGACGATCTTGCCGATCTTCTGCATCTCAACCTTGATCTCGCCGATGATCTGGTCCACTTCGGTGGTGGAGCGAGTGATCCCGATCATCCCCTCTTCGGCCTTTCGTGCGAGTTCAGCCCCGTCCTTGGAGAGGGTGTTCGCACCTTTTGCGAGGGTGGCCACAGCCTCGGAGTTGGCGGTCACCTCCTCGACGGCGGCGGAGAAGTCCTCCATCGCTTTGAGTACCTGTTCCAGCCCGAGGTTTCCTTTCTCGGCATTGGAACTGACCTTGCCGGCACTATCAGCGACCTGCTGTGCTCCGGAGACGACCTCCTCGATACTGGCATTCGCCTCCTCTGCCGATGCTGCAAGGTCGGTCACCTGGTTGCTGATGTCTCCCATCGCCGCTGAAACTGATATCCCAATATTGTCCAGTGCATCTCTGAATTTGATGAAATCTCCAGATACCCTGAGGTTTTTGTCCATCCTGGCCTGATAGTTGTACTGAGAGAACTCGTGCGCGACCCGCATCGCCTCATTGACCGGCTCGATGACAGCATCGAGCGTCCGGTTGACCCCTTCGATGATCTTCCGGTAGTCACCCTGGTGTTTCGTTACGTCGGCCCTGGTGGCGAGTTTCCCATCGACAGCACCATCTGCGAGCATATTTGCATCGTCGACGAGCGCTTTGATGCTGTCGACACAGTTATTTATGCTCCTCTGCATCCCGATGATGTCGCCGTTCACCTTGTTGGTTCTCTTCTCGGGAATGTCGCCCTTTCCAATCTTGTCGTAATAGTCAATAGCCACATTCAACGGAGCGACGATGGAATCGAGTGTCTGGTTGAACCCTTCGATAACTTTTCGATAATCACCCTGGTGTTTCGTTGCGTCAGCCCGGGTCGCGAGCTTCCCTTCGACAGCACCAGCTGCGAGTATATTTGCATCGTCGACGAGCGCTTTGATGTTATCGATACACGTGTTTATGCTCACCTGCATCCCGATGATGTCGCCGTTCACCTTGTTGGTTCTCTTCTCGGGAATGTCGCCCCTACCAATCTTGTCGTAATAGTCAATAGCCACATTCAACGGAGCGACGACGGAATCGAGGGTCTGGTTTAACTCTTCGATGACCTTTCTGTACTCCCCCTTGTGTCTGGTTACATCGGCCCTGGTCGCGAGCTTCCCGTCGACGGTTGCAGTGGCCAGCATCGCTGCATCTTCGATCAGTGCGCCGACTGCCTGCCGCACCTTCTGCATGTTCTCGTTCATCTTCACGAAGTCGTCATGCTCGGCCTTGGTGAACTCATCTGCCGGCCCGACCGTCAGATCGAAGTCGAGGTTTCCCTCTGCGAGCAGGGAGAGGTTCGCTGCCATCCGATCAACCTCTGCCTTGGTGAAGTTCTTGACTGCAAGGATGGAGGTAAGGTCCTGCACCACTTCGACATACCCGATCTTGGTCCCTTTCTGGTCACGAAGGAACGACGTGGTCTGTTTGCATCTCGCTCCGCACCAGTCGAAGTAACTCTCGTTGATCCCCCTGTGCAACTGTCGGATCCCGCATGAATCGGTGTTACAGATCGTGGCGTTGGCTGTGGAGCAGGGCATACCGATGGCTGATTCACGGTCCTTCACATATTTCTGTTCGACCAGCAACTTCTCAAAGGACGTATTGATCAGCGCCCAGTTCATATCCTGGTCGATGACATGAATCGGGAACGGTACCGCATCGATGATCGACTTGTACCAGGTGTTCTTCTCTGCGAAGACGTCGATGAGGTTGTTTATCCCTTCGACCATCACCTTGAGGTCTCCTTTGTAGAGAGTAAGGTCAATCCGTGCCGAGAGATCACCGCTCTTTGCCTTCTCGGTGACGTTCAGAATATCATTGACTGCTTTTTTCTGTCCGGCTGAAAGCAGGTCTAACTGCTGTGCCTTCTCTTTCGCCAGTTCAAGTTCTTTTGTGCATTGTTGAAGATCCATGCTTGTGCCTCGTTATCAGCGCAGATATTACCCTCATTCTCTGTATCAAATGGTCAGATCATGCATCGAGCCTGCGCCAATCCTCCTCTGATGCAATGCCTGACAAGAGCGCCTCTGCCTTGCATCACGTGGAGCTGAGGCATAGATCCGGGAAACCGGGGGATAAATTCTCGCTAGTGCCAAGCATAGTTGAAGGTTTATTTTTATGTAACCTCTTTATGGAGGAGATATGGAACATTTTCAGCCAGAACTTGTTGAGATCAGGACAATTCTCAACACGAATCCCCAGGGACTCTCCATTCAGGAGATCGCGGAGGTACTCGGTGCTAACCGGAATTCGGTTGCCAAATATCTGGAGATCCTGCTGATGCAGGGATCTGTCGATCTCAGGAAACTCGGAAATGCCAAGATCTATTTTCCATCGTTTCGGTACCCTGCCGAAACACTTAAGCGTCTGTGCATAGATGGTCTCCTTCTTCTGAGCCATGAACTCACAATCGTTCACTGCAATAACCAGCTCTCCGATCAACTGAAATCTGTGCCGGGTGCCATCAACGGGTTACCGTTCAGTGATCTGGTGTATCCTCTCAAGGCGGGCGATCAGATCCTATCTCTTGCCACTGCAGCGGTCAGGGGAAAGGAGGGATCGATCAGTATCGTCCCGAGGTGGGGTTCCCCCTGGTATGAACTGCAGTTGAGCCTGCTTCCGGTTGTCTTTTCCAATGGCCGGCCTGGGGCGGCAGTGACCGTTCGGGGGTTTCACGAAAAGAAATGCAGAGGGTTATTAATGGCCGGATCTTCTGATTTTGAGAGAAAACTGCTCGATCAGATGATGGAGATCTATTGTCGGCTTTCTCCGGACCGCACCCTCATCGAGGTGAATAAGGCCTTCTGTCGCCTGAGTGGACGCAGTTATGAGAGCCTGAGGGGGTTTCGGTTTAAACTGCTGGTGCCGAATGAGGACTGGATCAGAACCTCCGGAAAGATCCTCGCTCTGACTGCGCAAAGCCCCGTGATGACGATAAAACATCGTCTCCTGACCGGAGAGGGCCTTGTCAGGTGGGTGCTCTGGAAGTACAGGGCGGTCTATTCAAAGGGAGGCGGTCTGCTTGAGTACCTGTGCACAGGCCTCGATATTACCGAGCAGATGAATATAATGGGACGTTTTGAACATATCAACTCCTTTTTTGAAGAGAATATGAGGAAGCGAATCGATGAATTTCGTGAGATTAACCAGAAATTGATCCAGGAGATCAGCAACCGTGAGAGTGTAGAGCAGCAGCTCTGTCTTACCCTGTTTGGGGTTGATAATGCAGCAGAGATGATCCTCTGGATTGACCGTCAGGGAAGAATCACCCAGATAAACAGGCAGGGTATGGAGACTCTCGGGTTTACCATCGGCGAACCTCTGATGCCGTATATCAAAAGAAATGTTCAGCAAACCTCACTTGAGAACTGGGAAAAATTCTGGAAAGAACTGGTCCACGAGGGAGCTCTCAAACTGGAATGGGTGATCCAGAGAGTCGACAGTTGTTTGATTCCGGTTGAAATGGTGGTCAATTACCTCTCCTTTAGTGGGAAGGAATACGCCTGTTTTTTTATCCGGGATATCAGTGAACGGAAGGGATATGAGACGGCTCTGAAGAGGGCTGAGGAGAAGTATCGCCTCATGACCGACAATACTCGCGATATCATCTTTCGGATTACCCTTATCCCTGCGATCAACATCGACTTTATCAGTCCCTCTATCGAACTGTTGACCGGCTATACTCCTGAACATTTCTATGCACACCCCACGCTGCTAACTCACCTTCTGAATGAGCGGGATCTCCAGATGCTCCATTCCTTCATCGAGGATCCCGGATTGTTTAAGGATCCTCTTACGATCCGGATCCGACGGCCCGATATGAGTTGGGGGTGGCTTGAGGTTTCGGGAGTCCTTATCAGAAGCGATGATGGTCTGAGTACGGCCGTAGAAGGGATCGGTCGTGATAGTTCGCTCAGAAAAAAGGTCGAAAAGGGGCTGACCGTGGAGCGGGATCGGACGAAAACATGCTTCGATGTCGCCGGTTCCCTGATGATGGTGATTGGGAAAGATCTCTGTGTACAGATGATCAACAGACGTGGTTGCAGACTACTTGGATACAGAGAGAAGGAGATCATCGGGAGGAACTGGATCGATCACTTCGTCCCGATACCGGATCGGGATAGGGTCTCTGGTTTCTGTCGTGATCTTCTCGTAGACTATCAATCAGATGAACTGCGCTGCCAAAACCCCATTTTAACCTCAGATGGTGCGGAACGACAGATATCCTGGCATATATCGGTTTTGATGGATCAGAACGAGCTCCCCCGGAGCATCCTCGCTGCGGGGATAGAGGTTGAGGAGATGCTGATTCATCATTGGGCGGGCGATGAGAGTCACTTTCGATAACAGCCGAATGTCTTTCGGACTGGATCTATGTCGATGGTGATCCCTCCAGAGCTGTCATGTCCACAGCTATCCGTATCCCGCTCTCCTCGTCAAAGGCAAGCACCCGCCGTTCGACCCTCGGGACCATCCCCGTACTCGTCAGGATCAGGGACGACTCTCCAATGAGCGCCCGCAGAATGCACTTGTCGATCACATCATAAGTGTAATCGAGGACGATCTCTTCCTCTGCCGCCAGGTGCTTCGCCCGGGTCCCCATCGCACCCATTCTGTGATCTGGATGGTTCTTTACCCAGCGATGGATCGTTTCTGCCGGCACGGTGTCGACATTGCATACCGAGATGGTGCCATATTCTTTGGCGTCTCGCTGCCGATTGAGCCCCTGTTCCAGGTAGTTCACAAGATGAAGGACCGAGCGGGGGGCCTTCGGCCCCGACAGGATCTTTCGTGCGACCAGTTCAGTATAGGTCTCGAGGACTGCAGGGGTTCGCAGGTTCGTAGCAGCGATCAGGGCAGGGTCCATAAAGACCTTTTCTGGAGGTCCCTGGTGGATCACAAGCCCGCTGTTCATCAGGATGATATCGTCGGCCCACTGGTATGCAAGCTCGATGTCGTGGGTCGAGATGATGATCGTCTTTCCCTGCACATTCAACTCATCGAGCAGTTCCATCAGATCGGCGGCCCCGGCAGGATCCAGGGAACTGGTCGGCTCGTCGAAGATCAGGACATCAGGTTCCATGACCAGAACGCCGGCGATGGCGGCCTTCTTCTTCTCTCCGCCGCTCAACAGGTGCGGAGGGCGCCGTTCATACCCGATCAGTCCCACCGCAGAGAGCCCCTTCTGGACCAGCGCCCTGACCCGATCCTTTGCGATACCGAGATTCACCGGACCGAAGGCGACGTCCTGGTAGACGGTCGGCGCGAAGAGCTGGGCATCCGAGTTCTGAAAGACAAGACCGATCTTCTTCCTCAAGTCCCGAAGATTTGATTGATTGTACTCGAGTGGTCTGTTGTGAAAGAGCACCTCCCCACTGGTGGGTTTCAGAATCCCGTTGCATGATAGGATGAGGGTCGTCTTTCCCGCCCCGTTCGGGCCGACGAGAGCCACTTTCGCCCCCTCAGATATGGTGAAGTTTACTCCTTTCAGGGACTCCTGACAGTTTGGGTATGCGTAATGAACATCTCTGAATTCTAGGATGGTGGACATGAATGGTTACCTCTAAAAAATCGTCACCGATGTGGTGAGATATGCAACTATGATGCAGATCGACAGGTAGATAAGAACCGAAGCGACGGCCGGAACCCCTGGTCTTACATATTCCCCCCCGAGGTCCAGTCTGCCGTCATAACAGCGGGCGTCCATCACGGTCAGCAGATCCTCCCCCTGCTGCCAGGCTCGAATAAAGAGCATCGCAGCAAGCATGCCGAGTGACTGGAGTTTGTTCCAGAAGGTATCGTACCCATGCCTCAGCACCTGTGCCGTATGGATCGAGATCGCTTCACCGATCAATACAAAGATGAAGTGATAGATCAGCATTGAGAGATCGATCAGACTGCTCGGCAGACGGAGAGAATGCATGATGGAAAATATCTCAGTGATCGGGGTCGTCAGGGCGATGAAGTAAAGGGCGCACATGCCGCCAAAGGTCCTTGCAATCAGCAGAAGGGCAAGGTTTGCGGATGCCGTGGTCACGGTCAGGGTGATTCCAAGGATTGGAAGTGAGATGAGCGCTGCCCCGCCGCCGCTGGTGAAGAGGACGACGATCCCACTGGTGAGTGAGAACGAGATCGGGATGGTGAGCAGGGCGAGATACAGTCGTAATGGAATCTTTGCGATACCCACTGTGATCACGGCCATGCTTATCGCGATGAAGAACGGTGTGACGAGGGTTGTTGATGCGGTACAGATGAGGATCGCCCCGATACCGAGGCCCAGCTTAAGCCGGGCATCCTGTTCACTCAGTGCATTGCACTGGGTGTATTCATCGAGGAGGTGCTCCATCATGGTTCGAAACCCTGTTCCGGCTCTCCGCCCGGCCGGTTCTTTTCATTATTCACGATTGTTTTTTTGTCTGTTCAACATCCGAACGCGCCTGTCTGCCGCGGTAATAGCCGAAGAAGTATCCGATCACCAGTGCTCCTGCGGCTGCCTGCAGGCAGAAGAAGAGTGTCTCGATCTCGCCGCTCGGCGGTGTATAGATCGAACTGAACCAGGGTGTATACCCTGTCGATTCGATGACCCTGCTCGCACTGTCATCAGTGCCGCCCCAGGCCTCCTGGCCGGGCGGAAGGGTGCCTGCGATCTGGGTGTTCACCACCACGAAGATTCCGGCGAAGACAACAACAGCCAGGACGGCGATGATTTCAAGGGAGTACTTCATGAGAACGCCTCCTTCATTTTATCTGACTGCGCGGGGCTGATGACGCCGAGGGTTATGAGGATATCCGGCCTCACCTGGTTGATGTATTTGAAGGTGAGCGCAAGGAAGATTCCTTCGATGATGGCGAGTGGCACCTGGGTCAACGCAAAGATCCCGGAGAACATGAAGAATGAGGTCATATACCCGCCGGCTGCTGCCGGGAATGCGAGTGAGAGCTGAACTGACGTGATCACGTAGGTGAAGATATCTGCCAGGGCCGATGCCAGGAAGACGTTCACGATCGTATTCAGATTGATCGCCTTTCCTCCCCGGTAGACCCAGTAGCCCAGGAGAGGTCCGCAGATCCCCATCGAAAAGACGTTTGCGCCGAGTGTTGTGAGCCCGCCGTGTGCAAGGAAGAGGGCCTGGTAGGTCAACACGATGATGCTCAGTATCGAGGTGATGAACGGGCCGAACATGATCGCACTGAGTCCAGTCCCTGTCGGGTGAGAGCAGCTCCCATTGACCGACGGCATCTTCAGCGACGAGAGGACGAAGATGAAGGCGCCGCAGACTGCAAGCAATGGGAGGGCGTTCCTGTTCTCTCTTACAAGACGGTTGAGCTGGTAGATCCCATTCGCTATGAATGGCGCAGAGACTGCAAACCAGAACAGACACCATTGAAGCGGAAGAAACCCTTCCATTATGTGCATACTAGTCCCTCATACAAGTATTCTTGATCTAATTAAATAAAACTTGGGTATTCCAGAATCACTCTTTCGTAATTTGTTCGAATAACTCATCAGAACGATCATTGTTCGATCAGTTGAAAGGGTGGGGTGATCTTTTCAGCAGAGCAACGAGAGCTTTTTGACCACCCTGTCGACCTGCTCCACCGAGGTTCCAATGTAATTGTCAGGGTTCAGCAGCGCCACCACCTCATCAGGTTTGACAAGTGCCGAGACTTCTGCCTTCTCTTTCAGCACCTCGGCCAGGTGCCGCTGCTCAGCCCTGGCCTGCATCGACGCCTCGCGCATCAGTTCGTGGGCTACCTGTCGGTCCATCCCGCGTTCGGTCAGGGTGATCATGACGGCCTCTGCCATGTTCACTCCATGGAGCAGGTCCAGGTTCCGTCGTATCTGGTCTTTGTTGATCTTCAGGCCTTCAAGAACTCTGGTCATGAGATGGATGATGTGATCTGCCAGTACCGATGCCTCAGGGAAGATCACCCGCTCACACGAGGAGTTGGTCAGGTCTCGTTCGTCCCAGAGTGTGTTGTTTCCGAGGGCCGGCTCGACCGCTGCCCGTACAACCCTGGCCAGTCCGCAGACCTGTTCACTTTTGATCGGGTTTCGCTTATGCGGCATGGTGCTCGACCCAACCTGGTTCTTCCCGAAGGCCTCCTCGACCTCTGCGATCTCAGTCCGCTGTAAGGATCTGATCTCGATCCCTATCTTGTCGAGGGTCGTCGCGACATTCGCCAGGAACAGGAAATACTCGG
Organism: Methanosphaerula subterraneus; assembly: GCF_052055875.1. Classification (GTDB taxonomy): domain Archaea; phylum Halobacteriota; class Methanomicrobia; order Methanomicrobiales; family Methanospirillaceae; genus Methanosphaerula; species Methanosphaerula subterraneus. The sequence continues at coordinate 274,961 of NZ_CP170508.1, forward strand.
CATACCGATCGCGTGAGATCACCTGGTTGGAGACGTCGACTGCCCCGAGGTCGAGATAGGCCATCATCTTCTCCATCACCTCGATCCCTTTCGGTCCGATTGCTGCCTGGGTTCCTACCGCGCCGGTCAACTGCCCCACTTCGACCCGAGGCCGGAGTTGCTGCAGCCGTTCGATATGACGCCCGACTTCACTTGACCATATTGCAAACCTGAGGCCGTATGTGGTCGGTACACCGATCTGCCCGTGTGTCCTGCCTGCGCAGACCAGTGTCCTGGTCTCCTCTGCCCGTTTCAACAGAACAGAGAGGAGTCCCCTGAGTCCTTCATCGATCAGTTTCAGGCTCGCCTTAACCTGGAGGCCAGTCGCTGTGTCGAGCATATCATTGGAGGTGGCCCCAAAATGGACCCATGCCCCTGCTTCGCCACATACCTCAGCCAGGGCTTTTACAATCGCCATCATGTCATGGCTGATCTCAGCCTCAATCTCCTTGGCTCGCTCCAGGCTTGCCGTTGCCGCATTTAACTCGATCGATTCGGCCGCCTCTTCTGGGATCATTCCGCAGGCAGCCTCGGCCTTTGCAAGCCCGACCTCTGCGGCAACGATACATCTGAATCTGTGCTCCTCGCCCCAGATCTCGCGCATCGCTGCTGTCCCGTACCTGAACTCAATCGGATGGATCGCCATACTACTGGATCATTGCATGGATATCCATAAAAAAGGGATGCAGATCCCGATTCAAGAAAACGATTATTATGTTTTGGACTGAAGTATACAGGATTCTTTTGTATTACCATCTGATCTTGACCGACAACTGCAATCTCTGCTGCTCATACTGTAGAGGAAAGGCGTTTGAATGCCTTGAGGGTGAGGATGAGTTTGGAGAGATAGATTGCGCGCTCCCCGTGGAACTGGACATTGACCTGGATCTGCTCTATTCATTTCTGGCCAGGGACCCTGAAGCGGCACTGACCTTTTATGGGGGTGAACCTCTGCTCAGGAGGGATCTCATTGAGGAGATTATGCAACACGCCCCCGTCTCGAGGTTTCTGCTCCATACCAATGGTGTGCTGCTGGACCGACTGAAATCCGAGGTGGTTGCCAATCTCGATACAATCCTGGTCTCGATCGATGGCCCGAAACCTCTGACCGATCTGCACCGTGGTGAGGGAACCTACAACAGGGTGATCGCTGCACTTTCGGGACTCTCTGCGGCCGGCTTTAAAGGCGAACTGATCGGGAGGATGACCGTCGACGAGCAGACCGATATCTATGCTGCGGTCAGGGGGCTTGCAGAGAACACCGACTATCCGTTCACCTCGCTTCACTGGCAACTCGATGCCAACTACTCACATGACTTCCAGAACCGGGATTTTGTTCACTGGGTGGAGTCCTCGTACAATCCGGGAATCAGCCGGCTGGTCGAGTACTGGGTCAGTGTGATGCGCGAACAGGAGCAGGTCCTCCGGTGGTACCCGTTCCTCGACACGATGGAGGACCTGCTTCTCGGACGGACGAGTCGTCTTCGGTGTGGGTCTGGGTATGCGAATTATACGATCCTGACTGATGGTTCGATCGTTCCCTGTCCGGTGATGATCGGTATGAAACAGTATTATCTTGGGCATATCGCGACCACCGACCCGGGAAGTCTGAAACAGGTGACGATCGGTGGTCACTGCAGGGACTGCGCGATTACTGGATTCTGTGGCGGACGGTGTCTGTACTCAAATATCATTGCACCCTGGCCGGAGGAAGGGAGAACGAGGGTCTGTGAGACCATTCACCACCTCCATGCTTCTCTGACGGCAGCGCTTCCTGAGGTTCGCGAACTGATCAGCGAGGGACATATCGCCCTGACTGATTTCTGCCATTCCAAGTTCAATGGCTGTGAGATCATTCCCTAGGTTGCACCCCGTTAAACGATCCACCCACTCTTTCCCGGATATAAACAATAGGCTGATGGGGGGAAATTTTGAGTGACAGGTGATTGTCCCTCTTTTCATATCTGCGCTCCCCTGAAGAATCTGATAGTTGTGGAGGCCCGACCTCGGTCAATTGTTGGGCAATTGAAATTATGCTCCAGTTCCGCCTCATCAGATAGTAAAAAAGCGGTTGTGCACAGATAGGTATACAGAATGACTGCACTTGACGACTGGTTCCCGTACAGCGCGTACAGGCCCCATCAGCGGGAGATGCTCGAGACCTCTGCCGCCATAGCGGCGCAGGGGGGGATTGCGATGATCGACGCGCCCACCGGGAGCGGGAAGTCCAGTGTGATTGCGGCTCTGCTCAGCGAGAGCAGGGGAAGAAAGGTGATCGTCGCTGTCCGGACTGTCAGCCAGTTGAACACCTTTATCCGGGAGCTCCAACTGATCAGAAAGAAACAGCGCTCCTTGAAGTTTGCATACCTGGTCGGCAAGGGATCGATGTGTCCTCTCGGCGGGGAAGGGGATGTCTATCGACGGTGCGAGGGGGTCAAGGCCTTCTCTTCGGCTCTGATGCGTGAACAGGCCCAGAAGGGGATGCTCAATCCGGCGAAGGATCCTCAGATCCGAAACCAGATCCGGCGTATGGACAAGGATCACCCTCTTATCTGTCCGTATTACGTCAACAGCAGGATCTTTGTCCAGAGTGAGGATCTCTCTCTGAAGATGGTCCCATCAGGACAGCTTCGTTCCAGGGCAGACCGAATCGGATCTGAGGCGGTCGCGCCCCGGCAGCTCCATGAACTCTGTGGGGAGATCTGCCCGTACGAGGCGATGCTCCATGCGGCCAGGCACGCCGATGTCATTGTGTTGAACTATCACCACCTCTTCACCGATGAGATCAGGGATCAGTTGTACACTTCTCTGGGGATTGAGTCGCCAGGTGACGTACTGCTGTTGATCGATGAAGCGCACAACTGTGGGGATACTGTGCAGAGCATCCAGAGCGTTTCGCTCGATGACCGGTCGCTCGAACAGGCCTCGCATGAACTGGCTGCTCTTCGGCGGCACCTGAACTGTGTAGAGCCCGTCGAGCAGGTGCTGCCCCAGATCACGAACTTTATGCAGGCCCTGAAGCGATCTACCGAGGTGGAGGACTGGTTTGACCCTTCGATCTTCAACAGAATGGTGATTCGCGGGTCGCTATACCGACAGATCGAGGAGGTGGTCGAGGACCTGCAGACGATCACTGAGTTTATCCGGGAGAAGAACACCAAGGCCGGTGAGTACAAGGAGACGGCGATCGAACAACTGGCTGATTTCCTCTATCGGATCTACCGTTCATCAGCTGACCCAGCGTACCTGACCGTCTTCCGACGACTCGATGAGGACCGGATCGCTCTTGAAGTCCGGAACATCGACCCTGCTGACAGGTTGCAGGCCATTGCCCGGGCCCATGCCTGTTGTATCATGATCAGTGGAACACTCTCCCCTGTGGAGAGTTATCGGCGGTATTATTTCGGGGATCTGCCGGTGACGATGATCTCGCTGCCGAATGCATTCCCGACGAAGAACAGGCTGATCCTCTGCAGCACCGACATCACCACCGCGTACAGTATGCGTCAGAGTAATGAGAACCTCGCAGCCATCGATGCCTATATCACTGCTTTTGCGACGGTCAAAGGGAACATTGCGGTCTATTTCCCGTCGTATCAACTGCTTGAGACATTTGCCGAGCGGTGCAGACGGAAGGTCTCAGGGAGAACGCTCTTCGTCGAGCCCAAGGATTCTGTTGATGCCGGGGCTGCGCTGAAGGCTTTTATGGATCTCCCCCGGCAGGGGGGGGCGAATGGAATGATGTTTGCGGTCTGTGGTGGTAAATGGAGTGAAGGGCTCGATTATCGCGGAGAGATGTTGAGTGGTGCGCTCGTCATTGGCCTTCCGCTGGCACCGTTCAACAAGGTCAGAAAGATGGTAATCGACTACTTTCGACATAAGTTCGGCGACGAGGGGGAGTTTATTTCGTACACCCTCCCAGCGATCAACCGGGCCACCCAGGCGCTTGGCAGGGTGCTGAGGACCCCGGAGGATCGAGGGGTGCTGGTGCTTGGTGAGAAGCGTTTCTGGGAGGAGCGGGTGAAGGGTGGTCTCTCTCAGTGGATGCAGCAGGAGATGAAACCCTGTGACGCATCGACCTTTCGGGAGGCCATTAAAAGATGGCGCTGATGGAGGGTGTCACCAGGTTTCAGGACTGGTCGGTCCATGTGATCTGGGAGGAGGGCTGCATTCATCGGGTCTGGTTCTCTGATGAGGAACCCTCAGGTGAGGTGCCTCTCCTGCTCTCCCAGTACCTCCATGGTGAGCAGGTCGACCTGAGTTCTCTGTCTGTTTCGGGAATAATTGGTGACAGCCTCAAGGCCAGGATCTACCGTGCCGTCAGGCAGGTGCCCTTCGGGTCGACCGCCACGTATGGTGCAATTGCTCATCTGGTCGGTACCGGCCCCCGAGTTGTTGGTCTGGCGATGAAACAGAACAGGACGCCGTTGCTGATTCCCTGTCACCGGATTGTAGCTGCCAGTGGTCCAGGTGGGTTTACCCCGTCCCTTTCGATCAAACTGGCCCTTCTCGCGATGGAGAAGCGCCTCTCATGCCGTGAGGTATAAGTGAGTTCATGGAGAATAGGATAAGAACGGCAAACCTGGGACGGACGAAATGTGTCGATGATGGACCTGGTTCTGTGAAACGGAGAGAGAAGAAGATGAAGGTGTTGGTCCTAGGAGCTGGAACTGTCGGTCTATCCGTGGCTGCCTGGCTTTCAGCGGTGTGCGAAGTCTGTGCTGTCACGGGAAAGCGGAAGGCGGCTGTCATCAAAGGCCGGATCACGGAGATCAGTCTCTTGAATGGGGCTGTGGTCACCGTTGGCGCCCGTCATGGGATCGAAACACCTGTCAACACCTGTATCGCGGATCAGATCCGATTCAGAGACCCTTCCCAACCGGTGACCTGAACGTGCGGTCTGCAATTGTTCTGGTGGGTGGTGAAGCTCGTCGTGCAGAAGGGCGGGAGAAGTACTTCTTTTCGTACGATGGGACGACCTTCATAGAGCGGTTGCTGAGTACGCTACGACAGGTGGTGGATGAGATCGTGGTCGTCGCCCGAAATGAGGAGCAGTGTGCCCGGTTCTCAGATTTCTCATCGATCCGGTGTACAACTGATATCAGGCAGGGGATCGGACCGGTCGGTGGGTTGCACGCAGGAGTTCTTGCGGCATCCGGGGATCTGCTCTTCGTCTCTGCCTGTGATATGCCCTGCGTGCATGCAGGGGTTGTTGATTATCTCTTCAATGCGATCGACAGGTACGAGGCTGTGATCCCCTCCTGGAATAACGAGATGCTCGAACCCCTCCACGCGGTCTACCGGCGTGAACCGCTCCTTTCGTACCTTGCTTCGCACGAGTCTCTCTCCCTTCGAACCATGATCCGAAACCTTGACGCTCTGTATCTGCCGGTTGACGATCTGCGCAGGATCGACCCGACCTTAAAGACCTTCACCAACATCAACAAGATCGAAGAACTCGACGCGATCAACATCAGATGAACGGTTGATTGGTCCCTCCTATCTGGACTCGTTTTTTTGGAATTTTCGTGGTTTATCGATATGTTATTATGCTTAAATGTACAATACTATACATCGAGGTATTATTATGCGTATTATAACTAGCCAATCAATGATGCACCGCCGATTGCATGCTCTCCTGGGGGTCGGGTCAGCATGAAGTCGCGTGATATTGCAATAGCCGGTATCCTGCTCGCCATCGGGGCCATCGTCAGGTACCTGTCACTGATCATCCCCGGACCGATCGTTGCCAATCTGGTGATTGCGTTCTATTGTCTCGCTGTCATCCTGATCCTGCCGACGGTGACTGAGGCTCTGGGAATCGGTCTGGTGGCAGGGATCATCAGTGCCCTGATCAGTCATTCGATCTTTCCACCTGGAAATCTGATCAGTGAACCGATCGGTGCCCTGGTATGCCTGGGCCTTTACCGCGTGCTGAAGAGCAGGCCGTCCTTTGGTCCGGGGCTTACGACATTCCTAGCAACACTTGCCAGCGGATTTTCGTTTGTGATCATCTCTTTGGTGGTGATGGCGCCCAAGATCCTGAGCACCTATGCGACCCTCGGTGCCTATGTCCTGGTGATCATCCCTATCGTGACGCTGGCCGCGCTTGCCAATGCGGTGATTGTGCAGATCCTGTACTTCCCGGCGGCACGGATCGTCCTGAGGGACAGGGCATGATCTCCCTCTCCCATTATTCCTACACCTATCCTGGGAAGAGCACACCTGCTCTGCATGATCTCTCCTTCTCTGTTAGAAATGGTGAAGTTGTAATCGTGACCGGGCCGACAGGCGCCGGGAAGACCACCCTCACTCTGGCCGCATCCGGCATTCTTCACCATGATTACGGAGGGAAAGCCACGGGCCAGGTCGCGATCCTTGGCCGGGATGTTGCATCGTTCGCCGGGGTTGAGGAACTGGGCCGGCATATCGGTATTGTCTTTGATGATGCTGATGCCCAGTTGATCTTCACGACGGTTGAAGAAGAGATTGCTTCAGGGCTCGAAAATCTGGATCTTCCGCGTGAAGAACTGCTCAGGCGGATGGAGCATGTGCTTGCGATCACAAAAACTGAAGAACTTCGGGACCGTGCCCCGTATACCCTTTCGGGTGGACAGAAGCAGCGGGTCGCGATCGCAGCAACACTGGCACTTGGGACTGACATCCTGATCCTGGACGAACCAACCTCTGAACTGGATGAAGAGGGATCGCAGATGCTCTTTCGGATCCTCTCTGATCTGAAGCACGAGGGGAAGACGGTGCTGCTTGTCGAACACAAACTGGATGCTCTGATCACGCTCGCTGACCGGATGGTCTTCCTCGATGAGGGAACGATCGTGGCTGAGGGGTCCCCGGAAGACTTACTCCAGGATGAGAAGATTCGAAAGGTGCTCCACCGTGATCACCAGATCGTCGAGGAGTCGACCTGGTGCAGGCAGCCGGAGACTCCGGTCGGATTAAATACTGGTCCTCCGGTTATCGAGATTCATGGACTGGTCCACCGATATGGTCAGTTCGAAGCATTGAAGGGGATCGATCTCTCGATCCGCGAAGGGTCGTTCGTTGCGCTCATCGGCGATAACGGGTCCGGAAAGACCTCTCTGATCAAGCACCTGAATGGTCTGCTCCGCCCTACTGAAGGGACGATCATGATCAATGGCAGGGACACTGCCTCACAACAGATCACCGAACTGGCCCGGAGTGTCGGGCTGGTCTTTCAGAACCCTGATACCATGCTCTTTGAGGAGAGTGTGGAGCGGGAGGTCGCGTTTGGGTTGAAGAACCTGGGAGTCCTCGATATCGATCAGCGGATCACTGCAGTGCTCGATCAGGTCGGCCTCGGTGGGGCGCGGACGGTCTATCCTCGCTCACTTTCGCGGGGTGAACGACAGCGGCTTGCCGTCGCCTGTATCGTCGCGATGCAGCCGGCGGTGATCGTCCTCGATGAGCCGACCACCGGGCTTGATGCCCGGGAGTCGACCCGGGTGATGGAGATTGCTCAGGCACTGCAACGCCAGGGGCACACGATCGTGATGGTCACGCATAATATGCAGATCGTTCAGGACTATGCAGACCGGATCATTCTGCTCGAGAAGGGAGCGATCATTGCAGATACTCAGAATGGTGGTGGAGGTGTGATATGCAACAGATTATGCAATACGTCAGTATAGACAGTTTCCTTCACCGGCTGAATCCCCTTACCAAACTGGTGCTGGTGGTGCTGGTTGCGATCCTGGCGATCACCTCGTCCAGTATTTTATCTGTATCGGCACTGGTGCTGGTGCTCTTTCTGATAGCGCTGGCATCCGGGTTGCATAGGGAACTCCTCAGGCAGGTACCGCTGCTTGTCTCGCTGACGATCTCGCTGGTGCTGCTGACGGTGCTGACGATGCAGGCCGGCCCTGTGGTGGGGACGCTGATTCCTGTTGGAGTGCCCCTGATTGGCGGCATGGTCCCGATCACAATCGGTGCGATCCAGTTCGGCCTGCTCCTCTCGCTCAGGTTCTTTGCGATGCTCTTCGGGTTCCAGTTACTGGTCGTCTCCACGCAGCCGCATGACCTGGTCCATGCCATGTTGAAGATGCACATGCCGGCAGACTATGCCCTGATGTTTCTGATCGCTCTTCGATTCATTCCAAGTCTGCAGCTCGAGGGGCAGCGGATACACGAAGCGCAGTTGGCGCGGGCCTATAATCCTGGTCGGGGGTTCCGGGGTGCAATGCGGACCCTGACTCCGATCATCATCCCGCTGGTCTCCAATGCGCTGGCCAAGGCGAACGTGCTTGGGCTGACGATCGACCTCCGGGGGTACAGGAATCCGAAGAAGACCTCGCTCCGTGATCGAAGTCTGCGGACAGTCGACTATGTGGCGATCGTGGTGATGCTGATCGCGGCGGCAGGTTTTCTTGCCACGACTCTCTTCATGCAGATTCCCTGAATTCCAACATTTTTTATGGCCGGATTTTGTCTTTTGTATATAGCATCATACGGTTTATAGATCTGAGATCGATTGAGCCTGGTGCAGTACTTCTGTAATATCTCCTGCTGTTGGTGGGGCGAACAGGAGTTTTAGGATGACCTCGTCGGGTGGGAATGATAACAATGGCATGTGAAATTTGGGATCTGGTGATCACGTCCCTGGTTGAACCGTTATGATCGATCGGATCGTCTCTGAAGTTTTTGTACCGGTTGTGAATCGGATCGTTATGCCATTCAATGATTCCGCCTTTTCAAACTCGGCGGTATTGCCCAAACCTAGATTAATACGCGGATCGAACAGGTTCATAAGATTCGGGCTGGCCTGGAAATGGCTGCCCGGGGTGTTGAAAACTATGGCTCTCGATCTGGCATCTGCTCTGAACGATCTTCAAACGAAGAGACCCCTTGTCCATCACATAACCAACGCCGTCACCATCAATGACTGTGCCAACATCACGCTCTGCATCGGGGCTGCACCGGTGATGGCCGAAGCCCCTGAAGAGGTGGCCGAGATGGTGGCCATGGCCGTCGCCCTGGTGCTGAACATCGGGACCCTCTCCAAGGCTCAGATATCGTCGATGCTGATCGCCGGAAGGGCAGCCAATGACCTTGGTGTTCCTGTGATCCTCGACCCTGTCGGGGCCGGGGCTACACGGCTCCGAACTGAGAGTGCCCACCATCTGCTGACTGAACTGCAGATCGCCGTGGTCAAGGGGAATGCCGGCGAGATCGGTCTGCTGGCCGGTGCTGCCGGCAGGGTCCGGGGCGTGGACTCGGCCGGGCTCGACGGAGATCCGGTCGCCATCTGTAAATCCCTGGTGGATGCCTATTCCTGCGTGGTGGCGATGAGTGGTCCGACTGATATCGTGACTGATGGCGACCGGGTGGTGCTGATCGCCAATGGTGATCCCCTGATGGGCTCGGTCTCAGGAACGGGATGTATGGTATCCTCTCTGGCAGGTGCGTTCGCGGCCGGGTCGCAGGATCTGGTCTGTTCGACCACAGCGGCACTAGCTGCCTTCGGTCTGGCTGGTGAAAATGCCGCAAGGCAGGCTTCGGGGCCGTCATCGTTCAAGGTGGCTCTCTTCGACGAGGTGGCTGCCCTGACGCCGTCTCTGCTCGCTGGAGGCGCCAGGATTCAGGTTCTCTGATCTCAATGCCTTACTCTCTCTATGTGGTCACTGATCCGATGCTCTCGCTGGGTCGTTCTCATGCAGAGGTTGCTGCCCTCGCTGTTGCCGGGGGGGCGGACGTGATCCAGCTCCGCGATAAATCTGCCTCTGGTCGAGAACTGCTTGCTGCAGCGGAGTCTATCCGGAAGATCACGGCTTCGGCGGGGGCGCTCTTCATCGTCAACGATAGGCTCGACATCGCCCTTGCTTCGGGTGCAGATGGGGTCCATCTTGGTCAGGACGATCTGCCCGTTCGAGCTGCCCGTGCGATTGCCCCGGACCTGATCATCGGCGTTTCTGTCGGCTCGGTGGGGGAGGGGCAACGGGCAGTGGCCGATGGCGCGGACTATGTCGCACTCAGCCCTCTCTTCTCAACGCCGTCCAAGGTCGATGCCGGCGAGGGGCACGGGCTCGATCTGCTCACGACGCTCTGTGGTGAGTTGGAGATCCCTGTCCTTGCTATCGGGGGGATCAATCCTTCCAACGTGCAGCACGTGATCAGGGCCGGGGCTGCCGGTGTGGCAGTCATATCTGCAGTGATCAGCCGGCCGGAGATCCCTCTGGCGGTTCAGGGGCTGAAATCCCTGATCCTTGAAGCAAAAAAATCGGTTTGAGATCGATCTCTCTCCTTTCCCCATTTCTGTGTGATTTTCTCATGTTTCTACATGGGGCGGTGTTTCCTATTCATCTCAAATTTTATGAGTATTGAAAGCGATCTGTACTCTTTGAAAATCAGAGATTTTTTTCGATCAGTTTGAGGGTTCTATGGCCCCATTCTGCCGTTGGTGATCTTACTTTCTTCAGAAATGATCCTGCGATCGAGAGAGTTATTTAGATGGGGTGAGATTTGCTGCGGTCAATCGTATGATCCGGTCTTTCCCGCGTTCTGTGTTGACCTGATGTGACTTGCGTAGAATGGTGATTCTACGCAATTACTATTATTGGTCGTATTTTTAAAAAAGAGATTATTATTGAATGGATGAATAAATATCATCTTTAAAATTATTGCGTATTCCTTTTCCGGACGATCTCGGTTGACTTCTTGTAGCATCGATCAAACCCCTTGTCACTGACCTTTCGTGCCGGCACGCCTGCGATGGTGATCCCCTTCTCAGTGAATGATTTATTCACCACGGCATTGGCTCCGATCGCGATATCGTCGGCCACCTCGATATCTCCAAAGAGCACCACGCCCGGCCCGATGAAGACATTGTTCCCGATCTTCGGTGCGGCGTCCGTGAAGCCGGCCTGGGTGCCGATGTGGACGCAGTTGTGAATCCTGCAGTTCTCCCCTACCTGTGCCCCGTCGTTCACGATCAACGTCCCCGGGTGGGCGATCGAGAGGCCCGGGCCAAAGACATTCAGGGGGATGTGGTATCCCATCTTCACGCTCAGGCGCCTGAATCGAAGATACAGGTACAGATAATAGGGTTTGAAGATCAATGAATTTCTGCAGTTTTTGTAGAACTCCACCTTTCGAAGCAGTCGCTCGAAGCGCCAGACCTCATGGATGAAGATCTGTGGAAATGTGGACTGGATGTTCAGTGCAACTCGATCTGCCTCGCAGTAGAACAGATAATCCTCTTTTGACTGAATCACACCAGAATGTCTCTTTTAATGACCTGATAAGAATATCGATTGATCTCTTCGTGCTGGTGCGTTGCGTGGCAGCTGGAAATTCTGCGCAAACTTATTTCTTTTCGTGCAATGAACAGATACTGTATGGATCAGCCTTCCCTGGTTGAGTGGATCGATCGATACCACTCGTACATGCAGATGCGCAACTATTCCGAGAAGACGATCCAGAGTTATGTCCGGGTGATTCGTCTCTTCGGTGCCTATCTGATCGACCAGGAGGCAACTTTTGATCAGGTTGGGGTGGCTGGGGATCGGCGGTTGATCACCGGGTACCTCTCGGGCCTCTCTCGGGAACACGGCTATTCTGCCAAAACTCTGCATCGGATCATCTCAACGCTCAGTTCGTTTTATCGGTTTTTGTATGCAGAGGGGGCTGTTGCAGTGAATCCACTGACTGGGATCGATCGGCCGAAGATAAAGCGTCAGGAGCTGCGATACTTGAAGCACCAGCAGGTGTTGAAGTTGATCGAATCAATGCCTGGTGCCCGGGATCAGCTGATCGTCCGGATGATCTACGCGACCGGCGTTCGGGTCTCTGAACTCTGTGGAATCGCCATCGAACATATCGATTTTGATGATCTCACCATCCGGGTCAGGGGCAAAGGGGATAAGGTCCGGATTGTCTTCATCGACGAGGAGACGGGGCGGTTGATGGAGTCCTATGCTGGTGATCGGGTCTTTGGCCCGTTCTTCGTCGGGCAGCAGGGCCACTCCCTCTCCCCCCGGACGGTGCAGCACCTCTTCGAGGTCTACGCACCGCCGGGGGTAACGCCGCATACGATCCGGCATAGTTATGCGAGTGAGTTGTACAAGCGGTCCAAGAATCTTCAGGTGGTTCAGGAGAACCTCGGGCATACCTCCATCAAGACCACCGAGATCTATCTGCACACCGACCTCGATGAACGGCGAGGTATCTACCGGACCTACTTCCCGCTCTCGAAGCAGGACGAACTCGGCTCATAAACCATATGATGCTATACATTAATGTCGCCTCTGATCGTCACCACGGATCGTGTATTCTGAAAAAATGATTCCACGGGAATTGGCATGACATCCTTGAGATCATTTCACCCCCGGGTGGTGACAGCATACCATCCCGATGGAGATTTTGGGGAAAGCGATGATCGTCCGGGAGATGCGGGACACCAAATGTTTAATATTTCATTCCCCTTTATTGATTGAACGGTAATTTTGCGTGAGGTGGTGGCAACCGGATGATCGAATCAAATTTTGAGTTGAGAAAATTTGTCGCGCCGGAGTTTGTCGTTGGAGCCGACGCACGCTTGCTGGCCGGCAGATATGCCAAAAATCTGGGTTCACGCCACGTCTTCGTCGTCACCGATTCGAATATCATCAAAGCCGGGTGGGTCAGGGACGTAACCGACAGCCTTCAGGAGGAAGGCATTCGATACACGCTCTTCTCAGACGTGACTCCAAATCCACGGGACTGTCAGGTTATGGACGGTGCGGATCTGTACCTGCGTTCTGGCTGTGATAGCATCGTGGTTGTCGGGGGCGGCAGCCCGATCGACTGCGCAAAGGGGATCGGAATTGTCGTTTCGAACAGGAGGCATGTACTGGAATTTGAGGGCGTTGACAATGTCATGATCCCTGCGCCACCCCTCATCTGTATCCCGACAACTGCGGGGTCAGGGGCAGATGTCTCGCAGTTCTCTATCATCAATGACACAGAACGAAAGGTTAAGATCGCAATCATCAGCAAAAAGATCGTCCCGGATATCGCACTCATCGATCCGGTTCCACTGACAACGCTCCCCGCTTCCCTGACGATCAGTACCGGCATAGATGCTGTTGTTCACAGTGTGGAGTCCTATGTCTCAAATGCGAGTTCGCCGGTCACCGATATACAGGCCCTGGAGTCGATCCGGTTGATGACCACCAATCTGCTTCCCGCACTGAAAGAACCGGATAATATCGTCTTCCGATACAGGACCATGCTCGGGAGCCTCTTAGCCGGACTGGCGTTCTCCAATACGAGTCTCGGTGCCGTTCATGCGATGGCTCACAGTCTTGGTGGATTCTCCGACCTCCCTCATGGGGAATGTAATGCCGTGCTGCTGGAGCATGTTGTGGCGTATAATTATAGTGCATGTCCCCGGCGTTATGATGAGATCGCTGGGGCCATGGGTGTCGACCTATCCGGGCTGGAAGATATTGACCGAAAGGTGAAGATCATAGCCGCCATGAAGTCGTTCCGGGAGGGACTGGGGATGATCGGAACCCTCGAAGATCTTGGAGTTACCAGGGGAGATATTCCCGATCTGGCGAAGAATGCAATGCGTGACCCCTGCATGGCGACCAACCCGCGACAGCCGACCGTCAAGGATATTGAACAGATCTATGAAGCAGCACTCTGATGATAATCCTGACTGGAAGAACCAGCGGATGCAGATAATCGGTCTTGGCGAATCATCCATACGGAAGAGTTACTATCCTGAACTGCAGGAGCAGCATATCGAACTCCTCAAAAAAAATGAGGAACTCCAGGCCGCTTATGAGGAACTGACTGCGATTAATGAGGAGCTGGTTGCAAATTATGATAAAATCAGTGAGAGCGAACAGAAACTGCGCGAGAGCGAAGAGCGGTATCGAACCATCATTGAAACAACAGACACCGGGTTTGCTGTCACTGATGATGAGGGTCGGATTCTTGATGCCAATCAAAAGTACGTTCGCCTGACCGGGCACCACGATCTGACAGAGATCCTGAATCGGAGTATCATTGAATGGACTGCCGCGTATGATCGGGATAAAAAAATCCTTGCGACCCGGCGCTGTATCAGAGACGGTTTCATCCGCAATCTGGAGATCGACTACGTGGACTCGGTCGGCCGCATCACTCCGATCGAGATCAACTCGACCCTTGTCAGGACCGGGGAGGTGGTGCGGATTCTATCCCTGTGTCGGGATATCTCAGATCGGAAGCAGGCTGAAAAGACATTGGAATTGGCCCGTAAAAAATTGAATCTGTTGAATACGGTGACATTTCAGGATATTCAGAGCGCAATTTTTACCCTGTCGGCCTATCTGGAATTGACGAAGAACACGCTTGCTGATGAGAAGACCCGATCGTACCTTGAGAAGGAGATCTCACTGATCCAGGTGATTTCGAGTTCGATAAAATTTGGACGCGATTACCAGGACATGGGAATAAAACCGTCCCGGTGGCATCGTGTCAATCATGTATTTCTCTATGCGATCTCGCACCTCGATTTTCTCCCGATTACCCGGCATGTCGAACTCGATGGGCTGGAGATCTATGCCGATCCCCTGCTTGAGAAGGTTCTCTATAACCTCATGGATAATGTGATCAGACATGGTGTCCGGGCAACTGAAGTCACTCTCAGATACCAGAAGCGAGCGGAAGATCTCGTTCTGATCATCGAAGATAACGGGATTGGCATTCCAAAAGATAAGAAAGATATGCTCTTTGAGCGAAGATTTGGAAGCGAATCGGGCCTGGGCTTATTCCTGGTACGGGAGATCCTTTCGATAACCGGGATCACCATAACTGAAACCGGTGTCGAAGGGAGGGGGGCCAGGTTTGAGATCCAGGTGCCGGCGAACGCCTACCGTTTTTCTCAGGAGCCAGATAGATCGATCTCCAACTCCGTCCTCTGAACCTCTCTCTTAATTACAGGGCGGTTTCTGTTGCACTTCACTCTTGGAGGGATGTCCGATTCTCATAACTGGTTGAAGTGGATGACGATATCGTTGAAGTCGATCGCACCGTTATTGTTGAAGTCAAATGCACTGACCGGTTCATACTCTGCGATCCAGTCCATCTGGTTGAAGAACAGTACCACATCTCCAAAGTCGGAGGCGCCATTCCCGTTCAGGTCTTCATACTTTCCGTCGCCGTTCGGATCTGTCGGTGGCAGCACCGTTGACAGAATTGGGATGACTGGTCCCTGGACTGTGATATATCCGATTCTTGTCATGGTGTCGTCGCCGAGTGGATTTGAGACGGTCAGGCTGATGGAGTAGGTGCCAGGCTCTGTAAAATTATATCGTGGGTTCTGCGCTGTCCTCACTGATGCATTCTGGCCATCTCCAAAGTCCCAGATCCACCGCGTCGGTGTACCGGTTGAAGTGTCGGTGAACTGGACCGAGAGCGGGGCAGTGCCGCCGGTTGGGGTAGCCAAAAATCCAGCCGTCGGTTTGGTCGCACCGGATGATGGCGATTTAACAAGGGGTGCCCTGTCGGTATTATTTATGTTCAGTTCGGTGGGGATGGCGTATCCTTCATCACAGAAACCGTCGTGGTTGTTGTCTGCGTGAGTCTCAGAAAAACCATTCCCGGACGGGGTTGCCCAGTAATTGCCCCCGATTGACGGGCCTCCGACGATGTTGGTGCCGGTTATTGGTTCGTCATTCCAGGTGTTTTTTGTCATATTCCCCACAACGAGAGCATTGTACATGTTTTTGAAAAAATTGTCATAGATCCTGTTCTCCTGGGATTGATCGAGGTATACTCCTGCACCAGTACTGCCAGTGATCGTGTTATGGTTCAGAATGTTGCCATTAGAATGATAGATCTGGACACCATACTTCGTGTCCCCGGCAATGGTACTGCTGTTCAGTGTGTTACTGTCTGCTGTGAAGAACATGACACCGCAGATGGTTGCGCCGGTGATGATGTTCTTATCCAGTGCATTGCCGGCTGAGTTATAGATGGAGATGCCATGGTTTCTATTCTCCATGATCGAGGTGTTCCTGATGGTATTTCTGTCGCTTGCGGTGGTCAGGAAGACGCCGTCCCCATTGTCACTCAGTATGGTATCAGTGACCAGATTCTCACTGCTCCCTGCATAGAGCACGATCCCATACTTGTCATTTTCTGAAGTCCTGACCTGCTGGATAGTGCCGGCGCAGGCATTCAGATAATAGATCCCATAATCCCAGTGGCTTACATTGACATTTTTTATCGTAACGCCTGTCAAAGGGTTGTCTGGATTCTTTGAGACAAAGATCCCTGCCGACCCTTCACTGTTCTGTCCGCTGATCTGATGGCCCTGACCATCGAAGATGACATTTGATGCCCTGATCTCAATTCCTACTGGATTCTGACAATCGATAATGTCGCGGTTGAGCAGGTAAGTGCCTGGTTGATCGATCACAAGAGGCCCTGACACGATAATCTTCCCGTCTGTTCTTATCATCTCTTTTGAGGTGACTGCGTCAACCCGCCCGGATCCATAGAGCATATCCCTTCCCGGGTCCCCGAGGTCGACAGCCCCATCAACCAGTGCCGTTCTGATCTGGTCCGGGGTGAGAGACGGGCTACTACTCCAGAGAAGTGCTGCAATCGCTGCTATATGTGGGGCTGCGGCACTGGTCCCGTAGAAACGACTGGGAAACCCACCAGATCCGGTCACCGTGACTCCGTCGATCCCACAGAGGTCGGGCTTCTGCCGTGTCTCATGGTGAGGGTACACAATCGTGACTGGACCGCGGGAGGAGAAAGGCTCCAGTTGGTTGGGCGATGCCGCGCCGAGGGCACCAATTGTCAGGACATCGGGCACTGCAGCCTGACCACTGATCGAATCAGCGGAGACCAGATTATCCGGACTGATCGATGTTCCCGAACTGGTATAAACCTGCAGCTCAAGGGTTCGTGACTCTGCCAGGTTCATGTAATTGTTCACATCGAGTTCGGCGCTGACCGTGTAGGATCTATCATTGGAATAGGAGATCCATTCAACGGGATCCGCATTTCCGGTCTGGGCATTTGTGCTTCTTTTGATGGTGACTCCTGAAAATGGGTATTGTTCGGTCAGGTACAGGTCGTAATCGTTCGCAGAACTGCCGAACTTATCGTCCCACTGAAGAACGGCCCTGACGCTTCCGCCTGGCGGGATACTGAGGTAGATCTTTTTTCTAGAATCTGATCTACCGGCACTGAAGTCCTGCCACCCGCTTCCGTCATCGAAAAATGCCCCCTGGTAATGTTTCTGTGCATAGTTCCCAGCAGAGGTGACATAAACGAGATTTTCAGTCTGAAGTTTCTCCTGGATATGGGTCGCGACCGAACCGTCCTCGAAGAATGGTTCACCCAACCAGGAGATGTCATCGACGATCACCGAGCAGCCGGCTTCTGCCAGGGCGTCCACTGCCCGATTAAACGCGATCGTGTTTGTTCCGGTATCATAGAAGTACAGGTCCGCATCCGGGGCAATATCGTGAATGATCTCGAGCATGGCGGTCCCTTCATCACCCCCGACTGAGTTTGAGAGGATATGAAGGCTGGAGGGCAGGTTCCCGGATGCCTCTGCCTCCTGCCAGTGGTCAACACCGGTGGAGATTACCCCGACCTTCACTCCCTGACCTGAGAGTCCTGTGTTTCTCCGGAGCTGATCTGCCCTGAGGATCTGGTCCCCCTGGGTGGTTACCGAACCTGTATTGGCGAGTGGTGGGATCACCGTCTGGATTGATCTGATCCATGCCTCTGCAGCCAGACCCGGGAGGTCACTGACCCGGACCCAAGCGGCCACGCAGTGAGTACCTTCATCGCGGTCGGTGATTTCAACGCACCAGCGGTCAAGACTTCCTGAATGGGTGGAATCAGCCACCCGGATATAAACGAAGACCTCGTCGGAGGAGGTCCCATCGACTCCAGTCTGTCGGATAACTCCTTTTGAAGTTTCCTCCCAGGTCTCCCCGGGCAGGAGAAACCGTTCATCGACCAGTGGCAGGAGGTCTGAACTTATTTTCTCCTCCCAGGCTGACATTGCCGGTCGGACAGATGATTCTGACTGGATAAGCGCTTCAGAGGGAGTTATGAACAGGCAGAACAGGAGAATGATAATGATGGATACCTGGAGGATATGACGCATGAGCGAACAGTCATTACCCTGTCTGATAATAGGTTAAATCTTCTGGTTCATCTTTCTGTCACCAGGGTTTGGGAGAGATGGAGACCCCTATTCCTGGCAGGGGTCCTTTACACTCTCAAGAGCGTGGGCAGTGTTCGCGCCCATGATGCTATTGCATTCCAGTCCCGAAAGTCGCCGGATGGGATCTTCGCCATCTCCATCATCTTCCTTGAGACGAACGAGAGCTGTGTCGGGTCCAGCCTGCCGGCAAAGAGGGTCGTCGCCACCGGTTGCAGGGGGGTGAGCGAACTGTGGAGTTTTTTCATTCCATATTCGACCGACCCGGCTTCTTTTGATACCGGAGATATCCCAACAGCAAATGCTGCCACCGGTACGTTTATGAGTTCCTCTCGATGCTGTCCAACGAACTTTCCGACATCCCCTACCATCCGTCCCATGTAAAGCGGGGCACCGATCACTATGGCATTATTGCCGGCGAGGGAGGAGACCTTCTTCATCTCGGCAACTTCAACGGTGTTTCCTGTGGATTCCAGTTCTTTTCCAACAGCCTGGGCGATCTCAGCTGTAGAACCTTTCCGTGATATGTACGCGATAAGAATTCGGCCTGCCATAATTATTAGTTGTATACGTGAACAGGACGCCTAAATAATTACCTGATACCTTCTCTGAAAGTATTTCCTGAGAGAGTTGGCCTGATTTCAATCTCCCTGGTACACAGACCGGATCCTTTTTCCGGCAGTACTCCTATCTCCTCCTGATCTTTCCATCAGGAGATCTTCCGTGCTTCTGGTCACCTCCATCACCATGCTGCTTGCGTTCACTTTCACCTTTACCAATGGGTTTCAGGACGCCAGTTCGGTGGCTGCCACGTTCATCGCCTCCCGATCCGCGTCACCCCGGCAGGGGATTCTTCTGGTAGCAGGGATGGGCTTTTTTGGGGCGATTCTTGGCGGAAGTGCGGTGGCCATGACCATATCCGGGCTTCTCACCCTCGCTCCGGGTGAAGAACTGATCTCCATCGTTCTGGTGGCGCTCATCGCTGCAGCGGCATGGAACATCGTCACCTGGAGATTCGGACTCCCCTCCTCGTCCACCCATGCCCTGATTGGAGGACTGACAGGGGCGGGGATCGCTGCCTCTGGCCTCTCCGGTATCTCCTGGGGCTTATCAGAACTGGTGACACCCCCCTACCTGATGACTGGTATGATAAAGCTCCTGTTCTTTCTGGTTATCTCGGTGGGAATCGGTTTCTTCGGAGGATACCTGATGCGGAGGACCACCCGCCTGCTCTTAAGAAACGCACGGCGGTCGGTGAACCGGGATATCATAAGACTGAACTGGATTGCGGCGGTGATCATGGGCTTCTCGAACGGGGCAAATGACGCACAGAAACAGATGGGTATCATCGGCCTGGTCCTTTTTTCCGGAGGTCTCACTGCAGGTCCTGAGGTGCCCTTCTGGGCACGACTGGGCTGTGCCCTGCTGCTGGCGGCGGGGACCATTGGGGGGGGATGGCGGATCATGGCTACGCTTGGAAGAAAGATCTTCAGGATTGATCCGATTCATTCGTTTGATTCCCAGGTCTCTTCAGGGGTGACCATCGCCCTCTCCACACTTGTCGGGGCTCCGATCTCCTCCACCCATATCATCACCACCTCGATCATTGGGGTGGGTGCAGCGGAGAACCCTCTGCGGGTCCAGTGGTCGGTGGGAATGCAGATTCTCATCACCATGCTCATGACCATCCCGGTGACACTCTGCATAGCGGCTGTCTTGTATCTGGTTGCATCACCATTCATCGGAGGCTGAATTATTATGGCAGATAAAGAAGGTACTGGCCGAAAATGGAAAGATATCGGGATTCTGGACGCGGTATTTCCAATGCGGTATGACTTTGAGCAGATGCTTGTAGACCAGGCCGATCGGACTCTTGAAGGGATTGAGGAGTTTGTACACTGGCTGGAACACGCTGCACATGAAGAGCCGGTTGCGTTGCAGCACCGGGAGGACATGGTGGACGCCCTCCGGTATGATCTGGAGGAGAAACTTCGAGATGCCTTCTCCACCCCGTTTGACAGGCAGGATATCTATAGCCTCTCACGTCAGATGGACTATATTTTGAACTATGCGCATGAGACCTCACGGGAGATGTATGCCTTTTCAGTTCTTCCGGATAGACCGATCATGGATATGTCTCATGCCCTCCTCAGGGGAACCGGGCAGCTCAGCAGAGGAGTAAAGAAGATGAACTCCAACCAGAAGACGATCTGGACGATCATCCAAGAGGCCCGCAAGGCTATGCGCGAGATCGATGATGCCTATATCTATGGAATGAAGGATCTGTTCCAGACGGTTGATTTCATGTCGGCCATGAAAAAACGCGAGATCTACCACCATTTAAGAGATGCCGGGAGGGCGCTTCGGGCAACGGTCGACCTGCTTCACAAAGCCGTGGTGGTCATCGATATTTCAGATGAGTAAGGGGAGGGGCTGGTATCCGGCGTCTGGTGGTCTGAACTCACGGTGATCTCTCCTCCGGTGATTACAACCGGTGCGACCCCGGTCTGGTTCCAGGAGAAGGTCAACTGGTGGACGATCTTTTTTGGGATCATCTCCGGTGATGTCTGAAACAGGATGGAGATCCGTGGATCTGTCAGGTTCCCGGTGCCGGCCTGCAGGTCTTCTGGTGTACGTGAAGAATCAGATGCCGGCTGATAGAGTTGTGTGAGCATGTCGCCCTGAATATCCATAAGGACCTTATTTGTCTCCTTGTCCTGCACCTCGACCCTGGTGAGGACAAGTCCCAGATCAGCGAATTGGGATGTTTCCAGTTCATAGCCAAGGGTTATTGTTCCGTTGCTCATTACGGGAACCGGAGGGGATGGAACTGTTATCGTTACATTCGGTGTCGGTTTTTGAAGTGGTGGGGTATTGATGAAGGAGAGTGCGATACCTCCTATAATGGCCACCAGAAGGATGCCAATGAAGAGAATCGTGAACCATTTTGAGATACTCCCCGTCCCTGTCATAGTGTATGCCCTGCACAGGAATTTGTTCCCCATTGTATTAATGAGATACTCATTTTTTCCCATCCTCTGGGACATTCCGCCTCCGAGTCTCAACTCTCTGACTGGATCTTCCTACCAGGTCCTGATAGGTGGATGACTTTTTGGGGATCTGTCTGGTTTTATACTCCAAAAGACCATTGAGAACTATGGAGACAGTTCTTGAAAGGATCAGAACAGACCTGAAGAACAGTAGTGATATATCGACACAAAAGAATTTTCAGCGGTTCTTTAAAGAAGAGGTTCGATATTACGGAGTCAAGGCCGCAACCGTCAGCAGGATCGCAAAAAAATACTGGGGAGAGATCAAATCCCTTGACAAGCAGGAGGTATTCAAACTCTGTGAAGAACTGTATTCTTCCGATTACTGTGAAGAGGCCTTTATCGTCTCTAACTGGGTCCCCAACCTGGCCGATAGATTTGATAGTGCCGATCTCGCACTGTTCAGGACCTGGATTGAAAAATATATCAACAATTGGGCGAAGTGCGACGGCTTCTGCAATCATACCATCGGCACCTTTATTGTCATGTTTCCCGAGTGCATCGGGGAGTTAAAGAGATGGACATTATCTGAGAACCGGTGGCTGAAGAGGGCGTCGGCGGTCTCGTTGATCATCCCTGTAAAGCACGGGGCATTCCTTGACGATGTCTTTGAGATTGCCGATTGTTTACGAACAGATGGGGATGATATGGTCCAGAAAGGATATGGTTGGCTGCTCAAGGAGGCGAGTCGTCAGCATCAGGATGAGGTATTTCTATATATTTTAAGGAACAGAAGCACGATGCCGCGGACTGCGCTGCGGTACGCCATAGAACTGATGCCACCTGAGCGAAGAACAGAGGCGATGAAGCGGGAATGATCGGGATACTGGACCCTGATGGCGCGGCCATTTGAGGTGAAATCAAATTGTTCGTCATTTTTTCTTTCTCTTTCCTCCTCCCAATCTCTCTCCCTTTTTGAACAGTGATCCCCTATATATCGGGAGGAGACGAAATATATGAGAGAATTTCTGCTCATCAGGTTTCTCTCTCATTTCTGAAATGAGAGTCTGGTGAGCGAGGATCGTTCCGGAGGAAGGTCCGGATCACTTCGGAGCGGAATGTGCACCATCCAAAACAATTTCCAGCCACCCTGGGATTACCGCAGATCATCGCCCTCTATATCGGCGCAGTATTGGGGTCAGGGATCATGTTCCTTCCAGGAGTGGTCGCAGACTCTGCGGGGCCGGCATCATTACTCGCCTGGGTACTGATGAGTCTGCTGGTCATACCCATGGCGCTGACGATGGGGCTCTTATCGATCAAATTCCCCAACTCGGGAGGGGTATCCCATTTCGTCTCCAGGGCGTTCAATCCTGATGTCGGGTCGTTGATCGGCTGGTTCTTCCTCCTTTCTGTCGTGGTCGGAGCACCGGTGATCGCCCTGGTCGGCGCCGGATATGCCTGCGCTGCCATCGGGCTCGGGGACTCATACCGGCTGATTCTTGCAGCATTCATCCTGCTGACTGGGATTTTGACCAATTACGTGGGGATGAAGGTGACCAGCCAGATCCAGATGGCCGTTGTCGTGACCACCATCGTCATTCTGGTGAGTGCATTCGCCGGCAGTGTCCTCACCGTCGATCCGCAGAACTTCACGCCCTTTATGCCCTTTGGTTGGGAGAGTGTCGGACAGGCTGCAACCCTGATCTTCTGGTCCTTCCTCGGGTGGGAGGCGATATCTCATATCTCCGAAGAGTTTGAGGATCCTGAACGTGATGTTGTGAAGGGGACGATGATCGCGGCCCTGGTGATCGGAGTTCTGTACATCGGGACAGCCTTTGTCGTCATCGGAACCCACAGTTATGGTCCTGGCATTTCGGATGTCTCGCTGATTCATCTGATCAACATCACATTTGGTCCGTACGGCATGATCTTCGCAGGCCTTGCTGCCCTCTTCATCTGCATAGCACCCGTGATCGCCTATATCGGAGCGGCTTGCAGATTGGCATACTCACTCTCCATCACTGGATATGCACCGACGTTCCTCTCCCGTCTGTCGGATCGGTTCCAGACCCCGGTCGGAGGACTCTGGTTCCTGGCCGTCTGTTTCACCATCATGCTCTGGATCTTCAACAGCGGAGTCCTCTCCCTGTCGACCCTGATCCAGCTCCCCAACGCCACGTTCATCCTGACCTATCTGGGTGGGTGTGCCGCCGGCGTGGTTCTCCTGAAGGACCGGAGGTTTGGGATGCTGTTCAGTGCGATCTCGCTCGCGATGACTGCGGTGGTCTTTCTTTTTGTTGGTTGGACGGTCATCTATCCTGCAATCATCACCCTTGTCTGGGGAGGGTTCATGATGTACCGAAGAAGGACCAAACAACGTGGATGTGAAGAAGCGGGGTCTGGGGCTCCCTGAACTGCGCGAACGTGGACCTGCTCTGTGGGATATTCGTCACTAACCGCATCCCACATCCTGGTTTGATAGGATCTCTCGCCGAAGAAAGAGAGCCTGCCCGGTAACCTTCTATAATCCATTTATCGTGAGACTCCGTAATCGATCCAGTCCTCATAGGTTATGGAGATCAGACTTCTGAGGCTTTGGGGAACCGTAAATAGAAAAAGAACTGATATAATATTGAGCGTCTATGCAGTACACCTTCGCCTCCAGGATGGGGAAGACCCCACGGTCATTCATCAGGGAGATCCTCAAAGTTACGGAACGACCGGAGATCATTTCTTTTGCTGGGGGGCTTCCAAGTCCAGCTTTGTTCCCGGTTGAGAGACTGGCAGAGACTGCGAAGGCTGTGATAATGGAGGATGGACCAGCAGCTCTTCAATATGCCACCACCGAGGGGCATCTGCCTCTTCGCGAATGGATCGCTGAGCGGTACCATAGCCGGCTCGGTATGGATGTTTCTCCTGATGAGATCCTGATCACCAACGGTTCACAGCAAAGCCTCGATCTTATCGGAAAGGTATTCATCGATCCGGGTTCGCGGGTCGCTATCGAACGACCTGGCTATCTTGGGGCAATCCAGGCTTTCTCCCTCTTTGAGCCGGAGTTCTTGGGTGTTCCGCTCACAGAAGAAGGTCCTGATCCGGCAGTCCTCCACGCTGTCCTTACTGATGAGAACCCGCGTATATTCTATGGAGTTCCCAACTCGCAGAACCCTTCGGGCATAACCTGGTCGATTGAGAACAGGCACAGAATCGCTGAAGAGATACAGAGATCGGAGACAATCCTGATTGAGGATGATGCATATGGCGAACTCCGGTTCAGTGGAGATCAGATGCCGGCGATGCGCTCCTTCCTGCCCGATCAAACGGTGATGACCGGTTCGTTTTCAAAAATTATCGCGCCTGGGATGCGTATGGGCTGGATCTGTGCTCCACACGAGATCATGGAACAGATCATCACCGCCAAGCAGGGGACTGACCTTCACTCTAACATCCTGAGCCAGAGGATCATCGCCCGGTTCCTGGCTGACTATTCCATCGATGAGCATATCAGCAAAATCACTGATGCCTATGCGCACCAGCGCGACTGTATGCTTGCAGCGATTAAAGAGCATTTCCCGGAGGGGGTCACATGTACAAGGCCTGAGGGGGGTATGTTCCTCTGGGTCACGCTGCCGGACAGGTACTCATCGACAGAACTCTTCAAGCGGGCGCTGGCAGAGAACGTAGCAATCCTACCGGGTGTCCCGTTCTATGCCGATGGAGGGGGGGAGTCAACGATGCGGTTGAACTTCTCAAATGCCAGTGAAGAACAGATATGGGAAGGGATCTCGAGACTTGGAAAGGTGCTCCACCAGTACCTGCTGGCCGGCACGACCGTCACCAATAATTAATAATTCTTGAGAGGAATAACCGTTCAAAGACCCTGAGCCGATCATTATTTCTGTTCGATTCCAGGTTAAAGAGGTATTTTTTCTTTCACAAAGGTCGACCAGATAGGCCCCAGCCCGTTTTAGTATCTGGCAGAGAGAAAGGCGCAGCCGGGCCCTGGTGGAGATCTACCGGATGTACTGGACTGGAAAGTCAATGGCACCCGCTGCGACCAAAAACAATTGGCATCTTGCTCTGCCCGTTTCCTGTCCCTTGTGGGAAGGAACTGTTCTGCATATCCACGATCCGGTGCGCTATTTGATGGGAACTCATTGCTCCTTTTCATGTTGACGGGTGAGGAGGTGCCGGTGCGGATGGAACCCGAATCGTGCATAGAAGGGGAAGACCTCTTCGTTGCCTTCAAATACCATCACCCGGGAGCCGGTCACCCCGACCTCCTCCATCCATGAGGATGCCCGCTCCATAAAGGTGGTACCAATCTTGTGAACCCGAAATGAGGGATGTACATAGATCGACTCCACCTCACCGTAGTCCCCGGGGGCTGCGGAGCTTACGCAGTACCCGATCACTTCACCCGAACTGGTCTCCCTGGCAATATGGACCATCATTGTCCGGCCGCAGTTCTTCTCCAGAAGTTCCTGGCATCGCTCCGCAAAAGTTCGAAACTCATGTTCTGACCTGAAGTGCTGGGATACCCGGGCATGATGATCTCTGAGCATCGTCCAGAGCGGTTCAATCAAAGATAGCCCGTCAATTCCATACTCTCCAAAGTCTATCTGATAATCTTCACTGGGCCCGGGCTCTGGTTTTTTCTCATCCCGGTTGACTCGCCCTGATGAAGGGGCGGGAATGCAGACAGAAATAATATCCGTTTTCTCTGCCGTGCTATACTGCACCCACTCTCCAGCTGGCACTATCACTGCCTGGCCTGCAGAAGCATGCAGTACCTCAGTCTGCGTAGTTATGACCAGTGTTCCGCTCAGGACGACGAAATACTCATCAAACTGGAGTCGTTGCCCGGGTTCCCTCCAACCAGCCGGGCATTGTATGTGAGCGATGGAGAGTCGATCAGTGCCTGAGGCTTCCCTGCCGATAAACTCCTTGATACTTCTGGGTGGCGAACCAGCAGCAGGGATGGCCCATGGTGACTGGATGATCCTGACCATGCGATACAGTGGGTGGGATATGGGAAAAATGCTCCGACAGTGTTAAATCTGGTGACACAGGTCATCCACTCTGGAGGTCTGGTGATGCTGGTGATCGATGCAGATGGTGGTTGATTGTTCTGATCTCTGTAGTTCAGCAGTACTTCAACCGTTAAAAGTGACTTCGGGTTCTAACTCCAGAGGATCCTGCGATTCTCCCTTTCTCGTCGTCTGGGATAATGTGATCAGGTGCCCATTGAAGGTGGGGGGGGAATTCCCTACCCTCTCATCTTCTTTCGTGATCTGTTTATTCGATTGCCAGTTGGCTATGTGCCATCGATCGCTTGAATCCTGGAGATATACACCAGGATGAGTTCAGTAGTTCTCACACCAGACTTCAAAATACTTCTGGGGATGATCACAGACCGGGCATTTCTCTGGCGCCTCTCCTGCCTCCAGGACATAACCGCAATTCCGACATTTCCAGCTGATGGGAAGATCTTTTTTAAAGACAGAGTGCTGTTCTATGTTAGCAAGCAGTTTTCTGTACCGTCTTTCATGGAACACCTCCACCTTTGCAATATTTCTGAAGGTCGCTGCAGCTTCAGTAAAGCCCTCTTTCTCTGCTACGTCACCAAAACCTGGATAGAGCGTGCCCCATTCCAGCTTCTCTCCATCAGCTGCTGCCCGGAGATTGTCTGCTGTCGATCCGAGCACGCCTGCTGGATAACCTGCGGTGATCTCTGCAGTTCCTCCTTCTAGCAACTTAAAGAACAACTTCGCATGCTCTTTTTCGTTCTCTGCCGTCTCAAGGAATATCGCACCGATCTGTTCATAACCTTCCTTGGCAGCGATGCTGGAAAAAAAAGTATATCTCATTCTAGCCTGTGATTCACCTGCAAAAGAAGCAAGTAAATTTTTTTCTGTCTGTGATCCTTTCATCTCTGATTCTCCTTACTCTGGGAAATGTGATTGTTTCTAACTTGATTCATTGTTATTGTTAAATTTTCTCCGATGAGACGTTCTCTGGAAGGTGAACGCAGATATATGGTGTTGGTAGAGAACAGACGGGGTGATCGGACACATTATATTTTAATCCCATAACCTGGATCTTATCACTGGAGAAGAGATTCATGCAGTTCAAGGATATCGTGATGGAGCGCTATGCAACCAAAAAATTTGATGGTGCTAAAATCCCGGATGAGAAGATCGACGAGTTGATGGAACTGGTCAGGTTCGCTCCTTCGGCACTGAACATCCAGCCCTGGAGGATCAGAATAATCTCTGACCAGAACGTCAAGGAGCAGTTGAAACCGGCGGCTTTCAATCAGGAGCAGATCACCACCTGTTCACACCTGCTCGTCTTCTGTGCAGACCCGGATTATGCCGGCCTCATCAAGAAACTTGAAAGACTGCTGAAAGAAAACAGCATCCCAGAGGAGACGCAGACGATGATCATTGGGATGGTATCCCATTTTGCCGATGCGATGACCCCGGAACAACAATTTGCCTGGTCACAGGCACAGACCTATCTCGCCCTGGGGAACGCAATTAATGGTGCAAAATCGCTTGGATTTGATTCCTGCCCGATGGGTGGGTTTGACCCTGCTGAGTTCATCCGGATCCTGAACATTCCGGCGCCGCTTGTTCCGGTCATGCTCTGTCCGGTTGGATATGCAGCTGACAGTCCAGTGCCCAAGATCAGATATCCTAAAGGGGAGATCCTGTTCTGAACAGGCAGAACCACAGAATTATCTTTCCTTTTTACTGATGAAAAGGTCCAGGTCGACCAATTGGACAGAACCATTTATATCCAGACGCCTCCATCCTCCAATTGCTGGAGAAGAAGATGACAGGGACTGTAGAATTCAGGATTGTCAGGATTGAAAAACCTGAGGATGTGAATGTGATCTTCGGACAGGCGCATTTCATCAAGACTGTGGAGGACCTGTTCGAGGCGGTGGCCGGCTCGGTACCGAATGCGAAGTTCGGGCTTGCGTTCTGTGAAGCTTCGGGTGACTGCCTGATCCGGATCGAGGGGACTGATCAGGAACTCAAAGTGCTGGCACAGGAGAATGCCGCTGCTATCGGCGCGGGTCATTCGTTCATCCTCTTTTTACGGGACTGTTTTCCTATCAATGTACTGAATGCGATCAAGAACATTCAGGAGGTCTGTACTATCTTCTGCGCAACATCCAACCCTGTTGAGGTCGTGATTGTAGAAACCTCACTGGGACGCGGAGTAATGGGGGTGATCGACGGTGAGAAGCCCAAAGGGGTCGAGGGGTCCGATGGAGTTGTGCTACGGACAGAACTTCTCAGAACGTTTGGGTATAAGCGAGGATAGATTCCCGCTCTGGAATTCTGAAATATGCATTAGGTATATTTATACGACAAAATGTATAATATACTATACATAGGTCCATCATGAAGAGGAACGGATTCTATCTTTTACTAGGGATTGTCGCCATTGTGCTGGTCTGCATCTTCTGGTACTCAGTGGAGCACAATCTGGCTCTGCTCATGGAGTTATCATTCGTCGCGGCTGTTGCCATTGTTTATTATGTGAAGGTGAATTACACGGATTTCACTGAGGATGAGAGAGATATTAAAATTGCGGAACAGGCCATGGGGCGGACAATGCAGGTTTTCTGGGTTGCATTCTGTGCTGTTTCGATCGGAGGAGTGATGCAGTTACTCCATGTTCCTTCGTTTGCCCCACGTCAACCTCCGCCGGCGAATATCGTGGGGGAATTTTCTCCAAAAATGATGGGATTTCTCCAGCTCGGTCTTCTCTGTCTGATGATCTTTCTGTACGTCGGGTTCAGGTTATACTACGCTCGAAAATATGGGGATTGGGAGACCGATGAAGAATAAGATCAAGGTTTTTCGAGCGATGAACGACCTCACGCAGGAAAATCTCGGAGCAGCAATAGGGGTTAATCGTCAGACCATCCTTGCTATTGAAAAGGGAAAATATGTTCCTTCCCTCGACCTTGCCTTTAAAATTGCACGCTATTTCGGGGTGAATATCGAAGAGATGTTCATTTACGAGGCTGAGTCTCCAGAAAACTCAGCTCATTGAGCACTCCTTTTTTCCCCAGTCCCTGTGGGCCTTCTATCTCCACTTTACGTGAACTTATGGGAGTCCATTACTCTGTCAGAACGCCAATTTTTCGATAGAATTTGAAGATCCATATGCCTTGCAGGCCATCCCTAATGATTTTTCAACCGTGAGTTCTACATGTGTAAAGGTTTCGGGCTCCCGATGCTGTGTTGCAGAATCCCACTATGACATTCACTCACTCCTATCTTGGTTTTGCCCGTTCGTTCACTGAGCCATTGCCAGAAGGATATTGTATCCCCTGAATTTCATCTATGCGTCGCGGACATGCCTTCTCCCGACGATCCCACTGAACGCAAGTGTCGATTCGATAACAGATATTGTGGTGGCAGTCAAATCATCCGGTTCAAGGGTGGTCTCAGAAGGTTTTGATGGAATTTTGGTTGTACAGGGCAGTGGTACTGGTAATGCCGAACGGGCCTTTGCTACCTTCATTCTCCTCCCAAATTGCTATAAGTGTGGAAAAAGAGGTCATCATCTTCCTGCTCATGGATGGGGCGAGTATGGCGCGGCGGGATGTTGCTGCCGGAGTAAAGCATCCTGCCTTCAACCGACTTGATCATATGATGGGGGTGGTCGTCAGGGCTGGAGCCATCATCTATGCCTGTGAATTATGTGCAAAGTTTCGAGGGATCTCCGCGGCCACCCTTGTCGAAGGGGTGAAACTGACCGGGGCCGCGACTTATCTGCAGTTGCTCAATGACTCCAGTTCTGCGATTATAATTTTCTGAGGGGGGTAACTTATGCAAACTATCTATCTGTTACTCGTCCTGGCAATCGTCTTCAGCAATATAGTCCCCGGGTTCATCTCGTTTCGGGTGCAGGGGATGAATCTGGCTGTGCACTTTATCACACTCGCTTGTGGCCTCCTGATCATTCTGGCTACCCTGCTCCTGCAGGTGCTTGCTTGTCACGGTTACGGCCTATGCCCTATGGTCCCACGTACGGTATAATTTTCAGACTACTCCTGTGTATGCGCTCCATCTCGCTCTTGTGACGATGTTGCCTGTGCTGATGTGGCTACGCTTCTATGAATCATCTCATTTTTCTATCGGGATCTCTGTATGATCCTCATCACCATTGGTGACGATCTCTGGAACTATTGTCTCTCCTGTCAGATGCTGCATTATCTTCTCAATCACGATTGAATTTCTGGGTTGGTTGATATGGCAGTGTTGATCAGGTGCCGGCCTGTGTTTGAAATCACCATGGCCTGGGGATTCCCCCTCGAAACCGCCCCCTTCTTCATGCTGGGGGAATGATCATCTCTCAACAATCTGGTTAAGGGACACGAATTCCTGGATGGGTTTGCGCGTTACATATATTGTGCGACGAGCAATGCCGGCAATTTTCCGGAATGCGGGTTGGGATCATCCGATTCTTGAATAATGTATATATGCACCTACACACAACAGTAGTATCTCGCGTTGTATCATCAACCCGAGTGATTGTGGTGGATTTTCTCCAAATCCGATTCCTAGAATCCGGTTTTGCAGTAAAGTATATATGCACCTGCGTTCAACATAAGTATCTCGCGTTGCGAAGTCGACACGAGTGGTTGTGGGGGACGAATGCTCTCGTCCGATTCGATGAATCGGGCCTGTAGCAAGGTATATATGTGCCGGCGTCCAACATAAGTATCTCGCGTTGTAACAAACAACGACAGCGAGCAAACGTCTGTGCAAGTGTGCAGATAGTTTACGGTAATACAATAGGATATTACCCTCTGTGATGGAGAATCGATTCGACCGACGAGATCGGTTTCGGTTCTGACATTGATACTGGCAATGTGGAATTTTGTTTAGTAACTGCCAATTCCATTAAAATTTCAGATAGTATTGTGTGTATTTCAAATTAATTCTGGTTGATCCTGCCAGAGGCCACTGCTATCGGAGTTCGATTAAGCCATGCGAGTCGAGAGGGTTCGGCCCTCGGCGTACTGCTCAGTAACACGTGGATAACCTACCCTAAGGTGGGAGATAACCCCGGGAAACTGGGGATAATACCCCATAGTCTATGGAAGCTGGAATGCTCTATAGTTGAAAGATTTATCGCCTTAGGATGGGTCTGCGGCCGATTAGGTAGTTGTTGGGGTAACGGCCCAACAAGCCTTTGATCGGTACGGGTTGTGGGAGCAAGAGCCCGGAGATGGATTCTGAGACACGAATCCAGGCCCTACGGGGCGCAGCAGGCGCGAAAACTTTACAATGCGGGAAACCGTGATAAGGGAACTCCGAGTGCCCGTAAACGCGGGCTGTCCATCTGCTTAAAAAACAGGTGAAGAAAGGGCCGGGCAAGACCGGTGCCAGCCGCCGCGGTAATACCGGCGGCTCGAGTGGTGGCCACTATTACTGGGCTTAAAGCGTCCGTAGCTTGGTTGTTAAGTCTCTTGGGAAATCTGTCGGCTTAACCGACAGGCGTTTAAGGGATACTGGCAATCTAGGGACCGGGAGAGGTGAGAGGTACTCCAGGGGTAGGAGTGAAATCCTGTAATCCTTGGGGGACCACCTGTGGCGTAGGCGTCTCACCAGAACGGCTCCGACAGTGAGGGACGAAAGCTGGGGGAGCAAACCGGATTAGATACCCGGGTAGTCCCAGCCGTAAACGATGCGCGTTAGGTGTATCGGTGACCACGAGTCACCGAGGTGCCGAAGGGAAACCGTGAAACGTGCCGCCTGGGAAGTACGGTCGCAAGGCTGAAACTTAAAGGAATTGGCGGGGGAGCACCACAACAGGTGGAGCCTGCGGTTTAATCGGACTCAACGCCGGAAACCTCACCGGATAAGACAGCGGGATGATAGCCAGGCTGAAGACTTTGCTTGACTAGCTGAGAGGAGGTGCATGGCCGTCGTCAGTTCGTACTGTGAAGCATCCTGTTAAGTCAGGCAACGAGCGAGACCCACGCCAACAGTTGCTAGCATGTCCTTCGGGATGATGAGGACACTGTTGGGACCGCCTCTGCTAAAGAGGAGGAAGGAATGGGCAACGGTAGGTCAGCATGCCCCGAATTATCCGGGCTACACGCGGGCTACAATGGGCAGGACAATGGGTATCGACACCGAAAGGTGAAGGCAATCTCTTAAACCTGTCCGTAGTTCGGATTGCGGGTTGCAACTCGCCCGCATGAAGCTGGAATCTGTAGTAATCGCGTCTCAAAATGGCGCGGTGAATATGTCCCTGCTCCTTGCACACACCGCCCGTCAAACCACTCGAGTGGGGTCTTGATGAGGCTGCGGTTTTCGCCGTAGTCGAATCTAGGTTCCGCAAGAGGGGTTAAGTCGTAACAAGGTAGCCGTAGGGGAATCTGCGGCTGGATCACCTCCTAATGAATTGGAGTTGGCAGTTGCTGAACAGAACACAAAATAGCCAGTGTCAATAAAGCAGAGGGCTCATAGCTCAGTTGGAAGAGCGCCACCCTTGTGGGGTGGAGGCCATAGGTTCAAATCCTATTGAGTCCACTTTCGATGCACCTGGAGATGTGAATCTCCCGGGAAGGGCTGAAGGTTAATGACCTGACGATGCCGTGTAATGGTTTAGCACTCTGGACGTTAAATGGGTTCAACATCAAAGAGTACTAGAATTTAAGCCTATCAGTGGATGGCTCGGTTCGAGAGCCGATTAAGGGCGTGCCAAGCTGCGATAAGCTTCGGGGAGGCGCACGGAGCCTACGATCCGAAGATACCCTAATGGGACATCCTGGCACTTTTGTGTCGATCCGTAAGGATTGGGAACGCCCCGAATTGAAACATCTTAGTAGGGGCAGGAGAAGAAATCAATCGAGATGTCGTTAGTAGAGGCGATCGAACACGACGGAGTTCAAACTGAATCCCGCAAGGGAGATGTGGTGTTGTAAGCTCACTGTTATGATCTTCAATGTTAAGTGAAAGTCGTCTGGAACGTCGTACCATAGAGGGTGATAGTCCCGTACACGTACACAGCGAAGATCTAAGTGAAGTCTTGAGTACCGTGGGTCGGAATTCTCGCGGGAATCTGGGAGTCACTAACTTCCAAAACTAAATACTCCTCGAAACCGATAGCGTATTAGTAGCGTGAGCGAAGGCTGAAAAGTAACCCCAGAAAGGTGGTTAAAAGTGCCTGAAATTGATAGGTGATAGCGGGTTATAGCGTTAAAGGATCTTCCATACGAAGAAACCCGTCGCGAGGCGGTAGTACGGGTATGGTTGCCAATGTTATAACGTACGTTTTGAAGAACGGGCCAGAGAGTTTATTCTGTTGGCGAAGGTTAACCCGAAAGGGGAGCCGAAGGGAAACCAACAAGTCTGTAGCCTTCGGGTGTGAGACGGCGTATTAAAAGTGCGCGGAGTCAGCAGGATAAGACCCGAAGCCTAGTGATCTATGCGTGGGCAGGTTGAAGCGTGACGAAAGTTGCGTGGAGGACCGAATGGGGTTTTGATATGCAAATCATTCCCGTGACCTGTGTATAGGAGTGAAAGATTAATCGAACTAGGCATCCGCTGGTTCCTCTCGAAACATGTCGCAGCATGACCTGGCTGGAGATCGATAGTGAGGTAGAGCACTGATTGGGGGAGCTGGGGAAGAAATTCCTCACCCCCCTGTCAAACTCCAAACTCCCTATCATCGTAGAAGGCTGGAAGTCCGGGCTACGGGGTAAGCTTGTAGTCCGTAAGGGAGACAACCCAGACCGAGGTTAATGTCCCTCAATGTAGGTTAAGTGTCAACACTGAAAGCGGTCCTAGGCCAAAGACAACTGGGAGGTGAGCTCAGAAGCAGCTATCCTTCAAAAAGTGCGTAACAGCTTACCAGTCAAGGTTTAGGGCACTGAAAATGGACGGGGCTAAAACCTACTACAGAGACCTCGGGGCACCGCAAGGTGATCCAGTAGAGAGGCGTTCTGCATGGGTGGAAGCTGGGGCGTAAGTTCCAGTGGACCGTGTAGAAATGAGAATTCTGGCAATAGTAGAAGCAAAGTTGGGTGAGAATCCCAACCGCCGCAGGGGCTAGGTTTCCTTGGCAATGTTCGTCAGCCAAGGGTTAGTCGGTCCTAAGACGTACCGTAACTCGAGTACGCCAACAGGGAAACAGGTTAATATTCCTGTACCATCTAGTTTTAAGCGCAAGCCCTGACGCTTTGGGATATGCTGGGCAGAGTTGTCGCTCTGTCTAAGCGTCGAATTCTGTGGAGTACCGTAATGGTGAGAAGCAGAGGAATACGTGATGGGGAAACCCAGCAAATTCCTGGAGCCCGTGAAAAGGGAATTAGATGTCCGTACCGAGAACCGACACAGGTGCCCCTCGCTGAAGAGGCGAAGGCGTGTCGGATTTAATTGTGTTAAGGGAACTCGGCAAATTGGCCCCGTAACTTCGGAATAAGGGGTGCCTGCCTGGAGATCAGGCAGGTCGCAGTGACCAGGGAGCTCTAACTGTCTAATAACAACATAGCAGACTGCAACTCGGAAACGACTAGTATAGTCTGTGATTCCTGCCCAGTGCAAGTATCTGAACACCCGGTTCAACGGGACGAAGGACTTGTAAACGGCGGGGGTAACTATGACCCTCTTAAGGTAGCGTAGTACCTTGTCGCTTAATTGGCGACTTGCATGAATGGATTAATGAGAGCTCTACTGTCCCTAACACAAATCCGTTGAACTTTTTGTCCTAGTGCAGAGACTAGGGACTCCTAATGGGAAGTGAAGACCCCGTGG
This sequence comes from Methanosphaerula subterraneus, assembly GCF_052055875.1. Taxonomy (GTDB): domain Archaea; phylum Halobacteriota; class Methanomicrobia; order Methanomicrobiales; family Methanospirillaceae; genus Methanosphaerula; species Methanosphaerula subterraneus. The sequence continues at coordinate 309,994 of NZ_CP170508.1, forward strand.
AGCTTTACTGCAGCCTGTCGTTGAGTTACGGTGTTACTTGCGCAGTGTAGATGGGAGGCGTTATATCCGTTTCTTTCGGGAAACGGGGAGCCAACAATGAGACACCATCCTTGTTACACTGTAACTCTCACTCCTTTGTGAGGACATCGATAGGTAGGCAGTTTGGGTGGGGCGCCACACCCTCGAAAAAATATCAAGGGTGCCCTAAGGTCAACTCATGTGAGTCAGAAACTCACAGGAGAGTGTCAAGAGCATAAGTTGGCCTGACGCGATCATGAAAAGCAAATGATCGCGAGAGGAAACTCGGGTCTAACGAACCAATATGTCCTTTTGGTGAGGGCTATTGACTACAGAAAAGCTACCCCGGGGATAACAGAGTCGTCGCCGGCAAGAGCACATATCGACCCGGCGGCTTGCTACCTCGATGTCGGTTCTTTCCATCCTGGCCGTGCAGCAGCGGCCAAGGGTGAGGTTGTTCGCCTATTAAAGGGGATCGTGAGCTGGGTTTAGACCGTCGTGAGACAGGTCGGTTACTATCTATTAGGAGTGTCAGGAGTCTGAAGGCAAGAATGAAATAGTACGAGAGGAACTTTCACTCGTCGCCACTGGTTGATCGGTTGTCTGACAAGGCAATGCCGAGCAGCTACGCGATAAGGGATAAAAGCTGAAAGCATCTAAGCTTGAAACCCAGCCTAAAAAGAGACTCCGTTGAGGACATGGATAAAAGATCCGTTTGATAGACTTGGGATGTAAGCACGAAGGTTACGACGTGTTCAGTCCGCAAGCACTAACGTCCAAACTCTAGTACTTGCAACTTGAGTTGAACCCAGACGAAATCTGGAGTGCTAAACCATTATTTTTATTACTAATCTGAGTAATAAAAATATACACACGGCTGCCAAGGTGGCGGAGCGGCCACGCGGCTGATTGCAGATCAGCTACACTCCGGTTCAAATCCGGACCTTGGCTTTGGGTAATAGCGGCCATAGCAGCTGGGAAACACCTGGACCCATTCCGAACCCAGAAGTTAAGCCAGTTCACGTACTATATTGTACTGAGGTACGCGAGTCCTCGGGAACTATAATACGCTGCTATTACCCTTCTTATGCATCGAAAAGCATGCTGTTTTCATGAATTTTGTATTGTTCTCTCTTGAGAGTGACAACGCTTCGTATCCGTTCATTCGTACAGTCGACAGGTTTTTTCGAAGGGATATTTTTTCGTAATTGTTATTAATCATCATCCATCATCGGTACTGGCGGCCATAGCAATCGGGACACACCTGGACCCATGCCGAACCCAGAAGTTAAGCCGGTTTACGTCGTATGCTGTACTGAGGTACGCGAGTCCTCGGGAACCATACAGCGTTGCCAGTATCGTTCTTATTCATAGCTGTTTTCACTGTGTGTGTTTTTTGGTAACGGTTGGAGGAGATGTTCCAGCCCGGGCCATCGTGATGTCCACTCATTCGTAGCGTAATTCTTTTCAGAGTGGATGTTTTTGTTTGAAAAATGTGAATTTCTGGAGTGATACCTATCGGTATTGTCTCATTTCCAAAACCGGATCAGCCAGTTTCTGTCTTCTTTCGGTAATCCTCTATCGCCTTGTGCAGTGCGTCTGCTGCGAGGTTGGAGCAGTGCATCTTCCGCGGCGGCAGCCCATCAAGTTCATCGGCCACGTCCTGCCGGCTGATCTTCTCTGCCTCATCGAGGGTCTTCCCCTTGGCCAGTTCGGTCACCATGCTCGCGGTTGCGATGGCCGATCCGCATCCAAATGTTTTGAACTTGATGTCCGTGATCACATCCTTCTCCACCTTGATGGAGACCTCCATCAGGTCCCCGCAGACTGGGTTGCCCACCTGGCCGACCCCGTCCGGATCGGCCACAGCCCCCACATTCCGCGGGTGCATGAAATGGTCCATCACTTTCTCGGTATATCCGATCTGTGGTACGTCTTCCATTCTCTCCTCCTTTACATCGCGGTGATCTCCCGGAGGCGATCGACCGTCTTCTTCACTGCATCCACGACATACGGGATGTCCTCCCCCTGCGTCGACCGCCCGAGGGTCATGATCATCGATCCGTGCGCCTCTTCATGTTTGAGGCCGATGGCCAGCAGCACATGCGACGGCTCCAGCGTCCGCGAACTGCAGGCCGAGCCGGTCGCGACCTGGATATTGAAGGCTGTATCCAGGTTCAGCAGAATACTCTCCCCTTCGATTCGGCTGAACCGGAAACTGAGGTGACCCGGCAGTCGCTCTGTCGAATGACCGGTCAGGTACGAGTCTGGAATGGTGAGGATCTCCTGCCGGTATAACCTGGCGATCTGCTGCAGCCGCTCTCGTTCCCCTGCCATCTCCTCTCCTGCGATGACGGCCGCCTCCCCCATCCCGGCGATGGCGAAGAGGTTCTCGGTCCCCGATCGGATCCCATTCTCCTGCCCCCCGCCGGGAAGTATCGTCTGCACCTTCACCCCTCTCCGGATGTAGAGGGCTGCGGCCCCTCGGGGCCCAGAGAGATCATTGGAGGAGATGGTCAGCAGGTCGACCCCGTCCTTCTGGACATCGATCGGGATCTTGCCGGCCGCCGCTGTCGCATTTACGTGCAGGTACTGCCCCCGCTCATGCACGATCTCACCGATCTCACGAATCGGTTCGATCGTACCGATCTCATCACTGGCATAGTTGATGGAGGTCACCACGGTCTCCTTCGTCACCAGGTCTGCCAGTGTTTCAAGATCGACGACCCCGCTGGCGTCGACCGGCACTGTCTCATACTGGTACCCGCTCTTCTGGAGTTCCTTCATCGGGTTCAAAACCGAGACGTGTTCGATGACGCTTGAAACCACCTTCTGCCCGGCCTGCCTGTTCCGCAGCGCGGTCCCCCGGATGGCCAGGTTGTTGGACTCTGTGGCACTGCCGGTGAAGATGATGGTGGCCGGACTCTCGGCGTTGATGAGGGAGGCGACCTTTCCCCGTGCATGCTCCAGCGCCCTCCTGGCATCGAGGCCCATCGAGTAGAGCGTGGACGGGTTGCCGTACTCCTTGGAGAGGAACGGAACCGCGAACGCGACCACCCGCGGGTCGACGGGCGATGCAGATGCATGGTCGAGATATATCCGCTTCATGGCTTCTCCATCTTCAGAAGGTGAGGACGGCGTCGGCGTCCAGCGCGAGATCGTTCAATGTCGCCGCCCCGCCGATCGTCGCCTGCTCGATGAAATCGCCCCTGGGTATCCCCAGCAACTGGGTGCTCTGTTCGCAGACATAGAACTGCACGCCAGCAGACGACGCCTGTTCGATCACCTTGTCCAGGTGCGGGAACGAGCCGATCTGGATCTTCTCCGCCTCCCCCTTCTTCATCACCAGGATCCCCTTGATCATAAAGAATATGCTCGCGTCGACATCCATCGCCCGTGCCGTGCTCCCCAGGACAAAGGGCGAATAGAGCCGCTCCGGCGTGTCGGGCCCGCTTGTCTGCACATACAGAATCTTCGTCGTCATTTCACTCTCCTGATGTAAAAGGTCATCACTCCTCCGGTCTTTTCGAATTTGATCACCTCATGTCCGGTCCTCTTCGCCCAGCGGAGAATGTCCTCCTCCGCCGCCGGATCGTCGGCCTCCATCTTCAGCACCTGCCCGATCCCGATCTTCTCGATCTCCTCCCTGGTCATCGATATCGGCATCGGACAGAAGAAGCCGACGCAATCCAGTTCTGCATCTGCCTGAATCTCACTGGACATTACTGGTATCCCTCCTCGACTGGTCACTACTATGCTCTCATGTGGATGGTCTGTTCCCCTACTCTTCTGGTATAGTTAAAAAAGTATCGGGGAGGTGCTGCAGGCCTGGTATTTTTAGTACTACCTAAAACATTATTATTTAGGTCGACCTAAATAACCAGTACAATGGCACAGGAACAGGTCGAGGAGTACCTCGAAACGATCTATGACCTTGAGAATCGGGACGGTTCGGCAAAGACGACCGCGATTGCTCACTGCCTGAAGGTTGCGCCGGCGAGCGTAACCGAGGCGCTGAAGAGCCTTTCAGAGCGGGGCCTCGTCAGGTACGAACCCTACCGGGGAGCGACCCTGACTGGAGAAGGGAGAACGATCGCAACGACCATCAAGCGCCGTCACCGGCTCCTCGAGGTGTTCCTGACCGATATCCTCCATATCAACCGGGAGAAGGTCCATGACGAGGCCTGCAGAATGGAACATACCATCTCCGGGGAGACAGAGGATGCTCTCTGCCGGCTGCTGGAGGCCCCCGGTCGGTGCCCGCACGGGAGCCCGATCGATCCCTGCAATAGAGCGATCGGGGACTGCACCGAATGCGCTGCGGCTGCTGAGAGCGCCGCATCGACACCACCCCGGACCAGGAACGTGATCCCGATCACCGATCTGGGGCCAGAACAGCAGGGTCGGATCGCATTCATTCGGGGAGACCAGAAGGTCGTGCAGCGCCTCTCCGACCTCGGGCTCACCCTTGGGACCTGCGTGGCCGTAACCCGAAAGACCGCTATGGAAGGGCCTGTCGAGGTCTCTGTCCGGAGGACCAAACTTGCGATCGATCATGCCATCGCCGAGAAGATCTTTGTCGACGCACCGGGAGTTGAGAAATGAGCGGCTGCGGAGGATGCAAGGGGTGTACACCCAAGGGGGTCGGCAATGTTAAGGATGCAGAGTACACGGTAGCGCTCGCCGGGAACGCCAATGTCGGCAAGAGCGCGACCTTCAACCACCTGACCGGCGTCGACCAGATCATCGGGAACTGGCCGGGGAAGACCGTTGAACGGGCGGAGGGGCTGCTGGTGCATAAGGGGCACCGGATCCGGGTGGTCGACCTGCCCGGCATCTACTCCTTCTCCACGTACTCGATGGAGGAGCTCGTCTCGCGGGAGTTCATCGCCCTCGAGCACCCGGATGCGGTGGTCAACGTGATCGATGCCTCGGCCTTGGAGCGGAACCTCTTCTTTACGATCCAGCTGATGGAACTGGCACCGCCTCTCATGGTTGCGGTCAATCAGATCGATCTCGCGGAGAAGAAGGGGCTCACCATCGATGTGGAGAAACTCTCAACGATCCTCGGCGTTCCGGTGGTGTCGACCGTGGCCATCAGGGGGAAAGGGATCTCGTCGCTCACCGACGCGATCCTCGACCTTCTGCACGACCGGCCGGTGCCCCCGGTGCTCCGCTATGGGAAAGAGATCGAGGAGCGGATAGCCCGGATCGTCTCCCTGCTCGGTCCGGTCTCGACGCCGTACCCCGCCCGATGGACGGCGATCAAACTGCTCGAACGCGATCCCGACATGGTCCGGATCGTCGGTGCAGAGGACGCTTCGATCGTTCTGGAGGCTGACCGGCTGGCCCGGGAGATTGAAGAGATCCATGGCGAGTCGGTATCAGTGGTGATCACGGCCGAGCGATACCAGATCGCAGACCGGATCGCCGCAGAGGTTATCACGGTGCAGACACCCCCGAACGGTCTGCAGAAGAAGAGCCTGACCGACCGGATCGACCAGGTAGCCCTCCACCCGGTCCTCGGGTACTTCGGGGTGATCGGCGTGATCGGTGGCCTCCTGGTCTGGACCTTCCTGATAGGGGCCCCGATATCGGCGTTCATCACCTCGTTCCTCACCCAGTTCGAACAGTACGAACCGGTGATCACCGGCCCGGTCACCGACATCCTCTGGAACGGTGTCTTCACCGGGTTCCTGGCGGGCGTGACCCTGATCATCCCGTATGTCCTCCCGTTCTACCTGATTCTCGCCGTGATCGAGGACTCCGGCTACCTGACCCGCATCTCGGTGATGCTCGATCGGGGAATGCACAAGCTCGGGCTGCACGGCAAGGCGATCATTCCGCTGATCCTCGGGTACGGGTGCAATGTCCCGGCCATCTACTCCTGCCGGATCATGGAGTCGCCGAAACAGAAACTGCTCGCGGCGTTTCTCGTGACCCTCGTCCCGTGCACGGCCCGGACCGTCGTGATCCTCGGACTGGTGGCCGCGTTCGTAAACATCTGGTGGGCGCTCGCCCTCTATGTATTCGACATCCTGCTGATCCTCGTGGTCGGAAGAGTGGCCTTCAAGGCGGTGCCCGGCGAATCGGTCGGGCTGATCATGGAGATGCCGGACTACCATGTCCCGTCGCTCCGGGTGGTGCTGAAGCAGACCTGGGCCAGAACAAAATCGCTGATCTGGGTCGTCTTCCCTGCCTACATCGTCGGCAGTGCCGTGCTCCAGGGGTTCTATGCAGCCGGCCTCCTCGACCCGGTGAACGCCCTGCTCGCCCCGATCACCACGCTCTGGCTCGGGCTGCCGGCGGTCGTCGGGATCACGCTCATCTTCGGGATCGTCAGAAAGGAACTGACGATCCTGACGCTCGCCGTGATCTTTCAGACGACGAACTTCGCCGCCATCATGTCCCCGGTACAGCTGATCGTGCTGGCCCTCGTCTCGATGCTCTACATCCCCTGCATCTCCGCCATCTTCGCGCTGGCCTCGGAGTTTGGGTGGAGGCGGGCGCTCGCCATCACCGGGACCGAGATCGCGCTGGCCATCGTCCTCGGCGGGCTCGCGTACCGGGCGCTCGGGCTGTTCATGTGAGGGGTGGTGCTCCAATCCCCCTCCTCCCTCACAAGACCTATCTGGTCTGACCGCGAAACCAGACAGACTGGTTACTATGTATACCAATCCACGCTGGTCTATGAAGGGGATCAGATGAGAACCCCTGTCCTGGCCCCGTACGATGACCTGATCTCCATCACCGGCGATCAGGGTCTTCCTCTCTCCCGTATCGAGGAGATGCGCCGGAAGTACGGGGTCAACACGATCACCCCTCCTCCCCGGGAGCCGCTCTGGAGACAGTACCTCCGAAAGTATGACGACCCCATCATCAAGATCCTCCTCTTCGCTGTCGCCCTCTCCGCCCTCGTCTCCATCATCAGAGGAGAGGGGCTGCTGGACACCATCGGGATCGTCATCGCGGTCCTCCTCTCGACCCTGATCGCATTTCTCAACGAATACCGGAGCAGTAAAGAGTTCGAACTGCTCAATGCACACCGCGACGACCTGGCGATCAAGGTAGTCCGGGACGGCCACCCCGTCTCAGTGCCTTCCCGCGAGATCGTGGTCGGGGACCTGGTCCTGCTCGAGGCCGGCGACGGGATACCGGCCGATGGCTGGGTCGTCTCAACCGACGATCTCGCCTCCGACGAATCGGCCTTCACCGGGGAGACCGAACCGGTCGCGAAAGGGGTTAAGGATCGCCTGCTGAAAGGGGCGCTGGTCACCGCCGGCAAGGGTCGGATGATCGCAGGGGCGGTCGGGGACTCGGCAGAGATGGGCGTGATCGCCGCCTCGCTGGGGATCGATCATGCGACCCTGACACCGCTCGAACAGAAACTGGAAGCGCTCGCCCGCATCATCAGTTCTTTTGGGTACTCCATGGCCGTACTGGTCTTCTGCACCCTGCTCGTCCGCGGTATCATCCTCGGTGAGATCACCGGGCTGACCATAACCTCAGTTGATGTCATCCTCCATGATGTGATGCTCGCCGTGGTGATCGTCGTCGCCGCAGTCCCCGAAGGACTGCCGATGAGCGTCGCCCTCTCCCTCTCGCTGGCGATGCGGAAGATGGCGAAGGCGAACTGCCTGGTCCGCCGGCTGATCGCCTGTGAGACGATCGGTTCTGCCACGACCATCTGCACCGACAAGACCGGCACGCTGACCATGAACCAGATGGTGGTGATCGAGGCATCGATCAACAGGCCGGTTCACACCCGACGACTCCCGGAGACGCGGGCCGAATGGATCACGCTCAATGCCGCGGTGAACGGGACGGCGCATCTCGAGGAGCGGGACGATCGGGTGATCGTCATCGGGAACTCCACCGAGGGGGCGCTTCTCCGGTGGCTTCGGGAGCATGGGCTCGATTATCTCCAGATCCGGAGAGAGACCGACATCATCAGGCAGCACCTCTTCGACGGGAGACGGAAACGGATGTCCACCGTCATCTCCCGGGACGGCCGGTCCTGGCTTCTGGTGAAGGGTGCACCGGAGATCCTGGCTTCGCTCTGTATTCAGAGTCCGGACCTGGACGAGGTGCATGCCCTCGCATCCCGGGCGATGAGAACGCTTGCGTTCGCCCACAAGGAGATCATCGACGGTGACGAGACCGAGACCGGGCTGACCTGGGACGGGTACGTCGGAATACGCGACCATCTCAGGGATAAGATCGCAGAGTCGGTCGCCACCTGCCAGCGGGCCGGCATCCGGGTCCGGATGGTCACCGGGGACAACGCCGAGACGGCCCGGGCCATCGCAGCGGAGGCGGGGATCATGCAGGGCGGGACGGTCATGACCGGCGAGGCGTTCCGTTCCCTCACCCCTGCAGAACAGGTCGGGGCTGCAGAGGAACTGGACGTGATGGCCAGGGCGGAACCCCTGGACAAACTGCTGCTCGTTTCGGCCCTCCAGAAGACCGGGGCCGTCGTCGCCGTCACCGGTGACGGCACCAACGACGCTCCGGCGCTCAAGCATGCCGATGTGGGGCTGGCTATGGGGATCGCCGGCACCGAGGTGGCGCGGGAGGCGAGCGACATCATTCTCCTCGACGATTCGTTCGCCACGATCACCAGTGCCGTCTGGTGGGGACGATCGCTCTACGAGAACATCCAGCGGTTCGTCCTCTTCCAGCTGACTCTCAACTTCAGTGCCTGTATCCTGATCTTCATTGCCCCGCTCCTCGGGTTACCGGAACCCTTCACTATCATCCAGGTGCTCTGGATCAACCTGATCATGGACACGCTCGCAGCCTTCGCCCTCTGTTCGGAGGCCCCCCATCCCGAACTGATGAACAACCAGCCGATCTCGCATGACGCCCCGATCGTCACGCCGTTCATGTGGCTCTCGATCGCTGTCACCGGCCTCTTCCTGATCGCCGGCGGTCTGCTTCAACTGGCCACCGGGTTTCTGGGCGGGTCGACGCCGGCGGAGATCGGCACGGTCTTCTTCGCGGCGTATATCTTCGCTGCGGTCTGGAACGGGATCAACTGCAGGGCGTTCGACGGGAAGATGCCCCCCTTCTTCCGGGGGAACCCGACCTTCTTTGCGGTGACCATCTTCATCGTCGCCGTCCAGGTGCTGATCGTCCAGTATGGTGGTGCATTCTTTGCGACCGTCCCGCTCTCCCTGGAACTGTGGGTGCGGGCCGGCGTGGTCTCGGCCTCGGTGCTGGTGGTCAGTCTTCTGCTCCGCCTCGGGTACCGGGTCCATAACGTTTATCTTTCCCCAAAATGACGATTATCCATGCTGACCCCTGAGCAGAAGCGGGCGATCGCATTTCGCGACGGAAACCTGCAGGTGATCGCCTGTGCCGGCTCGGGCAAGACCGAGACGATCACCCGACGGATCGCCGGCCTCGTCGCCGGGGGCGTGGACCCGGGGTCGATCGTTGCCTTCACCTTCACTGACCGGGCTGCAGCAGAGATGGCCGATCGTCTCCGTCTTCATCTGCATGCACAGGCCCCGGCTGGACCGGACCTGGCCGGCCTCTCGGTCGGCACCATCCATGCCTACTGTGCTCAGCGGCTGAAGGAGGTTCTGCCGACCTATCGTTCCTTCGACCTGCTCGACGACGATATGCGCCCCCTCTTCTGCTCCCGGTATTATCGGGATCTCGGTTTCGAGGACCTCCTCGTCCACTACCAGGACCGGCGCCGCGAGCCGTCGCGGTACGAGATCATCCACGACTTCTGCAGGAACGCCGACCTGGTCAGGGACGAGCGGATCGATCCGGCCAGCCTTGACCCGCCCTTTTGCGAGTGTTACCGCGCCTATCTCGACCGCCTCCACGCAGACCATTACATCGACTTCACCGGAATGATCGCCCACTATGTCGACGCGCTCGGAGAGGACCCCGCCCTGCTCGCCGGTGAGAGGGAACGGGTCCGGTACCTGATCGTCGACGAGTACCAGGACATCAACACCCTCCAGGAGGAGTTGATACGCCTGATGGTCGGCAGCACCGGGAACCTCTCAGTCGTCGGCGATGACGACCAGTGCATCTACCAGTGGCGGGGCTCGAACTATGAGAATATCATCTCGTTCGGCACCCGGTACCCCGATGTCACGACCGTCCGTATCCAGCAGAACTTCCGGTCGACCCCGGGGATCATCAGCGCCGCATCCCGGGTGATCGATCGAAACGAACTCAGGCTGCCCAAGATGATGGAGCCCTGGCCCGAGGGGGTGGGGCAGACCAAGGAGGGCGACATCGCCGCCTGCTTCTTTAGAGATGAAGAGGAGGAGGTGGCAGGGATCGTCGGGCAGATCCAGGCACTTCGGGGCCGGGTGTATATCAGCAACCGGGGCGAGGAGCGAACGCTCTCCTATCGCGATATGGCCGTGCTGATGCGCTCTGTCCGGATGTACGCCCATTCCCTCACCGCCGCCCTGGAGGAGGCCGGGATCCCCTTCGTGGTCAGCGGGGGCCGGCTCTTTGAACGGCCCGAGGTCGTGATCGTGATGCAGGCCCTCGCCTTCCTCGGGGAGTTTCCCTACCCTCTCAGGAGCACGGTGCCGGTGCAACTTCCCCACCTCAAAGCGTCGTACCTGGCGCTCGGCCGCGGGGAGGCAGACTGTGCCGTGTTCCTGGAGGCGATGACGGACCTGAAGCGGGAGACCGATCGGAGCGAGTCGCTCAGTCTGCAGACGCTCTTCCACCGGGTGGTGCAGGCCATGGGCGGTGACCGTGCTCCCTTCCCTGAGATCTGGTATTACAACCTCGGCCAGCTCTCGCAGCTCGTCACCGCGTTCGAGCACCTCTACCCCCATATCACGCCGATGGAGATCCACCGTTTCCTGGAGTACATCCAGGAGCATGCGATGAGACAGGCCGAGGAGGGCGGGGCCGGGAAGGAGATCCTCCCAGATGCGGTGACCGTAACCACCCTCCACAAGGCCAAGGGGCTCCAGTTCCCGGTCGTCTTCATCCCCCGGCTGAATGCCGGCGAGTTCCCCTCTGACCGGCCTGACCGGTCGGTCTGGTTTGTGCCGACGCACCTCTTCGATCGAGACCGGTATGCGACCGGCCTTGAGGACGAGCGGCGGCTCTTCTATGTCGGCATCACCCGGAGCGAGAAGTTCCTCTTCCTCTCCGGCCACCGCCAGAGGACCGGGGACGTCCCCCCGGCTGAGCCGTCGATCTTCCTCTCCGAGTACCCCCGGGACCTTGTCGTCGACCAGTTCCCTGGTCATTGTAGGGATGGTGGGACCATCCATGCTACAGTCTCCGGACCAGACCGGTCGCCGGCTCGGATCGAGACGAGCTGGTCGGCCCTTCGGTATTACGCCCACTGCCCGTTCGACTACAAACTCCGGCACCTCTACGGGTTCGACCCGATGCCCAGGGAGGAGCTGGGGTTCGGGCGGGCCGTCCACTCGGTGCTGGCCGCCGTGCATGCACGGGTGGCCGGGGGAATATTCAATCCTGCGGAGATCCCGGGGCTGGTCGACGAGCACCTCCTCCTCCGCTTCGCTCCGGCCGAGACGACCGAACGGGTGCGGGGGATCGTGGCCAGGCAGACCATCCGCTACGTGGAAGAGAACAGCCGGGACTTCGCCCGGATCGCCGGCATCGAGCTGCCGTTCTCGTTCACCGTCGGGAATGGCGTGGTGAACGGGGCGATGGATCTTGTCCTCGGCGATGGTGACGGCGGTGTCGAACTCCGGGACTTCAAACTGACCGAGGAGGGGGAGGCCTCGTTCCGGCCCGACGTCGAGCGGCAGCTCCAGGTCTATGCCCTGGCCGCCCGGGCGCTCGGTCACGAGGTGCACCGGGCGACGATCTACCACTTCGATACCGGCTCAATCGCCGAGGTGGCGGTCGGGCCGGCAGCCCTCGCCGAGGCGCAGACTGCCGTGGAGCGGATGATCGCTGGGATACAGAACCAGGAGTTTCCCCGGCAGCCGGCGGCTGAACAGTGCGCGAACTGCGACTGGCGCTGTCTCTGCGAAGGGGCTGCAGGATTCGATTGCGTGCGATCCCCGGGATCGCCAACGAGATGATCTACCTGATCAAGTACTCGTCCCTGGCCTACATGCTGGTCAGCGCAGGGGAACCGATCTGATCCTGCTTCACCGGGACCCCCCATCTCTGTGAACGTATCGTCGACAACCTGACAGCGGGTATATACCGGACTCTCGTCCTCACCCCTGATCCAAAAGGAAGCACTTATTACGTGAAAGGATAAGAGTCGATGAGATCCGTGATCGGATCAGTAAGGTCGGGGGGAGAGAGCATCAGCCAGGTACCGGATGAAGAGCGACGGCCGGCCGGTCTAAAAGAGTGGATACCCCGGCATTCCTCCGACCTGATACCGATTCTGATCGTCATCTCGCTCGCTGCGATCTTCTTCATCGACGTTGTCACACCTCCCTCTTTCAGAGTACTTACCCCCTACGTCCTCCCTTTGATCCTGACCATCTGGGTCCGTCAACGATGGGCGCCCTTCGCTGTTACAGGGATCGCGATCGTTCTGATCATCATCGGCTTTCTCCTCTCCTCACAATCGTTTCTAATCGATATCGTCTTCGACCGGGTGTCGTTCTGTCTGGTGCTCATCATCGCTGCGATCGGGATCAGCACATACACCGACCAGGTCAGAGCACGACAGGAGTCATCATGGTATCTGCGTAAGATCGTCGACACCGCGGAGAGCCTGATCTTTGTGAAAGACCGGGAGGGGCGTTTCCTCCTGGTCAACCAGGCGACGGCCCGGTTCTTCGGTACGACCGTCGACGAGATGATCGGGAAGACCGATGACGAGTTCAGGTTCCTCGACACTGCCGAGCACCTCCCTCACCTCCATGACGAGAATGCAGAGGTGATCGGCAATATAAAGGAGGTCCATTCGGATGCAGAGATTGCTGGTCCGGACGGGCAGATCCACTGGTTCACCACGGCCAAGGTCCCCATGTTGAACCCGGACGGGATCTGCGACAGTGTGCTTGTTGTGGCGACGGAGATTACGGAACGAAAGAAGTCAGAGGAGAGTTTGAAGGAGTACGCCGGAAGATTGCAGCGATCGAATGAAGATCTGCAGCGGTTTGCATACATCGCGAGCCACGACCTGCAGGAACCGCTGCGGTCGATCGTCTCCTACAGCCAGATGCTGGACCGGCGGTACCGGGGAAAACTCGACTCCGATGCTGATGAATTCCTGGGATACCTTGTTGAAGGAGGTCTCAGGATGCAGATGCTGATCCAGGATGTACTGTCGTTCTCATGCGTCAACGCCAGTGAACCGCAGTTCACCGAGACAGATATCGGGACTGTGCTGGCCGAGGTGGAACTGGGCCTGGACCAGATGATACGGGCCTCGGAGGCGACCATCACGCATGACCCGCTGCCGATGGTGATGGCAGACCGGATGCAGATGGTTCAGCTCTTCACGAACCTGATCAGCAATGCGGTGAAGTTTCACCGTCCGGGCGTGGTGCCCATGGTCTATATCAGGGCCCGGAGGGTCGGGCAGTTCTGGGAGTTCTCGATCGCGGATAACGGGATCGGGATCGAGCCGGAATACTTCGAGCGGATCTTTGTGATCTTTCAGCGGCTCCATACCAGGCAGGAGTACGAAGGGACAGGGATCGGCCTTGCCATCGCCAGGAGGATCCTCGACCGGCATGGAGGGCAGATCCGGGTCAGTTCGACGTTTGGCAGGGGGACGACCTTCTACTTCACCCTCCCTGCCATTGCCGCCTGAACATCTTCCCAAAGATTGTATTCAGCACCCAATCCGGCACACCATGCACTGGGAGTAGGAAGGAGAGCGGCGATCACATTTGTTGTCAGATCAACTGTTGCAACGACAACTTATATACCGTTCCAGATCCAAGTACTGATCCACGTGAAAGAAGACCATATCATCCCCTTTGCAGGGCTTGTTTCGATCATATCCCGGGCTCGCGGGATCATGATGAATGACCGGCTCCTCCCGTATGGACTCTCCTCCGGGCAGTTTCCGATTCTCATTCATCTCTCGCACCAGCAGGACGTCACGCAGGACGTCCTGGCCCGGTATCTTCATCTCGACAAGGGAGCGATCGCCAGGGCTGCCCGTAAACTCGAGGACGCCGGCTACATCAGTCGGACTCCAGACCCTGCCAACCGGCGGGCGTTCAGACTCTTACTGACAGAGAGAGGCGAGCGGATCGTCACCGAGATGCAAAAGATCGATCAGGAATGGGACGATCTGGTCTGTGCCGGCCTCTCGGCACAGGAACGTGAAGACCTCAACGCCCTCCTGTACAGAATTGCAATGAACAGTATCAAGAGTATTAGGAAACGTGGGGAGTCCTCACATGATAGAATCTGATCCAGTAATCACCAATAAAACAGACCCGAAACTGAATGCAGAGACCGCCGGCGTCTCGCTCCTACGGGGCGACCCCAAGAAGGCGATCCTCAAACTCTCTGCACCGATGATCATCGCGATGCTGTTGACGTCGCTGTACAACATTGTGAATGCGATATGGGTGGCCGGGCTCGGCTCTGATGCCATGGCAGCGGTTGGGTTCATCACCCCGCTCTTCATGATCCTCATGGGGCTCGGCGCCGGGCTTGGTGCAGGGGTCACCTCGGTGATATCACGGCGGATCGGAGCCCAGGACCGGGAAGGAGCGGATAGTGCTGCAGTCCATGCAATGGGGTTGATGCTCGCCATCGCTGCGGTCGTCACTGTCCCCCTGTTCCTCTTCGCCGAGCCGCTCGCCCTCCTCTTCGGTGCAGGAGAGACGGCCGGGCTTGCAGCCGAGTACGGCCGGGTGATCTTCGCCGGGACCGTTCTGCTCCTCTTCGTCAATATAGGGTATGCGATCCTCCGTGCCGAGGGAGATGCCAAGCGGACCATGTACGCCATGGTCGCCTCCTCGCTCATCAATATGGTCCTCGACCCGCTGCTGATCTACACGGCCGGCCTGGGGATTGCAGGCGCTGCATGGGGGACGCTCATCTCCATGGGATTCGTAGCAGCGATCCTGCTCTACTGGTTCTATGTGAAGCGGGACACCTATGTCTCGCTCTCATGGCAGCATTTCAGAGCTGACGGGGCGATTGTACTGGATATCCTCAAGGTCGGGCTGCCGGCGAGCCTGGAGTTCGTCCTGATGTCGGCACTCGCCATCATCATCAACGGGATGCTGGTGCTCGTCGCCGGCACCGATGCGGTTGCGGTCTATACGGCCGGCTGGCGGGTCGTGATGTTCGCCATCATTCCGGTGGTCGCGATCGGTACCGCGGTGACCGCGGTCACCGGAGCCTCGTACGGTGCACGCCAGTATAAACGACTGCGGGTGATCCAGCGTTTCTCGGTTGGGTTCGGGATCGCCATCACCCTGCTGATCAGCGTGGTGACCTACGTCTTCTCCCAGCAGATCGCGTTCCTCTTCGCGTATGCCCCGGAGAGCGCCCACCTTGCTCCTATGATTGCAGCCTTCCTGGCGACGATGTGTTTCTTCTATCCGTTCGTACCGCCGGGTATCATGTCAGGCTCGATCTTCCAGGGGATGGGCAGGGGGATCAACTCGCTGATCGTCAGCCTGTTCAGAAACCTGATCTTCATCGCCCTCTCTGCGTACATCCTCGGGGTTGTCCTCGCGATGGGAGAGCAGGGGGTCTGGTGGGGGATCGTGATCGGGGATATCCTCGGTGGGCTGCTCGGATATGCCTGGGCCTGGCTCCATATCCGCTCGCTGATAGCCCTGCCGGGTGCAGCTGCCGATTCTGACGACCCCGAATTCGTCTGAGAAAAGAGTGTCGGGCTCCGCCTTCACCAACCTTTTTTGTTTTTAACTTCCGAAGTAGGCTACGACGTCCTTGAGCCGCTCGCGGATCGGGATCCCCTGCGGACACTGCTCCTCGCAGGCCCCGCATTCGGTGCACTGTGAGGCGCACGACGGAGAACCGCCGAAGAACGCCCCGGTCGCGATGGTGTAGTTGATCTTCGCGACACCCGGGTCATCATAGATCGTCCCTGCATTGTAGTCGGCGAAGCACTCTGGAATGTTCACACCGGCCGGGCAGGGCATGCAGTACTTGCAGCCCGTGCACGACACCCTGACCCGCTTGGTGTACTCGTACTTGACCAGGTCAAAGAGCCGGAGTTCCCCCTCGGAGAGCGAGTTCGGGAGACCCCGGTCGGCCGCTGACAGGTTCTCCCTGACCTGAACCGGCGTCGACATCCCGGAGAGGACGACCGTCACCTCCGGGTGGTTCCAGACCCAGCGGAGCGCCCACTCGGCAGGGGTCCGCTGCGTCGGTGCCCTCGCCCAGATCTTCCGGATCGCAGGGATCCCGGTGGCCAGCATCCCGCCCTTGATCGGCTCCATGACCACCACGCCAAGCTCCTTCTCTGCGGCGTACTGAAGCCCGGCGGTCCCCGCCTGGTAGTGCTCGTCCATGAAGTTATACTGGATCTGGGTGAAGGTCCAGTCGTATCCGTCGACAATCTCCCGAAAGACATCCACTGAAGGGTCGTGAAACGAGAAGCCGGCAACCCCGATCCGGCCATCGTCTATCGCATCGTCAAGAAATTCGTCGAGGCCGAGCGGGACCAGCTCCTCCCAGTAGGCGCGGTTCAGCGAATGGACAAGGTAACAGTCGATGTGGTCGGTCTGCAGTCTTTCGAGCTGCTCGTCGAGGTACCGGTCCATGTCCTCGCGGGAATGGACCAGCCAGCTCGGCAGTTTCGTCGCCAGGTTCACCCGCTCACGATACCCGTCCTGAAGGGCCTGCCCGAGGAACGGTTCGCTCTCCTCGTTATGGTAGGGATAGGCGGTGTCGATATAGTTCACTCCCTGGTCGATAGCCCCCCTGATCATCGCAGTCGCCACAGGCTCGTCGATGCTCCCGTCATTTAAGACCGGGAGACGCATGCACCCGAACCCTAAGATCGAGAGATCCCGGTCGAGGTTCTTCATCCTCCGGTACAGCATGAACTGATCATCTCCATTGCGCTGATAAGGGGCTGATGAAAGGTAAAGTTTCTCCTTCACTGCCCCTCGACACGGGCTGGCCTTCCGGATGGGATGCTTGAGAAAGATCTGCAGAATTCCAAGAGTTCCTCGATAGATGACAGCGGTGCCGGCACCGCGTCACCTCCAGGTAGTAAAACCGGTTCGCCTGGTCGAAATGCCCAATCAGCACTGAGATCCGGTGCACGACGATGCCGGCTAACGGTGCATCGTCCGGTTATGCCCTGTCGCCGCCTTGCTGTTCATCCCCCGATCCCCTGGACGAGCAGCACCCGCTCGTCATCATCTGCTTTCCCAGGAAGAAGAGAAGGAGCAGGACAAGGCCGATGCCGGTCATCGCCAGCAGCGTCACCCCGATCAGGATCATCGCCTTCCGCCAGATCAAGATTTTTATCAGGTTCCATACGAGAAGTTGTATCATTTGGTTCCTCGTGTAGGTGATACAGGGTCATCGGTATTCTTTCTTTTGTCTGAGATGGATCGGGCCGGCACGGTTTCGATCACAGCCCCGGACCTGACAGGGACCCCCGAGCAGTGTGATCGAGGGGGTTTGGAGTGAGGAGAACGATCAGCACACCGGGTAAAAATGATTTAACTTAGCGATTCCACATGATCACATGGACTCCCCACATCCCTTCCTGATTGATGGTTCCTGGCGACGATCGGGGACGACAGCCGATGTCGTCTTTCCTTACGACGGTTCGATCATCGGATCGGTCGAACTTGCAGAACCACGGGATCTTGAGGATGCGATCGCGACAGCCCGGCGGGGAGCTCCCGTCATGCGCAGCCTGCCCGCCCATCGCCGCTCTGCAATCCTGGCGGGGATGGCTGAACTGGTCAGAGTGGAGGCGGACTCTCTCGCTGCGGCGATCGTCTCCGAAGCCGGCAAGACGATTACCCTCGCACGGGCCGAGGTTGGGAGGGCTGCCGCGGTCCTCCGCGTTTCGGCCGATGAAGCACTCCGAATAGGCGGCGAGATCGTCGATCTGGACTGGACTGAAAGCGGAGAGGGATGCACCGGGTATCTCCGCCGCGTCCCGGTGGGAGTCGTCCTCGCAATCACCCCGTTCAACTTTCCGCTCAACCTGGTCTGTCACAAGCTCGGCCCGGCCCTGGCTGCCGGCAATGCCGTGATCGTCCGACCGTCGACAAAAGCGCCCCTCTCAGCCCTTGCGCTGGGCCGGCTCGCGCTCATGGCCGGATGCCCGCCAGAGGGGATCGCCGTCGTACCATGCCGCACGGCCGACGCCGAACGGCTCGCAGGAGATCCCAGGATCGACTTCCTCTCGTTCACCGGGAGTCCGGCCGTCGGCTGGGATCTGAGGGCGAAGGCGGGTCGAAAACGGGTCGCGCTCGAGCTCGGTGGGAACGCTGCCGTGATCGTGGAGGCCGACGCGGACCTCGACGCAGCGGTCACGAAGATCGTCGACGGGGGATGTATGAACGCAGGACAGGTCTGTATCTCAATCCAGCGTGTTCTTCTCCATCGCTCGCTCTACGACGAAGGTCTTGCCCGAATAGTCGAGGGTATGAAAACCCTCTCGGTGGGGGATCCCCGTAATCCAGCGACTATCATCGGCCCGATGATCTCGGAGGAGATGGCCGCCGGGGCTGAGGCGAAGGTCGTCGAAGCGCTCGACGGAGGCGCCAGGTGCGAGATTGGCGGAACCCGGGACGGGACTCTCTTCAACCCGACCGTCCTGACGGGAACGACGCCTGATATGCGGGTGAACACGACCGAGATCTTTGCCCCGGTCATTACGGTCTCACCGTACGATCACCTCGAGGAAGCATTGGATTTTGCAAATGACACGGAGTACGGCCTTCAGCAGGGGATCTTCACGTATGATATACGGGGGATAGCGCTCGCTATGGAACGCTGCCGCGCCGGCGCTCTGATCGTCAACGATGTGCCGACCTTCCGGTTGGACCATATGCCGTACGGCGGTGTTGGTGCATCGGGGATCGGGAGGGAGGGACCGCGATATGCGATCCAGGAGATGACTGAACATCAGCTCGTCGTTCTTCGGGGTACTGAACGATCCATACCGATCGATGCTCTCCATCACCCTTGCTTCCTGCAGCGCCGGCCCACGGTGGCACCGCCCGTGTGGAAATATACCGGGTGGTGGAGCAGCGCCCGGCCATTCGTCAGGGGAAAGCGGATACTCTTTTGAGTCTACGTTTGGTCAGGGATGTCGCGTTCGATAGTATTATCAAAACCATTATCCGTTCGGCGCCCCTGTAAGAAACAGGCGATACTCTTTGGAAAGACAGTCCGTTAAGTCCGTTATTCTGCGCTCTGTGGGATATGATGAGAGCACAAAAATTCTGGAGATAGAATTTCACAAAGGACTTGTTTACCAGTTTTCCGGTGTCCCTCCAAAAGTCTACAAAGATTTCATCCATTCAAGCGAGATTGGACGATACTTCACCGAAAAGATCCGGCCCCGGTTCAGCTCAAAACCGGTTGTCGCATAGATCGCTTCCCCACAACGTTCCGCACGATGACACCGGCTCCAGGTATTTTTTTATTGTACCGGAATTCTTTCCATGACAGAGTATCTGTATTTGAATCGCGACGTGGTCTGAAAAAATTTTTTTTTAAGATCCCCGAACTCTGCAAAAATTCTCTCCTCCCGTCGGGAAATCACCCGTCTCCGTCTTCTCCCAGCCGTTCAGGGCGAGGGAGTCTCCAGTCGGGGATGCCGGCCTCACCCTCGTGATGGAGTCAACGATCTTCACCCTCTCCTGGATGATTACTCTGTCGACGTCTCCGAATCAGATCCCTTGAGCAAGATTATTGAGTAGAGAACGATGGCGATGATCACGCTCTCAAGGTACATGATGATTGAACGCAGGACGACAGAGCGCTCAACGATGTACAGGAGCGGCTGTTCGAGAGAACCTGTGTTCAAGACATAACTTACACCCAGGAGATAGTACAACACGGTGCCAATGATGATGATCAGGAATGTCCAGACCACGCAGAGGAACACGGCAGACTTCGGCTTCACGGACTTCAGGCGCCCTTTATGGAGTGGTCTGGCGGTCAGCACCCCCATTGGGACGAGGATTGCAGCGGCGATGAGATCGGTCCAACCGAGTGAGATCTCTTCGACGTAGAGAGCCCTGACGGCGAGCACCCCGATCAGGCAACCGGCGACGATCAGTGGCAGGATGACACGGGTCCGTGGAGTCATACGGGTCTCCATCCATAGAGATATCCTGGCGGAGATATACGCGAGAACAATGATTGGGAGAATAGTGCAACCGAAGATGACAAGGAGAATCAGAATGAATGTCACGAGAAATGGGATCCAGTTTGTAAGGTTGAATCTGGGGATGAACGAATCATAAGTATTGATCATCGGCGTCGCCGGGTTGAAGACGTATAGGTGACCCAGTACCATTACGGGAAGGTTCGTCATGGCGAGGAGGTTGAGGCGATGGGCCTCCTCTCTCAGATCAGTTGGACCCACGACCCCGTAGTACGCGATGTAGTAGTTCACGCCCGGGTACGAATCCATGACGAAGGTGAGGAGATACCCCGACGTCTCGTCACTCTCGTACCGGGTCGCGTCGATCGCCTGCCATTGCTCAGACCTTGAGAGGGTCACCAGGTCGGAACTATTGGAGCCGGCGAGTTCAGGAGAGAGATTGAGCGTGATCGGAGTGACTGTACCGTGCTGTTGAAGGTACCGGTGCAGTTCGTCCTTCTCTTTTATGAACCCGTCCCAGTCTCTGAAGTACCAGACAGCGGTGAGATACTGTTCGCCGGTCTTTGGAGAGGTGAAGTTGGTGTAATAATAATTACCCGAGACGTTCGACGGGAATGGTGGTCTCTTCTCATGTCCCTGTCGGGAGATGTATCCGTCGGTCTCGACAAAGAGGCCGGCATCCGATACATTGAGGTATCCGGTATTCGTCGCGGCCCACCAGGCATAATTGTCGGGAGGTGGCGGGGTGGCGCTCACCGAGCCGATCAGTGCGGATGAGAGGAGGAGGGCGAGGACGGCGAGACAGATTCCCCACCGTATCCTATCAGGCGGCAGATGTGACGACATCGACATTTCCCTCTTTCTGTTCATATTTTCACTCATCCCAACGGCACTGTTTTCATCGATCTGTTCACATCCATCCTCTCAAGTCCATGATGGTGCCGGCCTTCCCCCTCGGGATGGAGTCATCGATCTTCATCCTTCACTGGATGCTTGCTCTGTCGACGTCTCCTGATCCGGTCCCAGAACAGAATCACTGCGTAGAGAACGATGGCGATGACCACGCTCATGAGATAAAGGATGACTGAACGCAGGACGACAGAGCGACTCACGATGTACGAGAGCGATTGATCGAGAGAACCTGCGTTCGATGTAAAACTTACACCCAGAAAAAAGTATAACAGGGCACCAATGATGATGGTGTAGAATGTCCCGACCACGCAGAGGAACACGGCAGACTTCGGCTTCACGTACTTCAGGCGCTCTTTAAAGAGTGGTCTGACGGTCAGCACCCCCATTGGGACGAGGATTGCAGCGGCGATGAAATCGGTCCAACCGAGCGAGATCTCTTCGATGTAGAAGGCCCTGACGGCGAGCACCCCGATCAGGCAACAGGCGACGATCAGTGGCAGGATGGCACGGGTCCGTGAAGTCATATGGGCGTCCATCCATAGAGATATCCTGGCGGAGATATACGCGAGAACAATGATCGGGATGAAGGTGTAGCCGATGACGATAAGGAGAATCGGAATGAATACCATGAGAAATGGGATCCAGGTTTTAGGGTTGAATATGGGGTTGGACGCGAGACTGGACCAATAATCCGGAATGGTCATCGGTGTTGCGGGATCGAACTCGTACCAGTGGCTCATGACAAATCGAGGGATACTCGTCATGGCGAGGAGATGTTGATGATGCGTCGCATCCTCACTCACGTTGGTCGAACCTGTGATCCCGTAGTACGCGATGTAGTAATTCTCGCCCGGAAAGTAGTTCGTGGCAAACGTGAGGAAGTCTCCTGATGTCCCGTCCCCCTCGTACCGGGTTGCATTGATCGTCCGCCATTGCTCCGTCCCGGAGAGATCCCTGATGTCAGAGATACTGGAGCCGGCGAGTTCCGGGGAGAGATTGAGCACGACCGGTGTGATTGTTCCATGTTGCTGGAGGTACCGGTTCAGTTCATCCTTCCCTTTCGTGAACCCGTCCCAGGTGTTGAAGTACCAGACGGCGTCGAGATACTGTTGGTCGTTTCCCGGAGATGTGAAGGTGGTGTAATAGTAGTTATCCGATACGTTCGGCAGGAATGGCGGTCTCTTCGCCAGTCCCTGCTCCGAATTGTACAAGTCGACCGTGGAAAAGAACCCGGCGTCCGACGCATTGAGATATTCGAGGTTTGGAGCCGCCCACCGGGCCCGATACTCAGGAGGTGGCGGGGTGGCGCTCGCGACGGCGACGAGGGAGAACGAGAGGAGGAGGGCGAGGACGGCGAGACAGATTCCCCACCGTATCCTCTCTGACGGCAGATGTGACGACATCGATCCCTCCCTCTGTTCATTCATGACCCTGGTGAACGGCACCGGTCATCGTTCTGTTTTTCAAATCCAAAGGTGTTACACTCCTCATCCGTCCTGTCGAGTCTGTGATGGTGAAGATCTTCCGCGTCTCGATCGGGACCTGCACGGAGCCGGCCGGGTTGATAGGTATCAGTCTCATTGGTTATCTCTTCCAATTTTCCTGCATGACATCAGGACCTGTCCGACATCGTCATGGGAAACAGGTGAACGAACAGTTCGATGCACTACAGAGAAGGGACTCATCTCGTCGTTATTTATAGTTATGTACTTGAAAAATCAATGATTTGATGTTGACCTGGTCGTCTGTTCTGCTCATTCGCACGAACCGAATATCCTGTGAACGCGGCAATCGAAAACCGGGGGAGATCCGTCCCCCCTGCAGAAGAAAAAAGAGATCGATATGGTGGCGAGTACCCCATCCGCCGGATGTTCTGTTCAGACCCGGTGCGCGGCGAGCCCCGCTCACCGCCACTCGATCCGGGCCGGCTTTCTGGACGGGATACTGTGGGTTGCGTACTTCGGGTACCCGAAGAAGAGTGCGAACTGGTACACCCTTCCCTCCGGGATGGCGAGCGCCTGCTTCACCTTCTCCGACGCCATGGCCCCGATCGTCAGAAACCCGGCCCAGCAGGCCCCGACTCCGAAGGCCGGCACGGCCACGTCGAAGTGCGTCAGCCCGATGATCGCATCCACCGGGGCCGATGAGTTCCCAGCCGGGGTGTGGGCGATCACCAGGTGGGGGGCCCCCCTGCAGATCGGATCGGATCCCCGTTCCCAGGCGTCGACCAGATACTGGAGGGGCAGCCCCCTGCTCAGCGGTGAATCTGCGGCGATCTCATCCCGCATCCATTCGATGGTCACGCCGGCGAGCCGCTTCACCTCTGCCGGATCGGTGATGATGATGTACTGGACGGGCTGCATGTTCGCACCCGAGGGGGCGTACCTGACGATCTCCATCACCTGTTCCATCGTCTCTCTCGGCACCGGTTCGGGTTTGAAGTGGCGGACCGAGCGGCGGCTCTGCAGATAGAGGCCGAGCGCACCCGGTGTCATCGCCGGCCGGCCCGCCGGCAGTGTCGATGGTCGACCGTCCGGGTCCTGTAACTTCAGCGCCCCGGTTGGGCAGGTCGCCTCGCATTGTCCGCAGGCGATGCAGGATCCTTCGTTCTCCGGGCGGATCGAAGGGATGGTGCCGGTCTCTTCGATGATCCCGGACGGGCAGATTGTCGTACAGGTGGAGCAGTGCGTGCAGGCCACTTCATCGATCACAATGGTGCTCATACCTGCATTCTATCGTCGTCTTATATAAAATTCGTATGGATCCGGCCTTTCCGGGTTCCACGCCTGACTTCTCAAAAAAGAAGAGGACCTAGATTCCGGTCCTTTTCAGGGCGAAGAGACTGACCGCGATCAGGAGGGCGAGGACCGCCAGATAGGCGAGGATGTTCCCCTCCAGGCTGAAACCGAAGAACCCTCCGTCCTCTTCCTCTGCTCCTCCGTCATGCTGCAGGCCGAGCGCTTCGGTGAACCGGTCCTCGATCCCCATCGGGCCGGTGATCTGAAAGGCGAGGACCGCCCCGATGAGGATCAGCAGGGCCAGGCCGCCCAGCACCAGCAGACCTCTCTTCTCCTCCCCATCGACCACTCATTCCACCCCCTGCATCATCGCCGGCCTCACCCTCTTGATATAGGTGACGATGTACCCGGTGACGAAGGCTTCGATGACCGCGACCCCCAGGTTCACCCCGGTGAGAAGGGAGAGGCCGTACAGGGTCTGTCCCATCGTCTGGTCCGTTCCCTGTACGCCGGAGATCAGAATGACCCCGATCATCACGACACTCCCGACTACGAGGCTGAGGAGCGTGGCGATCCCGGCACGGGAGAACGTCCCGCTGAGGAACCGTCCGGTTCCGCGGTACACGCCGTAGGCCGCAACGACCTCGACGATATTGACAAAGGTATTGACGCCGACCATCCCCCATCCGCCATGGCCGATGCCGGCGGAGAGGATATTGACGATCAAGACGATCAGACTCCCGACCAGGGGGCCGGTGAGGATCCCGACCAGGGGAGTCAGATTCATGTGGACGCCTCCAAAGAGCGGAATACTCACCTGGAAGACTGCAAAACAGGCCGCTGTACAGAAGGCGGCGATGGTGATCTGCCGGCTATCGAGCGAGCCTCTCCGCCTCAACAGGTACAGTGACCCTGCGATCATCACACCGGTCACTACCCACCATATCACTACCCAAAGAAGGGTGAACGATCCGTCTGGAAGATGTATATGCGCCATAACTGATCAACTGAAAACCAGATGGAGGCTCTCTCCTCTGGTGATCAGCATACTCGGCGGAAACAGAAAAACATTGCTGAAATTTTGGGGAGGGGTAAAAAATTTTGCGCGGGGAGAGAGAGCCGATTGATCACCAGATCTTCCCGGTTGCCACCACGTACAGCACTGCGACGCAGGCGCACAGGAGGAAGATCCATTCCGGCATCCGGATGGCAGGGACCGGTGTCAGCGCCCTGTACTGCCCGGAGTAGCCCCGAGCCCGCATGGCCCCGTTCACCCGTTCTGCCTGGTCGAACGAGCGGATGAAGACCAGCCCGAAGATCTCCGCAAAGATCGTCCCCTGTTTTCGCGCACTCTGGATCAGCCCTCCGCCTCGTGATTGGACAGACTTGAGGAGTGCTGTTATCAGGGAGAGTGTCAGGAAGATGAACCGGTACGACATCAGAAAGATCTGGTTGAGCGGGTCCGGGAAGACCCTGTAGACCATGGTCGTCAGGTGAAGATAGCGCGTCGTCATCAGGAAGAGCAACGAGTAGGTGACCATGATCAGGGTCTTGAGCGCCAGGGTGATCAGCAGCACCAGGCCGTTCATGCTCAGGTTCAGCGTTGTCAGACCCAGAGGAATCGATATGAGGGCCGGCCCCGGCTCGTTCCAGATCATGATCCCGATGATCGAGACGACGAAGACGATCGGGAGCAGATACCAGCTGGAGAGCTGTCTCAACGAAAAGCCGGCAATCTTGTAGATGATCAGGATCGCAGCGTAGACCCCCGCCAGCACCAGGGGGGACCGGGTCACGGTGATCAGGAGCACCAGCAGCACCAGGGTGATACCCTTGGTCCACGGACTCACCCTGGAGAGGAATGATCGGTTACTCTCTGCATACCAGGTGATGAGGTTCAGGTCAGGCAGGTGATCGTTCAACACATCCATCACCTGCCCAGTCGTAGTGCATCGTCGCGTTCAGTTCCATCAGCCAGAACTTCAGTCCCCGAGTGACAGCATTCCCGGTCATGAGGAATCGCTCCGCAGACTCCCATCATCGGATGCCCGAGCGACCGGCAGATGCGATCGATCATCTCGCGGGAGACAAAACTCTCAAAACGGGCCGACTCGGTACAGGCCTCTTCGGGTGAGAGTCCGTAATGGGTGAGGATCAGCCCGAGGATCCGGTGTCGCCGAAAGAGAAACTCGGTGTACTCCTTTCCTTTCTCGGTGAGGCTCACGCCGTGATACGGAACATGGATGAGGTACCCGCTCGACGAGAGTTCGCCGATCGTCTTGGTGATCGTGGACGGGTCGACATTGAAATGGACCGCCATCGTGCTGGTGTTCACCCGCTCCCCTCGCATGGAGATATATTTCATATATTCGACTTTCCGGGGGGTGAGCTCGAACCCGGTGAAGTGGTGCATACGTACACTACTGTGCTGGACCTTAAGAATATTTTGAGGTAACTCCAATTTTTTCTGTGAACCATCTGCCCCTGGTGGCTGATGATGCACCGCTCATTTAGAGCACGCAGACCTTGCAGTCCTGATCCCCGCAGGCGATGTTGTCGATCTTCCACTTCAATGCCCATCTCTTGATCTCCCTGACGATCTCGATGATCTCAAGGCCGCTCTCGGTCAGGGTGTACTCGCTCTTCACCGGGAACGAGGTGGCATCGATCTGGTGGGTGACGAGCCCCTCCATTTCGAGTTCCTTCAACCGTTCCGAGAGGGTCTTGGAGGTGATGCCGGCGAGGGCGTCCTTGAGATCCGAGAACCTCCGGGAGTACTCGTCCCCCTTGTAGATCTCCAGGATGATCAGGAGTGTCCATTTCCTGGTCAGGTACCGGACTGTCTGATTGACGGTGCACGCTTCCTGCATGGTATATTTTTTGAAACCCCGGACTATTTATAGTATAGTATATATTGGATACTCTGTAGCAAATAGATACCCAATGAGGTGTTTGATCTATGTTCTGTAATCAGTGTGAAGAGACGGCTAAAGGGAGTGGATGTACAGTGAAAGGAGTTTGCGGCAAGGAAGGAGCCACCGCAGGGCTTCAGGATGTCCTGATCTATCTGTGCAAGGGGATCGCGGTGCGGAATCTAAACGCAATGGAAAAAGGAGCCGGCAATGCAGAGGCAGGTCTGTTCATTGCGGACGCACTCTTTGCGACCCTGACCAACGTGAACTTCGACCCGGCCCGGTTCAACGAGATGATCCGGCAGGCCGTCGCCCTCCGCGATGCTCTCCCCCGCCTGGAAGGGGACGAGCCTGAGGTCTGCACCTGGACCCCGAAGAACGACGGTGATATCGCCGCGAAGGCTGAGGAGATTGCATCACTCGCGCAGAAGGGTGACGACATCACCTCGCTCCGCTTACTCCTGACCTACGGCCTGAAGGGGATCAGTGCGTACTACACCCATGCAGCCGTGCTCGGCTCCACCGACGAATCGATCACCACCTTCCTCCAGAAGGGGCTCGCCGCGACGGTCACCGACCTGCCGGCCGACCAGCTGATCGCCCTGGTCCTCGAATGCGGCGGCTTCGGGGTGAAGGTACTGGCCCTCCTCGATGCGGCCAACACCGGTGCCTATGGAAAGCCTGAGATCACCCCGGTTAAGACGACGGCCGGGACACGCCCCGGCATCCTGATCACCGGCCACGACCTCAAGGACCTTGAGATGCTCCTCGAGCAGACGAAGGAGAGCGGTGTGGATGTCTACACCCACGGCGAGATGCTTCCGGCGCATGCCTACCCGGCGTTCAAGAAGTACGTCCATCTCGTCGGCAACTACGGCAGTTCATGGCACCACCAGAAGGAGGAGTTCGAACAGTTCAACGGTCCGATCGTGGTCACCACCAACTGCCTGGTCCCGCCGAAGGAGTCGTATATCGACCGGGTCTATACCACCGGACAGGTCGGGTTCTCCGGCGTCACCCACATCCCTGCGGCCGCGGACGGCAGCAAGGATTTCTCTGCGGTGATCGCCCGGGCAAAGACCAGTCCGCCCCCAACGAGCATCGGGAACGGTGCCGACCTGATCACCGGCGCCGCCCACGATGCGGTCCTTGCGATCGCCGGCACCGTCGTCGACGCGGTGAAGAGCGGAGCGATCAGGCGGTTCCTGGTGATGGCAGGCTGCGACGGCCGGCACAGTGACCGGGATTACTACACGAAATTCGCCGAGGCACTGCCGAAGGACACGGTGATCCTGACGGCCGGGTGCGCAAAGTACCGGTACAACAGCCTCGACCTCGGCACCATCGGCGGAATCCCCCGGGTGCTCGACGCCGGCCAGTGCAACGACTCCTACTCGCTGGTCGTGATCGCCCAGGCGCTCGCCGGGGCCTTCAACGTCGACCTGAACGAACTGCCGATCTCGTACAACATCGCCTGGTACGAACAGAAGGCCGTCCTTGTGCTGCTGGCACTGCTGAACCTCGGGGTCAAGAACATCACCCTCGGCCCACGCCTTCCGGGCTTCATCTCGCCCGGGGTCCTGAACGTGCTGGTCGAGAACTTCGGGATCAGCAAGAACAGCACCGTGGAAGAGGACCTCGCCCGGATGGTCCCGAGCGCGTAAGGGCCGATCAGGAGACTGATCCTCCCATTTTTTCACTTCAATCACCAATACAGACGTGGAGGCATACCCAGTATGGCAGAATTTAAAGAGGTGCATTCGGATGCACACGACCAGAAGCGGGCGGAGCTCTACGCGAAGGTGCTCAATCTCAAGGACCTCGTGGACTATGCGGAAGGGACCGTCTCAAGCCGGATGATTGCGAACCGCAAGGCCGGCAGCATCACGATCTTCTCGTTCGACGAGAACGAGGGTCTCTCCGAGCATACCGCCCCCTATGACGCGGTCGTGACGATCCTGGACGGGGAGTGCGAGGTCTGGGTGGCCGGCCAGACCTTTCAGATGAAGGAAGGGGAGACGATCATCTTTCCGGCCAACGTCCCGCACGCCCTCTCGGCGCTGACGCGGTTCAAGATGTCGCTGACGATGATCCGCGAGTGAGACCGGGCCGGCGATGCAGATGACCGGGAGGTCATCCATCAGATACTTTTTTATGTGAACCCCCGGGGATAAGCGTATCCAGAGGGTGATAGGAATGCCAGTTTCAGCATGGGAGTTCAGCGAAGGATCGGTGCAGATCAATGAAATCGAACGGTTCCTCAGGGCCCATCCCGATACCGGGTACTCGTTGCACGAGATCGAGGCGGCGATCATCGGGGACCGGGTCGACCGGACCCGGCACCTCGACCTCTTCATCGCAGACCTGCTGCTGCTCGTCCCGCGCCTCTTCGATGAGGAGCGGATCGAATGCAGAGTGATCGAGGGGATCCCTTATTTTAAGTGGAACGACTGACCATAGATGATTGATTGTCCGGCCTGGCCGGACTCCAGCGCACCCATTTGTGAATTTCCATGATCACCGGATACCTCGCCAACATCATCATCATCATCGCCTTCGCCCTGGTGATCATCGCCATCGGAAACCGGTTCCGGATCCCCGGGATCGTCGGGTTCATCATCACCGGGATCCTGATCGGTCCGTACGGGTTCGGGCTGATCCCGGAACGGGAGATCGTCGACGCCCTTGCAGAGATCGGGATCATCTTCCTCCTCTTCACGATCGGGATGCAGTTCTCATTCCGGAAACTCTTCGAGATGAAGAAGATCGTCCTGATCGGCGGAGGTCTCCAGGTCCTCCTCACCATTGCGGTGGTTGTCGGGATCCTGTCCCTCTTCGGCGTGCCCACCAGCCAGGCTCTCTTCATCGGGTTCCTCGTCTGCCCCAGCAGCACCGCCATCACCCTGAAGATCTTCCAGGACCGGGCTGAACTGGAGAGCCCGCATGCCCGGGTCAGCTTCGGCATCGGTATCTTCCAGGACATCATCACGATCCCGATGCTCGTCGCCCTCCCGATCCTGGCCGGCCAGACCTCGGACATCCTCGGTTCGCTCTTCAACCTCGGGATCACCACGGCCCTGCTGCTGGTCTTCGTCATCGGGAGTTCGATCTATGTGATCCCCTGGTTCATGAACCGGATCACGGGCACACGAAACCCTGAGGTCTTCCTCTTAAGTATCATCCTGATCTGTTTCGCGATCACCTACATCACCGCCGAGGTCGGCCTTTCGATCGCCCTCGGCGCCTTCCTCGCCGGCCTCACCCTCTCAGAGTCCGAGTACTTCCATCAGGCCTTCGCCAGCATTCTGCCGTTCCGCGAGATCTTCACCAGTTTCTTCTTCATCTCCATCGGGATGCTGCTCGACCTCGGATACATGATCGGCCACCCGGTGATCATCATCGCGCTCGCTCTCGGGGTCATTCTGATGAAGGCGATAGTATCCGGTGGCGCTGCCTTCGTTCTCGGTCATTCACTCCGGACCACGGTGCTGTCGGGGCTGGCACTGGCCAATATCGGGGAGTTCGCCTTCATCCTTTCAACCGCAGGGAAGGGCTATGGCCTCTTCACCGACGCGACCGAACAGGTCTTTCTGGCTGTGGCGGTCCTGACGATGTCCCTCGCTCCGCTGGCCATTGCCATCGGGCCGCGGGTTGCCGACGCGGTCAGTCAGGGTCCCCTGGGGCAGGTGGTCAGGGCCCGATCCCTGAAGGATGATGTCATTCCGCCCGAGCCGCTCAGAGGCCACCTGGTGATCATCGGCTACGGGTTGAACGGGAGAAACCTCGCCAAGGTGGCGAAGGCCGGCACTATCCCGTACCGGATCATCGACATGAACCCGGACACCGTCGCCGCGGAGCGGGAGAAAGGAGAGCCGATCTTCTTCGGGGACGCGACCAGCCCCGAGATCCTGACCCACGCCGGGATCGAGACGGCCAGAATCCTGGTGATCGTCATCAACGATACCCTCTCGACCCGTGCCGTCACCAGCCTGGCCAGGCAGATGAACCGGGATCTCTTCATCATTGTCCGGACCCGGTTCACCTCGGAGGCGACCACCCTCCACGAGTTGGGCGCAGACGAGGTGATCCCTGAGGAGTTTGAGACCTCGGTGGAGATCTTCACACGGGTGCTGAAGAAGTACCTGATCCCACAGAGGACGATCGAGCGGTTCGTCCGGGAGATCCGTGCCGATACCTACCAGATGCTCCGGACACCGTCATCCCTCTCTTCAGAACTCACCGATCTCGCGATGACCAGTCCTTCCCTGGATATCAGCACGCTGATCGTCGACCCGCATTCCAGCGTCTGCGGACGATCGCTGGCAGCGCTTGAACTTCGGAATCAGTACAGAGTCTCGGTCGTCGCGATCCGAAGGAGAGGGGAGGCCATCACCAATCCGACCGGGGACTCCATTCTCACCTCCGGGGACGAGGTGGTCGTCTTTGGGAAACTGGAGGATATCTCCCTGCTTCGGGATCTCTTTGAGGGTGAAGGCTCGCCGGCCTCATCGACCGGCCGGGCCTGAATTCCTATCGGCAGATGGATCGGGGATTTATACTGGTGCAGGGGGTGCCCTGGAGTCAGCGAATGTATTAATATACATGGGGATCTATGAGGCGTCAACGGTGATACCCCTGTGGAGAGAACCGAAGAGATAGTCATCAGGATTTATCCGGTTCGGGTGGGATGAGATGTCCCACCATCCTGCTGCAGATCCGACCCCCCCGCTCTCTTCTGGTGAGCCCATGGTCGGGTTTGCCGCCACCCATTCCCGGTTCAGGTTCTGGATCTCCACAGGCGGGATCTCTCTGATTGGGTTTGCACTCGGGATGGAGGACTGGTCCTCCCTCTTCCGGCCAGAATATTACCTGTATCTCATCTTCTTCCTCGCCGTCTCGCTCTTCATCTCTGGTGTGAACGATCTCTTTGACGAATCGACCGACCGAAACAACCCAAAAGAATTGGGAAGTGAGTACAGGCAGGAGAGGACCCGGCGGCCACAGATGGTTCTGCCGATCATCCCCGTCGCCGTGCTCTGTGCGGCCCTGATCACCCAGAACCTCATCGGAAGCCTGATCTTTGGAGGATTTTTACTCCTTGCCTTCTTCTCCTCGGCCCCCCCGATATGGTTCGGGGAGCGTCGCGTCCAGGAGATCTCGTCAAATCTTCTGTTCATCCTGCCCGGGGTCTTTGGGTATTATCTGGCTGCAGGCACCCTCCCGCCCCTGCTCTTCGTCCTCGCCGGCTTTCTGCACTATGGTGCGACGCATCTCTTCTCTGCAATCCCTGACAGTGCCCCCGACCTGGAAGCAGGGATCACCACCATCCCGACCAGGATCGACGACGAGACCTCATTGAAGATCTGTTACGGGTTCTGGCTGATCTTCGCGGTGCTGGTCGTCTCCCTGGCAGGTTTCCACCCGCTCAGCCTCCTGGCTTTCATCTACCCGGTCTTTCCGGTCTCCCTCATGCTCCGCAAGCAGACTGAAACCGATACCGTCCCCGGATATCTCCCATATGTCACCACGGTCCTCGGGGGGCTCCTCTTCACAGCGATCATCATCTCAAAGATGCCGGCCCAACTCCCGACGTTCCTCTGAATGAGGTTGGGGTTTTTATCCGGCCTGTCGTTCAGAAGACCGGGATCAGGCCGAGGCTCTCCCCGGTGAGACACTCTCCTCCGGCCGGCGTGACCAGGTACGTGTTCTCAATGCCGACCATCCCGACGCCGGGCACTCCTTTCTTCGGCTCAAGCGCAAAGACCATCCCCTCCTGGATCGGCCGGTCAAAGCCCCGGGCGATCACCGGGGTCTCGTCGACCTGCAGCCCGATGCTGTGGCCGAGGAATCGCACCTGCCGTCCATCATATCCCATGAAGTTCTGTAAGAATCCGGGGTCCAGGTCGTCCATGACGGTCGTATAGATCTCGGAGGGGACGGCCCCCGGCCTGAGCAGGGAGGCCATCCGGTCCTGGATCGCGACGCACCGGTGATGCACCTCGATCACGTCATCGGGCAGCGGCTCTCCGAACATGTAGGTCATCGTCTTGTCGGTGTTGTAGCCCCCAAACCCGCACCCGACGTCGACGAAGACCAGGTCCCCGCTTGTCAGTCTCCTCTCCCGGCTCCCCAGCAGCGGAACGGCCGGATACATCCCATAACTCCCGCCCGGACCGTCGAAGGAGGTCGGATAGATCGAACTCTCGCCGAACCCGATCTGTCCGACCGCCATCTCGGTGTTGAACATCCCGAACCGGACGATCCCCTGGTGCCCCTCCCTGACCATCAATGCGTAGAGATCGCCGCCGAACTCGGCCTCGCTGATCCCTTCGGTGAGGAGGTCAGGCACGCAGTCCTCCAGGACATGCCGGTGGATCTTCCCGGCCTGTCGCAGGTAGCCAATCTCATAGGGGCTCTTCACCTCCCTGACGGCCATGACCTGTGCGTCGACCGGTTTCACCTCAGAAAAGGGGAGGTGTTTCTTGAGGCGCTGGAGCAGGGCCAGCGGCACCAGTTCCATCTCCAGATGCACGGTCTCGGGGATCTGACCCATCGCTGCTGCGGCATCACGGAAACTGTTCATCTTTCTGATATCAGGAAAGCACGATTCAGCCAGTGCCCGTTCATAACTCCGGCGGACCCAGAAGACGGGATCTCCTCTGCGGGGGATGAGCAGCATCCCATCCTGCATGGTCCCGGTGAAGTAGTAGAGGTTGAGCTTCCCAAAGAAGGCGGCGATCTCCCAGCCCGGCTCTGTGGTCTCCATCTGCAGCAAAAAACGGTCCATGCGGGCTCTCAGTTCATGGGAGGGAACCTTCATCTGAATATCCCGTTGGATTGAGCGGTATTTAACAGATAATATCAGAACAAACAGTCGTGCATCCAGATTCATATCTATCAGCATCACTCTGGCAGAACGTTCTCTCACCAGGTTTGCATTCTTCACAGAGTCGGGCTGGGAGAGCGACGCCCTCTCTGGTGGGATGGCCGGACTTCTGTTGCTGCCTGGGAATCTCGAGTTCTGAACGGGCCGGGACTGTTCAACGCCTCCTGGGGAGTCCTGGGGGATTTGTTGATGAGGATGGCCTGCCCGGTGCTCATCACGACTATATAGTGGGAGCGCGAGATCGACCGTATGAAGTGGGCATAATGGCCGGAATCAGCATCGTCCCTGACCCTGAATACCGCGGTGACGGGATCTCCGAGGGGCTTGCCAGGGGACTGCTCGTCTGGTCAGGCGGAGAGAACCTGACCGGCGAGGGGATGGGGATCGGCAGCGTGGCCATCAGGTGCCCCGGGTACACCTGCTTCTCCCGGACCTGCAGGGACAGCCCTGGCGGGGAAGGGGTCGTCGTCCGGACGTTCCTGGTCGACACCAGGATGAGCTGGAGTATCTTTGGGACTGTCTCTCCCTGGCTCACCCGGTCGATCGAGGTGGGGATCGAAGCCTACATGCGCATCCCCGGGCTTCAGCGCCTGCTGATGGCCCCGGTGGTGCCGCTCCGCTCCCTGCTCAGGATTCACCCGGTCTTCGAATCAATCCCCCCCACTGCCGAGGTCACGTTCACCTACCGGATCGCCGGGACGGCGGTCGACATCTCGGCACGGGTCCGTCCCCTCGCCGGTCCGGTCGGGACCGTCTGCCTGTTGAACGAGCTGAGTGCCGACAGTTTCGCGGCAGGATGGATCGGGGGTATCATTCCCCCTCCACCCGGGTGGGAGGAACTGACCGGGGAGATGAACGCCGTATCGTTGTACGACCCGGTGCACGACATCCGGTTCAGCATCGCAGCGGTCTCGACCTCTCCGCCATGTCAACCGAAGGTCTTCTGGGGAAGGGAGGTGGGAGAGGACCTCTGCTGGGCCGGGTTCGCCATCGAGGTTGGCAGCCTGGATGGCATGGAGGTCCCGGACGAGGTGTGCTACCGCATCGAGTTCACCGTCGGGGGGTCGACATGACCGATGCGCCGCGACCGGGCGGGGTCGTCCTGGTCTACCCCTACTTCCGGGACCTGGACCCGGTCGACAAACTCTTTCCGCCGCTCGGGATCGCCGGCCTGGCCAGCCAGATCCGGGACCTCGGCCTCCCGGTGAGCATCGTCGACTGCACGTTTATGACGGTGCCGGACGCTCTGGACCGGATCACCGCCCTCAAGCCGGCCATCGTCGGGATCTCGATCATGGTGACGATGAGCGCCAACGCGCTGATGCTCCTCCGGGCCCTCCGTGCCCGCCTCCCGGCGACCCTCTTCACCGCCGGCGGCCCCCTCCCCACGGTCAACCCGGCGATCTTCGCCGATGAGTTCGACCTGCTCTCTCTGGGAGAGGGAGACCTGGTCTTTGCGCAGTTCTGCCGGGACTACATCGCCGCCGGGTCGGAACGGGCGTGGGTCTCGGGGGTCGACGCCGCGGACTACCCGGGGATGTACCTGGTACAGGACGGGGAAGTCAGGTCTTCTCCGCCGGTGCACAACCCGTCGGCGATCCTGGATCGCCTGCCGCTCCCGGACCGGAGCCAGTTCGATCACCTCCGCTACCAGCAGGCGATGGAGGAGTCCGGGGGTATGAAGCAGACCAGCCTGATCATCACCCGCGGGTGCCCGTTCGCCTGCGACTTCTGTTCCAAGCCGGTCTGGGGGAACGTCTTCCGCAAGCCCCCGCTCGAGCGGGTCTTTCAGGAGATCGAGGAGGTGATGGCCCTCGGGTACGACGGTCTCTGGATCGCCGACGACTGCTTCACCCTCGACACCGAATACCTGGTCCGGTTCTGCGAAGAGATGATCCGTCGCGGCAGCCCGATCGCCTGGACCTGCCTCTCACGGGTGGACCGGCTCACCCCGGACCTGGTGAACCTGATGAAGCGGGCCGGGTGCATCAGGGTGTACCTGGGACTCGAATCCGGAAGCGACGAGACCCTCAGCCTGATGAACAAGAAGGTGACCGTCGAGCAGGGGGTCAGGGCCGTCCACCTCTTCCACCAGGCAGGGGTGGGGACGGCCGGGTTCTTCATGGTCGGGTACCCGGGCGAGACTGTCGAATCAGTCGAAGAGACCTTCGCGCTCTCCCTCTCCCTGCCGCTCGACGAGGCCTGGTTCACCGTCCCGCTCCCGCTCCCGGGAACCCCGCTCTTTGAACGGGTGGCCGACCCCCGGGTCTGGGAGGACTGGGAGTTCTCCAACCAGGTGAAGTTCGTCTACCAGTCGACCTTCGATGACCAGTGGCTGGAATCGAGGATCCGGCAGACCCGGGCGGCGTTCGACGGTCGCCGGGTATCTCCGGCCGGCGATTGATCCGGTCATGTCCCCGCTTCTCCACAATCTATAAGTGACCCGGGGGCGAAGGGGGCGATCATCCGGTGCGTGCCGGGAACTGCACCGGATGGAGATGGAACGATGGGTATGGAACACCACGAAATGGGCATGGGGCACCACGGCATGGAGCACCATGAGATGGGGGGAAACCCCTGTATGAAGATGGTATGGGAGAAACTCGACGATGAGACGAAGAAGAAGATCAAGCTTCGGATGTTCGACGAGAAGATCATGCACAAGGAGGACTGCATCAAGCAACTCCAGTACAAACTCGAGACGATGAAGATGCTCCGGGCATCGCTGGAGAAGATGTGAGGCCCCCTCCTCCTCTTCTTGGTCTGCTTCCGTCGTCCCGGTTCCCGTTTCGCTCTTCTTAAATACTCCCCGGTCCTACGGGAAAAAAGCAGATGTCAGTCTCAGATCTCTTCTCGATGCTCAAGGAGCTTGAACAGTCCAGCCCGGTCTCCCCCCTCCAGAAGATCCTGCTCCTCACCGACGGATCGGTCACCAACCTCCTCGAGGTGGTGGCCGGCGAGCGGATCGAGGTGCACACCCTCGCCCAGCAGGTGGTGCGGGCGGACCCTGCCGAGGCAGCAGACCTGGGGATCGGGGCCGGCGACCTGATCAACTTCCGGGTCGTGGACCTGGTCGGTGCAGAGAGCCGGAGGACCTATGTCCACGCCGTCTCCCACACTCCGCTCGATCACCTCGAACCGGAGTTTCGGGACGACCTGATGGCCGCCGACATCCCGATCGGCAGGATCCTCCAGCGATACCATATGGAGACCCGGCGGGAGATCCGGGATATCCGCCCGATCCGTGCCGATAGGGATCTCTCCGGAACCTTCGATGTCCCGGCCGAGTCGGTCCTCTTCTCCCGGCGGTACGCGATCATCCATGACCAGAAGCCGCTGATCTTCATCGAGGAGATCTTCTCGCCGGCGCTCTGGGAGGGGGTCTCGATCTCCGGCCAAGCCGGCGCCCCGTTACCGGTCCCTGCGGAGGACCTGAGCATCCGGGTCGAGGCCCCATCAAGGCTTCACCTGGGGCTGATCGACATGCATGGCGGGCTCGGGCGGGTCGACGGCGGGATCGGGATCACGCTGATGAACCCCTGTACCGGCATCGAGGTGAAGAGGGGCGAGGACCTCACCGTCACGGGCGGCACCCCCGAGGTTCACCGGCGGGTGCTGGATGCTGCCAGGAAGGTGCTCGACACGGCCGGCATCCGGGGTGGCGCCGCGATCACGGTGAAGCGGTCGATGCCGCAGCACACCGGCCTCGGGAGCGGGACCCAGATCGCCCTGGCCACCGGGGCGGCGATATCGAAACTGTACACCCTGGACCTCTCTGTCAGGAGGATTGCAGCGATCGTGGGGCGGGGCGGGACCTCGGGGATCGGCACGGCCGCCTTCGGGCACGGGGGTTTCATCCTGGACGGCGGGCACAGCTTCGGCCTGCACGGCGAAAAGCACGGGTTTGCACCGTCTGCTGCATCATCGACGGTGACGCCGGCGACGATCTGCGCCCGGCTGCCCTTCCCGGAGGCCTGGAAGATCGTCCTGGCGATCCCGAACCGGGGGACGAACGTCGAAGGGGCCGACGAGGTGGACATCTTCCGGGACTACTGCCCGGTCCCGCTCGCGGACGTCCGGCAGATCTGTCATGAGATCATGACCCGGATGCTCCCCGGTATTGCCGAGGAGGACCTGGCCCTCTTTGCCGATGCCGTCAACGCGATCCAGACCCTCGGGTTCAAGAAGGTGGAGACGGGCCTGCAGGACCCGGTGGTGCCGGCCCTGATCCGCGAACTCAAACAGGCCGGGGCGGCCTGTGCCGGCCTCAGCTCCTTCGGCCCGACCGTCTATGCGATCACCGACGGGGATCTCGCCGGCATCACCCGTGCAGCAGCGGAGACCTTCGGCGAGCAGGGTGGCGAGGTGATCGTCACCAGGGGTCGTAACTACGGAGCGGTCTATTGATGGGTTACCGGTAAAATTGGAGTTCGATCGGTGATTCTCTTTCGAGAATGATGACCGATCAACCGATGATCGATCTGAACCGATCTCGCGGTTACGTCTGTTTGAATATCTGTCGTGCCATGGCCACTCGCTGCTCGAACTCGGGTCCTTCCAGTTCTGCCACAACCGATTCGAGCACCGCCGGGATGTCGATCTGCTGGGGGCATCGTTCAACGCACTGCCCGCACTGGACGCACAGGGATGCGAACTCGGCTTCCCCGAGGGCGACAGCGCCGCCCAGCCGTGCGGCATACATGAACTTCTCCTCGTCAGGATTGTCGACCAGGTACAGGTTGTTGTACTCCTCGAAACACAACGGGATGTTTACTCCTGAAGGGCAGGGCATGCAGTACCTGCAGCCGGTGCAGCCGACTTTCATCAGTTCACGGTAGGTAATCTCTACTTTTTTTACCAGCCGCAGTTCCGCTTCTGTCAGAGAGTTCGGGTATCCCTGGTCTGCCAGGGTAAGATTCTCCTGAATATGCGTCTCCTCATTCATCCCTGAGAGGACGACCGTCACCTCGGGGTGATTCCATATCCAGCGGAACGCCCACTCTGCAGGGGTCCTCTTCGTCGGAGCCTCATCCCAGATCTCTCTCACGGCAGAGGGTACGGTTTTGGTGAGGTTCCCTCCCCTGAGGGGCTCCATGATGATGACGCCAAGCCCCCTGGAGGCCGCGTACTCCAGACCCGCTGTACCTGCCTGGTTCTTCTCGTCCAGGAAGTTGTACTGGATCTGGCAGAAGTCCCAGTCATAGGCGTCGACGATCCGGTTGAAGTCCTCTCCTGCACCGTGGAAGGAGAACCCTGCGTTCCTGATTCTGCCGTCGGCCCTGGCTTTGTCGAGGAAATCGGCCACACCCAGTTTCTCAACCGCATCCCACAGATCACCAACGAGTGCATGGACGAGATAATAGTCGATATGGTCAGTCCTGAGTCTCTCCAGCTGGGCGTCCAGGAGTTTATCCATATCCTCCCGGCTCTCGATAAGCCAGGACGGGAGTTTTGTTGCGAGTTTCACCTTCTCGCGGTACCCGTCAGCCAGGGCACGACCCACGAAAGGCTCGCTCTGTCCCATATGATAGGGCCAGGCCGTGTCGACATAGTCCACCCCGTGGTCGATCGCAGAGCGTACCTGTTTCGTCGCCCGTTCTTCATCGATCGATCCGTCTGCTCTCATGGGAAGACGCATGCATCCGAATCCAAGGATGGATAGTTCGTCGCCGTTTTTGGGAATTTTCCGATACAGCATTTTCATTCACCGGGTTTTGTACCTTTTATTATTATACGGATTTTCTGGGGAGATTAATCACAGCGGTTTTAAATTTTCATCCCGAGTTCACGCAGTCAGCCGGCTATCTCATCCTGCGCCCTGTTGACCTCGCCGCCACGGATGGCACGACCTTTCAGGACGGTTGACTGCGGGCAGATCTTTTTGATATCTGCGACACTCCGTCCTATGCCGCTTCCCTCGTGCGTGCAGAACGGTGCAATGGTCTTTCCGGCGAGATCATAATCCTCAACAAAGGTGAAGACCGGCATCGGCATCGTTCCCCACCAGTTGGGGTAGCCGAGGAAGACCAGGTCATAGGAAGCCAAATTTTCCAGGTGGCGGGTGAGCTTCGGTCTGGCATTGGCGCGAAGCTCCTGCTGTGCTACCTCGGTGGTCTCTGTATAACCCTCGGGATACGCAGTCACCGATTTGATATGAAAGAGATCGCCCCCGGTCATTTCCCGGATCATCGTTGCTACGACCTCTGTGTTGCCGGCCGGCAGGTTCACGATACTGCCGTTGACATAGTTGTTGCCTGGGCGCGAAAAATAGGCGATCAGACATTTGGCATCATTCTGGTTCATGGTTCCTCACGTTCCCGTCTTCCACCAATCCGGCGTCACCCTGCTCTGCATTCATATGCTCTTTCCCATTTCGTAAGCAGCAGCCATCTCCGGTCTTCCTCTGATATCACCGACGTCCGTCACGCCGGTTCCGCAGATGATCCCTGCCACCTCAGCATCGGGATAGCAGGAAAGAGCTGCCTTAAAGCCGTTGATAGTACCATCCATGGCTTCTGGTCCGGTGTCCGTGCTGGTGGCTATCAGGTACACTTTCTTGTTTGAGATCTCGGTATAACGCGGACATGGACAAGCCAGGTGTCCGGTGCAGCCCCATGCCAGTGTTTCACATCCGGACGGATCGTTACCACGTCCCCTTCCCGGATCACCTGTGCCTGCCGGCCCTCTTCCTGATAGTACCCTGTGCCGCCGGTGACCAGCAGGATCTGGCCGCCGGGATGGGTATGCCAGCTGTTCCTCGCACCGGGTTCAAACATCACATTCCCAACCGGGCAATGGAACGTGCTGTCATCGGGAACCAGCATCTTCAGCCATACATTCCCGATGAAATGGTCGTTTGCAATCCCATCCCCGGCAATCTTCTCCCCTGTGGGGAAGATGAGCCGTTCGGGAATTCTTTCCGCTCTCTCTATACTATCTCCTCCTCAATCTGCTCTCATTCTTTTCATCACCATCAGTCCCGGATAAAGTTCGTGAAAACTGTTGTTTCCCGCACCGGGAGCTTTACGCCGGCCCGGAGCCCCGCCTCTTTGCATTTCAGGAAGAACGCCATGTTCCGTGCAAGGATGCGCATGATCTGCAGGCCTTCTTCGTCCTTCTCCACATCTTCCGGCTGTGCCCCGTGGACCATGTTCCAGTACCGGGACGATATGACCGGCATCTCCGAGATGGTGAAATACTTGTTGAGCTGGTCGAAGGTGGCCGTTGTCCCTGCCCTTCGTGCAGAGACGACCGCGGCCGCCGGTTTTTGGGCGAAGATCCCTCTCCCTGCCAGCATGTTGGTATAGAAGACGCGGTCCATGAAGGAGGTGATCGCCCCGGTCGCCGAAGCGTAGTGCACCGGCGATCCGAAGATGAAACCGTCGGCCTCCTTTGCGATATCCAGGAACTCGTTGACGGTGTCGTCGAACATGCAGCGGCCGGTCCTGGCACATGTATTGCAGGCCGTGCAGCCGGCAAGCGGTTTGACACCTATCCAGAATATCTCTGTCTCGATCCCTTCTTCGTTCAGGGTCTTTGCTACTTCGTTCAGAGCAGTCCATGTGCAGCCCTTTTTGTGAGGGCTGCCGTTTACCAGTAATACTTTCATCTGTATCCCTCCAAATGGTTCAGATTCTCCGGCAGATCCTGATCTCCCCGTACGATGCCGGGCCGTACGATCAGCAGTATCACGATGATGAGTGCGAGCCAGAGCATCACCGTCCCGGCCGTCAGCGAGGCCCCGACCCGGACCGCGAGCAGTTGCGTGGGGGTCATCGCGGCGGTGCCGGCAGCAGCGAAGACGGCGACGAGGATGCCAAGTCCCAGCGAACCGCCGAGCTGGTGAGCAACATTGACAAGCCCTGAGGCAGCACCGGCATCCTCTTTCGTGACGCCGGCGATACCGGAGGCGGTGAGCGGGCCGAGGGTGGCACCCTGGCCAGCGCCGATGACAGCCGGCATGGCTACGCGGCTCCCGTCGTGCTGATCTCGATAACAATCCGTGCTAAAATAATTTTCATTGATTTAATTCTCCACCTGCTTCGTCGGTTTCGCCTGATGGGGTTATGGTACATGTTAAGGAGGTATGGCATAAATAGGGAGTACGCACAAATATGTCACATACTTACAGGTTTGATACTGATGGATTCCACGCAGAAACAATACAAGTACAACTGGGGAATCGAGGCGACCCTGGATGTGATCGGAGGAAAATGGAAACCGCTGGTCATCTACCAGCTCAAGGACGGGACGTTGCGGTTCAACCAGATCGTGGGCAAGGTGACGCCCAGGATCACCCAGAGGATGCTGACAAAAGAGCTTCGCGAACTTGAGAAAGACGGCCTGGTCACCAGAAAGGTGTACGCCCAGGTCCCGCCGAAGGTGGAGTATTCACTGACGGAAACCGGACAGTCCCTCATCCCGATCCTCGACCAGCTCTGTGACTGGGGATATGAACACATGAACGACGAGATCGCGTTCAAGTGTGAAGAATAACTGGCGGTTGGATATCTGACGGATTCTCACTATTTGACCGAGAAAGCCTCTTTGACCAGTCTCTTCTGCTCAGCCGTCAATTTTTCCGGAATCTTGACGACAACCCTGACCAGCAGGTCGCCCCGGTTGTCGGAGTTCAGGTAGGGCATCCCCTGCTCCTTGAGCCGGAAGCGGGTGTGACTCTGGGTGCCGGCTGGGATCGTCAGCATCGCCGTCCCGGTGAGGGTGGGCACCCGGACCTCCCCGCCGAGGAGGGCGGGGCCGAGCCCGATCGTCGTCGTGCTCTGGAGGTCGACTCCGTGCCGCTCGAATGTATCGTGGCGCCTGATGTGGACGACGATGTACAGGTCACCCGGGGCACCCTGGTTCTCGCCGGGCTCCCCCTCGCCGGCCACCCGTAAGAACTGGCCGTCCTCCACACCCCGGGGGATCGACACCTCGATCCGTCTCGTCCTTCGTATTGACCCTCTCCCCTGGCAGGACTCGCAGGGCTTTCCGATGATCTTCCCACGCCCACCGCAGTCCGGGCAGGGGGCGATCCTCACCACCTGCTGATTGCCGCTCCGCTGAATATTCCGAATCTCGCCGGTCCCCTTGCAGGTGGGGCAGTCGCGGATGAAACCGGGTTGTGCACCGGTGCCCTGGCAGGTATTACAATCATAACTGTGGGGAACCTCAACGATCTTTTTCATGCCATAGAAGGCGTCGGTGAGGGAGATCTCGAGATCGAACCTGAGGTCTGCGCCCGCCCGGCTCCGTGCCCTGCCCGTGCCCCCGGAGAAGGCGTTGAAGATGTCGCCCAGACCGAAGTCCCGGAAGAGATCGTCGTAGCTGGGTGGTTTGTACGTGGCCGAGTCCCCGGGTTTGAACTCTGTCCGCCCCACCTGATCGTACTCGGCCTTCTTCTGCGGGTCGCTGAGGACCTGGTAGGCTTCGTTGATCTCCTTGAACTTCTCCTCTGCGTCCTTGCTCCCCTTGTTGAGATCAGGGTGGTATTTTCTGGCCAGCTGTCGGAACGCCTTCTTCAGGTCGTCCTGGGAGACATCCTTCTTGACCCCCAGGACCTCATAATAATCTTTCTTCTCCATCGACGGCAGAAAAAATGTTACTTCTCGTCATGGACCTTGAAATCGGCGTCCACAACGTTTTCATCGGGGTTTTTGCTCTCTTCCCCCTGTGCCTGTCCGCTGCTCTCCCAGCCTGCCGAACCGGTCTGCGGTCCCGCCTGTTCCTGCGCCTGCCTCTGGGCGGCTTCCTGGTAGACGGCGGACCCGACCTCTCCCAGCACGTTCTGGAGTTTCTCTGTCTC
Source organism: Methanosphaerula subterraneus (assembly GCF_052055875.1). Lineage (GTDB taxonomy): Archaea > Halobacteriota > Methanomicrobia > Methanomicrobiales > Methanospirillaceae > Methanosphaerula > Methanosphaerula subterraneus. The sequence goes on from NZ_CP170508.1 coordinate 353,510, forward strand.
CGTCTTGATTCTGGCGATATCCTTCCCTTCCAGTGCTGATCGTACCGCCACGATCGCCGCATTCACCTTTTCGACCAGGTCCGCGCTCACCTTGCCGGCGAGATCGGATTTTGTCTTATCGGCCGTGTAGATCAGGGAATCGGCGGCGTTGCGGGCCTCGATCTCCTCTTTCCGCTCCCGGTCCTGCTCTTCGAACTGTTTCGCCTCGTCGACCATCTTCCGGACATCGCGCTCTGCCAGTTTTGTCGAGGCGGTGATGGTCATCTTCTGCTCCTTGCCGGTGCCGCGGTCCTTCGCCGAGACATTGAGGATCCCCGAGGCGTCGATGTCGAAGGTCACCTCGATCTGGGGGACGCCCCGCGGTGCCGGCGGGATCCCGACGAGGTTGAACTGCCCGAGGCTGACGTTGTCGGCAGCGAGGGGCCGCTCCCCCTGGAGGACATGGATGGTGACCGAGGTCTGGAGGTCGGCGGCTGTCGAGAAGACCTCGCTCTTTCTGGTGGGGATCGTCGTATTCCGCTCGATCAACGCGGTCCTCACGCCGCCGAGGGTCTCGATACCCAGGGTCAGGGGCGTGACGTCGAGCAGGACCATGTCCGTGATCTCGCCGCCGAGGATCGCCCCCTGGATGGCCGCCCCCATGGCCACGCACTCCATCGGGTCGATCCCCCGCTCCATCTTCTTCCCGACATGGTCCTCGATGAACTTCTGAACCACCGGCATTCTCGTGGGTCCGCCGACGAGGATCACCTTCTGGATATCCTCCTTCTTCAGGCCGGCGTCCTTCAATGCCTGTTCGAACGGATGGATGCAGCGTTCGATGATCGGTCCGACCAGCTGCTCGAGCTTCGACCGGCTCAGCTTCAGGGAGAGGTGTTTGGGGCCGGCCTGGGTGGCGGAGAGGTACGGGAGGTTGATCTCGGTCTCCAGCACCGTCGACAGTTCGATCTTTGCCTTCTCGGCAGCCTCCTTCACCCGGTTGATGGCCATCTTGTCGTTTCGGATATCGATCCCCTCGAGTTTCTGGAACTCGGCGGCGATCCATTCGTAGATCGCATTGTCCATGTCGGTGCCGCCCAGCTGCGTGTCCCCCGAGGTCGCGAGCACCGTGAACGTCCCGCCGCCGAACTCCATGATCGTCACGTCGAGCGTGCCGCCACCCAGGTCGAAGACCAGGATCTTGTACTCCCCGCCCCGGTCGAGCCCGTAGGCCATCGAGGCGGCGGTGGGCTCGTTGACGAGCCTCACCACGTCGAGGCCGGCGATCTTCCCGGCATCCTTCGTCGCGGTCCTCTGGTTGTCGTTGAAGTAGGCAGGGACGGTGATCACCGCCTTGGTGATCGTCTCCCCCAGAAAGGTCTCCGCATCCCGCTTGATCTTCTGCAGGAGGAACGCCGAGATCTGCTGGGGGGTGTACTCCTTGCCGAGGATCTTGTAGACATGGTCTGTGCCCATCTTCCGCTTTGCCGCCGTGACCGTCCCTTCGGGGTTGCTGACCCCCTGCCTCCGGGCCGGCTCCCCGACGAGGAGCTGGCCGTCGGCTGAAAACGCGACATACGAGGGGAACATCTTGCCGGCGACGGTGGCGCCCTCTGCCGAGGGGATGATGGTCGGCTTTCCGCCGAGCATCACGGCGGCTTCACTGTTGGATGTCCCGAGATCGATTCCGATAATCTTCTCTTTTCCCATTCTGCTCACCTACTGTTTCAGAACTCTTTCTGCAATCTTTACCCTGGATGGCCGGATCACCTTTGACTTCAGATGATAGCCCTTTCCGATCTCTTCGATGATGGTGTCGGGCTCCTGTTCGCACCGCTCCTTGCAGAGAACTTCGTGGAGATTGGGATCGAATTTCTTCCCCACGCATTCGATGGGCTGCAGTCCGTACTCGTCCAGGATCTTCATCAATTTCCTGTGGATCATAGACATCCCCTCCCGGTTCTCCTCCAGTTCAAGGGCCGGCAGGGCACGTTCGAAATCATCCAGAATGACGAGGATATCTCTGATCAGGTTCTCGTTTGCCAGGGCAATGACCGAGCCCTTCTCTCTCTCCGACCATCTCCGGTAGTTGTCGAAATCAGCCTGGAGGTAGTGCAGCTGGTTGAGACGTTCCTCTGCCAGACGCGTCTGTTCTCCAAGTTCCTTCTTCAGCGCCTCGACCTGTTCGGCCAGCTGCTCTTTCGTGAACCCGATCGCTTCCCCGGTCATTGGACGGGCTATTAACGTTTTAGTATTTAAGTATTGTCTCCTATTGCCGTTGCAGAACCCGGCATTTTCTATTTCTGACAAAGGATAAGCGATCGGGACGACTTCGGCACGATACGTGCACGTGGTGTGGGCAGATGCTGCCGCCTCTGATATGAACGTCGAAGGTTTCAATTTCCATCGACGGCGTGCCGGCGGTCCTCTCTCCTGGGAATACGATCGCGGGGGGGCGGAGACCTTTTGGATCCAGGGCCGGGACGGGTCCGTGAACCGGATGGGTCGACGATGGGGATCGGTTCGGCGGCGGATGACGGCGTTCACCTTCAACCGGGAGATCTCTTCCACCTGGAGACTGGGCGGGCTGGTCTGCTCTCACCGGACGATCGCGACGGCGGCGACGGTTCCGATCCAGACCCTCATTTTTTTCATCCTTTTCATCAAATTTTCAGCATGTTTTCATCAACTGATGAAAAAAACTCGGCGGCAGATCTGCCGGCTGATTGCGGAAAAGGAGAAGGATATTCTATCAAAATTAATAAGGATCAATTATTTTCATCAAATCAAGAAAAACATGGAAGCACACCTGATCAGAGTACCGGCCCTCTCTCTCTCACGTTATTCGGCATTTGATGAAAAAAAAGATGGAAAAAATTCCTATGGCTTCGAATCGACGAAAGACGAGCAAAACAATGGCGGTTCGTTTTCATCATTTGGTGAAAACGTGATGAAAATTGCTGAAAATGATGAAAAAAACTCGGACAATCGGCCGGCCCTGAGATCGAGATCTCCACTCACCCAGGTTGCAGCTCCGAACGGCACCGGACCGCAGCCGTCTACCGCGCCGGCGCTGACCCTCACCCAGGTGAACCCGGGCGACTATAGTCGAAAACCTGATAATATTCAGGTTTTCTCGTATAGTCTTAAACACATCAAATCCTAAAAATAGACCAATCTCCGACTCTTTGAGTCTACGATTGGTCAAGATTGTTGCGTTCAACACTATATTCCCCGATCGCCGGCGGTCCGCTGGTTGAGCCATGCCCGGTCTGCGGCGGCCGGGTGGTGCACTACACCGAACGGTACCGGGCCCGGGGGAAGCAGGAGAAGAGCCGGCATATCTGCCGGGGCTGCTATAACCGGGCCCGGGACCGCGAGCAGGCCGCCGTCCAGATCCTGCCGGGTGCGATCCCGCTGGATGAGGTTGAGCCGGTCGACCCCGCCCTGGTCGGCCGGTGCATGGTCTGCGGGCTCCAGGCGGCGGGCGACCGCACTGGAGTCTCAGCCTCAGGTGCGTTGCTGATCCCCTCTGCTGGATGTCGTCATTCTGACCTCTGCATCGTGGAGCATCATGACCGTGCAGACCGCCAGGGTTCCTATGCTCACCGGCCACTTCAGGTCTTCCGGGCAGAGGCCGGTCGAGTAGAGGAGCAGCATCGCCGCAATTGCGACACCGGTCAGGATATGGAAGTGACGGATCCGGAGATCCTCCCTGTTGCAGGGCCGGATACTGCCGGCGATCCGGCAGGTCTCATTGAACGGGTACATGAGGCACAATCCCTTCTTTGTGCAGAGATCCTCGAGGAAGTGGAAGAGCAGGCCGACGATGATGCCGGCTGAAAAGACCCTCACATAATGAAGTTCAGGGCTGAAGGGAAACAATCCCATGATCAGGAACATACATGATGTGATGAAACCGGTCAGGAAGAAGAGGCCGGGGAGGGAATGGGTCAGACGCTTGTCTTCAGATTCCGGTTCCTGACCGAGTATTCTCCCGCAGAGTGAGATATAGAGGCGCAGGACGGTCCGTTTGAAGACCTGGATCATGAGCCAGGCCGGGGATAACGCGTTGAACTGCCGGGGTCTCTTCATCTGAATATCCGGCAGGACCGCTCCGACGCACACCCCGCCACCGACGACGGGGAGGAGAAACAGGTTGCCGGAGATCAGGGGCAGGTACAGGATGAGCATGCCTCCGCATGCGAGACTGATGTGGTGACGGGTGATCATGGTTTCATCAGGATGTGACTGGTTGCATGCTCTCCTCTTCTCGTTACCAGACGATGAGCAGGGTGGCGAACGTCCCGATAGTGAGGATGCTGAAGAACAGGAGGATGGCGGCCAGGTCTGTCCCGGGTACTCCCGGATTGTCCGGGCTGTCTTTGGGCATGCTCTCTCCTTGCCACCCATCGTAATCAGGATACTGAGTGTGGTGACCCTTTCTGGCATATGCCTGCATGCTGGTGTGAGCAGATCCCATGGTATATCATCATCTGGTAGGCTGTTTGACTATTTATATTTTGATTAATCTTTTAAAAAAATAAATGTAAAATATTTAACATGGGGAGGTATCCAGACGCGGTCCCGGAGGTACATGGAGTGCGGACAGTTCAGGGATCTCCTCTGTTGCAGGTCTCCAATTCGCATGTTAGGGCGCACAATCCCAGGTGGAGCATGTACAATACCTGAATCCGTCTCTGCGGGTCGGGTCGCCGGAGTCGACCGGAGTGTCCCTGAAAATTAACAAATTATTATTAACTTTTTTAAAAATGCACATATTGTTATATGGTGCCCATCGAAACTATGGTGCCGAATCCTGACAGAGTCAGGAGCACCAAAGAAAAATCGGATTGAACCATGCCCCTTCCCTTTCAAGACCCGGCCCCTCCCTATCCCGGCTGGCAGCGTCGTCTCTACCGGCTCTCCCGTCCGGTGACCGGAGAAGATATTGATTCGTTTCTTGGAAACGAGGACCTGTATGTGCGGGAGACGGCGGCCGGCCCGGTGAATATCATCCAGAAATACGGTCTTCTCGAGATCCATGCTCTCATCGGCGGACTGAGTATCGAGGTCTGGTTCAACCCTGACAAAGGGGCATATCCCTCGGAGTACCTCGACGCCCTGCTTGCGAGCCGGTTTGATTAGGATCTGCAAAAAAGGGTTTAATCGATCCCCACCATCACTTCGGAGGCTTTCATAACCGCATATACCTTCGACCCTTCCCGCAGATTCATCGTTTCTGCAGAGTGGGTGGTGATGGACGAGACGATCTCATTCCCGCCGGCGATGGTGATCACGACTTCCGTGCTTACAGGACCCTTCTTGATCATCTTCACGGTTCCTGCAATCTGATTTCGTGCGCTGATCTTCATGGTACTCAACACGTGTAATTGATACAGGTTATAATTAATATTATTCACTTAATGACGAGGCCGATTTTGGAGATTCATGCAGGTGATGCCGGTCACTTCGCACGTGGTGAAGATCTTTCGATTCTTCTCAACAGCCTCTTGAGAGGTCCTGTGAACACCTCTCTCGTCTGAAGACCGTGACTCCACCGCTCTGTCGGTGACCTATATCAGGGCCGGCGTCTTCAATCTGGTACAGATGTATAACATCAGATGGGAGACGGACTCATGAAGGCGACGGTCGACCGGTTCGAGGAAGGCCAGGCGGTGATCCTCCTTCGGGACGACGAACGGGTACCGCTGGTGATCCCACGGGCCCTGCTGCCCCCTCTCGAGGAGGGGGACATCCTTGAGATCACAATCGAGCGGGACGAGCCGGCGACCCGCGAGGCCGAGGAGCGGGCTCTCGGGATCCTGAAGCGGCTGAGGGAGAAGGATCTCTGATCGATCGGTTCTCCGCTCCACGAGGTCCCGTGACCCCGGGGAATCTGGACAATCCGATCGTCCAGAACCCGGAATGTCGGGTCCGATACGAGGATCAGTACTTCGGAAGATATCCGTCAATGCCGGCGCCGTATCGGGGGGAACTATGCTGGTTAATACGAATAACTGGTCTCTCTTACGAAAAGGAATCCGCATCATCCCCTTCCCCTGGCATATGCGGATGGCCGTCGTTACGGTTGTTTTCGCACTGACCTATGAGACCCTCGTGATCTGGCAATTCTTCTCCTGAATCAAGAGATGTGAAAGGATGAAATGAAGAGAGAGCATGAAGTCGCACGGGCCGGCCGCCGGCACCGGCTGAAGCTTATGTTCCCGGCCGACTCCGTCACCATCACCTGGATCACCTTCGCCCTGAGGGGCTGAGTATCCCTTTTTTCGATCCTGTTGAAACCTTCTCATACCACGCCCATCCCACCATCACTAAGGAAAACAGGAGAGATGTACCATTTTTCATAGGAGCAAGATATTTATCATCACCAGCACATTGCCCCCCATGAAAACGAATTCTATGACAACGATCGCGCTCATCGTCATCGCTCTTGTACTGCTCACTGCCGGCTGCACGCAACCAGCAGGATCACCGGGAACCACGAATGCCACCGCAACAACGGCTCCTTCAGGAACGGTAGGGATTCTCTATACGGCAGGTGTCGGCCTCATGCCCGGACTCCTCGCGACCAACCAGGTTGACGGGTACATTGCCTGGCAGCCGGTCGTCGAGGTCGGCGTGGAGAGCGGTGTCGGACAGGTAGCATCCTATTCAAAGGACCTGCCGCCGGCAGGGAAGTGGAGCGACCACCCCCAGAACGTGTTCGTCGTCCGCGATGATTTCTATAATGCGAACCCGGATTTCGTCAATGCCTTCAGTGCACTCAACCTCGCCTCAAGCCAGTACATCACCGATCATCCCCAGGAATCAGCAGATATCATCGCTGACTGGCTTGCGGGGAAGCAGAACTTCTCGTATGGAAACGTGAGCGTCTCATCCGTCACTGCGGTCACCAACTCCCTCCCGACCATCAGATTCACCTCAGAACCCTCGGACTCGTGGAAGAGCAGCATGAATGACTTTGTCGACGCACTGATATCGATCGGTTCTGTGAACGGCTTCTTAAAGAACAGCTCGGCAGACCGGAATACCCTCCTCTACAACTTTGCTCCGTACCAGAGTGCACAGACCATCGTTGTGAACAGGAATATGGCGACCCCGGCTGTCGTGAAGGAGCCGGTGACCGTCGGGTACCTGCTGGCAGTGGATCATTCGGCACTCTTCGTCGCGGTCAAGAACTGGCAGTACTTCAATGACACGTACGGCATCGCCCTGAAACCGCAGAATCCCACCATGGGAAAACCTGATGGTGCAGACTTCATCGTGAACGGCCGAAAGGTAGCTGAAGTGAGGCTGATTTCAGCATCGGCCGGACCTTCCCTTATGCAACTCGCAGCAACCGGTGCGATCCAGATGTCGTACGTGGGTGCACCTCCCGCGATCGCGGCCATCGACACAGGCACGCCGATCAGGATCACCTACCCGATAGATAACCTCGGCACCGGCCTCGTTGTTACGAAGGGTGCACCGGTTCAGGACTGGAGGAGCTTTGTCGCATGGGCAAAGCAGCGCTCTGACGCCGGCAGACCGCTCGTCATCGCCGCACCCGGCAAAGGTTCTATCCAGGACGTCATGCTCCGCTATGCCCTCCAGGACAGCGGATTTGCAACCACTGAAGTAAGAACATAATTAGGCATCAGGAATCCCGGAAGGTGAAGCTGATAGGGATCCTGCGAACATGAACCATACTCATGGAAAGGAAGAGCCGAAAGGAGCAGATCCAGTCAATCACGAACAGAGAGAAAACATCTTCAACCGGGCAGGTCATTACCGTGCAGTATGGATCTCTTTGAGGAGGCATATCACGGAACTCCGCCGTGGGACATCGGGCGGGCGCAGAGGGAGGTCATGGCCCTCGAGGAATCGGGGCAGATCACCGGCGACGTGCTGGACGTGGGGTGCGGGACCGGGGAGAATGCCCTGTTCCTGGCCGGTCGCGGCCACACCGTATGGGGGGTGGACTCGGCACCGAGTGCGATCGGGATCGCCCGGAAGAAGGCGCAGGACCGGGGCATCGCCGTAACATTCCTGGTGCATGATACCCTCGACCTGCACGGGATTGGCAGGACATTCGACACCGTCATCGACTCCGGCCTGTTCCATACCCTTTCAGACCTCGAACGGCCTCGTTTCGTCCAGAGCATAGCAGAGATCCTGAAATCCGGAGGGACCTACTACATGCTCGCCTTCAGCGAGCTCGAGCCGGCCGGATACGGCCCCCGCCGGGTCACAGGAGAGGAGATCCGTGCTGCCTTCTCCGACGGGTGGAGGATCAACGAGATCAGGGCTGCGGTCTTTGAGAGCAGGACACGGGCTGACCGGACGAGGGCATGGCTGTCATCGATCACCAGGGTATGACGTCACTTCGGCATCATATCGAGAGATGGGCGTAGGCCCCCCGGTGGTGTCCGGTCTCCATGATCCCCTCCTGGTGAGCATGACCGTTCAGGGTTGTCCGCCCTGACGAGTTCGATCAGGCAGTACTGGTCGGGCAACCCTTCCGGCTTTTCAAAGAACGTATCCGCCAGCCGGCGCCGTTCTCCCGGTGCGGGAATGACGGGGCCGGAGCAGAAGACCACCCGTTCCTGCACTGGTTTTCAACGTACTGGAATACTATCCGGCTATGAAAGGACAGGATACGCCCACGACCCCACCGTCAAAGATAACCCCTGCAATCGGGTGACGAGATCTTTTGCAAAGTTTTAAAATCAACAGGGGCGATTCAGGGGAGGGGAAGCACCATGGATCGGATGAAAGCAGGTGAACGCTGTTTATGCAGGATGTGCCCGAGCTACGTGAAGTGCGAAGAGGAGATCGCCTTCTGCCTTTCTGCGGGGGGAAGGAGTGCCTGCATAACAGAAGAGAAGGGCTGTCTCTGTCCGGGATGCCCGGTTCTGGATGAGATGGGATTTCAGCATGTCTACTACTGTGTCAGAGGAAGCGAGAACGACCAGCACCGAACCGGGTAAAGCCTGGAGATGCAATGTCTGCGGATTCATCTGGAAGGGGGACGCTCCCCCGGAGGAATGTCCGCAGTGCTCCAGCACCGGCCGCGAGTATTCGGACCTGGCAGTCCAGAAGAAGCTGAAATATGACGGGGAGAAGTTCGACGTCCTGCTGATCAACGGCAGCAATCACCGTGCGAACAACACGGGCTTTATGATCGACCTGGTGGAGGAGGTGCTGAAGGAGAGAGGGGTGAGTTACCGGCGCTATAACCTGAATGAATTCCATATCAATCATTGCTGGTGCTGCTACACCATGCGGGACAATGCCTGCAGTTATCCGTGCAGGGACCAGCTCGATGACATGCCGGCATTCCACGAGATGATCGTCGCGTCGAAAGCTGTCATTGTCGGCTCTCCGATAAACTGGAACAATATGGCCGCCCGGCTGAAGGATTTTCTCGACCGGTTGACCTCTCTTCAGAACCGCTACCAGCTGAAAAAACCGGGGCTGACTGAGGGGAAGGTGGTCGGGATCACGGTATCCGGCCATGAGGACGGGGCGTCAAAAGCGGCCATGGATATCTACCTGTACTTCCAGCAGATGGGATACCTCCTCGCACCGTTCGGGATCTCGTACCGGACTCACGGCGCACAGTTCAACACCAACACAGATTCGGAGTATGTGAGGAACGACCCGCTCGTCCTCGTCAAGGTCAAAGGGATGGCGCATAACGTCGTGGAACTGATGAACCTCGGTCTTGAGGAGAAGTTGAAGGGAAGGCTGATCCCGGTTGCAGAGTGAAGGGATTCCTATCTGAAATCCTTCTTAGGGGGAACGCTTCGCCCTTTTGTCGGTCGACGTCCGGCCTATTCACCTGCACCATCAGGGTTGTCCGCCCTGACGAGTTCGATCAGGCAGTACTGGTACGGCAACCCTTCCGGATTTTCAAAGAACGTATCCGCCAGCCGGTTGTAGATCTCATCGATGAGCCCGGGATCTTCGAACGACAGCCCGACCCTGATCGACGACTCGCTCCAGGCCCGGACGACCCGTGCGAGCGAGTGGGCCAGCCGGCGCCGTTCCTCCGGATTCTCAAGGGTATCCTGCATCCGCCCGAAATAGGCGCAGGGGACGGTGATCGCATCGATGCCCTTCAGAGCGAAGTGCCGCCTGACGATCTCCTCGTCGAGGACGCTCTTCATCTCGTCAGGCGTGGCAAAGTAATCGGGTATGAAGATGGCCCGCAGCTCTTCGTCTGAAAGCCGGCCTTCCCGGTGGAGCGAGCAGCAGACATCCCGGAGGTTGTCGTATCCAGCCGATGCCGGCCATCGGTCGGCACCGAGACTGGTCAGGCTGGCCAGGAACACGATCCCTCCGTCGACCAGTTCGCGTGAGCGCTCGTGGAAGAAGATCCGCCAGTCGTGCTTCCATCGTTCGACGAACCTCCCGCACTCGGCCCCGGACAGCTGGTTCGCCTGGATGCAGGTGGGGTGCTGGAAGAGATCGGGGTCGACGGTCTTCGTGTCCAGCCAGTGGAGTGCGGTGGAGGAGAAGCCGATGTTCACCCTCCCGGCCAGTTCTGGAAACGGTTCGTAGAACGAGCGCTGGATATACTCGGCCTCGACATGGTCCAGTGTCGAGAGGTGCGAGCCCTCCCAGAACAGATCGAACGAGGCCGGGTCGGCGATATCGACGTACACCAGCCTGATGCTTCTGGAAGGATGTACCTCCCTGATATACCTGACGATCCTCTCGAAGAGGCGGCTCGAATTCACGCCGTCGGCTGCTCCGTAATCTGCGATAACAAACGGCGTTTCGGCGGGCATGCCGGCTATGGTCTGCCGTATCGACTCGAGATAGGAGACGATCCGTGGAAGAACAAACCGATCGACCGCCCTGGCGGTGTCCGAGATCTGGCTGTAGTCCCGCGTCATGCTGGGTCTGTAACGCCGGGACGCCGGGAGCGTATGGTTGTTGCCTGGCATGGGGATCATCTCTCGAAGTGGGGTACCCCTCGATCAGTACCACCTTGGGATCAAGTCAGGCAAATAGGTATGCCCGACCTTTCCGGGGGATCCGGAGACGCTCGAACGATCCCGGTTCACCGTTCCTCTCGACGGTTATCTCCTCGCCCGGAGTGCCTGTTCCATCTGAAGCAGCACGGCCTCGGCCTGCTCCTCGCTCACGTTCGGATCCTTAAACCGGGTGAACCGCTCGCAGAGCAGGTCCGGACACGTGCCGCAGTGCGGGAGGTTCCGCTCGTTCACGCAGCAGTCGTAGACCGGGCAGCACTCCACGCCGGCGTAGGCCGTCCAGAACGGTTTTCCCTTCGTTGCCTCGCAGCCCGGGCACTCGTCTCCGAGATGGTCGCACCTGCTGCAGGAATACCCGCAGACCGTCTCGATCGTATCTCTTGCCATACTACGGTATCTCCTGCGAGGGGTGATAGCCTTTACGAATCTTCACCGCGGTGCGGACGGACCGGCCGGCACCGGGTTCTGCTGCAGGATCACCGCGACCGGGGGCCGCCGTGATCCTTTTTTCCTGATGATCGTCGGCTCCGGCACGTTGGCAGCAGACGTACATCAGATGGTGTCACAAAACCTGAACCTATCTGAACTCTGCTGACCAATTATGGAGTCCCCTGGTCGATGATCGCTCATGTGATCGATGATATGGCGGCCGATACGGGTTCTGATGGCACGGCACACCACCACCCTGCGGGATAGAATAGAGCAGTATTTATCCTGATAATCAACAATTAAGAAGTAATCAAGGTGATTTTGGATGAAATCCACGTATTTTTTATATTTTTTCTGCGCCCTGCTCCTCCTCTGTTGCAGCGTCCAGGCCGTTTCGGTCGAAGGTGGGTACGCCTATATCACGCAATGGGGCAGTCATGGTCCGGAAGCCGGGCAGTTCAACCAGCCCTATGGAATCGCAGTTGACAGCTCTGGCAATGTTTACGTCGTAGACACGGGCAATAACTGGATCCAGAAGTTCGATGCATCCGGCACATTTCTTCAAAAATGGGGCGATTATGGCTCGGGAGACGGACAGTTCAACATGCCCTATGATGTCGCGGTGGACAGCGCCGGCAACGTCTATGTCGCCGACCAGAATAACCACCGGATCCAGAAGTTCACTTCGACCGGTGGCTACATCACGCAATGGGGCACGAAAGGCTCAGGGGACGGACAGTTCGACCAGCCATGTAGTATCGCGGTGGACGGCAGAGGAAAGGTCTATATCGCTGACTGGGGCAACGACCGGGTCCAGATATTCACTTCAACCGGTGGATACCTCACACAATGGGGCGGTTCCGGCTCGGGAGACGGGCAGTTCGACGGTCTCAATGGAATTGCGATAGACAGCACCGGCAATGTCTATATCACTGACGCGTACAACTACCGGATCCAGAAGTTCAATTCGACCGGTGGCTACCTCATGCAATGGGGCACGAAAGGCTCGGAAGCCGGGCAGTTCGACACTCCCGAGGGTGTTGCGGTGGATAGCGCCGGCACCGTCTACGTGGCCGACTATGGCAACCGGGTCCAGACGTTCACGTCAACCGGTAACTACATCAGGCAATGGGGCACGAAAGGCTCGGGGAACGGACAGTTCAACAATCCCTTCGGTATGGCAGTGGACAGCGCCGGCAACGTCTATGTCACGGACGTGTACAACAACCGGGTCCAGAAGTTCACATCGGCCGGCACGTTCATCACGCAATGGGGAAGTTCTGAGCTGGAAGACGGGCAGTTCAACATGCCCTATGGTGATGCCGTGGACAGCACCGGCAATGTCTACGTTGCAGACACAGGTAATAACCGGATCCAGAAGTTCACCGCGAACGGCACCTTTGTCAGCACATGGGGTCGTGAAGGCTCAGGGGACGGACAGTTCAACATGCCCTATGGTGTCGCCGTCGACAGTGCCGACAACGTCTACATCGCCGATTTGAATAACCACCGGATCCAGAAGTTCGATTCGACCGGCGGCTACCTGACGCAATGGGGCAGGTACGGCTCGGGGAACGGACAGTTCGACCAGCCCTGTGGTGTCGCGGTGGATCGCTTCGGCATCGTCTATGTCACTGACTGGGGCAACGACCGGGTCCAGGTGTTCACCCCGGCCGGTGGCTACCTGACGCAATGGGGCGGATCCGGTTCGGGAGACGGGCAGTTCGACGGTCCGAACGGAATTGCGCTGGACAGCACCGGCAATGTCTATGTCACTGACTGGGGCAACTACCGGGTCCAGAAGTTCACGTCGACCGGTGGCTACCTGATGCAATGGGGCAGTTCCGGCTCGGAAGCCGGGCAGTTCGGCTACTCACAGGGTGTCGCCGTGGACAGGGAGAGCAATGTCTATGTCTCTGACAGTAGTAACCACCGGATCCAGAAGTTCGATCAAAACGGTACATTCATCACGAAATGGGGCAGTTTTGGTTCAGGAGACGGGCAGTTCAACGGTCCCTTTGGTGTTGCCCTGGACAGTGCCGGCAACGTCTATGTCACGAACGTGAACAGCAACAGGGTCCAGAAGTTCGCTCCCGCTGGCTCGACCCCGGTGGTGATCGTCCCGGACGGGTCCGCCGTCCCGCACGATCTCAACCATGACGGGCTTTATGAGGACGTCAATGGCAACGAAGCCCTCGACTTCAACGACGTGACCCTCTTCTTCAACCAGATGGACTGGATCGCCGCGAACGAGCCAGCCGCCGGCTTTGACTTCAACAGGAACGGCCAGGTCGATTTCAATGATATCGTCATGCTGTTCAACGAGATGTAGGGATTGAGGGTTTCTCTCAGTTCTTTTTTCCAGACTCTGCCCGACCGGCACCGTGGTCCTGGTGGAATGTGTACGCATGCATCACCCCTTCATCGGTCGACGTCCAGCCAGCCGTATTCGCCGGGGACGAAAACCCCATTACGAAATCTGCCAGGAACCTGATTCAGTCATCAGGCAACGCACACCTGTCAGGAAAAAAAGAATTTAGATATTTCCACTGAACATCTGAACCCGTGGAGCAAAGGCCCCTTCCACCACTTCACGGTTGAAGGAGGCCGGCACCTGACCGGTCTTTGCATAGATGTACAGTGCCACCACAAAGATCCCCTGCATCGCCGAGGCAAGGATGGCAAGGATCGCCACGAGCACGATGAAGAGGGAGACTGCTGCATAGATGACGAGGATGTTGTTCAGCATCAGGCTGGCAAGCACGAGTAAGAACCCGACGATGCCGATGGCAACAAAGACAAGCCCGATGGAGAGGCTGCCGACAGCGCTCTCCCCCCAGGTCTTCTTAAACAGATCGAGCGACCCCTTGATTGCATCGAACACGCCTTTCTCCTCAAAGATCAGCACCGGGACGACGAACATCGTGACAAGACTCCAGACTCCGCCGACCAGTCCTGCGGCGATCTGCCCGAGCGTCCCTGCCCGGTCTTCGATCAGGTGGAGGATCACACCCACCGTGGCGGCGATGATCGCCCATGCGAGTATGGAGCCAAGGTGCGTGCCGGCCGCGGAGAGCCCTTCCCTGATCGTCATTGTGTTCCCCTGCATTTGTGCGTGGACACAGCTGATCAGACCGACATTGAAGAAGATCACGACAAAGGAACTGACGAGGTAGAACAGGAACAGGAGGATGATCCCGCCGACCGAATTGGTCGCAAGGGAGAGTGCGCCTGCCGAGAAGATCAGCGGCAGGATGAACGTGGCGATCACAATCAGCATGACGACCCCTGACATGATCGGAAATGCGAGGAGTTTCTTGTCCTCCATCAGGATGCGCCAGCTCATTTTGACGAGTTCAATACTGCGCGAAATGCGTTCGAACATAGTGTTCGTTTGGAGTTGCGGGGAAAAGGGTTTTGGCTTTTGCATCGACCACGAAACCCGGAGAGACCGTCTACCGGGACACGGGGTATTTCGGTGTGAAACCCTACACTGCCGGCATCGTCACCGGGATCGTCTTGTTGGAAGAACCGGCTGCACTGGTCGCGACCTGTCTGATCGTATAGGCGCCGGCCTTCCAGTAGGTGTACCGGAATGTTCGATACGCCGTGGTCGTGCCGTCCCCGAGGTCGTACCGGACCGAGGTCGCGTTCACCGAGGTGTCAGTGACCTGGATGTCGAACGAGCCGGGACCACCGGTGGTGACCGTGAAGTTCGCCGCCGGCAGGTTCTGCCCGGTCGGTTGGGGGGTCACGGTGGGGATGACCGGGTCGGTGACGTTGATGTACTCATCGGCCGTCTTCACCTGCGTGCCGTTCGACCCGATCGCATGGAGGGAGACGGTGTACCGGCTGGCTGCGTCGTAGACATGCACCGGGTTCCGGTCGAAGGAGGTCGCCCCGTCGCCGAACTGCCAGTAGAAGTACTGGACCGAGCCGGTCGTCGACTCGTTGAACTGTACCGCCAGCGGGGAGAGGCCGGCCGTCACGTTCGCCGAGAATCCGACCGTCGGCGGGTCGGTGACGGTGATATATCCGGGCTTCTGTGTGTAGACGCTGCCGTAATCGGCACCGGAGGCGACCAGCGTCACGGTGTAGGAGCCGGGCTGCGAGTAGGTGTGGACCGGGTTCTGCTCGGTCGAGGTCTGCCCGTCGCCGAACTGCCACTGGTACCCGCTCGCCCCGGTCGACTGGTCGGTGAACTGCACGGTGAACGGTGTCCGGCCGGCGGTCGCGTTGGCCGTGAAGTTCGCCACCGGCACGGTGTTGACGATGATACACCGGTACTGGACGGCGGTGTCGCTCGCCAGGTCGTTCGAGGCGGTCAGGGCCACGGTGTAGGCACCGGTCTGGTTATAGACGTGGGTCGGGCTCTGCTCGTCGGAGGTCGTGCCGTCCCCGAAGTCCCAGTGCCAGGCGGTCGGCGAGCCGGTCGACTGGTCCAGGAACCGGACCGAATACGGGGCCTGGCCGACGTGGCCGAAGGCGTAGAAGCCGGCGGTGACGGCCGGCGTTGGCACCGGTGCTGGGGCCGCGACGACGACCTGATCCACCCAGCCGGCATCGCTGCCACTCGCGACAAAGGCGTCTTTCGCATAGACCCAGGCGAGGGTGTGCGGGCCGGATGGGATCAAGAGGTCGTGCTGGACCCAGTCGACCTCTCCGGTGATCGCGGCCGACTCGACACCATCCACCAGGAGGCGGAGCATGTCGTAATCGGTCTCACTCGAGACCTTCCACCAGAACGAGACGCTGGCGGGGCCCGTGACCGAGGTCGAGAGGCTCGAACTGGCCGAATCGTAGATCGCACCCGACCGGGCCGCGTCCTGGCCGTCGTGCGTCACCGCATGGTCGACGGTCCACACCGCGTCCGTATCCGTAGTCCAGGTGAGTGTCGGGGCTTCGACCGCATCGCCGAGCTCGGAGGTGCTCCTCACGGTGATCACCCTGGAGACCGGGCCCGACGACTGGCCGGTCGCGTTTCCGATGGTCAGGTTCACCGTATAGGTGCCGGCAGCGGTGTAGGTGTGGGTCGGGCTCTGGTCGGTCGAGGTGGTGCCGTCACCGAAGTTCCAGGACCACGACGTCGGCAGGCCCGTCGAGGTGTCCTCGAACCGGAATGCGAGCGAATAATAGCCGGAGGTCCGTGTCGCCGTGAAGTCGGCTGTCAGGGAGGGCGCGTACCAGGAGCTGAGCGCGAGGTTCGCCCCGATGCCGGCCGGACTCTCGGCGTACTGGGGGTGCTCGGCTTCGTTGTCATGCGCCTTCGCATACGCGAATGCCTCCCGCATCGAGACCGTCCCGTCGTTGATCGCGTCGGCGTCGACCGCCTTCCCGCTCTTGTCATGGCCAGCGACTGCAGAGATCCAGAGGGTGCTGAAGGTATCAGCCCATGAATACTCGAACGCGCTGGCTGCGGTCGCGATCACCCTCTCCTGGCCCGAGAGTCCGGGGATGATGTCGTCGACGAACCCGCCGCTGTAACACTGCTCCATGGTGATCATGACAGGAACGGTCGACGGCACTTTGTCGACCTCGGCTGCAAATCTGTCGTCGGTGATATACGTCCAGTCCCAGAGGTTCAGGACGACGTTCGTCCCCTGCTGGGGATCGTCTTCCGGGCCGCCGTGGTCTGTCGTGAAGATGAAGACCTGGTCCCCGGCCCCCAGGGTGGTCTGGAGGGTGGTAAAGACAGCGGTGATGTTCTCCTTCGTCGCCGCATACCCGACATCGTCGTCACCGTCGCCGTCCAGGTCGGGGTCGGACGAGATGTACCCGTCATCATAGGTATGCTGGTCGAGGCCCGGATCCGCCCCGTCGGCCATCAGGACGTAGATATGGTCGTCCTGATATCCGTACTCGTTCACGAGGGTCCTGTACATGAACGAGACGTCGCCATAGTAGCGCTCCCAGTTGTTGTAGGGGTTCGCCCCGCCGCTGATGAGCACGGCATAGGAGTGGTTGGTATCCGTGCACGGAGGGAGTATACCGCCAATGCCGCGAGACACTATCCGGCCCGGTCCCTCTGCCGGTCTGGCCTCCGAAACAGAGCCCGCCACCATCGTCCACTCCTGGAGCGCTCTGGGAGGTCCGTTCGCCTTCTTCACGGTGACCGTGCCGGTCATGTCGACGTGGACGTACCGGCATGGGTGCGCCCAGCCCGCCATCGGCGCATCGTCGATGAAGAAGAGCCACCCCTCCCGCTCCGGCAGGACGACGGTGCCGTACATGGCGGTGATGGTGGTGCCGGCGGGGACCGGCGCCGGGTCCGCATAGACCCACGTACCTTCCGTGTTCCCATCCAGCACGTGCGAGAGGACGGCAGTGTACGCGTCGTCCTGCGACAGGGTCATCCCCTGCGCAGCCCCGACGAGGCCGATAAGGGCGATCATTACTATGAGCAGGGAATACCGGGACGTCTGTGGCATGTATCGTTTCAACCTCACCTGTCGTCTTTGATGATTACGCGGTAGTGCGTCGATGACAATTTACCGCACGTTCGATCAGTTGATCAGAGATATCGGCGTCCCCATAGTTATAGCCAGACTTCTGAAGATCGAAGGTGAAACCCCCCTCAGCGCCCTGGGACGAACAGGCCCCGCGTCTTTTCAGAGGTGGTTGAAGAGCCGGACGATGCCGGCGAAGTCGACCCGCGAAGCTGGGGAGTGGGCGATTCAGAGAAAACGAAGAAGAGATGAGGGCCAGCGGGGTGCCTGTGGGGGTATCTCACTGCGTCTCTTAGATAGTGTGTCTGGTGGAGATGGTCGACGGCACCAAGCCGGTTGCCGCGACCGCCGGCCCTGCCGCGGCTCTCCTCACCCCTGCATGTCCAGCATGTCGTCCGGGATCCCGAGGTACGGAACCCCGCTCTCCCAGCCGGCATTACGGCGCCGTGCATATTCCAGCATGAACTTCTCCTTAAGGGCGGGATTTTCCTCAAGGCGCTCGTACATCTTTTTGGCAAACTCCGGGAAGATGATGATCCCGTCCTTCTGTGCAACACCGGCAAGGATGATCGCTGCTGCTTCGTCTGCCGGGATAGCCTCTTTTGGGACCTCGGTGCCGGCAAAGATCGCGGTCGCGACATTGGCCGGACAGACGGTGGTGAACGCGATGCCCTTCTCTGCAAACTCGTACCGCAGCGCCTCGGTCATGCCCGTGACAGCATACTTGGTGGCGCAGTACACGGCCTGGGCAGGCGGTGCGATGATACCGGCAAGGGATGAGGTGTTCACGATATGCCCGCTTCCCTGCGCAAGCATGACCGGCAGGGCATAGTGGACGCCGTAGACGACTCCCCAGAGATTGAGGTCGATCGCCTTCTTCCACATCTCAAGCGTGAGGTGGACGCTGGGGTGCGTCATGCCGATGCCGGCGTTGTTGAAGAGGTAGTCGAGCCGGCCGGACTCCCGGACGCAGGTCTCGATCATCCTCTTCACCTCGTCGGCAACGGTCACGTCCACGGCCGCGAACCTCGCGTTCTTATACGCGGCAAGGGACGCCCTCGCCTTCTCCACACTCTCCTGCCGGCTGCCGATCACCCAGACCGTTGCGCCGCGTTTCAACAACTCTTCCGATACTGCGTAGCCGATACCGGAGGTGCCCCCGGTCACGACTGCGACCTTTCCTGCAAAAACTTCTGTCATTGTTCTTACCTCACGGGAGCGACCGTGCAAGGTCCATGCGCATCGTGCTCGTACCCTTCCTGAACGACCCGGACAGGTAGTCGTTCACCGGGAGTGCGGCGAGCGCGGCGATGATGTCGCACTGCGTCGGGTGCTGCCGGCGTGCCGGGACGGTCCACGTCACCGTGCCGCTGCACGCGTACGCCGAGGAGAACGTGTTGTCCACCGGGTAGTACGTCGCCTCGGAGAGGGCGGGGCCCGGGTACGGACCGACTCTGGGGATGTACCGCCAGCCGAACTGGACCACTCTGCCGTTGTCCGCGTTGATCCCCGCCAGTGCGTCTCCGGAGAACGCCGGCCCGAGGACGAGCTCCATCTCAAAGAACGTGCGCCCCTCGTGGCTCGCGTTCACCGAGAGGCTGTCGCCGTTCCGCCGGTACTCGGGGATATCGGCGAAGATCTTGGGCATGCCTGCCTCTTCGCGTCCGCCAAGAATAGGCTCGCACTTGTCTTCCCAGATGACGAGGTGGTAGATCCCGTCGATGGGCTGCTTTCCTGCCATGTACTGCACGGGCACCGAGACGGTGACGAGCGAGTACTGCGACCCGCCCATCCACCGCACGCCGCTGCACTTCTCGTACATGACCATGACGAGCGGCCGGGTGATCGAGAACTCCTCCGGTACATACTGCCGGAGTGTCTCTTCATCGGTCAGGTAGCTGACCTCGAGGGTCGTGCAGTCATCGTACGGACTCACTCCCCCGCCGGACGGGGGCCATTGCCGGAAATGGGCCGGCATGCGGCGCGTCAATCCGTCATCCCTGGTGCTGATGCGCATTCCTGTCGTCTCCCAAAAAATCTGATCAGCTCTCCTTTAGAAGATCACCCTATATCTCAGTTTACATTTGACTTTTTCAATGCCGGCGAGGAGATCTGGCCGGGGAAAATGGTTTTCCTGTTTTTCACTCCGCCGCGGGCAGGGTGCCAAGTATGTACGCGAGGAGGAAGAGGAGCAGGCCGTTGAAGAAGAGGATCGTTGCCGTGACCATGCCGGGGATGAGCCCCGGCAGGAGCATGGAGGTGCCGAAGAGGATCCCGATGATATTGAGTGCGGTCTGGGTGACGAGCAGGTTCCGCAGCGGTGCCGGAAGCGCGACCGGCTGGGCCGGGGCGTCTCTCATCTGCAGCACCATCGGGATAACCCGGCCGGCAAGGAGGACGAGGCTGCCGATGAGATTGAGGAGACCGAGCAGGACGCGGAGCAGGTCGGTGAGGACTCCCGGCACGATGCAGGAGTAGACTCCCATGGCGACAAAGGCGAGGCCGATCGTGACGATCAGCCACGAGCGCCTGAACGGTCCAAGGGGCGTCTCGCCCATCGCAAGGATCTGGACGGCCATGATGACGAGCAGAAGCCCGAGCTGGCCGTCGGGCGAGAACGGGAGGATGCCAAGGTTGACCGGGACGAGCAAGATGGCGAGCAGCGCCAGGAGCACGCCGAGGAAGATGAGCAGCGCGGTCGTGAACGGGAAGGAGACCTCCCGGACAAGGAAGACCTGGCCCGCTTTCTCCTGGTTCTCACCGGCCGGCCCGGGCTGCTCTGGAAATTCCTTGCCGACGACGTCGATGCACCATGCAAGGTAGATGAGGGCCGCTCCATCGATGATGAGGAGGACGGCAGTGAGCAGGTCGGTCGTGAAGGAGGGGATGAGGGTGACCAGGCCGAGCAGGAACGCCATGAGGTACACGAGAGCGCAGGCAACGGTGAGGTGCCGGAGGATGCCGGGGACACTGAACCAGAGGGCGGCCTTCTCTTTGTGGAGGAAGAGCTGGAGCAGGAGGACCGCACCCCCGAGCATGAGGATGGCGCCGACCAGTATCCGGACGATATTGGAGAGGAGGCCGGGGATGAAGCAGGCGAGCATCCCGGTGATGCCGGCCGCGATCCCGATGATGATGACGAGCCATGTCCGGCGGAGATCCCCGAGCGGGGTCTTGCCCATCGTGATGACCTGCAGCGCGACGATGACGAGGAAGAGGCCGTAGGTGCTGTCCGGGGCATAGGGGAGTGCGCCGGTCGTGATGGGGAAGAGGAGGAGGCCGAAGAGGCCCATGAATATTCCAAGGACGAGCAGGATCACGGACTCGAGCGTGAAGTCGAATTCATCGGTACGTGCCGGGGCCTGGGCGGTTTCGTCTGTCATAAGGGGGGAATCTCCGGATTTTTTTGGTACGCCGGTGTGCCGGCCGTCATCCTGTCTATCAGGGAATACTTGTACCGGTTCTATTTGTGGGTTTTGAAATGATCCCGTCCGGACGGATGCGTCCCCGAGGGCCCGGGACGGCACCCCGTGCCGGCGGATCCCCCCGCTTCAGATCGAAGTCTTTAGCATGCCCGGGGTGTACTAGTCATTTATAGCCGGATCTTCCGGAACACACAGGCGGTAATTCCCATGGCTGACACAGATCCAGGTACTTCCAGAAACGCAGCGCCAGAGAACGATGACGAGTTTAAGAAACGCTATGGCGAACAGGTCGGCAGCGGGATGTCCGCGGTGGTCTATGCCCGCGACGGCATCGCGGCAAAGGTCTACCGGGCCGGCCAGCCTTCACGACAGGTGTTCCAGGAGGCGTTTACCCTGGCTGCCGTGGCAGAGCATGGCATCCCGGCCCCAAAAGTCTATGGTGTCGAGACGTTCCATGGCAGGACCACGCTCCTGATGGACCTGGTGAAGGGCGAATCCCTCATGGACATCATGACGCGGTCACCGGAGAGGACCGGCGAGTGTATCGATAAAGTGGTGGAGCTCCAGGTTGCGATGCACAAGGTGGTCTCATCCCACTTTCGCCCGATCAAGCTGGTCCTCATGGGGAACATCCTGGCGGCCCCCGGGCTTGACGATGCGGATCGGGAGCGGTTGATTCCCCTGCTCTCGACCCTCCCGGACGGCCTTGCCGTCCTCCACGGGGACTTCCACGGCGGCAACATCCTCTTTGACGGCTCATCGTACATGATAATCGACTGGGCGGAGGTGGCCCTCGGGGACCCGGCAGCGGATGTCGCCCGAAGCTACATGGACTACCTCTTCATGGACAGGAAGGACCTGAGCGAGATGCACCTTGCGAAGTACTGTGCCGGTACGGGCATTTCGAAGGAGCAGGTCCTCGCGTGGCTGCCGGTCATGGCAGGGTCGCTGTACGGGTTCCTCTCTGAGGATGCACAGAGGATCCTCCGCCCGCTCTTCTGAGAGACGGACGCGTTATTCAGGCCTGCACCCGGCCGGCTGGGTGCCGGTGGGGGGTTTCAATCCGTCTTATTAGATTGTGTGATCTGGTGGAGATGGTCGACGGCGACAAAGCCGGCCGCCACGATCGCTGATATGGGCACAATCCCCAGTCCCGCCCAACCGCTACGACCGCCGGCCCTATCATAGCGATGTCGACCAGGGCGACAGCACACTCCTGCATGATCGAGATGATGGGCGGGCCGGCAGGTTATGATACAGGAAATAATGCGATTACGACGAGAGGTGAATCTTGACCTTTACTGAAGTAAATATAATGGAATCAGATGAAATAAAAAAAATCCGAGAAAAATTTCAAGAAAGGAAAAATTGGCCTCAATTTTTGGAATCAATAAAGATCTCTGGGATAAGAGGTTGGACTGGAGAAACAGTCGAATTTAGATTCCCAATAGTTGCCATTGCCGGAGAAAATGGAAGTGGAAAAAGTACTATCTTGAGAGCTGCGGCAAGTGCATATAAGAATAAAGATGAATTAGCAACATACTACCCTGGTATCTTTTTTATGGATACTCATTGGGAAAAAATCCAAGGGGTCACTCTCACATATTTAATTAGAAATTGGGAGAAATATCGGGAAGTAAAAATAACAAGAGTTACATCAAGATGGCGATTTCCTAGTTCAAAAAGCAGACCAGAGAGATTTGTCTGGTTCTCGGACATTTCACGATTACTTCCACTAGATGCAACAATAGGATATGCGAAAATTGCGAAGCTAACCGCTCGCGAAGCATCTAGTGAAGAAATCACAAATGAGTATCGTAGCTGGTATTCCTTTACATTGGGGCATAAATATTCAAAAGCCAGATTTGCAAAGTCGGATGTAAATACTGATTATGAAGTGGGAATATTAGAACGTGAGTTTGGTGAAATGTCCCAATTCCATCAGGGTACAGGAGAAGCAACTGTATTAGACCTGTTTAAAATATTTCAAATAATCCCTGATTATTCATTGTTGATTATCGATGAGATTGAAAGCTCGCTACACCCAAAAGCACAACGACGTCTTATTCGCTTTTTGTTATATTTATGCAGACAAAAAAAACTACAAATTATTCTTTCAACACACAGCCCATACATCTTGAAAGAACTACCTCGTGAAGCGAGAGTATTATTAATGCCAGGAACTTCCGAAATTAATGTACTCTATGGAATAACATCTGAATTTGCATTAAGTCGACTTGACGAAAAGGATCATACAGAACTCTATATATTCACTGAAGATAGGGAATCAAAGATTTGGCTCCGCGAGATTATTTCAACATTAGAAGACTGTTCTGGTGTTTTATCAAGAATATCAATCAATGGAGTTGGCCCTGCAAATGCTGTCCAATTATTAGGACGGTTGAGCCATGAAAGAAAATTGCCCTATAATTCTTTATCAGTTGTTGATGGTGACATGGATGAAAGCCCGGGATGTATCAAATTACCAGGATCTGAATCACCTGAAAAAGTAATTTTCAAAGATTTAAAGGTTTTAAATTGGCCAAATTTGCCAGAACGATTTGGCATTGGTGCAGGGACACTCTATAGTTATTTGGAGGAAGCGATACTCGATCCTGATCCACATAACTGGTCAAAAAATGTTGGGGATAAGGTCAGAAAAAGCGCTAATAGCGTATGGGAAATTTTATCAAAAGAATGGTGTGATAATTGTCTTGCTCCAATAGAAAGGGATAGAATAACTCAAAAAATCATCGAGGCATTGCCGATTAATTAATAATTTATTTGCTCTATTGAAACCCTCTAAAAAAATACCCCTGTACCCTCCTCTACATCATTATTATTGGCAGCAGATTTGTGTATTTTGAAGAGTCTCAACAAAGCCTATTAATCTTTTATTCCGTCCATCAGTGAGAGCCTTTGCAAAACCTCAATCACCTCTACCCTCTCAATCTCCCTCGCATCCTGCTCTTCAGCATTTGAAGCCAAGTTGATGTAGTTGCGCATAGCAACAGTATCAGTGTGCTCTAGGGATAGCGTGATCCGGACGATCTGATCAAGGCCGGCCGGTCGACCGATCAGATGTTCGGTGTCACTGCCCCCATCGTGGTGGGAAGCGTCGCCGTTGTTGTCGACGAGGTGTAGCCGGCTCTATCGGAAGGTTGCAGAGTACGAGGCTGGGGAGGATCTAGAACTGTTACATAGGAGTATATTCTATAGCAGGATTTTTTCAAGGCTTCTTCTTGTTTATGATGGTGTGAAAGTCTCCGTCTGGTTCATCCAAATATAATAAAAAGGATTTTCGAATTGTTGTCATCTCAAATCCTATTCATTCCTCCAAACTCCGAATGCGGATCACCTTATGGGTATGACAAAGGATTTTTGGTCTTTTTTGTGACAAATTCCTAATAAAGCAGTTTACTTAGGGACTGAGATTATTGAAATCACCAGATAAATTACTACCAAGAATAGCAGGAGTATCAGGAGATAGTATAATGCTGAATAATCCACGGGATTTTTAAAAAGTCTGGGTAGTCTGGGGCCAGATAAATCTACCATTATATCAGGATATTTTGTGGAAATCCATCCTCTTGATACTAGCAGATAGGAAATTACAGCAGTATTTGTTACCGCAGTTATTGACAGACTAGTAATATTATTGGATATTCCAGACCAAAAATAAATTTCCATAATTAATGCAATTATCCCCAAAAAAAAACCTACACAAATCGAGGTTTTATCGTTGGAGGTCATCGAATTGTGAAAACTAACCTCCAAGAGTTTGTACAATTCTGTATTTTGGATATTTATTTGATAGAAAAAAATACTATTTCTAATTATTACTCCTTCAGTATCGCTCGATATGATTGAAGGTAATTCATCACTACCATTTTTAGAAATCTTTGAGGTAACTCTGGTCACGTAATTCTTTGCGAATGTTAATGTGATGAACCGGCTAGATGAAGCTGGGAGAAGGAACTGCAACACATTTTGAGATGGGTCGATTTGGCTAAATTCCTTAAAATATTCAAGGAATATTATATTTTTTTCTCTGGGTCGGATTTCTTTCTTAAATTCGATAATCAGCGACCGAGGGTTATTAGAGTTGAAACCTTGTGCATGGCTTTGTGATAATTCCCTCTGACAATCTGGATTGTCACCCCAATCAGAAAATATAAGGTTTTTTCCAGTTGAGTCTTTAATCTTTAATTTGATTTTGATGTCGCAGATATCAATATAAATCGAATTAATGATTTTATTTGACTTATTTATAAAAGTGATTTCGTCGATACATTTCACCAAAAAAGGGTTTTCGAATTCAAAGGTATTTCTGATTTGAGGTATATCAATTTCTGCAATTTCTAATGGCATCAACAACTCCTGAACAATAATAAATAAAGAACTATTTACTAATGTTTTTCTCTTGAAGAACGGATAATATCGTTATAGGATCATGCTGCGAGATTTTCATATGTACCGATGATTTTGTGGTTCCTTTCGCAAATGATCACCAAGTTAACGAACGATAATTAACTTGGGTTCCAATCTTGTGAAAGAAATGAGAATTACTATAACCTTTGAAAAATGAATGGATTGTATTCCAATGAATCCAGATCCCTTTATCCGTAGTATTCATGATTCTCGAAGATCCACGATTCTCGAAAAATTTCCAACACTTGATAATAACACACGAATCCCGTTATTTTTTGGAAGATATCTATTCAATAGGCCTGAAAAGTTTTACTCCAGAGAAATTTTTAATCAGGCAATCCAGGTTTATTCTGATTTTTTTAATAAATATCAAGATGATCTTCTCAACTTTTTAAGGAATGAATCTCGTGAGATGAACTTAGCAAATCGAAATTTATCTGAGATAAATTTGCTTCCGATTCATGATATTAAACTCCCAGATGATCAAATTGAATTAATCAATTTTTGTGATTATTTTATACTGCCAAATTATCTCAGACTTATTGAAGGGGTATACCGTATAGTAATCAATCCAATTGTAGCATTTGTTCAACTTGAGAAAAATAATCCGATATTGTATCTAGAACTCAACGGTCGTTTAGAAAACCTTAACAAAAAATTCTCAGATTTTTGTCCATTTTCAAATATTATCCGAAATGGAATTGCACATGGAGGCGTTATTTACGGAAATAACAATGTTACATTCATTGATAAAAAGGGAAATGAGGAAGATTATTTAATTGGACAATTCATTGCAGAATTTGACGATCTGCTAGATTTCTGCAATGCGATGATGTTGGCATATCTTACATTTTATTATTCAAATCACATAATTCTCAAGAATAATAGAACCTTGTTACCATCATCGTTTCTTTTTGAAGAAATAAAAGAGGAATTATCAGCTCCCGGCTGGGAAGTACGGGGTTGCATTGAATCAGAAATTTACAAAAAGGAAAGCCAATTGAATATCTATATCGGCGACTCCATTTTAAGCCAAATACGTTTTCTATTTTACTTAATTGGGACTATCAAAGGTGTCTATAAATTTACTCCGTTCTTTGGAAAGGAATATTCAAGGTATTTTTTTAGTTTTTCATCAAAATACTATCCAAAAGGATTCGCAGCAGTTAATAAAACAAAAATTCAAATTTCAGAAAAAGAGGGATTCGATGATACTTCAATTATTATAAATGCAATAGAATTCCCGTTAATTCATCATAAAAATAATATATTTTTTCGCTTGTTGGGGAGAATGGTCATTATTTTCAATGGTGTTATCTCTAATATTTCTATAATTTTGGAAAATCAGCGAGTTATTAATGATGGTTTTGCCATGGAACCAAGATCCGGCCAAATATTTAGATATCGATTGGGGGTTACAATAAAATTGAGTCTTGTGATTAAACCGAATGGAAAAGACCTTGAAACAATTATTCGGAAAGAATTTAGGAAACTAATAAATGAATCAATAAAATACGGGAGAAATTTAACTCCAATTTATTGCATTGAAAAATATTTGCCGGTTTCATTGATTCACATCAATGTGATGTCTGAAGATTTTCGGGAAAGAAAACTTAAATCTTCAGGTCTTATTCCGGAATTAATCTGCACAATTGAGCAGTATAGAAAGAAACCAGAAAAAAAAAACGTTGACATTGTCACAGGTATACCAGAAATAATTGGGGATGTAAGAATTGTTTGGAATAATCGATCTGGATATCCAAAGACGAAGCAATAAGAATTATATCTAATTTTTTTTATCAGAATCTGTTTATTAGAGTGTTTCTTTGTATAAGCCTTGTTGAGTGGTTTGATGATTTAGAGGATGGAGATCGCCTGCAGGCGTGGAAGACGTTGCGCGGTGATCGAGGAGCCAGTCGAGATGGAATAAGGTTCCTGGTTGATCATGTTCTCGTTTATTACCTGCTTAATTCTCGATAATCACCAGGATCCGTTCTCATCAAAGTCAAGTGAATTGATTTGGCCACTGTAGGTCTTGCATATTATATACTCTATCGCGAGGAAGGTGATGTCAATCAGGGCCTCAAGGACCAAGCGGACCCGTACCCCGAGCGCCGGCATGCATCAATGATAAAGTACAGAAAATACCCCACCCCCCAACCATCCCCGAGCGTGGCTATTATCAGACCCAGAAGCAAAATAATAAATATGTTTCGCGAGCCGCCGGTGAAAAAAACCCTTTACTGGTGCACCCATTGCAATGTCCCCCTGCTGGCCAGATCCTGCGCCTGCGGCCGGGACGGAGAGGAACTCCCCCTCCTCCAGCCGTACGATCTCCGGCCGGCCCTTCGCGCCGATGCAGCACTGATCCAGGACCTGGTCAGCGCCCGGTTCGGCGATGTGAAGATCCCGACCATCCTCCTCCTCAACAAGACCGGCGGGATGGACCGGAACGACCTGGTCATCGCCAACGGCGCCCGGTTCGGCTGGCTCGTCTTCGACCCCGTCGACCGGCAGTACCGGTTCGACATCGCCCCCGAGTCCCTCTCCTGGGTGGTCCCGATGGTGACCAAGGGGATCGTCGACCTCTCCACCGCGGCCGACCCGGCCACCCTGGCCGGCCGGCGGCTCGGCGGCAAGAAGGTCGAGGTGACCACCGACGAGCCGGAAGGGACCGTGATCGTGAAGTACCGGCAGCGGTACGGCACCGGCGTGCTCCGGGAAGGGACGATCCGGGTCAAGGAGCTGTCGCCCTTCGAAGCGAAGACCTTCGAAAACCCCGACTGGCAGGAGGCCGTCCACCAGAACCGGCTCCACCTCAAGAACCTGGAACGGTTCGCGGTCAGGACCATCAAACAGCACATGCACGACCGGCCGACCGTCAATGTCTCGTACTCGGGCGGCAAGGACAGCACCGCCGCCCTCGCCCTGGCCAGGCGGGCCGGGGTGACGAACGCCTTCTTCATCAACACCGGCCTCGAGTTCCCTGAGACCGTCGACTTCGTCCGGGAGCAGGGCGTCGAAGTGATCGACAGCGGCGGCGACTTCTGGGCCTCGGTCAGTAAGGCCGGCCCCCCGGGGAAGGACAACCGCTGGTGCTGCAAGAGCCTGAAGCTCCACCCGCTCAAGCGGTACCTGGCCGCCACCGGCCCCTGCGTCACCGTGCAGGGCAACCGCTGGTACGAGTCCTGGAACCGGGCCGGCCTCGAAGAGACCAGCCAGAACCCGAACAACCCGCTGCAGCTGAACATCTCCCCCATCCGGAACTGGCGGGCGATCGAGGTCTTCTTCTACCTCTGGTGGCGGAAGGTCCCGTTCAACTCCCTGTACGAGGAGGGGTTCGAGCGGCTCGGCTGCTACCTCTGCCCGGCGATGCTCGAGGCCGAGGGCGAACTGATCAAGAAGACGCACCCTCCGCTGGAGGCCAGGTGGCAGAACTTCCTGGCGTCATGGGCAGCACAGAAGGGGCTGCCCGAGGAGTATGCCACCTGGGGTCTCTGGCGGTGGCGGGAACTGCCGCCGAAGATGTCCGAGATCTGCAGAGAGCACGGGCTCGCCATAACCGAGAAGGGGACGCTGGCCACCGGGCCGGCCAGACCGGTGCCGGTGCCCGAGCCCGTCGTTGGGGCACCTCTGATAGAACAGAAGGAGGAGCCTGCCGGCCGGCAGCCCGACGAGCAGCCAGACCTGATATCGGGGTACCGGAAGGACTTCCCCCTCCCCGCCGGCCTGGTCTACCTGGACAGCGCCGCGACCAGCATCTCGCCGGCCCCGGTGCTCGATGCCGTGATGGAATACGACCGGACCTACCGGGCCAACGTCGGCCGCGGGGTCCACCGGCTGACGCAGGTGGCCACCCAGCGGTACTGGCATGCCCACAAGAAGGTCGCCCGGTTCATCGGCGCCGAGGAGCAGGGGGAGGTGGTCTTCACCAAGAACGCGACCGAGGCGATCGCGATGGTCGCCTACGGACTCGGGTTCTGCCCGAAGGAGCGGGTCGTCACCACCGTCCTCGAGCATCACTCCAACCTGCTCCCCTGGATGCGCCTGGCTGAGAAGCAGCAGACCGACCTGGCCGTCGTCCCGATCGGCGGGGACCTGCTGCTGGATATGAACGCCCTCGAGGAGGCGATCACCGACACCACCCGGCTGGTCGCGGTCACGCAGGCCTCGAACGTGCTCGGGACGATCGTGCCGGTCCGGGAGATCGCGAAGATCTGCCATGACCACGGCGCCCTGCTGCTGGTGGACGCGGCCCAGTCCGTCCCCCATATGCCGGTGAACGTCAATGACCTGAACTGCGACTTCCTCGCCTTCTCAGGCCACAAGATGCTCGGCCCGACCGGGACCGGGGTGCTCTGGATGAAGGAGTCGATCCTCGAGCCCCTCCTCCTCGGCGGCGGAGCCGTCAGCTCGGTCTCCAGTACCGGGTATACGCTGGCCGAAGGCTACGCCCGGTACGAGGCCGGGACGCCGGCGATTGGAGCAGGGATCGGTCTCGGCGCCGCCGTCGACTACCTGGAGCAGGTCGGGATGGCGAAGGTCCGGGCGCACGAGACCGCCCTGACCACCCGGCTGATCGACGGGCTGCAGCGGATCGAAGGGGTCACGGTCTACGCCCCAGAGAACCCGGCCGACCGTATCGGGGTCGTCTCGTTCAATGTCGCCGGCTTCGACCCGCACACCGTCGCCGCCTACCTGGACGAGCACGCCGAGGTGCTGGTCAGGTCCGGCCACCACTGCTGTATGCCCCTGATGGAGCACCTCGGCATCCCGGACGGGACGGTCCGGGCGAGCCTGCACCTGTACTCGAACAGCACCGAGGTCGACACCCTGCTCGCCGCGGTCGGCGAGGTCGCCGGAGGGGTCTGAATGGTCATCACGGTGCCGGCCCTGCGGGAACGGCGGGGAAGCCGCGAGGAGGTCACCGCCGAGGTGGTCGAAGAGGTCCCGCTGGTGCTGACCTTCAACGGCCGGCAGATCATGTCGACGATGACCGTCCCGGGTCGGCCGGCCGATCTCGCCCTCGGTTACCTCTTCTCAGAGCAGATCATCGAGGGGATGAACGAGGTCGAGTCGGTGATGGTCGAGGGGCAGTCTGTGAAGGTGCTGACCCGGGACCCGTTCCGGGTCGTCGTCTCCAGAAGGGTCGTCGTCAGCGGCTGCGGCGGGGCGGCCGCCCGGATCCGGGAGCAGCGTCTGCCGGCGGTCACCGCAACGGCGTCCCTCTCAGCCGAGACGATCCGGACCCGGGTCAACGACCTGCTCACGGCCGTGCCGCTGGCCGCCACCGGCGACCTCTATGCAGCGGCGCTGGTCATGCCCGACGCCGTCTGGAGCGCCGAGGATCACGGGCTGCAGAACGCCGTCAACCGGTTGATCGGCCGGCAGCTGCAGGAGAAGGTCGGCCCGGGGGCATGGCTCGCCGCCTCAGGCCGGATCACGGCCGAGATCGTCATCACCTGCGCCATCGCCGGGTTCCCGGTCCTCGCCTCGTTCGGTCGGGCCACGGCGCTCGCGATCGACCTGGCAGAGAAGTCCGGGATCACCCTGATCGGCGAGGTCACCGGGGCCGGCATGATCGTCTACACCCACCCGGAACGGGTCGTAGCGTGACCGATGGAGCGGTAATTAAGCTCTTCTCCTAAACACATATCCCCGCAGAAGGACGATATCAGATCAGGCAACCAGGTGACCCCATGAATAGCAGCGAAGAGAGTTATCAGCCGCTCTGCGACAGCCCGACCTACCGCCTCCTCGGAACGACGGTGCTCGCGTACCGGTACATCGTCCCGCATGGAGCGAAGGTCTTCGTCGGCGATGTCGTCAAGATCACCGACCGGGAGAAGGGGTATACCTTCTTCGCCAAGGTGACCGACCTGTCCCACTACACCAACCACGACGAGCCGCACTGGGATACGGCCACCTGCGGCGGACCGCAGCCGGCCCCTGACCAGGACGTCTTCATCGAGGTTCACGCGACCCCGCTCGGATTCATCGATGATAAAAAGCAATTCCGGTCCATCCGGACGATCCCGTCCCGGTTCTCGGAGGTCAGGACCCCGGGTGCCGAGGACTTCGCCTTCTTAAAAGAGGTGATGGGGGATATCGAGGTCGGCGAGATGCGGACCGGCCTCGGGGTACTCCCTGATGTGAAGGTCGGGGTCCCGAGCAAGGTGCTGTCGCAGCATATGGGGGTCTTTGCGACCACCGGGATGGGGAAGAGTAACTTCATGAAGGTCTTCTGCATCTCCTGCATGAAGCGGCGGACGATCGGGATGCTGGTCGTGGACCCGCACGGCGAGTACGTCCAGGGGCGCACCGAGCAGTCAGGGGCCCAGACCCGGGGGCTGACCGACTACCTGCCCGGCCGCGAGGGGCTCTCGATCTACTCGGTCAGGCCGAAGGAGGAACGGGAACGGTTCGGCATGAAGGAGCTCTGCCTGGAGCACGACGACTTCCGGATCAGCGACCTCGGGATCCTGTACGAACTCTCTCCCCTGCTCTGGGAGATCGTGGAGTCGCTGGACACCTTCAAAGGGAGCGACGTGATCGATTTCTTCATCAACGAAGGGGTCGACTCCCTCCCCTCGGTGACCAAGGTCACCGCCGGGATCGGCCGGCACCCTGAGATGGCGGACGTCCTGCGGTCCGCCAATCCCGGTCCCCTCCGGATGATCCAGCGGCGGATCGAGTCGCTCGTCCACAGCAACCAGCGGTTCCTCGGCCGGCTCGGCTCCTCGATCCGATCGATCATCGAGGAACTGAACGAGCAGAAACTGGTGCTGATCGATATTCCGGGAATGAGCGAACGGAGCGAACTCTTCATCCTCTCTGCGATCACCAGGATGATCCTGCATGAACGGGTGAACGCCGTCAATGCGCCGCACCCGGACGGTATCGTCAGGGAACCGCCGCAGGTGCTGATCGTCATCGAGGAGGCCCAGCGGGTCCTCTCTGCCGCGGGGATGAGCACGCAGATCTTCCGCGAGTGTGCGATGGAAGGGCGGAAGTTCGGGGTCGGGCTCTGTGCGATCACCCAGCAGCCGAAGAACATCGACTCCCGTATCCTCGCCCAGATGAACACCTTCATCGAGATGGGCCTCTCCGACCAGAACGACCGGCAGATCATCGCCGGATCGGCAAAACAGGACCTGACCCCGATGGACACCGAGGTGCAGACCCTCAGCAAGGGAGAGGCCGTCATCTCGACGATCGGGATCCCGTTCCCGATCAGCACCAAGATCCACCTCTTCCAGGAGTACCTGGACCAGTTGAACCAGCAGGGGTGAATCTTTTTTTCACCCCCTGGGGCGCAGTGGGTCGCTAATTTTGTAAAATAATCTTCATCCAGGAGCGTGTAGACATCTACAACGATCGATAATCATCCAAAAAAAGCCTTGCTCCGAAAAGTGGGATGATGGGTCTCTGCCATAATTCTCCTCTCTCCAATTCAAGGTTGAATTCAGGGCCCATGAGTTATTTCATCACGTCTGTACACTACCGGAGCTGTTCTTCGCCAGGTAGAGAAAGGTATCCGAATAGAGTTTTTATACACCAAAATTTCTCAATACTTCGATCCAGGTATGACAAAATGAGGCGTTACGTCATTGGCGCGCTACTCAAACAGGCATCAAGGGTCGAAGGATACCCTCGATTATTCATCCGTTTTCGATAGAGTGAGTACCCCTCCCAGAGAATCGTAACCCCAATAATCGGCATAATAACGAGCATATACAGAAATACAACAATATCCTCTGAGCTTAGCACAGGAATACCCTGCAACAAGTTTTGTATCCTTATCAAATCTTGAAAGAGGGATGGTATCGGGAAAATGCTCAATGCCCCAGTCACTAATGCAAGACTTCCTGCATGCTTCAAACCTGAGACATACAATCCAATATGCAAAATGGTAACCACGGCGGGAAGGGACAAGTATAAAACTTCCGATAATGTCGCTAGAACATACGATGGACTTGAGGACGTCGAGTTCTGAACCGTAACCATGATAATATAATTTACAATTAACGATAGACTAACAATCAATGAAGGGATGGCATACACCCATCTCCTCTTTTCATAGAAAAGCGACCCTGTAATCCCAAGGATACCAATGAATGATACAATGAGAAGATAGAACCATAGGTACGATTGGGTAAACATGATAAATTCAAATAAAAATAACGAGGCGAATAGGAAAAAAAACAAAAAAAGTAAAATATTGAAATGCTTTGATGTGAAGAATTTCATAATTTTTCTCCATCTCACAAGATGATAAAAGTGTTTGATAAAAATTGAATGTCAGCACTATTCAACGATATGCGACACTTAATTTTTTTATTTGAAAAATTGATAAAAATAAAATTTTAGCCCCGGCACCTTTTCATAAAAAATGGATATAAGCAACGATCATGTTGGATTGTCGGTCTTTCCGCCTAAAATTCGATCCCACTTCAACAACAGATGATCAAACAGAAGATCTTAATTTTCAGAATCTGGAATAATTCGAACCCAACATTATGAGACGGTTTCACCAGAGAATATAGGATAGAGCGTCCGAAGCCGGCCGCCAGATGACCTTGGATACCTCCAGGGTCGTTTGGAAAATTCCAAACGCATACAACAGGACAGCCAAAGAAAACGTGGAGCGCTGGTGAATGGAAGAGACGCCGAGGAGAATTAACGAAGTAGTGGGCCCCGGGTCAGTCCGCCCGGGTCCGGAGCACGGTCAGCCTGACCTCTCCGGTCTCTTCTGAACCGAACGAGAAGGTCCGCATCTCCCCGTTCTCTCTGCAGAACGCCTGCAGGCTCAGCATGTGCCCGAGCCCCTTGAGCCCTTCCTCGTGCTGGAGCAGTTCGTACGAGGGGGTCAGCAGCGGCCGGGGCAGAAAGGTGATACACTTCTTTTTAGCCCTGGTCACCGAGACGTTCAGCCGGTTCAGGCTGTAGATGAAGGTGGCCTCCCGCTGTGCCGTCTCGGGGTCGCTGACCCCGTAACTGACGATGACGGCGTCGGCCTCCCGCCCCTGCATCTTGTCGACGGTGTCGACGAACGGGGGGCTGTGCCAGATCCACAGTCCGTTCAGGGCCTTCCGGATCGCCTCGATCTGGGCATGGTGCGGGGAGACGATGAAGAGCCCCTCGTCAAAGAACTGCCGGTCTCCATCCATGGTCAGCGGGTACACCTGGTCGCTCTCCGGGTCGAGCAGCCGTTCGCGGAGCTGGACGACGAGGGCTGCGACGATGCCGGCCTCGACCTGGTTCTCGACCGTGGCCTGGACATCCTCGAGCACGGCCAGCACCAGCGGGTACGCCGGGTCGAGGATCCAGGCCAGCATCGCATCGAGGGCGCTCCCCGGCCGGCCGGTCGGCTTGAGGGCGAGCCGCTGCTCTGCAAGGGCCTGTGTCGCCGGCCGGTAGCCGTCCCCGTACAGGGCCGCCGCCGGGAACCGGGAGAGGGTGCTGTTCATCCGCCAGTTCTCGAGCAGTTCGGCCGTGTACCGGGGACGATCGTGGTCGTCGCGGAGGCGGAGGTACCGGAAGATCGATTCGTGCAGCCCGGGGAGACCGTCCTCGGGTTCGGGGTATTCGCCCTTGATGATCGGCGGCAGCTGCTGGTCGTCGCCGGCAAAGACCAGTCGTCCCCCGGGTCGGAGTGCGGCGAGGGCCAGCGAGAGTTCGCCGAACCTGAGCTGCGAGGCCTCGTCGACGATCAAGAGGTCGAAGGGGGCCAGGTGGCCGGACGCCTTGTATATCCCGTACACGGTCCCGCCGAGCACCAGCGACGGGTCGTCGGCGAAGAGGCCGGCCTTGATCGCATCGTTGGTGGTCGAGGCGGGGCCGTTCCGCCGATAGGTCTCGTCCCGGTCGATCTTGACGACCCGGACCCCCTTTCCGACCGGCAGGTCGTGGACCTGGGACTGGACCTTGCTGAGCAGGTTCTCGACGGCGCTGTGGGTGAAGGCCGTGACCAGGATCCGGATCCCCTGTCTCCGGTCCTGCCGGGCCTGGACGAGGGAGAGGATCGCTGCAGATAGGAACGTGGTCTTGCCGGTGCCGGGCGGTCCCCAGACCAGGGTCAGCCGGTTCGTCAGGATCTGGTCGAAGGCCGCTTTCTGGCTGCTGGTCAGGTGATGGGCGGCTGCATAGCCCCTGGCCGCTCCGACGAACCCGGGATCCTCGGTGATGGTCGTTGCCACAGCCAGGGGCTCCTCGATCAGCCGGATCAGGTCGGTGCCGTCCAGGTCGCACTCGCTCAGCCGGCTGATGATCGTGTCGACGTTGTAGTCCATGAAGACCGGGAAGAGGACCGCATGGTCGCCTTTCTGAAACGGGTCCAACTCCTTCTTATGCTCGACCTTCAGGCTGACGCGTTTGATGAGCCCGGTTTTGAGGTCGGGGACCGCACCCTCCACCGATGCCTGTCTGACGATCGAGTTCTTCTGCGTGTACCGTTTCCTTCTCCGTTCATAATCGTCGTAGCAGAGCTGGGCCCGCTCCCCCTCATCCCCGGGCGGGACGATCAGGCGGAGTCCTCCCTGCGCCTCGAAGAGGTACGGGTCGAGCGGTGCCTCGAGCTCCCAGAGATCATCGCCGAGGGAGATCACCGGCACGCCGATCCCCTGTTCGAGCCGTTCCGAGGCCGGGAGCGACCGCTTCTCCCGGACTTCGAGGGCCGCGATGAACGACTCGTACCGGACGATGAATGCGAGCCTGGAGAGGAGGGGATGGGAGAAGTCCATTGGGGAGGGGAGGTGGAACTTCGGGGCCCAGGCGACCAGGCTCTCGCCGAGTGCCGACCGGATCCCTGACACGACCGCCGAGGTCGCATCGAGCCTCCGTGCGAGCTCCCCCTGGATCGCCTCGACGCCCGCCTCCACGTTCTGCCCGTTCCAGACCGAGAGGATCGCATCGCTCCGCAGCGTATTGGAGAGGTCGAACCAGTACCGCTTGGAGACGGGCAGTTCCTGGGTAAAGTAAGGGTCAGGGAGCACCTTCAGGACTTCGGGGAGCCGGTAGAAGATTGAGATCGGAAGTGCGGCCAACCTCCGGATCACCCCGGTCAGGACGATCAATGGGAAGGGGACCTCCTGGCCCGGGTGCAGGTCGGCCTCCGAGAGGGTCGTGTCCTGGAAGTGGAAGAGGAGGGCCAGCGCCTTCTGGGCGAGGTCCGGATCCTTGACGGCCTCGTACAGGAGTTTATTGAAGAGGTGCTGCTCGTAGGTGTCGAAGACGTAGGTCTGCAGGGAGAGCTGTTCGTTCCACTCCGGATGGTCGCGGTTGTAACCGTCGACGATCTCCAGCAGTCCATGCAGGTGGTCGACGAATCTGGCGCAGACCGTGGCACACTCCTCTGCGTTCTTTGCAACAAAGACCGTTCTGTTGAACAGGTCTCCAAACGGCCCGTCGTTCCCGCTGAACCGCCGGACGCCGGCGGCATAGATCGTGCCGTCGACCGGGTTCTCCTGCAGGGTCAGCACGATCCGGACCGACTCGTGTTTGGGGAACCCGACCGAGTAACCGCTGTGCCTGACAATTTTTTGCTGATCCAGGGCCTGCAGGGCATGGATGTACCGCTCCCGCCTGTTCCGGAGGGAACCGCAGCCGTTGCAGATCGCGGGTGCATCGTCCCGTTCGAGGCAGGCCGTCAGGTCGTCGAGGGTGTCGACCGATCCGCTCTTCTCCCACCTGGCCTCGCGGAGGTAGGCCCTGCCGGCGACCGAGAGGAATGGGAGGAGCGAGACCGACCTCTTCTCTTCGGCCTCCTCCCGGCAGTGCTCGTAGAACTCGCACCACTCGCACCGGTAATAGAGGTGCCACCCGAGGTCTTCCGGGCTGACGGTCAGGATCTCCCTGAGCTTGTGCGAGAAGAAGTCCTCGAGGATCCGCTGTGACGGGAGGAGATCGAACCAGACCGGTTCGGGTTTGTTGTACAGCCAGATCCCGGCCTGGACCTGGTCGGCGGCGAGCGGGAGATCGTTGGCTCTCAGCACCTCCTGCAGCATCCGGGCGTAGAGGGTCACCTGGATCCGGTGGCTTCCCTTCAGCATCTCGCTGGCCTTGACATCGATGATCTGCAGTTTGGGCTCGCCGTGGACCATCGAGCAGCGGATCAGGTCCGGTCTGCTGATCCCGAACCTGCAGAGGTCGCTGCCGACCCCGTACTGGGAGAGGAAGTCGACAGGCGGCTGCAGGGTCGGCTGGTACAGGTGCTGCCCTGGAGAGAGGCTGGAGAGGCCGGCCAGGGTCTCCTGCCATTCGAGCACCCGCTCGTGCAGCGGGCCGCTCCCTGATGCGACCTGGACCTGGCCGCTAAGGTTCCTGACCACCTGCTCCTCCCATGAGAACCCGGCATCGAGGAGGGCTTTTGCAGCCGGGGCGGTACAGACCTTGCCGGCCGGGATCTGCTGGATCATCCGGACTGCTTTCGGGGTCGCATGGTACCGCAGGTACCGCGGGCACTCAAAGAAGAAGTATCGCGAGAGCATCGAGGGGCTGAGATTGTAACTGACCATGCATCACCGGCATACACTGTCTTAAGACCGGGGACCGGGTTCCGGTCCCCTGGTGTGATGAACGCCGTGCTCTGGCCTGTTCACCACGATATTCATCAGAGGTGTTGGTGCTGCAGCAAATAATAGATGAAGGTTCAGGAGGTCTGGTGGGATCTGACTTTGGTCCCGGTCGGAGATTGATCAAATCTGAGGAAAATTTCCCGATCAATTCATCGATCCAGGGCCATATCTGGTGAATACATTTTATCCGGAGATCGTAATAATCAAAACTCAAAGAATTACAGGAATTTTCAAAATTCCTGCGATTTTTCTCGATCAGTTTTTAAAACGGACGATAATTCCTGGCTTTCTGTTCTGAGAGCCCGGATCCCGGCCTCTGTCAGGGATTGAGGTACCCCCGTTCCGGATTGTAAATCAGAACTTATTTAATGATTGAAAAGTTCAAAGGCCATGCTGATCTGAAACGTGATGGTACGGCGGGGTGTTGACCAGCTGGTCCGAATCGGAGAGATTTTTTCCGGGAAATGTTTGAAAAGGGGAGCAAATCCCGGTTGGATTGATATTTTCTCTGGTCCTCCTGAGAAATATCTGAAATGTACTCTTTAAATTGTGATTGAACGATTTTTTCCCGGGAAGATTTCAAATTTGAGGGAATATCGGCCAGATCTCATCATCTCCAAAAATCTCCTTTGAATTCGTAAAAAACCGGCATATTTTCAGTAATTATTATCTGGATCCCAGAGGGACATCCACTCTGAGGTGAGCAGATTCTCGTCTCATGATATGCGCGCAGACCCCGACGGGTGACCTGGGACGCCGCTCTGTGTTTCATGAGCCCGGATGTGTCCGGCATTGACCGAAATGATCCGCCAATCCCTCTCCAAATCAAAAAATAACGATTGATTACGCCGAATTTGGGGTCCGGAAGTATTATAATCAGACCGGCCAGTGTAAAATTATGAAATTCCTGCCGATCATGGGAGTGCTCCTCTTCACCCTGGTCTGTGTCTCGTCTGCCGGCGCATCAGGGATGGTGAAGTTCCACATCCCTGAGATCTCAAACGCCGCCGTGGGAGACACGGTGGATGCAACGCTGTACATCGACAACAACTTAAAACCACTCAGCAGCGACATCTCGCTGAACCTGGACTGGAACACTGAGATCATCCAGTACCAGGGGACCGACTTCTCTGCCGGGCACACAACCTCTGCAGAGCCGTACGGTACCCACCAGCTCCATCTGCTGATATCAGATCACACGAACGGTATTGCGATCGGGGATAATGTCCCGGTAGCCCGTTTGAAATTTAAGGTTCTTGCACCGGGCGTCTCCCCGATCGAGATCAAGGTCGTGAAGGTCACCGACCTCTCCGGGGCTGACATCACCGGCACGGCCGTCTCCACGAACGGACAGGTAACGACCACGGGCACCGCGTCCACGGCAGCGGTGACGACGACCCAGACCACGGTCATGCAGACAACCGCGACTATTGTCACCCCATCGACGACGGTGGCATCGAACCAGGTCCAGGTCGTCAACCCGGGGCTGGCGACGGTCCCGGCCAACACTGGTGTCTTTGCGATAGGAAGCATCGGGAACGTGGCGGTCGGGCAGACCGGCGGGGTGACCCTGTACGTGAACAACGCCTGGAACCCCCCGTTCGGTGACACCTATATCGATGTCACCTGGGATCCCTCGATCGCCGAGTACGTCTCGACCGATATCATGGTCCCCTCCAACACCACCGCAGCAGAGGGCGGCAACGGCAGGGTGCGGGTTGCGCTCGGCGACTTCCGGAACGGGTACCCGGCCGGCAGTTACCCGATCGCGACCATCAACCTCAAAGCACTCAAGGACGGAACCACCCCGCTGACCGTCACGATCGACCATGTCCGGTACTGGTCCTCCGACCTCTCGACCTTCACCGATATCACGGCGAGTGCAGCTGCAGTGAACGGTGTCTTTTCAACCGGAGCGGTGTCTGCACCCACCCAGGTTATCGTGACCCCGTTGCCGGTCGACACCGTGGGAACGATCGCGACCCCGTACATCGCTCCGAGCGGCCCGGTCTCGTTCGGGGACTCGAGCTCGTCCAGCGGTGGCGACGTCTACACCGGTGTCGGCGGTGAGCCCACAGCCATGACCACAGCCACCACCGTTCCGACCACGGTACCGACCACAGAGATCGTCACCTCCACCACCACTCCCGCGACCAGCGAACCGACCCTCATCATACAGTCGACCCTCACGATGAATGTGCAGAACGCAACGACAACTGTGCCGACCACGAAGATGGCTGGAGCTGATTTTGGTTTCATCACCCTGTTCGGCCTGGCAGCTGCAGGAGTCCTCCTCCTCGCCGGACGGAGGACCTGATAGAGACACCTATTCCTTTTTTCTGGTGCTGAAGGCGGCAGCTCCTGCCCATTCACAAACACTGTTTTGCGTCCTTCGTATGGTCTGATTGTGTCCATTGATCAGGATCAAACCCGGGCGATATGAACTATTATAAATAGAATAACTCAAATTTTCTTCTCCAACCGGGGTATACGTGATGGTGCATCTCCCGTTGTGGTCAATGTGATATCCTTACCACTTAAAAAAAACCACGCCGATACGATCAGGAAGAATGGGAAAATCAACCGTAATTTGGTGAATTTATCCAAAACAGAGCAATTTTCTCCAAAAAATTGATCTCGTCCCGGGCGCAATAATTTTTCCCTGGACAACCTGATCTGGTTGAAATTGAGAGCAAATCGAAAATGAAGGCTTGTGCGCGTTTTTGTACCGTCCGCAAAGCATATCATCTGACCAGTAATTGTACTATGATGAAAGTTCTGAAGGCGATTGGAGTACTTGTACTCTTCACCCTCGTCTGCGTCTCATGCGCAGGTGCTTCAGGGATTGTGAAGTTCCACATCCCGGAGATCTCAAATGCTGCAGTGGGCGACACTGTGGAAGCAACGCTGTATGTTGACAACAACCTGAACCCCCTCAGCGGCGACATCGCACTGACCATGGACTGGAACAATGAAATTCTGCAGTACGTGGGCACCGACTTCTCAGCAGGGCACACCACCGGGGCAGAACCGGTCGGCTCCCATCTGCTGACCCTCAACATCGCTGATCACACGAACGGGATCGCAGCCGGCGATGTGCCGGCAGCCCATATCAAGTTCAAGGTCGTCGGCCCCGGCACCTCACCAATAGAGATCAAAATCAACAAGGTCACCGACCTCTCAGGCGATGACATCACCAGCAAGGCGGTCGCCTCGAACGGAGAGGTTGTCGCCACCGGCACCGCGTCCACAACCGTGACGACTGCCACCCAGACCACGACCACCCTGACGACCTCGACAACATCGACGACTGCAACCACCTCGAGTCAGGTCCAGACCTTCAACCCGAGCCCTGCAACGGTCCCGGCCAACACCGGTGTCTTTGCGATCGGCAGTGTCGGGAATGTGGCGGTCGGGCAGACCGGCGGTGCGACCCTGTACGTGAACAACGCCTGGAACCCACCGTTCGGCGACACCTATGTCGACATCTCATGGGACCCCTCGGTCGCCCAGTATGTCTCCACTGACATCAGGGTCTCCTCCAACACCACCGCAGCAGAGGGCGGCGACGGCAGGATCAGGATCGCACTCGGCGACTTCCGGAACGGGTACCCGGCCGGCAGTTACCCTATAGCGACCATCAACCTCAAAGCACTCAAGGATGGAACGACCCCGCTGACCGTCACGATCGACCATGTCCGGTACTGGTCCTCCGACCTCTCGACCTTCACTGACATCACGGCGAGCGCAACAGCCGTGAGCGGTGTCTTCTCAACCGGAGCAGTGGCCGCACCCACGCAGGTCATCGTAAACCCACTGCCGGTCGACACCGTGGGAACGGTCGCGACCCCGTACATCGCTCCGAGCGGCCCGGTCTCGTTCGGGGACTCGGGTTCCTCTGGCAGCGGTGACGTCTACACCGGC
This sequence comes from Methanosphaerula subterraneus, assembly GCF_052055875.1. Classification (GTDB taxonomy): domain Archaea; phylum Halobacteriota; class Methanomicrobia; order Methanomicrobiales; family Methanospirillaceae; genus Methanosphaerula; species Methanosphaerula subterraneus. The sequence continues at coordinate 395,725 of NZ_CP170508.1, forward strand.
GTCGGCGGCGAACCCACCCTCGCAACGATCCCCACCACCATCATAACCACGGTGCCGACCACGGTACCGACCACGGTGAATACCACGCAGACGATCAGTGAGCCGACCCTCACCCTCGAAACGACCATCCCGACGATGGCGGTTCAGACGATCGCAACAACCGTTCCGACCACGAAGAAGGCAGGGGCTTTCCCTGGTATCATCACCCTGATTGGACTGGCAGGTGCTGGACTTCTGCTCCTTGCCGGCCGGAAGAACTGAAGATAAACCATCCATCTTTTTTTGTGCAGGTCGACATCTGCCGCTCATCACCCGCGGATTCCGCTTTATCAGGCCAATGCACAGGAGTGCAACCTTGGACCCCGACAGGATCGCGGTCTGGGAAGATCGGCCGGCGGCTGTCTCACGGCCCTTGCCGGATTCCTCGAGACGGTGATCGGCACGGGGAATGTCACGCGTGAGAGACTGCAGGGAGGGCACGGCGACCTGACAACCCTTTTTTACTCTCTTCACTGACGGCGAAATTACCTGAAACAATCCTCAGCCCTGCGTCGACGGGCGAAGTACCTCTGCAAAATAGGGATAACGTGGAGGGTTTTACTCTTCGCCGCCGATCACCCGGTGGATCTGGTCGTCGAGTTCCTTCATCGTGAACGGCTTGGTCAGCACCCCGCGGAACCCGTACTCGCGATGATTGGCCATCACCGGGTCGTTGGAGTAGCCACTGCAGACGATGGCCCTGACCTGCGGATCGAGTTCAAAGATCTTTTTGATCGTCTCCTTGCCGCCGAGCCCCCCGGCCCCGGTCAGGTCGAGGATCACCGCATCGAACGGCGACGCTGTACCGAGGGCGGACCTGTAGAGATCAATCGCCTGGTTCCCCTCCTCTGCAAAGGCAAATTCATACCCGAGCAGTGTGAGCATCTCGCCCCCGACCTCCCGGATCATCGCCTCATCGTCCATCCAGAGGATCCGTTCGTTCCCGCGAAGGGGCTGAATCTCCCGGGCCTCCTCAACCTGCGGCAGCATCTGCGAGGCCGGCAGGTACAGCGTGAACGTTGAACCGACTCCTGCAACCGAGTCGACTGTCAGGGAGCCGCCATGGTTTCGCAGGACCGAGTAGGCCACTGTCAGCCCAAGACCGCTCCCCTTCTGCTTGGTCGTGAAGTACGGCTCGTAGATCTTGGAGAGGTACTCCTTTGGAATCCCGATTCCGTGATCTCTGATCGTGACCCTGACATAATCCCCCGCCTTCAGCGAGAGAACCTGGTCCTGGGTGAGGACGACGTTGTCTGCGGTAACCTCGAGGATCCCGCCGTCAGGCATAGCCTGGTCTGCATTGATCACGAGGTTGTTGATCACCTGCCTGATCTGCCCCTCGTCCACCTCGACCGGCCAGAGATCTCCGGCAATCGCCAGCTTCTTCCTGACCCCCGAGCCGGAGAGTGCGAACGAGACCGCGTCGACCAGGAGATCGCTCATACTGAGCTGCCGCTTGATCGGTTTTCCGCCACGTGAGAAGGTCAACAGCTGCCGGGTCAGATCTCTGGCACGATGTGCGGCCTTCTCTGCTTCAGAGAGCCGTTCGTACGCCTTCTCTTCAGGTTTGAGGTGCGCCTTGGCGACGACGATGTTCCCTTCGATGGCTGTCAGCGCATTGTTGAAGTCATGAGCAATCCCGCCTGCCAGTACCCCGACCGATTCGAGACGTTCGTTCTTCGCGAGGTCCTCCTCCATGCGCCGAGTTGCGGTCACATCCCGGAATACGATCACCACGCCGATGATCTTTCCGTCCTTGTCCCTGACCGCGGCAACACTGTCCCCGAGCGGTCGTTCGATCCCATCCTTTCCAATCAGCAGCCTGAAATGGGACGAGTCGGGCATCTCTTCCTTTTTGAGGATGGCGGTGACCGGGTTCACGCAGGGGTCCCTCGTCTTCTCCTCGATCACCTGATAGACCTGGTCGATCGGTAACCCTGCAGCCAGGTCGGCAGTCCAGCCGGTCAGGCTCTCGGCGACCCTGTTCATCATCATGACCGATCCGCTGACATCGGTGACGATCACACCTTCGCCGATGTTCCAGAGCGTCACGGCGAGCCGCTCTTTCTCGTCGGCCAGGGCTTCCTCCGCCCGTTTCCGCTCGGTGATATCCTCCATCGCGAGTAATATCCGATCGGTGTCCCCCCGCTCCTCGTAGACCCAGCGGGCATTCAGCAGCATCACACGCCTGCCTAAGGTGGGGAACTCATGGTCCAGTTCCAGACCCTCGTACTTGAAGCTGTGGTGAAGGACCTTCTCGAGCAGGGCCAGGAACTTCGGAATGTTCCATTCCTGGTCTGCGATATCATGGATGAACCGCCCTTCGACCTGTTCCGGGGTGACATGAAACTCCTCGTAGAACGAGCGGTTTGCCGAGACGATCCGCAGACGGTTGTCGAGCACGATCAGTGACTCCCGGATCGTGTCCACGATGTTCTCGGCGTACTCCCGGGCACGCTGCAACTGCACGATCTGCTCCATCCGTTCCCGTTCGATACTGTACCGGATCGATCGGTCGAGCAGATGACCGCTCATCTGTCCTTTCACCAGGTAGGTGTAGGCACCCTCTCTGAGGGCATGGATCGCCATCTCCTCGTCTCCGAGCCCGCTGACCACGATCACGGGCACATGCGGGGCCGCTGCTCTGACTTTGACCAGGGTCGAGAGACCATAGGCATCAGGCAGGTTCAGGTCCAGCAGGATCGCATCGAACTTTCCATTGCCCAGATGAAGCAGGGCCTGCGCAAGCCGCTCGACATGCACGACTTCATACCGATCGGTATGGATCTCGGCCAGCATCTCCCGGACGAGCCTTGCATCGCCAGGGTTGTCTTCGACCAGCAACACCCGTATGGAATCAGGTTCCATTCGTCACCTCTCCTGCGATAGATCCTGCAGTGCCTTCAAGCCAGAAACGTCCGATGGACTGGATCACCTGGAAAAAAAGGTCAAGATTCACCGGTTTGATGATGTAACAGTTGGCGTGCAACTTATATGACGTAATAATATCCTCCTCTGCGGTTGAGATGGTCAGCACAATGACCGGGATCCTGGCCAGGCTGCTGTCCTCTTTGATCCTGGCTAGCACCTCTCGGCCGTTCCGTCGGGGCAGGTTCAGATCGAGCAGGATCAGATCGGGTCGGGGAGCGTCCCGGTACCGCCCTTCTCGGTAGAGAAATGCCAGGGCCTCGACACCGTCGGGCACGACTGAGAGAAGAAATGGTTTTCCGGCTTCTTTGAGGGCTTCGGTGGTCAGACGAACGTCCCCCGGGCTGTCTTCGATGAGCAGGATCTGATAGACCTGTCCTGTGTCGCCCATCTCCCTGGATCCGGTTAGATCCCTGGTCCGGGATAGGGTTTCGCCTGATCCTTCCGGGTCACCGTGTTCTGCTCTCCAGTTCATCATGTTTTCCCTCCTAGTGCTGGCCGTCCCTGGCGATGATACCTCTTCCTCTCCAGGATCCACCTGTCGGATCGCTCCCGGAGAGGTCTCCCCGGAAAATCTGCATCCTCAGTTTTATCATCCGATCGTCGGCTTCTGCGATGGTATACGGAGTATACTTTCACTGATCACGATAATTAATCTTGCGGCATCCGATAGGTCTCTTTGGGGACTCTGATCTCAAAGCGTGCCCCTGCTCCAGGTATGCCGGCTTCTCTGATCGTGATCCCGGTCATATCCAGGATCTCCCTGATCAGAAAGAGGCCGTACCCGGTACTGGACCCATACCCCATCGAGAAGATCTTCTCCTTCAACTCTGCCGGCACCCCCTGTCCGTTGTCCTCGACGATCAGCAGCAGATCGTCCCCGGCAGGGGACCAGGAGACGCTGATCTCGGTGACTGTGATACCATGGCTGAGAGAATTCTCAAAGAGGTTGGAGAAGACCCGTTCGAGCAGTGCATCGGCATAGATCTCGATATCATTGAGATCGGTTTTGAGCGTCACGCCGTACCTGCGGAGACTGGTGCCGGCCCGCCAGACCACGTCCTGCAGCCGGTGCCAGTGCGGGGGGGTGGCTCCGATGTCCTGGTACTCGGCAGTGAACTGGATCTGCTTTTTGATGGCAGTCGAAGCTGCCTCGATCCTCGAGATGTACTCCGGACTATTCTTGGATGGCACCGCTCCGTCCAGGATCTCCAGGTACCCGAGGATTACGGTCAGCTGGTTGAGGATGTCGTGCCGGGTGATGCTGTTGAGCAGGTTCAGCTTCCTGTTCGCCTGCCGGACGGTCTCCTCGGCCCGGGTCAGTTCCGTGACATCCTGGAACGAGAGCAGGAAGATCTCTGGCATCCCGGACATCGCCGGGACCGAGCGGGCGTTCAGCAGCATCACCCGCCGGCCGATCCCGGGGAAGGTATGTCTGAGCTCGAAGCCATCGGGGGAGCTGCCCGGTCCCTGTATCTGCTGGAGCAGGACGGGGAAGTCGGGGACCTTCCACTCGCCGGTCGCGAGATCGACGATCGATCGCCCTTCGGTCTGCCAGGGTTCCAGGTGGAAGAGGCGATAAAAGGACTGGTTGGCAGAGTGGATGATATGCTCGCTGTCCAGAACCACCAGCGGTTCGTGGAGGGCGTCGACGATCTGGACGGCGTATTCACGCACCCCGGTGATCATCTGTTCGGCCCGTTCGTGCTCGATGCTGTATCGAATCGAACGGCTCAACTGCGGTTCGTCCATCTCATCCTTCATGACATAGGTCTGCGCCCCTCTCCGGAGAGCATGGATTGCGTTCTCCTCACCCTCCAGCCCGCTGACCACGATCACCGGGACATGTTCGGCCACGGCCCGGACCTTCGCCAGGGTATCGAGACCTGATGCATCAGGCAGGTTCAGGTCCAGCAGGATCGCGTCGAACCCCCGTGCCCGAAGGTTATTCAGGGCCTCGCTCAGTCGTCTGACATGCACGACCTCGTAGTGACCGTGATCTCCTTCTCCAAGCATCTCCCGAAACTGCTCGGTATCCGCAGGATTCTCCTCGACCAGCAGCACCCGGATCGGATCAGAATCCATCAATCCCACCTCCGGCTCCACTACCGGGGGTTACGTGCCGGCAGAACCGGACTCCACTGTCAGGGGATCCGGAGTCCCATCCCTTCTCCATGGTGATGGCCTTCATCCAGTGGTACAATCCTGAACCTGACCCGGTGGGAAGAACAACCTGAATGTCGAACACTTCGCTCTTCTAGAATCGCATCGTTTAAGAAGGCATCGGTGAGATTCGGCCTCTGTACCCGGCCGGCTGGATTCACCTCGCTCTTTCTCTCCTCCCCTCTCTGGTGTCCCCACATATCCATTGCGCGAGCACCACTGGGATTTCTCTTCATCCGTCCGGTTCTGCTTCGGCTGATGGGGAAGTACAGAAAGCATATAACATCTGGACCAGGTACCTTTCCTTCAATGGATCAGAGAATACTCATAGCAGGCATCGGGCTCGTCCTGATTGCAGCACTGCTCTGTGCCGGATGCACGACAACCCAGTCGACGCCGGTGAACCAGAGCGTCCCGTCATCGTCAGGTACAACGGTTCCGGCAACGACGGTCGTGACCGGCACCCCGGTACCGGCAGCAGCGAATACGACAGTAGCGAATACAACGGCAGTGTATACAACGGCCATGCCCAACAGCACCGCGGCGGCAGTGACCCGGAACCAGACCGTCACCGCCACGGCGACAGCATACATCGAGCAGGACTCGACCTCCCTCTCACAGGGTTCTTCGGTATCGCAGGCCGGGGCCACGACCCTGGCCACCATACCCATGACCCAGTCTTCGACGGGCGTGCCGGCGGCCGGGACAACGATGACCCAGTCCGCTGTTGTGACCGCAGGAACGACAGCCACGCAGTCCACGTCGTCGACGATCACCACGGCGGCCCCGGCGCAGACGTCGACCACCCAGTCCACGACCGCACCGGCATCGGGGATCACTACGGTGACGACCGGTGTCCAGACCACGGTACCTGCAGTGCAGGCACCCCTCCAGACCCCGAAGGCCGACGCCACCCAGGTGCCCAAGCCGGCCCTTCCCGAGTGATCTGAAACAACCTTTTTTCAGCGGTGCTGATCGAGGATCCTGCCGATCGCGGCGTTTGTATCGGTCGATGGAGCAGCGCTCTCCCTGACCCGGTCTTCAAACCTGGGGAGGTCCTGGTCGAAGAAGATCCCGAGCGGAATCGGCGCCTCGCTGGTATAGTCCCACTCGTGGGCCTTCGCATATGCGTCCTCGAACCGGGACGGATCGTGATCGGCGAGGTCGTAGGTGTGGGCGTTGTAACAGGCCGCCCTGTTGTAGAAGGTCGCACAGATCTGAAGTACATCGAGGGCAGCGAACCCGTGGTGCCGGACCGCCGCATCGATCAGGCCCTTCAGGTGCGGGAGCCGCCGGGTATACCCGCGTCCGACCCAGCCGGCCCCCGATGAGAGGAGCAGGGTGAGCGGGTTGATCGGGTGTTCGATCGTCCCGTGGGGCGTGGACTTGCCCGGGAACCCCTCCGGGGAGGTCGGGGTGTACTGGCCGGTCGTCAGTCCGTACACCCGGTTGTTATGGACGATCACCGTGATCCCGACGTTCCGCTTGGCTGCGAAGAGGAGGTGTTCGAGCCCTTCGCCATAGCAGTCCCCGTCACCCACGCAGCAGATCACCGTCAGGTCGGGGTTGGCCACCTTGATCCCGGTGGCCACCGGCACTGTTCTCCCGTGGAGGGAGTAGAAACTGTTCACCCCCAGGTAGTCGGCCATCTTGGCATGGCAGCCGATCCCGGTCACCAGTACAATTCTTTCAGCAGGGGTCCCGTCGTTGATCAGACCCGCGATCACCTCCTTGAGGATGTGCTGGATGGCAAAGTTCCCGCACCCCGGGCACCAGGTGTTCTGGGTAGGGGTGATCAGGTCGCCGGTCGCCATTTCAGATCACCTCCGACAGGGCGGTTTTCATCTCGTCGATCGACCACGGTCTGCCGTCATACCGGCGGATATGGCCGTCCGGTGCGAAACCGTGGAGGGTCAGCAGCTGTTCGAGCTGGCCGGTCGCATTCTGCTCGATGCAGATCCGCCTGGTCGCTCCGTCCAGGGCTGCCGTGATCTCCTGCAGGGGGAACGGCCAGAGGACCACCGGCTGGATCACCCGGCATCCGAGCGTCTCGGCCGCCTCCCTGACCGCCCGGGTGGAGGATCCCCAGGTGACCAGAGCGGTGCTGGCCGCCGGGTCTCCGTAGACCCTGACCGTTGGATAGATGCCGAGCCCTTCCCTGATCGCACCCTCCTTCCTGAGCCGTTTCTGCTGCATCGTCACCGTGACCTGCGGGTCTTCGGTGGTGATGCCGGCCTCGTCATGCTCGTAGGAGTTCACCTTGATCACATCTCCCTTCGCCGGCACCACCCTGAGAGGCGATACCCCGCTCTCGGTCACTGCATAGCGCAGGTACGGCCCGTCACCGGTTTCCGGTGTCGACACCGGGGCGGCGACCAGTGCCTCCGGTTCAATCGTAACGCTGAACAGCCCTTCGCTCAGGTTCTTATCGCTGAGCAGAAAGACCGGCACCTGGTACTCCCAGGCCAGCGAGACTGCCCGGGCCGACCAGAGGTAGGCCTCGTCGGCGTCGGCCGGGGCGATGATCACCCGGACGAACTCGCCCTGCCCTGCATTTAAGACGAAGAGCAGATCGGTCTGGGAGGAGTATGTCGGCAGCCCGGTCGACGGCCCCGGCCGCTGCGAGACGACAAGCACGATCGGCAGTTCCGCCATCCCGGCCATCGAGAGCCCCTCGGTCATCAGGCAGAAGCCGCCGCCCGCGGTGCCGACGGCGGTCTTCGACCCGGCATAGGCCGCCCCGAGCGCCATCAGCATCACGGCGATCTCGTTCTCCGGATGGATCACGGTCAGCCGGTACTCCAGTGCGACCTCTGCAAGAAAATGGAGGATGCTCGAGGAGGGTGTCATCGGGTACGAGATGTAGGTCTCGAGCCCGCCCCGAACGAGGCCGGTCCCGATCGCCTCGTTTCCGGTCATCACCGGCAGCACCGGCCTGTCCAGGGCCAGGACCTGACGCACCGGGCCGTCGCCGGCCGCGTCGTACCCCCTCCTGGCCACCTGCAGGTTGATCGCGGCGGCTTTGGGGATGTCATGGGTGAAGACCTCGGCGACCACCTCCCAGCTGATCCCGGCCGCCCTGCAGAACGCCCCGATGATCCCTGAGTTCCGGGTGATCTCAGGCGCCTGCTCCTCCTTCAGGATCGTGGAGAGCGGGACTCCGATGCCGGTGCCGGTGGTGGTCGTGCTGTCGTAGATCACGACCGTCCCTTCCCTGACCCGGTGTTCGTGGATCTTCTGCGTCTCCTGGTTCATGCAGAGCAGAAAGTCGACGGCATCCCGATGGGTCCCCCGCTGTTCTTCGGTCGCCCTGACGATAGCAAAGTTATGGCCGCCCCTGATCAGGGACGGGTAGTCATAGTACATATAGATCCGGTATCCGAGATGCCCGAGAAGATGGGCCAGGATCATGCTGGCCTTGTTGATCCCCTCGCCTGCCCTGCCACCGATCAGGACAGAGACCTCATTCATGTCGATCCCTCATGCTACCCACATAGAGAGCGGATGGTATATAATCTTCGAAGAATCCTGATGGATTCTTCTCATGTCTTTGCGACATTTCGCAGAATCCTGACGAATTCTTCTCGAGTCTTTAGGACTCTTCTCAGAAACCCGAGAGATGCTTTTCACGTCTTTAAGACACATCGAAGAATCCTGACGGATTCTTCTCAAGTCCTGGGGACACATCGAAGAATCCTGACGGATTCTTCTCAAGTCTTTGAAGAAGAGGTGCCTGTTGGGTACCGGGTATATCAGGCACACCTGAACCGGTCGGCAGGGACTCTGATCTCAAACCGGGCCCCTGCCCCGGGTGTGCCGGTCTCACTGATGGAGAGGCCGGTGATCGAAAGGATCTCGGCGATCAAAAAAAGCCCGTAACCGGTGTTTTTTCCATACCCTGCCGTGAATATCCTCTCTTTTTCCGATGATGGGATGCCTGGACCATTATCGGTGCAGACCACCGCCCAGTCGGCGTTCTGTTCTTCGATGGAGAACCGGATGCTGTCCAGTCCGGTCGCATACCGTTTTGCGTTCTCCATCAGGTTGAAGAAGACCTTCTCCAGGAGCGGGTCGGCATATACCATGCCGGCGTCCACCTCGATCGAGAGGGTGATCCCCTGCAGGTCCAGCGTCTCGGCGGCCCTCCTGATCGTTGTTCCCAGGTCCTGCCACTGGGGGGAACCGAGCCCGATCTCCTGGTAGTCCCCGGTGAAGGTGATCTGGTGATGGATCCTCTCGGCGGCTTCCATCACCTTACTCATCAGGTCTCTCCGTGCCTGGTCATCGGGCGCCTCGTCTGCCAGATCGATGAATCCGCGGAGTGAAGTCAACTGGTTCAGCACGTCATGCCGGGTCACCGAACTGAGCAGGTTCAGCTTCTTGTTGGCCATCCGTATCGCTTCATCACCCTTTTTGCGTTCGGTGATGTCGCGTCCGAGACCGATGAACGAGGTTGGGAAACCGTTCCGGTCCTGGAGAAGCGAGAAGGTGAACTCGGAAGGGATGGTCGTCCCATCTGTTTTCTGGAACAGGTACTCGGTGATCGGGAAGGCCCCGTCGGCGAGGGTCTGGTTCAGGTTCTTCCTGACCCGCTCCCGGTCGGCTGGTGCGAATAACTGCAGGACATCGCCACCAGTCATCGCCTCTTCTGATGAAGACCCGCTCATCTCAACCGACATTTTGTTGACTGTGATCAACCGGCCGTCGAGATCGTGCAGAAGCATCGCCTCCGGCAGAAACTCGATCAGGCTCCGGAGCTGCTCCCGGCTCTCCTTCAGATCGGCCTCGGCCTTCATCCGTTCTGCGATCATCCGGGACTGCTGAAGATTCTTCAGGGCCAGGGCAGAGATCTGCCGTGCTATCAGAAAGAGGGCCTTTGCGATCTTTTCGAACTGTTCGCGTGGCATCTGGGGGACGCCGGCCAGCCCCTCTGCACAATCGGCCCGGTCAGCCCCGATCCGATCCGCATACTCCAGCAACGTCTCTTTATCGTCCCCCTCGATCAGCACCTGCCCGATCTGCCAGGTGGCGATCTGCCGGTCGCCGGCAGAGATGGGAGCCCCGCTGTCGGGGAGAGCGATCGACGGGATACCGGTGGAGGCCCCATTCTGCGCTCCCGGGATCACCTCGGCACAGAGTCGACGGAAGTTGCTCGGCCTGGTGATGGGGGTTCCCTCCGGCGTGACGATCACCGAAGCGACCCCGGTCGCATCGGAGAAGGCGTCCTGGATCTGCTGGATCTCATCGATATCGAAGAGATCGGTGAACTCGAGCCTCGTGGTGTCCCCGACCGGCTCTGTCAGGGTCTGCACCCGCTGCTGGAGGGCATCCATCTGGAGCTCCTGTTCGGTCACGTCCCTGATGCTCTCAATCGCTCCGATCACCTCCCCTTCGTTGTTGCAGAGCGGGGTGGCCTTGGCCCAGAGGACAGTCGGCTTCCCCTTCAACGAGACGTAGGTCCGCTCGGCGATCAGCGCCTGACCGTCATGCCGGGCATTCGAGTAATTCCTCTCGTCCAGCTCCTCAGGGGTGGCGTTCAGCAGGCCGATCAAACCGGGCTGGGGAGACCCGTAGAACGGGACGGCATAGGCATAGTCGCCTCTGCCGATGATATCGGGGGCGTTCACCCCGGTCATCGCTTCGATCGCCCTGTTCCATGCGATGACGATCCCTTCACAGTTGATGGCGAAGGTGGGGTCTGGCAGGAAGTTTACGATCTCTGCGAGCCGTAGATTTGAGAGGCGCGTCTCTTCTTCAGCCCGTTTTCTCTGTACTGCCTGTTCTATCAGGCTTTCGAGGACTGCGAACTGGGACCGCGGCTCCCCCCCTTTCTGCAGGTAATACGTCGCCCCATAGGTGAGCGCCTCGACAGCCACCACCTCCCGCCCTTTTCCGGTGAAGATGATGAACGGGATGTCGATCCCCCTGGACTTGAGCGCCTTGAGCAGTTCTATTCCGTTCATTCCTGGCATCTCGTAGTCAGAAATGATCACATCATAGTTCTTGGAATCAAACTTTTCGAGGGCTTCTGCTCCTGATGCGGTGGTCTCTACGCTGAACGCTCCGGTTCGTTCCAGGAACAGGCGGGTTATATCCAGAATTGCTGGTTCGTCATCGATCAGCAGCACAGTGATCATGGTACACTCTTCAACACCACACAGGCCATGTAGTCTTTGAAGTACTTCATTCAGTTATATTGAAAAACATATCTATTCTGATCTGCGTGTGTGAATCCTTTCAGGGAGTACAGAATTGTCCTGAATCTGCCAGAATGCACCGCTTATTCGAGGAATTGCCTCATCTCCATAACCGCCCATAAGAAAAATATATATTGTATAAGTGACATTTGTGTTGTTTGGCAGAATACAGTAGTATTTACTGTACCGCGTCCAATAATAATCTATGATCTGGAGTGATATCTGATGCAGAAGACGATCTATGGAAAGGTGTATGATACAGAACAATCAGTTCTCCTGGCCCGGGGAACATTCATCGATGGCCACACCAGTGACGGGCGGATAAGAAAGGGAACGAAAGAGCTGTACCGCTCGGACAAAGGCCAGTTCTTCCTCAGTCATACCACCCAGTGGGAGAGTAAGCGGAATTATATCGAGTCGGTCAGCATCGATGGAGCTAAAAAACTCTACGCCACACTCCCAGAACATACCGTCCCCTTCACCGAAGCCTTTGCAGAGCAGCAGGCTCCGCTCCCCTGATCAGCACATTCACGGGTCAGGTTCACTGACCGAATCGATGAACTCTTCCCGGTCCAATCTTATGCAATTTGGACCTGTCCTCTTTCTTCTTCATCCCCTCGGGCAGTAGCGGATGCCGTGGACGTCAACTGGAAAAAAAGAGGAAGGTCGGCCAGGTCAGGATTTTTCTCTCATTCCAGCGCCCTGTCGTTCACCTTCTCAGGAAATCCTATGTATTCCAGCGCCCGGTTGCGTACCCGGATCATCTCCCTGGTTGTAATCTGGCTGCTCTCGTCCTTGTGTTCGACGAAATTTGCCGTAAATGTCAGCGTTCCACTGACCCCGGCGCCGGCAAGGATCAGCGGAACGGTCTCGCTTGCGCATGGGGCGACGAAGATACGGTCGAGACGAAGACTGCCGTAGGTTTCGGGATAGTCCAGTCGGCCGAGGTTGGTCATGATCGTGCCGCCCATCCGGGATCCCATGCTGCGGGCGAGGTTCCATGCAGTGTTCTTCGAGTCCTTCGCAAACGTCCTGAGTGTATCGGTCCGGGAGAGGGAATCCGGTGCAAGGAGAGCGTAGCCGGCGAACCCGATGAAAGCATCAAGCAGGGACGGATCGAACGCCTCCATCCCCATCACGGGACTTGAATTGTCCAGGCTTTTTACACGGCTGCTGATGATCCTGTGGAGGTCCTGCGCATTCTCCCAGAACTGTTTCTTCCGGTTGTACACAAAACGGAACTGGAACCCGCCGACAAAGAAACAGAAAAAATTCTCCTTTACCCCGAGATGTCGTCGCAGATCAAACGGGATCGCAACCGACCGATCCTTTTTATCGAGAGGGCCGGTTACATCCTCGTACGCTGCAAGGAATGCCGCCGTCATCGCGGAGGTGATCGTAACGCCACGCTGCCGGCACCGTGACGTAAGCTCGTCTGTCGCTTCAGGTTCGAGTTCGAGCAGCACACACCGGTACCGGTATTTCTCCCAGTATGCGGCGTGCACCGCACAGAAATCTGCCTGGTCGAAATAGTGGGGCTTCTTCCTCCACTGTCGGTTCCAGTGGTGAATGAACACATTTTTTATCATTTCTGCAGGGGAAAACCGGTTCTTCTCTGGCAGGTAATCCGTGATCAGCGGGGGGTGGACGATCTCTCGATGCCGGAGGGGATCTGTGTAATACGTCAGGACGTCGCGGATCAGGTTTGCAAGGGCCGTCCCGTCGCAGATCGCATGGGCCGCAAAGACGAGGAGTTCTGATACTGCCGGGGAAGTGATGAGCACGAAGCGGATGAGCGGCCCTTTCTCCGGTTCCATGGGTCTGCGATGTTCGTTCTGGACTTCTTCGAACCATTGCGTCTCTGATACCCGCTCCACGCTGCGGAACTGTGTGTGGGGGACAGCATCGTTCGTGAACCAGGCGTCATGATGGTCATCCATGACGACCCGTGCCCCGACAAGGGGATGGATGCTGCGGGCCGTCTTCAGTGCCCGGAGCAGATCGCTCTCCGAGATCGTGCCATGGATCCGGGCAACGACACTTACGTTTGGGATAGGGCTCCAGAGAAACTTGCGTTCATCGTTGGAGAGGCGGCGTATGCATCCGGGGATACCCTGTGGGTTCTGTGCGGGCTCATCGATTCTGTTCTGAACAGGTTGTTGCATTTCTAATTCTCGTATCTTTCTGAAATGATCTGAGGGCGATTCGGGTTCGTTCATAATCCCGGGATGCACGATGCTGTGTCTGACGGCGATCATTCTCCCTTCGGAAACCCAACGTCCATCTCTCCAGTCATTTGCGACTCAGATCGGTTCGGATACTGCGATACGGATATCCGGACCGTTGTGGAGAGATGATGGAACCGGTACCCTCATCGGTGAGCTGGACCGGTCCTTCTGGAAACCCCGCCGGAAGATAACGAGCATTGGTGGTTACACTATCCCGTCAGGTACGGGATGGTGCGCTGCTATCTCCGGGCATGAACATGGGGAGGAGAGATCCCTGTTCCGGGAAATTCTCTCTCTCTCAGGTTCAGGGGATTAAAATTGCATACCAACTCTTCAGCGCGAAGCGATTTAATTCTAATCGTTCATGGTATGACCGGCAAAAAGAGCACATAGGATGGGGGGACTGACATCCCCTCGTTAAAACCGGTAGGTCGTCCCCACGGTATTCAAAATAAATTTCCCGGGCATCTCCAGGGCAAATCCGTTGATCGCGTTCCACCCCGTGCAATACATCGGGAGAATATAATCCGGGTCGATCCGCTTCATCTCGTCGATGGTCGGCTGGATGATTGGTTCGAAGGCCGGCCCGGTGAGGTGAAATCCCCCGAGGACTGCGTGCACCGTGCTGATCCCGGTGATCTTCTTCGCGTACTCGACCGTGTTGATGATCCCGGCATGGGCACAGCCACTGATCACCACGAGTCCTTTGTTCTGGATGTTGATGACGAGAGCCTGGTCGTCCAGGATGGGATCAACAACCCAGCGGCCGTCGATCATCGCTTCCATTCCCGGCATCCCCTTCTCGAAGGAGGTCGTTCGTTCCACTTCTCCGGTCACGAGCAGGTGCCCTTCGGCAAGAGTCGAAGGGTCCTCCCGCTGATAGAGATCCGCACCTGCCGATTTTAGGGCGAGTGCATCGATCTGCGGGAGGTCGACGATCCCATTGGCCGGACTATTCATCCTGCGCTGGAGAAAAGCGTCCGGGTGGAGAAGAAGGCCATAAGCCCGCCGATATGATCGAAGTAGCCATGGCTCAGGACCACGGCTTCTGTCGTGTAAAGGTCGAGGCCCAATTCGTGGGCATTATGGAAGAGGCAGTCCGGGGAGAGGCCGGTATCGAGGAGGATTGTGTGCTCCTTCTCTCCGGAAAAGACCCTGACAAGGCAGGAGAAGCCGTGCTCTGCGAAGAGCAGACGGCCCGGGTCGAACGGCAGTCGACTGTCAACAGGAGTCGCCGGCGGTACAAAGATATCAAGGTAGTTGTCGACGAGGATGGTCACTTCCACCCGGTCTGCAGGTAATAACTCGTTATTCATCATGGTGCATCAGTTTTCCACATCGAATGAAGGGTTAATCGATCAGTACTATCGCCATCGGTTCCGGGTGCCCGGCGACCGGGAACCGGATCGGCATCCCTGCTTTTTCTGCAGTCTTCTTCATGTTGATCCCCACCGCATGTTCCGGGATCCTCGCCTGCGTGGGATGGAGGCAGATGCCGCCCTTGACATTGCAGGTCTCGCAGAGCCGGCACGATCCATTGACGAATGCAAGGGCGAGCGTGTAGCCGGCGTTGAATGCCGTCTTCTCCAGTTCGAGCATGATTGGGGCGCAGTCCTTGCTGCCAACAAAATAATCCTGCCAGAACAGTGTCGCCTTCTCCTTCTGGTCTGCCGGAGCGTCCGGGTCGAGCCAGTACTTGTAGATAGAGCAGATGACCTCAGGGTCGGCAATGGCCGGCGACGTGAATTTCACGAGCAGGGCAACCCGGTACTCGGCGAGGATCTTCCGAAACTCGTCTGGGGTCGGGACGTACGGCGGGCAGGTGAGTTTCTTTCCATACCCGATACACCCGGCCCGGCATTTCAGCGGGACGCGGTTTTCGACGATGACATCCGTGGTTGGAATCACCTTTGCATCCAGGGCACCCAGGTCCAGGGCCTTTTGCCTGAGAAAGGCAAACTCCCTGATCTCGTTACTTTCAGAAATCATCTCCACCAACCGTTCATTCTCATCTTTGTTGTTGTCAGCCATGAATTTTCACACTCTCTCAATGAATGAAACGAAAGGTTACGATATTCTATACTCCCACGTCACCTCTGCCGCTCTTCCTATCATCACAGCAACAGGACACATGAGGGTCATCGTCTCATGGATCGCATCAGCAACGATTCTGTCGTCCAGCGTGCCGGTGATGATGAAGGTGAGATGCAGTCTTTCGAATACTGTGGGGGGTGTCTCTTTCCGGGTTCCTGTGATCGTGACCTTGAGAGAATCCGGTCTGACCCCGCTCTCCTGAAGATCGAGCAGTACCTTGATCCCTGCACAACTGCCCAGGGAGGCGAGCAGGTAATCGATCGGATTGGGAGTCAGACCGCTCCCACCAAAAACCGGGCCTGGTTCAATGGGAATTATCTGGCCGGCACTGTTCTCTGCGAGAAATTTCAGATCGCCTTCATATGTGATATTCATCACTACCGGAGTTGGTTTCATGTTTTTCACCGTATTTTGATTGTCATACAAGAGATCTTCCATCCACGTCTGCAAGGAATTCGAGAGCTGGTGTGATGAGGAGATTGGGATCCTTTGCTGAAAACAGATGGTCTCCATCAGCAAGGATCAGTTTTGCACCGTTTATTCCCTCCGCAAGTTCGCGGGTGATACTCATTGGGACGACCTGATCCTTTGTGCCATTCAGGATGAGTGTGGGTGATCTGATCCTGGACAACAATTTCCTGCCATCAAACCCCAGGGGCGCCTCACCCAGCCGTACAAATGATTCCGGTGTCGGGGGATACTGCTGCATGAAAAGGAAGTCTGACGTCCTGATCATCTTCTTTCTGCCAGCGTTCGTTCTCCACATGATCCGCCAGATGGTATTCATCAGGAACGGAACCCGGTGGAATGCCACATGAAGGACCAGGCCCTTCACTCGTTTCGGATGTTCAGCAGCGAGTGCTATGGCGATCATCGATCCCATGGACATCCCAAGAATGTGCGCCTGTCGGATTCCCAGAGCATCCATGAGGCCGAGCGTATCCGCCACCATCATCTCGATGCTGTAGGGTATATCGGGTTTATCGGTCCTGCCGACACCCCGACTGTCGAAAGCGATGACCTGGTACTTTCGTGCAAACTCGGCAGTCACAGGTTCGACGGAAGATATCTCAACTCCCATTCCCTGGATGATGACAAGGGGCTCGCCCGTTCCGTGGATCTCATAGTACATTGTGATTCCATTGACATTTTTCGTCGGCATCTCTGTTCACCTCACATCCTGAGAAACGACCGGTCAAGCTGAAAGAATATGCATCCCTGTTCATTCCACCACGTGCATGCCTGACAGGTGGGGTGATCCCGCGTGCATCTCCGACCTGCGGTCTCCATCGGGCAGTCGTCTTTATTGGTACACCCCCAGCAACAGGTGCCAGTCGGCCGTCCAGCAAGGAAGTCCGGGTTGAGAGACTGATACTTCATCTCCCGACCTCTGCAGACACGAACGCGAGAAGATCGCAGACCTGCCGGCCCGCGTTCTTCCCATGGAAGAACAGGTTCCTGTATTCTTCGCTGGTCACGTTCCGGACCTCGGAAAATCCATACTCTGTGAGGGTCCGGACGATTTCACCGTCTGGAATACCAAACTGAAGCGGTTCTCCGACCATCTGTGTAAAATTCCGGATGTTCTTTGCGATTTCACTACCAGAGGATCCATCCACCACTGACGCCGGGTAGTAGTCGAAGAGGATTGCACTACCCATACCAGCATTATGCACGATAAATTCAAAGGTCTCGTCGACTGCCTTTTGGGGAAGATACATGATGAGCCCTTCCAGAACGAAGAGTGTCTTCTGATCCGGTGAATAATCATTCGCACGGAGTTTGTCTCCCAGATCTTCGAACTCGAAATCGATGGGGACGTATACGACGTGGTTCGGAAGCCCCCCGAAGACCTCCCGGATTTTCTCCATCTTGAAGAACTGGGTATCAGGATGATCGACTTCGAAGACCCGGGCATTCTTGAGCCCTGCAAGCCGGTACGCTCGGGTATCATACCCGGCACCAAGGATGACGAGCTGCTCCAAACGATCACTGCACATCTTCTCGATCACTTCGTCGAAGTACCGTACCCTGGCCCGGATTGAATTGTCAAGTCCGGGAAACTGTCTCTCCATCTCCTCCAGTTTTGCCTGTGCTTCTGCAGGGTGGGCGGCTGCAAACTTCAGGATCTCCGGGTTGATGAAGCGGATGGCGTAGGGATCATAACAGATGCGTTCGCTTTCAGGCAGCATCGATTCTGCAGACCGTTGCATTGCCATTCCTTCGGCCATCTTGCTCGGCCCCTTCCGGGTAGTGTTGTTCTTTTCGAAGTCGGTCATTGTGACATCTCCAGTCTCATTACATTCATGATTATCAAATAACATACTCTATAGAATGTATAAATATCAATCGGTATGGAATTGTCCATGCAATCATACTTTAGGCTGACCGACAGATGTGATGTGAACAGCAATGCCCAAAGTCATCCCTGAATACAAAGAAGATGCCAAACGCCGGATCATCGAAGCTGCCATCGATGTCATCGCAGAGCAAGGCAGCGACAAGATGAGGATCGATGACGTGGCAAAGAAACTGGGCGTGACCAAGGGCGCGGTGTACTGGTATTTCAAAACCAAGGAAGACCTGTGCAGTGCCGTGCTCAACAAGATCCAGACCGATATGCAGAAGGTCGAGTTTGAATCCTACTACAACCGCTCGCTTGAAGACACACTGGCTCAGATGTATGATCGTTTTGCCCTCAATGACGACCGGCAGCGGGCCATCTTCTTTGAGATGTTCGCCATGGCAAGCCGAAATTCCGACGTTCGGCATGCAACGAGAGAGTATTATAACGGGCTTGTCTCCACATTCGAGTCTGTGATTAAAAAAAAGAAGCGACAGTATTTCCTCCAGACCCAGACGGACGATCGGAAACTGGCCCTTCTGATGGTGGCCCTCTACTCTGGACTCAAGAATTATGAACAGGTCTACATGTACCAAAACGAGGTTCGCGATCTCTGGCTGGAAGGAATCAAGATCCTCCTCAAAACTTCATATTCCGGAAGTTATGGAGAAAAGACAGAGTAATCTCTCTGTGCCGTGGACTGACTGTTACTAATAAAATTATTTTTTATATTCGCGCTGGGAGTAGGAGTACTTCTCTGAATTTCCGCCCCTGACCACGATATACAACCACTGGTACAGCGACTTCAGGGTTCCGAACTGCTGGTACCGGCGCATCGAGAATCCTACCTTCAGCCTGGAATCCAGGCTGACCTTCCCGAGCCTGCAGGTCCTGCGGGCGATCTCCAGGTCATCGCCGGCATCGATCGTCCGGTACATGCCGGCCTTCATGAACGCCTCCTTCCGAAACGCCGTGTTGCACCCGAGCGTGTAGTAGAGGGTCCTGGTATGGTACCCGATCCGTGAAAAGAGGTTGGCCGAGGCGAGCGAGAGCCGGTTCTTGAAACTGTCCTCGATCGGATAGACCAGCCCGTAGACCTGGACGATGGCCGGGTCTCTGGCGAAGTCGTCCCTGATCCGTTCGAGCCAGTCCTCAGGCAGCACGCAGTCCGCATCGGTCGTCGCCAGGATCTCCCCCTGCGCAACCATGGCCCCGTCGTTCCTGGCTCCGCCGACCTTCTTGCTGGTCTGGACAAAGACCTGGTCTGCAAAGGGCGCCGCGATCTCCCGGGTCCGGTCCTTCGAGCCGCCGTCGACGACGATGATCTCATAGGCATCCCTGGGCAGCGTCTGCCGGTTCAGCGACTGCAGGCAGGCACCGATGTTCTGCTCCTCGTTGTAGGTCGGGACGATCACCGAGATCATGGTATGCACCATCGTTGATCATCATTGGTGCTGCCAGGGATAAAAAATGATGGCGGGGCCCGCCGCAGCCGGATCGCCGGTCTATTCTCGATTCGGGATCTCGGGGTTGATCCGCTGGATCTCGTTCATCATCTCGCGGTGGTAGGCGAGGATCATGTCGCTGAGCACGCCGAACATGAAGATCTCCACCCCGACCATGATCAACAGCACCGTCAGCACGGCCAGCGGGAGATGCGTGATCCCGTTCAACCATTCGACCACGACCACGACGCCGGTCAGAAACCCGACGACGGCCAGGATGGCCCCGATGATCCCGAAGTAGAAGATCGGGTTGTTCATCTTCGCCAGACGGTAGATCGTGACCGCGATCTTATACCCGTCATGCAGCGGGTTCAGCTTGGTATCGGTCCCGGGACGCTTCCGGTAGGTGACCGGCACGACCTTGATCCGCTGGTTGTTCCGGACGGCCTCGACCGAGACCTCGGTCTCGATCTCAAACCCGGTCTCGGTCAGGTTCATCTGGTGGATCGCCGCCGTTTTGAATGCCCGGTACCCTGAGAGGATGTCCTGCAGGTCCCTGCTGTGAGCGAACTTGAAGAGGTGGTTGAGGAGGTAGTTGCCGAGCAGGTTCAGCCTGCTGAACGCGCCCTCCTCGGCATGGATCAGCCTGTTCCCGATGACATGATCGAACCCGTTGAAGAGCGGCGTCAGCATCAGGTCGGCGTCCGCCGGCGCATAGGTCCCGTCGCCGTCGAGCAGCAGGATGTACGGGGTCTCGACCATCTGAAATCCCTCCATCATCGCGTCCCCCTTGCCCTTTCCTGACTGAATCCTGACCTCTGCCCCTTCCTTTTCTGCGATGGCCACGGTCGCGTCGGTGCTGTGCCCGTCCATCACAAAGATGTGGTTGTATCCGAGCTCCCGGAGCTCCCTGACCAGCCCGCCGATCGTCGGAGACTCGTTCAGGGTCGGGATGAACACCGTGACCTCATCTTTGTTGATCTTCATTGGTACAATTATAATTGATTGATAGTCATAAGTCCTTGCATGCACCTCGGAAAGAAGGGGCTCAGGGTGGCCGGGATCGCAGAGAGTTTCTCCTGCTCCGCCCGGTCGACCCTGGCCTGCGTGGTGATGCGCAGAGACCTCCGGATCGACGGGGCCGCCTTCGGTTCGGTCACGGTCGGCGGCATGGATGCGACCGGGTCGATCATCGACCTGATCGGGGACCTGCACCGAAAGGATCTGAACCTGGTGATGATCAGCGGATGCGTGATCGCCTGGTTCAATGTCCTCGACCCGGAGGCGATCAGCCGGGCCACCGGCCTTCCGGTGATCGCGGTCACGTACGAGGCGTCAGAGGGGCTGGAGAACGAGATCGAAAGCCATTTCCCCGGAGATCGTGCCCGGCTCGAACTGTATCGCAACCTCGGTGAGCGGACGGCATTTCCCCTCTCCACCGGGGAGCGTATCTATCTCCGGCTTGCCGGCATCGGTCTTCATGAGGCCGGGTTCATCTGCGACCGGTTCACCCTCGACGGACGGGTTCCCGAACCCCTTCGGGTCGCACGACTCATGGCGCGAGCGCTGATGCGCGGAACCGGCTCCGCGAGATGATCCGGCCCCCCGCCTTTTCGATCACATCGATCCGGACCATGTCGTTCGGAAAGAACGTCCGGTCGGTGAGATCGATCGACATCATCTGGTTGAAACACCATCCGCTGTCTTTGCACCCCTCGCCGCCGATCCACTGTACCCCGTTATGGACCGTGCTGATGAACTGGTTGCCGTTCATGGTCCCGATCACCGCCGGCAGCTGCTGCTCGTTCCGGTAGAAGACCGCTCTCAGGCCCGTATTGTCGAGCCGCTTCTCCCCTTTATAGATCAGGATGACCCGGCTGTCATAGTTCAGGCGACCGGTCTCGTCGTCGTAGTGCCTGACCCCGGTGATCTGGATCACCGACGGGGTCATGTCGAACAGATTCGGGAAGATGCCGAAGAACAGGAGTGCAACTAAAAGGATCGTCAGCGCCACCATCAGGATGGTTCCAACCGGGTTTGAGACCGCATCATCGGTCATCGAATACCTGCCCGATGGTGAGCTTGATGGAATCCCCGATAAAGCTTATGAAATGAATTTCAGGAGATCATCCCGGAGGGATGATCGCCTCTCGCCTGGAGAGAAAAAATGGGTTATTCCTTGAACTCTGCGATGGCGAGTTGATACATCCAGTCGACCAGCAACGGGCACTGGTCGACCACGCACTCGAGGTCGCAGGCGATGCAGGGGATCAATTCTTCCCCGGCAAGGAGCAGGTTGGGATCGACCGGGTTTCGCTTGGCCTTCAATACGAAGGTCTTGATCCCGTCCTTACGATATTCGAGCCGTTCGATCAGTTCGTCATCGAGCAGTTTCTTTACGATACGCGAACATTTTCTGCTGTCCACCCCGAGGAGCTTCCAGAGCTCACTCTGCAGTACCCCATCAGGATTTGACTGTATCAGTTTCAGGGCGTCTTCAACAGATTCCATGATCGCTCACTCATACCATCGGTGCAATCGTCAGAATGTTGTTGCCCCTGATCACCACAGTGCCGAGGTTCCGCTTCTGGCCGGCATTCAACTCGATGGTCTCATCCATATGGATGTTCAGATACTCATCCACCGCAACGAGTCTCCCCTCCAATATGCGCCCCTCGTCCTTGATCTCGACTGAGATCTTTGTATCAACGAGAGCAAAAACCTTCTTTATGGGTAAGACGATACCGTTAACCATTTTCACCTATATCGTGATGTAACTTAATTAAAGTTTCTATCTGGTCGTGGATTCGGTCCGGTTGGGGCCGGGGTCCGGTGCTGAACCATGCCGGTTTTCCCCCTGGCACGAACACATATGACCTCATGGCGCCAAGATCTGATCAGAGATCCGGGCAGTCGGCCCTGATGCCCGCGGGACGATGATGACCATGAATACAGAACGACGATGGGACAGGATTGGCGTGGCCGTAGTGGTACTCCTGCTGATTACGGGTGTGCTGGTCTATGCCTACACCCATCGCCATGCCGCACCGCCCACCCCAGTCCCCGCACCACCCACCGCGACCACCCCCGCTGTCCCGGCCGGGGCGCTGGCGGTCGCGGCCGGCGACAGCAGTGAGGCGGAGAAGCAGACGGCGGTGTACCAGTGTGACGGTGTCGACGATCAGGCCGAGATAGCCGCGGCTCTCGCGGCGGTCCCGACGGATGGAGGGATCGTCGTCCTTCTCGGAGGCACCTTCCATATCACCGACGAGATCGTGTTGCCGACAGGCACCACCCTGCTCGGCCAGGGGCCGGACCGGACCACCATCGAGGTGACCGGCTACTACAAGCCGCTCATCCTCTCCAACAACAACTGCACGCTCGGCGGGTTCAAACTGATCAACCGCGGTTTCGTGCTGGTCACCGGGAGTCACAGTACGGTTCACAACATCACCGCGACCACGTTCCAGACAGGGGACGCTGAAGCGAACGGTGCGTTCTTTGTCTTTGCAAAGAACCGGGTCGTCGAGGATGTCGAGTTTCGGAACTGCATCGCGGTGGATTGCGGGATCCATGGATTCAATGTGAACGGGGATGGGGCGCCCAAGACAACAAAGAACCTGCGCTATATCGACTGTTCGGCGATCCGGTGCGGGAACGCAGACTCCAGCGCGGTCTGGACCACCGGGTTCGATTTCCACGAGTCCAACGACCTGATCGGTCTCCGGGTGATCCGGTGCCTGGCAGAGGACAACTGGGAGTCGGGATTCCACTTCGAGCCCGGGGGACAGGTGACCCCGCGGACCCAGTCTGAGGATATCGTGATGGAGGACTGCATCAGCAAAGACAACGGACAGCGGAACACGCTGCCTGAGAGTTTCTTCAAGTCCGGGTACTTCATCCACCGGACGGCGGTCCTGACCAACTGCACCTCCATCAACAACCAGAACTGCGGGTTCTGGACCTGGGGAGGGGATGCGGTCACCTTCAACAACTGCACCGACGACGGCTCTGCGAACGCCTTCAGCGTCGGCAGGACGAGCGAGGAGATCACCTACAATAACTGTGTCAGTACGAACGCTACAAAGCGGGGGATCTACTCGTTCGCGGCGACGAAGATCGCCTTCAACAACTTCAGTCTGGTGACCCCGAAGAACGCGACCGGCTCGATCTCGCTCGGGTACCGGGACGGGGACGCCGAAAAGCAGTACCCGGTCACCGACTGCACCTTCGATGTCACCTGCACCGGTGTCGACCCGGCCACGGTCGTGATGGAGAAGGATACCCTTCGTAATACCATGAACATCCGCTGACCCTGGCTTGCACCGGAGAACCTTCAACCGGTTTTCGGTGGTCACGTTACTCTTTTAACTCTCCATGCTCACAGTATCCCGCCAGGGGGACCCCCTGGGTTACCGAGGAGAGACGAATGAACGTTATTGCATTCAATGCCAGTCCGCGAAAGGACGGGAACACCCGGCGGTTGATCGACTATGCGCTCGCTGAGATCGAGAAGGAAGGGATCGAGACCGAGGTGGTGAACATCGGTCGAAAGAAGGTGCACGGGTGTATCGCCTGCATGAAGTGCTTCGAGAACCAGGACAGGCGGTGCATCTTCGACGACGACCTGATCAACGTATGCATCGAGAAGATGGCAGCGGCAGACGGGATCATCATCGCCTCGCCGACGTACTTCTCTGACATGACCCCCGAGGCGAAGGCCCTGATCGACCGGGCCGGGTATGTATCGATTGCCAACGGCAACCTCCTCTCGCGGAAGGTGGGGGCCGGCATCAGTGTTGCGCGGAGGGCCGGTGCCGTGACCACGGTCGACTCGATCAACCATTTCTTTGGGATCAATGACATGTTCACGGTTGGGTCCACCTACTGGAACGTCGGTTTCGGACTGGAGATGGGCGACGTGGAGAGCGATGTCGAGGGGATCCGGACGATGCAGCGGCTCGGTCAGAACATGGCATGGCTGGTGAAGAAGATAGCCGGCCAGCCCTGAAACCAGGACGAACTCTATTTTTTTAAAAAAGGATGATCCGGTCAGACCAGCATGGTGAGCCAGTGCCAGAAGTTGGTCATCCCCTGGCCGAGCATCACGCTCGGATCGATCCCGAGTGCCGGGAAGATCAGGATGAAGTAGGCGAAGGTCCCGATCGTCGAGCCGACGTTTGCCAGGGCCGCGACCATCACCACCCGGAAGAGCGCGTTCTTCCGCATCTCGCCGAAGGACTCTGCCTCGAAGATCTTATGCAGGTCCTGTTTTGTCGGCTTTCTGATCTTCGCCTCGACGATCGCCGAGAACCAGCCGGCGGCGAGGATCGGGTTCAGGGCCGTATACCCTGAGATCACAAACCCGGTCAGAGCCGAGAGCGGATGGCCGCCTGCAGCCAGGGTGAAGACGGCGGTCAGCACCCCGTGCAGGATCACCCAGTACAGCAGTGCCCATAGCAGCACGTTGAACCCGACGCCTGAGAAGATGATCGTGACCAGCATGAAGGCGAACATCAGGATCATCGCGATCCCGATGATCTTCCCCCATGGTCGTGACTTCACCTGCACGGTCAGGTCGGCTATCGGCGGAAGGGATGCCGGGTTGAGCAGGTACCGCTCGATACCCTGCCGGTGGCCGGCGCCGATGACGGCCAGCACCCGCTCGAACCGCCCGGAGAGGATGATCAACTGGTGGGCGAGGTAGGCATCCCGTTCATCGATCAGGGCCTTCGCCCCGTTCGGTGAGAAACTTCTGAACTCCTCGAGTGCCGCCGAGATCACATCCTGCTGCTTCAGGGACTCGACATCGATCTCCCCCTGGTCGACCCCGATGAGCGAGGCGCCGAGGGCGTAGATCATCTTGCACTTCTCCCAGACGGACATGCCGCCCCAGAACCGCTGGAGGGTGATCCGGATGTCCCGGTCGATCAGCCCGATCTGCACCCCGCGTTCCTCTGCGGCCTCGATCGCGGCTTTCATCTCTGCGCCCGGCTCGACCCCGACGTCCATCCCGATCTTGCGCTGGATGTACCCGAGCACCCACTGGATCAGCAACTGGTTGAAGTTGCCACCTTTCAGGATGTCGCCGACCTCCGGCTCTTCACCCTGCTTCTTCAGGCCGGCGTACCGGCCCGGGTCGAGCTCGACTGCGATCACGTCCGGCGTGAACGCATCGATCTCGGCCAGCACCTCGTCGACGCTCTCCTGCGATACATGGGCTGTTCCGATCAGCCGAATCTCACCCATCGAGCACCTTCATACCTTCACCATCGATCACAACGGAATGTCCCGCAGGAATTGCTGCATCTCTGTAGATCTCTCTCACTTTCATCTCTTCCAGTTCTTCGGCATCTCTTCGCCCGAGCAGGTCGTCGGCCAGGGCCCGGTCGTCATCGTTCACTGGCCGGCTGCACCCGTACCCGCTGCACTCCGAGCTGATCAGCCGGTCCCCGTCCAGCATGAACGGGTAGGTCCTGCAGATCCAGGGCCTGTGCGGATGGATCGTGCACCGGTCGCTCTCTGCAAAGATGCACCGTCCCTCCCTCCGCCGGAGCGCCCATTCAAAGGTATACGTTCCCCCATCGGCGGTGGTCATCTGCTCGGGGAACGGCTCGACGACCTGGTCCCAGGGAAGACCGGTCGCCTGGATGATCGTCCTGATCTCCGGCGGCGCCACGATCACCAGGCTCGCGTCCACCCCGGCACCCTGGCAGCAGGCCCCGCACCGGGTGCAGGTGAATCCGGACTCTGCGATCGCAGCCGCGTATCGTTCCCGGTCCAGATCCCTCCTGCAGGACACAGTCTTATCCTTCACGGGTGACCTGGTCGAAGTTCTGATAGACGACCCTGCCGTCCAGGCTGTGGCTCACCTCGGGATGCCACTGCACCCCGTAGATCCGCATCTTTGGGCATGCGATCGCCTCGGCCTGGCAGATCGGGGAGTGGGCGAGCCGGTTGAAGCCGGCCGGGATGACCGATACCTCGTCTTGGTGCGAGGCCCAGACCTCGACCGTGTCCGGGTAGCCGGCGAGGATCGTATCGTGGTCCTCGATCGTCACCTCGACGGCCCCGTACCCGCCGCTCCTGCCCGGGGTCACAGTGCCGCCGAACCTGGTCGCGATCACGTGCAGCCCGAGGCAGACACCGAGCACCGGCAGCCCCAGGTCGAGGTAGGCCGCACAGTTGCCGGTCCGTTCGATCGAGGGGCCGCCGCCGAGGATCAGCCCTCTGCACCCGTCCCTGACCTCCTCGGGAGGGGTGGTGTTCTGGACCATCTTTGTATCGATATCGAGGTCGCGAAGCATCCGTACGATCAGATGGTTGAACTGCCCAAAGTTATTGACTACAAAGATGGGAAGCATTGCAGAAGGGTTGATGGTGCCGGGTAATAGCCTTTCTCACCGGTACACCATCACGGTGCTGAGGATCTGCTGCCTGATCGCTTCGGGGGTGTGGCCGAGCAGGGCCGCGAGCAGCATCGCACCGCCGGCACCCATCCCCTCCTTCACCTCGCCGATGCAGTACCTGGCCAGCCCGGGATGGCCGAGCGTGGCGAATCCGGGGTCCACGTAGAAGACCTTCGCCCCGATCTCTCTGGCCAGCGCATCGATGTTGGCACTGGGATCCCGCCGGACGTACTCGGTCGTGGCCAGGAACGGTACCGGCAGGTCGAGCCCTCTGAGGACGGCCGCCACCGCTAGCATCTGGGTGCCGCCGGCCAGGACCAGCGTCCCTGTATACGTCCCGACGATCCCGACCGCCACCGCCATCATCGGGTCCCCGGTCGCCCTGATCATGTCGAACGGCGCCGTGACCGACCCGGCCTTCAGCCGTTCTGAGACGGCGCTCCAGACCGCCTCCTTCTGAGAGACCGGGTTCTGTGCGAAACTGCTGCTGACCGAGGCCTCGTACCCGAGGCCGCGGAGCACGCAGAGCGCGGTCGTGGTCCCGCCGGGGACGCACTCCCCGAGGACCAGCAGGTCGCTGACCGAGGAGAGGAACTCCCCGACCCGCGCCCCGGCCTCCCTCAGCCGGTCGGCATCAGGGACGGCGTCCCCGTATCGCGGATCCGCCCCGGGCTCGCCGTACACGTCCAGGCAGGGGACGGGGGGTCTGGTGGTGAGCCCTGCATTGATGAAGAGCGGGGTCAGGCCGGCGAGGGTCATCATCGCCCTGGTGATCGAGGCCGGGGTCGGGCAGCCGCTCGGGGTGTCGGAGGTGCCGGCCATCGACCTGATCTTGCCGTAGGTGATCAGCTCCGCGTCCAGCCCCGGGGTCAGCACCGTCTTCGCCGGCGACGGCCCTGCCCCTGAAATGCCCCTGACCGTGCTGAGCATCGTATTTCCGAGAATGCCGGCAAAGAGTGGACGTTTGAACGAAAAAGACGGAATATCACTGAGGAAACCCATATCGATCTCTATAAGAGACAGATCAATAAATAACACAGGTATCATGTTTGAGATCGAAGAGAGGCTGGCGGCGAAGGGGATAACGCTCGATGCCGTCGTGGCCGCAGGGATGGAGCTGTACGTCTCCCACGGCATGGACCGGGACGCGGCCGCATCACGTCTTTTGGAACTGATCGAGAAGGCCCTGACCGATCCGAACATCTCCTCCCTGCTGCTCGGTGCGATCCTGCTTGAGGACGAACTGTACGTGAAGCGGAAGGACTCTGAGATCAGGGACGACCCGGTCTTTCTCCTCTCTGATGAGATCATCGGGATGGCCATCGCCGAGTGTATCAGCGGGACCTATGCCCGGTTCGAGTTCACCCGGTACGACCAGAAGAAGCCGGGTATCCTCGGGACGCTCGGGCCGTTCCTCGATGATGCGGTAGCAGGGCTGATTGCGGGGTGTACGTCACGCCTGTACAGCGAAAGTTCCTAGGCCCGGTCCTGGCCCTGCTCCAGTTCTGCACGGTCCTCCCTCTCGGAGCACCGCAGGACTTCGAGCAGTTCGGCCGGCGGTCGTACCTGTACCCGATCGCAGGATACGTGACCGGCGGGATCGCCGGCGGGGTCGCGTTCCTGATCCCCGACCCCTCGATCCGGGCCGCCGTCGCCCTGGCCGCCCTGCTGCTGGTCACCGGGTGCAACCACCTGGACGGTCTCCTGGACTTCGGGGACGGGCTGATGGCCCATGGGTCAAGGGAGAAGCGGGTGCAGGCGCTGACCGACCGGCAGATCGGGGCCGGCGGGGTGGCGATGGGGGTGACCGTGCTGCTGCTCGCGTACTCGGCGCTCGTCTCGGTGCCGCACCTCTTCTGGGTGGTCCTCGCCGCCGAGGTCTTCGCGAAGTACGCGATGGCCGCCCTGACCGCCTGGGGGAAGCCGTTTCGCGAGGGGATCCAGAGTTATCTGCACGGGTTCTCAAAGCCGGCCTTTCCGGTCTATGCGGCAGTCTTCTGCCTCCCCCTGCTGCTGACCCCGATCGGGTGGACCGGGCTTGCGGCTGCAGCCGGGGCGACGCTGGCGGCCCTCGCCCTGATGCTCCTGCTGGCCCGCCGGCTCTTCGGCGGCGTGAACGGGGACGTGGTCGGGGCGACCGGGATGATCACCTTCGCCCTGGTGCTGGTCGTCCTCGCCCTGGCCGGCACCGGTGCCGCATGATATACCCTTTTTTAGGATGAACTCTGTTATGATCCTAGATGGAGAAACCAAACGGTGTACACCGCAAGGGCGGTGCGATCACAGAGATTGATCCCGGTCTCTGTACCGTACGGACACGGATCCCTGCCGGAGAACTCACCCTCGACCAGCTGCGCGGCATCACCCGGATCGCCAAAAAGTACGGGGCCGAAGGTGTGCACCTGACGACCCGCCAGACGATCGAGATCCCTCACCTGAAGCCGGCCGATCTCGAGAAGATCGCAGCTGACCTGAAGAAGAACACCACACCCCTCGGGGCCGAGCATGACGAGGTGGTGAACATCGTCGCCTGTCCGGGAACCGACCGGTGCAAGTATGCGAATGTGGACACGATCGCACTCGCCCGTGCCCTCGACGAGCGGTTCTTTGGCAGGGAGGAGCCGATGAAGGTCCGGATCACCCTCACGGCCTGCCCGAACGGGTGCAACAACGCCCTGCTGAACGAGATCGGGATCATCGGCCGCGTTCTGCCAGAACGCATCCCCGGGATCTGCACTGGCTGCGGGAGCTGTGTGGAGTACTGCAGAGAGGGTGCCATCAGGATCAAGAACGGGATCTCCGTGCTCAACCCTGATACCTGCATCCAGTGTGGAATCTGCGTCAAGTCCTGTCCTTTTGATGTGATCAAAGCAGTCCACCGCCATTACCAGATCCGGGTCGGCGGTCGATCAGGCCGGCATCCGAAGATCGGACAGGAACTGGTGCTGGTCGAAAGAGAAGAACAGGTGGTCGAGGTGGTCGAAAAGATCCTGTACTGGATCTACCGGCGTGGACGGGCTAAAGGACTGCTCGCCGAGCAGCTCGATGAGATGGATTTTGCGAAACTCAAAGCAGAGGTCCAGCAGGCCTTCCCTGCATTTACCGGGTGATTGAAGGCAAAAATGAGATCTTCCGGGGACGGGCTTTTTCAGTACCGGGGCTGAAACCCTGTCCCGTCATCGTCATCGCATTCGATGGCAGATCCGTCGCGCACATAGGTGTTGAACATCAACGCTGCGTTCATAAGATTCTCATCAGGGGCCATCCCACGCCGGATCTCCTTAAATGCCTGGGATTGCGGGGTGGAAATCACCCGTCTTCCGACCCGGACCCCTGTGCAGTGCCTGCAGTAGGCACAGTCGCTGTACGCGGAGACGAGCCCCTGTCCGCAGGCAACCTTTGCAGATCCCTTTACCTGATCCTTCTGCAGTTCAAGTGTCTTCATCGGAGAAGTGTTATCAGGTTATCAGATAATATCATGTCGTTCTTTTACCGATTCTCTGGAGATCTGC
The DNA here is from genome assembly GCF_052055875.1 of Methanosphaerula subterraneus. Taxonomy (GTDB): domain Archaea; phylum Halobacteriota; class Methanomicrobia; order Methanomicrobiales; family Methanospirillaceae; genus Methanosphaerula; species Methanosphaerula subterraneus. Next base: position 426,084 of record NZ_CP170508.1, read on the forward strand.
GAAATGATCCCCATGCGACAGATTTTATATAGATGAGTTTCAAATAAAGTATACTCGCATAAACCAGACGGTATGCTGAAGATCCTATATTTGACTGGAGGGAAATATTAATGGCAACTGACAAGCCTCACATGAATCTGGCCGTTATTGGACATATCGACCATGGAAAGTCAACCACTGTAGGACGGTTGATGTTTGAGACCGGTGCTGTACCGGCGCATATCATTGAGAACTTCCGTAAGGAAGCAGAGTCAAAGGGGAAGGGTTCCTTTGAGTTTGCATGGGTTATGGACAACCTGAAGGAAGAGCGTGAGCGGGGTATCACCATCGATATCGCTCACAAGCGGTTCGACACTGCAAAGTTCTACTTCACCGTCGTCGACTGCCCCGGCCACCGGGACTTCGTCAAGAACATGATCACCGGCGCATCCCAGGCAGACGCAGCCATTCTCGTGGTTGCAGCACCTGATGGTGTGATGGAGCAGACCAAGGAGCACGTCTTCCTGGCCCGGACGCTCGGCATCACCCAGCTGGTCATCGCTGTCAACAAGATGGACGCGGTCAACTACGACCAGAAGCGCTTCGACGAGGTCAAGAAGGAACTGACCCAGCTGATCGGCATGGTCGGATACAAGGCAGCAGACATCCTGTTTATCCCGATGTCCTCGTTCAAGGGCGTCAACATCGCCAAGAAGTCGCCCGAGACTCCATGGTACAATGGCCCGACACTTCTTGAGGCACTCGACACCTTCAAGGAACCGGAAAAACCCACAGACAAGCCATTCAGACTCCCAATTCAGGACGTCTACTCGATCAGCGGTATCGGCACGGTGCCGGTCGGCCGTATCGAGACCGGTATCATGAAGAAGGGGATGAAGGTCTCGTTCATGCCGGCCAACAAGGACGGAGAAATCAAGTCCATTGAGATGCACCACGAAGAACAGCCACAGGCGCTCCCAGGCGACAACGTCGGGTTCAACGTCCGTGGTGTCGGCAAGAACGATATCCGCCGTGGTGATGTCTGCGGTCCCGCAGATGTGCCACCAACCGTCGCAGACGAGTTCACCGCACAGATCGTTGTGCTCCAGCACCCAAGCGCAATCACCGTCGGGTACACCCCGGTCTTCCACTGCCACACCGCACAGATCGCCTGCACCTTCGTCGAGCTGAAGAAGAAACTCGACCCACGCTCAGGCCAGACCAAAGAGGAGAACCCAACATTCCTGAAGAGCGGCGACGCAGCCATTGTTCAGATCAAGCCGTCGAGACCGATGGTCATCGAGAGTGTTAAGGAGATCCCGCAGCTCGGCAGGTTCGCCATCCGTGATATGGGTACGACGATCGCAGCCGGCATGTGCATTGCGGTCCAGCCAAAGCAGATGATCAGATAAATTATATTTTTTGGGTGACAGGATTATGCAAAAAGCCAGAATACGCCTGACAGGCACTGACTTCAATAAAGTAGAGATGGTCTGTGATAAGATTCGCGAGATTGCTGAGCGGACTGGTGTCAATCTGGCAGGTCCAATCCCTCTCCCGACAAAGCGTCTCGTTGTTCCTATCCGTAAGAGTCCGGATGGCGAAGGAACCGCAACCTGGGACCGCTGGCAGATGCGAGTCCACAAGCGCCTGATAGATATGGATGCAGATGAGCGTGCCCTTCGGCAGCTGATGCGCATTCAGGTGCCCAAGGATATCGGCATCGAGATTGTACTCGAGAGCTGAAGGTGCGGCGTGTCTGCCGCTGATTTTTCTTCAACGGTCAAAAAAATTCTCTCATTTGAGAGCATTTTTTTACTTGTTGTTCTGCTAACGGCCTTTTTACGATTCTATCAGCTTGACTTCAAGCTCTTTCACCACGACGAAGCAATTCACGCATGGTTTGCGTACGAACTGCTCACCAAAGGTACGTACGTCTACGACCCGATGTACCACGGGCCACTGCTCTATTATCTCACGACCGCGATGTTCCGCGTCTTCGGGGATACCGACCTGGTCGGCCGTCTCTTCCCGGCGCTGCTCGGCACGCTGATCGTTCCGCTGGTCTATGCCGTGTACCGACTCGGGTACCTGGACAAACGCCAGACGATCGTCGCGGGGCTGCTCGTCGCCATCTCTCCGGACATGATCTACTTCTCCCGGTTCCTCCGGCAGGACATGTTCATGCTCTTCTTCACGATGCTGCTGGTCGTCTCCCTTCTCTTCTACTTTGAGAAAGGGCAGACCCGATACGCACTCGCTGCAGCAGTGGCAGCGGCCGGAGGGCTCTGTCTGAAGGAGGAGATGCCGCTCGTCTTGATCTTCATCGGGCTCTTCTTCCTGTACATGATCATTCGGAAGCGGTTTGTGCTTCCCCCCAGCTGGAAGGTAGACCTGGTCCTCGGGATCGTGGTGATCGCAGGGATCATGAGCGTGCTGTACTCGGCGTTCGGGATGCACTGGGACACCCTCTGGACCGGCCCGTTCAAGGCGATCGAGCACTGGCTCGCGATGCATGAGCAGCAGCGGCTCGGAGGACCCTGGTTCTTCTATATCCTCCTCTTCGGCCTCTACGAGGTGCCGATCTTCGGGCTCGCGATCATATCGATCGCCGGCTATGTCGCTGTACGCGGGAACTCGCGGGTTGTATCGATCCTGAAGCGGGAGCCCTTAGCCGAACAGCCGGCTCTGCGGGTCCGGGACCGGCGGGACGATTTCTTCGTCCTGTCGCTCTGGTGGATGATCTGTTCGATGGCGATGTACGCTTATATCGGTGAGAAGGTGCCCTGGCTGATCGTCCAGCAGCTGCTGCCGATGTGCTTTGTCGCGTCCTACCTCTTCCGGGAGGCACGGTCGGGCGACCGGCTGGCCCTCCAGGGATCCGGGACGACCCCGACATGGGGCCCCGGCACCATCATCGGGATCGTGATCGTAGCGGCAGTATCGCTGCTCGGGATGGGGGTCACGTTGATGAAGGCCCTCGCCGGCCACGAACTGGTGCTGACGCTGATCGTTCCGTTCGTCGTGCTGATCCTCGTTGCGGGGTTCCTGTACCAGAACCGGGACCGGGTCGCAGCACCGGTCAGAAAGGCACAGGGTGTCGTGACCAGCCTGCTTCCGATTGTTGCGATCCTGCTCTTCGGGGTGCTGCTGGTCGGGATGACCCACCATGTGGCCTACAGCCCCACCGACATCAGCGAACCGATCGTGCAGGTCCAGAACTCGGAGGACCTGCGTGGCCTCTTCCAGGAGCTCGATGCTTCGAACAAGACGGTGATCGCCTCGGCCAACTACTGGCCGTTGCCCTGGTACTACCGCGGCGACAAGTGGAATACGATCACCTTCTATGGGGCGAAGGTGGCCGATACCCAGATCTATCAGGGGGACTTCGACCTGGCCATCGTCAACTCGGCCGATTCGTACCCGTATCTTGCAGGGTACAAGAAGGAGACCATCCATCTGAACTACTGGTTCTCATACTATGACAACCAGAACCGGCTGCTCGACTACTACATGCAGCGGGACGGGAAACTCGGGTCGATGGACCTCGACATATTCACCAAGATCAGACCCCTCTCCTGATTTTTTTTTATCCGGTTCACCCGTAAGGGGGAAGCGGATACGAGAAGAATCTGAAAGATTCTTCGAATAGTGTGAACGCACCATCCCTGATCAATCCTCTTGCAGGGGAAGCGGATTCTTCAGTATCTTAATATAGGCTCCGAGCAGAATATCCCCCATGACAGGGGATATTCTGACGTTTGCGCTGCTCAGTCTCTCCTCGATCTTCATCATCGTCAACCCGCTCTCCTCGACCCTGCTCTACGTCTCGCTGACCGGCACCCTCGATCACGAGGTCCAGATGCGAATCGCAACAGAAGCGGCGAAGTACGCCCTCGCGATCCTGGTCATCTTCGCCCTGCTCGGCGGGGTGATCCTGCAGCTCTTCGGCATCACGCTCGAGGCCTTCCGGATCGCCGGCGGGATCCTGCTCTTTGTGATCGGGATGGAGATGGTCTATGCCAGGAACTCTCGGTCCAAGATGACGGCCACCGAGAAGTATGAAGGGATCGATGCCGAGGACGTCTCGGTGATGCCGCTCGCCATCCCGATGATCGCCGGCCCCGGAGCGATCACCACCTCGATCGTGCTGATGAACGAGGCCAAAGGATTCGGTCCCCTGGCCTATCTGATCGTGATCGTCTCCATCGTTCTGACGATCGGCGTCACCTATTATATGATGCGAAACGCAGATTATATTGTGAAACGGATAGGCCAGCGCGAGTTTCGGGCAGTCAACCGGTTGATGGGGATGCTGCTGATCGCAATAGCCGTGCAGTTTGTGATCATCGGTCTCAAGACCGCTTTTCCGACGCTGGCTGGTGTCTGATGGAGTGGGATCGCCAGTCCCTCGGGATGCTGCTGGTGGGCGGGAGCATCACCGGTGCCGGGGTGCTGATCGCCCTCTGGCTTCTTGGGGTCAGGTTCTCGTACGTTCCGATCCTGCTGATCGCCCTGGTGGTGCTGGTCGTCATCGGGGCGGCCGTGCTGATCGTCAGTGACTATCAAGCGACACGGACCGGACCGTGATGAGGGAAGCCCTGGTTGCAGCCGGCCAGCTCGCCCCCTGCTGGGGAGATCCTGACCGGACACTTCACAAGGTCGGCAGGGCTGCGGCCGAGGCGGCAGCGGCCGGTGCCGTTCTGCTCGCCCTGCCAGAGCAGGTGCTGACCGGTTGGGACCCGCTGCATGCCCCGTTCCTGGAGGAGGAGGACGGTCCGCTCGTCGGTTCCCTGCAGGAGATCGCAGCCGAACATCATATCGGGATCCTCGGCTCGGTACAGCAGAAGGCCGACCCGATGCCGACGAACACGGCGGTGATGATCGATGCGGACGGGACAGTGCTCGCCCGGTACGCGAAGATGCACCCGTTCGCCCCCGGTGGGGAGGACCTCCACTATGCCGGAGGGGCCGGCATCAGCACCTTCTCGATGGCAGGGCTTCGTTTCGGGATCGCGATCTGTTATGACCTCCGGTTCGGCGACCTCTTCGCCCGGTACGCAGCGGCCGGGGTCGACGCCATGCTGGTCCCTGCGGCCTGGCCCTGCTCCCGGATCGAGCACTGGGAACGTTTTCTCCGGTTGCGGGCAGAGGAGCAGGGGTTCTTTATGATCGGGATCAACACGGCCGGCGTGACCACGCCGGTGGACCGGTACTGCGGCCGCTCGATGATCGTGGACCCGGCCGGCACCGTGCTGGCCTTTGCAGATGAGACCGAACAGGTACTGTACGCAGCGGTCCGCTCTGCCGGGCAGCACGGCCGGCTTCCAGCCTCCGGACGGTGATCCCGCCGTGCGGGGTGACCAGCATGTGCTCATCAGTCTCTTCAGCGGCGGGGTGCTGCTCGCCCCCTGGCTGACGGTCCTCGACCCGGTGACCGTGCTGGTGCTGCTGGTCAGCCTCTTCATCGGTTCCCTGGCCCCGGACGCCGACGCCCCGGATGCCGCCATCTTCCATACCCGGATCGCCGGGCTGCGGGGAATCACCGGGTGGGCGGCCAACACGGTGGCCCGGTTCCTCCCCTTCTTCGGGTACCTGATCCGGTACTTCGAGTACTACCCGCTCTCGGCCGCCCTCTGGGTCGCCTCGCTCGGCCGGTACCAGGACGAGCACCGGGGCCTGCTCCACTCGCTGGTCGGGGTCCTGCTGATCACGCTGCTGACCGCCGGCTACCTGGAGGTCATCTCCGGGCTGGTCTCCTGGTCCCACCTGGACCTGCTCCCGGTCGCCGCCGGCGGCTTCCTGGCCGGGTGCCTCCTCCACCTGATCGAGGACTCCTGCACCCCCCGGGGCGTGGCTTGGCTCTTTCCGTTCTGTTCGGTCCGGGTCCGCGGCAGGATCACCACCGGGTTCTCAGATTCGCGGCCCCAGGTCTTCACCCTCCTGCTGATGGCGGCCGGCTGGGGAATGCTCCTCTGGCCGCGGTATGCCGGCTGGGGGATCGCACAGATGCAGCAGACCGGCCCCGTCCTGCTGGCTGTTCTCTGGGCGACCTTTCTGGCCTTCTCGGGGGTCAGCCTCCGGCGCCGGTAACGACCCCATTATCTAGCTGGAAAACGCATAGATAGCCATGTACCGTCTCGTGTGTGTTCATTGTGGTGCAGTCTATACTCCGGACCAGATCCTGTACAACTGCAGAAGCTGCGGACACCTGCTTGCAGTCCAGTACGACCTGGACACCATCTCTGTTGACCGCAATACCTGGAACCAGCGGCCGCTCTCTGTCTGGCGGTATCGTGAACTGCTGCCGGTCACCGGCGAGCCGGTGACGCTGCAGGAGGGGGGTACGCCGCTCTATCACCTCAAGAAACTCGGAGAGGAGATGGGGCTCCCGCACCTCTACGCCAAGCACGAGGGGATGAACCCGTCCGGTTCGTTCAAGGACCGGGGGATGACCGTCGGGGTCTCAATGGCCATCCAGCTCGGGATGAAGAGTGTGGCCTGCGCCAGCACCGGGAACACCTCCGCGAGCCTGGCGGTCTACGGGGCCAAGGCCGGGATCCTGGCAGTGGTTTTGCTGCCGGCCGGCAAGGTCGCGATCGGCAAGGTCGCCCAGGCCCTGATGCACGGGGCGAAGGTGATCTCGATTCGGGGCAACTTCGACCGGGCTCTGGAGATGGTCCACGAGCTCTGTCTGAGCGAGGGGATCTACCTCTTGAACTCGATCAACCCGTATCGGCTTGAAGGGCAGAAGACGATCGGTTTCGAGGTGATCGACCAGCTCGGCGAGGTGCCGGACCGGTTCGTCCTCCCGGTCGGCAACGCCGGGAACATCTCGGCGGTCTACAAGGGGCTTCGAGAATTTGAATCGCTCGGGTTCATCGACCGCCTGCCGATGATGACCGGGATCCAGGCCGCGGGGTCGGCTCCGGTGGTCCGGGCCATCCGCGAAGGGCTCCCCATCGTCGAGGCCGAGATGTCCCCTGAGACGGTCGCGACGGCGATCAGGATCGGGGCGCCGGTGAACGCCGAGAAGGCGCTGGTCGCCATCCGGGAGACCGGCGGCACGGCAGAGTCGGTGACCGATGAGGAGATCCTCTGCATGCAGCGCGACCTGGCACGGAAAGAGGGGATCGGTGTGGAGCCGGCCTCGGCCGCCTCGGTCGCAGGGATACGGAAACTGGCTGAGCAGGGGATGCTTGATCGGGACGAGACGATCGTCTGCGTGGTGACCGGACACCTCCTCAAAGATCCGGAATCGGTGATACGACAATGCGAACCCCCGATCGAGATCGACGCGGACCTGCAGTCCCTGCTCGCTGTCCTGCAGCGCTGATAGGGTTGATGGCACTGCTGCTGCTCGCTGCAGTTATGCCTGCAGGAGCGGCAGCCGTCTTCACCATCGCCGAGAACGGTACCGCGTACTCGGCCGTCATCGATATCAACCAGACCGATACCTATCCGTTCATGGAGACCGGCGTCCTCGGCGAGCAGATCCCTGCCGAGGTGACCGAGGTCCGCCTGTACAATGCCTCGGGGAACGTCTCGTTTCAGAAGGACCAGACCGGGATCACCTTTCCAAAGGGGAACTATACCATCTCGTACAACGGGACCATCAAGGATGCTCACCTCCTCCTGTCCCTGCCGGACCTGACCGCTGCGGATGTGCACCTGCCGGCAGCGCTCGATGTCAGGAACCCGTTTATGGGCCAGATCAATCCGGGCGGGAAGGTCAGTGTCGACGACCAGGGACGGGTCAGTATCCACTGGGACCGGACCGGCTATATCGAGGTCAGGTTCTATGATCCGACCAGGGAGTCGATCCTCTACCTGTTCGCCAATATCTGGGGGGTGGTCGCCATCGTGTTGTTGACCCCGTATCTCCTGATGCGGCGGAGATCGCGCTGATCCGAACGCTCATTGCGCACCCTTTATCGGCCCCTGACCCCCACCTCTTTTTCACATGGAAGCGGTCGCCAGCTCCATCGAGTTCCAGATGTCTCTCCTCCTCTTTCTCGCCCTGGCAGGCTACCTGATCGCGGCGAAGATCCACCAGTCAGCCGTGGTCGGGGAGATGCGGGGACAGGTTTAATACCCGGCAGCGCATCCTCTGTCGCGGGTGAGATGGGATGGATGGATATGCCGGCACAATACTCTATGTCGACCTGACCAGAGGCACGCTCGAACCGCGGCCGTACCCGGAGGAACTGCAGAGGCAGTACTTCGGCGGCCGGGGGCTCGGGGTCAGGCTGATCACCGATCTGGTGGACCCGACCACCGCCCCGCTCGGGGAAGGAAATGTGATCGTCTTCGCCACCGGCCCGCTGACCGGGTCCGGGGTACCGCTCGGGGCCCGGTACGGGGTGATGACCAAGTCGCCCCTGAACGGGACGCTCTGCTCCTCGGACAGCGGCGGGTTCTTCGGGACCGAACTGAAACGAGCCGGGTTTGACGCGGTCGTCATTTCGGGCCGGTCGTCGACCCCGGTCTATCTCTGGCTGCACGATAAGGTCGCCGAGCTGAAGGACGCCTCGGCCTACTGGGGAAAGACCGTCAACGAGACGACGGACGGGCTTCTTGCCGAGCTCGGGGAGCCGCATGCGAAGGTCTCCTGCATCGGCCCTGCCGGGGAGCGTTTGAGCCTGATCGCCTGCGTGATGAACGACAAGTTCCGGGCCGCCGGCAGGGGCGGACCCGGGGCGGTGATGGGGTCCAAGTACCTCAAAGCCATCGTGACCAGGGGGTCCGGGAAGGTCACCACGGCCCGCCCGGAGGAGTTGAAGGGGGTGACCGCCGACATCAGGGCCAGGATCCATGCCGGCGGCGTGACCGGGACGGGGCTGCCCGAGTACGGCACCTCGGTGCTGGTGAACATCATCAACAACAGCCACATGCTCCCGGTCAGAAATCACCAGTCTGCGTACTTCCCGACCGCGGAGAACCTCTCTGGGGAGCGGGTCCGGGAGACGATCTTCGTCCGGAAGAAGCCCTGTTATGCCTGCATCATCGGCTGCGGCCGGGGGACGGTCGTGGACGGTGTCGAGGGGGAGGGGCCTGAGTACGAACAGACCTGGTCGCTCGGCGCCGACTGTGCGATCGACGATCTGACCTGGGTGGCCAGGGCCAACAACCTCTGCAACAACCTCGGGATCGACGCCCTCTCTGCCGGGGTCACCATCGCCTGTGCGATGGAGCTCTCTGAGAAGGGGATCATCCCTGAATCGATCCGGTTCGGGGACGGGGAGCAGATGTACGACCTGGTCAGGCAGATGGGATACCGTGAAGGGATCGGCGACCAGCTGGCCGAAGGGTCGTACCGTTTTGCCGAACGGTACGGTCACCCCGAACTGTCGATGAGTGCAAAGAAGCTCGAGCTGGCGGCCTACGACCCCCGGGCCGTCCAGGGGCAGGGGCTCTCCTATGCGACCGGCGTCCGGGGAGGGGACCACATCAACGGGTACATGATCTCCCCCGAGATCCTCGGCCTCCCGGAACGGCTCGACCCGTTCGTGACCGAGGGGAAGGCCGCCTGGACCAGGACATTCCAGGACCTGACCGCTGCGATCGACGCCTGCGGGATCTGCCTCTTCACCTCGCTGGCGCCGCTCGGGGCCGCGGACTATGCCGCCCTGCTCTCAGGGGTGACCGGCATGGCGGTCACCGCCGACCAGGTCATGGAGACAGGCGAGCGGATCTGGAACCTGCAGAAACTCTTCAACCTCAGGGCCGGCCTGACGAAGGCCGACGACACGCTCCCGCCGCGGCTGCTCCACGAGCCCCTGCAGGAAGGGGCGCCGAAGGGCAGGGTCTGGGAGCGGGATGCGATGCTCGACGAGTATTACGCGATCAGGGGCTGGGACGCAGAAGGGCGGCCGACCCCGGAGACATTGCACCGGCTCGGGCTCTGAGGATGATCGTCACGGTCAGGGGGTATGCGGACCTCAGGCAGACGATCGGGGACCGGGAGGTGGTCCTCCCCGAGCAGGCGACGGTGCAGCACCTGCTCGACCTCCTGATCGCCGACCATCCACAGGTCGGGACGGCCCTCTTCGACCAGGCCGGCGCCCTCCTCCCGGCCGTCAACATCTTAAAGAACGGAAGGAACATCTTCTTTTTAAACGGTCTCTCGACCCGGCTCGAGGACGGGGACCTGATCGCCGTCTTCCCGCCGGTGGCCGGCGGGTGAGGTCCCTTCTTCAGAGGGCGTACCTGAGCAGCGCAGCGATCCCGCCGAGCGCCCAGAGCCGTTCTCCGGGCTCAAAACAGCTGCTGAGCACCGTCACGGTGGCGTTCATCTCTTCTGCCTGCTTCATCAGCCCGGCCACCTCGGGTTCCCGGATCAGCCGGTCCGAGACGATCACCTGGTCCGCGGCCCCGAACGAGACCGCCTGCCCGACCTCTGCTTTCCCATAGGTGATCAAGCCTTCCATCGCGATCCGCTTCAGCACCTCGTCCATCACCTGCACCTCGCGGCCGAGCTGCAGGTCGCCGGCGATCTTGCCGATCACTCCCTGCCCGATCACCTCCTGGACGGCCCCCCGGCCGATCCGCCGGGTCTCGACGACCATCGCGTTGGCTGCGATCGCAGGGTACCGGTTCTTTAAAAATTTCGCAAAATCGTCCTTGATGAACCCGGGTCCGGCGATGATGACCGGTCCGGTGATCTGGAGCAGGGGAGCGGCCGCCTCGAGGAAGAACCCCTCCCTGGAGTCGACCGGGGCCCCCTTGCCGCTCCCCATCGTGATCGTCAGCACCTGTTCGGGGCCGTACTGCCGGATCCGGAAGAGTTCGGCCTCGCCCTCCTCGATGGCGAGCACGTGGACCAGTTCGCTCCCGGAGGTCTTCACCGCCCGGTCGACTCGTTCGCGGTCGCTCTTCGACCAGAACCGGATCACCGAGACCTCGAAGTTCGGTTCCAGGTTCAGGGTATGGAACGAGCCGATGTCAGGCCCCGACTCGATCATCCCGGTGACCCGGAGCCGGGACGAGTACTGGTGGAACTCCACCTTCTCGACCCGGATGCCAATCCTGACCGGCCGCTTCTCGGCCTTCTCGGGCCTGAGTTTGTCGGTGGCGGTCTCGACAGAGCGGAAGGTCTGTGCAAAGACCAGGTCGCCCGGAGCGATCAGGTGGGAGAGGTGCCAGATGTCGTCGATCGATTCCGGGAAGAGGCGTATCTCCCCGTACCCCTGTCGTATCTCCCCGACGTCGGCTTTCATGCCCCGATGATCTCTGAACCGCCGGGCGGCACATAGCCGGCGACCTGTTCGGTGTTCAGCACCGTCTTCAACCCTTTCCAGTCCCCTTCTGGGATCGTCTCGCGGAGCTGCCTGAGCACCTTCTTGGCGATGTCGTTCGGTTCGTACGGCCCCGGCTTCAGCAGCACCCGCTGCTCTGTCCTGGCCTCGACCGCATTCACCGGCCCGCCGATCACCGCCACGTTCGGCTCGGTCTGGTAGCCGATGGCCACCCCGAGCGGCACACTCTTGAAGTACGTCCGCTCGCCCCGAACGATAAACGACCCGCGGGAGACGAACTCCCCGGCCTCCGGGGTCTTGCTGACCTGGTCCGGGCGGACCGCGTAGACGTCGGCGGAGAAGTGACCGCTCCGCCAGGCCCCCGAGTACGAAGCGGCGAACTGGGCCACCTCGTTCATCCGTTCGGTCTTCCCCTTGACGATCACCACGCTGGCCCCGTGGACATCGGCATGGACGAAGGTGTCGCCCCCTTCCATGTACCGCTTGACCAGTTCCTCGTTCTGGCCGGCGTCCCTGCCGCCGAGCACCAGGCAGTTGTCACTGGTGAAGAACCAGCGGAACCGGTGGTACCACCGCTTCTTCAGCGGGGTCAGGTGGACCTTGCTGGATACTTTCTTCGCCACCGGCCGCTCCATCGCGGTCACCGCCCCGTCTCGCTTCTTCTTGAACTTCTTGATCTGCGCATAGTAGCGTTCGACGTTCACCTCGACGCTCTCATGCACGTGGACCAGGACCTTCCTGTCACCGAGGAGCAGGTCCACCGCAGCCTCTGCCGGGTGGACGCCGGCGACCTGCCTGGCCACCGGGTTGTCGCTCTCCTTCAGCATCGTGCCGATCTCCTGCCAGGAGAGGGTCCTGCTGGCCGCATCCAGGGTCTTGATCACATCGGCGACCAGCGAATAGTTCTCATAGATCAGGTCGACGATCGCCTTGTTCAGAACGATCTTCTTGTCGAACGATTTGAGCGCCGCCTCCTGCTGAATCCGGATCCGCTCTTCCCGCGGAATCGGAGCCTTCTTCTGCGGCCCGTCGTGTTTGACGACCAGGGGGTAGATCGCTTCGAGCGCCTGGGAGAAGGTGGGGTGGTGGCTGATCGGGGTCATGCCCCCGAGCACGATCGGCCAGGCCCCGCCGGCGGTGACCACCGGGTCGCGGTCATTGCTGACCCGGGTGAAGAGCGCCTCCAGCGCCGCCTTGAGGGCGACCGGGTCTGCCTCCGTCGCCGGCGTCTCCTTGCCGATACCTGCACCGGCGCAGACCTCCTCGGCGTACTGCCCGCCGAGCATGCACCCGACGGCCATGGTCCTGACCACCTCCCGATCAGAGGTGGAGAGTAACGTCTTCAGCGCCTCCTGATCCAGCCCCGGCTCACTGCTGCCGGAGTAGGTGTAGGTGACCCCCGGGATCACCTCCCGGTCCTTGAACCGGTGGTGCCAGAGCGGCTTGATGATCGTCATCTGGTCGTCGCAGAGGATGACGTTCCCCTCATCGAAGAGTTCGATCACCAGGTGCAGGGTCGTCTCCCGCTTGCCGATCACAAAGGTGACGACCCGCTGGAGTCCCTGCTGCCGGATCTCAAGCACTCTCCCCCCTTCGAGGTACTTCCGGAGGAGCATCGCAAAGGACGGCGGATTCTTGGGTGGGTTCGGGAAGACGGTCGCGAGATGGATCCGCCGGCCCGATTCGATCAGCAGGTGATACTTCGCATGCTCCTCGCCATTGAGCCTGATGCTCAGCATCTTGTTGTCATACTGGTAGATCTTGTTGATCCAGAGCGGCAGATGCTCGCGCAGTTCCGCTGTTACTGCGAGCAGGTCGACGCCGCTCATCCCCTGTGTTGTCGCCATCCGTATACCAAGTTAAATATGGTCTTACTACCTAAAAATAAGACTACTGGTGTCACTATGAGCGGTTCACAGAGTTCACCTCCTGCAGAGGAGAAGGGAAAGCAACGTACCTCCTCTGATAAGCAGAAGGAACATATCAGGCGCATCGTCAGAACGCTGATCGCCTGCTTCCTCGGGATGATCACAGGATACATCTCGTTTGTCGTCGGCGGAACCCCGGATGCCTCTATGATCCAGCCCAACCTGCTGCTGGAGATCCTGATCCTGATGGCCGGGGTCGTCGTCCAGAAGCACGTGATGGTGCTCTTCCGGATCGATCCCACCAAACTCGGGTCCAAGGACTGGTTCTACCAGTCGTTCATGACCTTTGCCCTCTGGTTCATCACTCTGACGATCCTGCTCACGACCTCAGTCCAGTGATTGATCATGCGCATTGCTATAGTACATCGAGAACGCTGCCATCCCCGGAAATGCGGGACAGAGTGTATCCACTACTGCCCCCGTGTCCGGACCGGCGACGAGACCATCATCATCGGAGAGAGTAAGAAGGCCGAGATCTCTGAGGAACTCTGTGTCGGCTGCGGGATCTGCGTGAAGAAGTGCCCGTTCGACGCCCTCGACATCATCTCGCTGCCAGAAGAACTCGAGGTGCCGACCCACCGGTACGGCAAGAACGGGTTTGCCCTGTACGGGCTGCCGATCCCTGTCCCCGGCAAGGTGACCGGGATCCTCGGTGCGAATGGTATCGGCAAGAGCACCTCGGTGAAGATCCTGAGCGGTTCCCTGCAGCCCAACATGGGGGACCTGGAGAGCGGGGCCACCTGGGACGAGGTGCTGAAGAAGTTCGCCGGCACCGAGCTCTTCGACTATCTGAAGATGGTCTCTGAGAAGCAGATCAAGGTCTCCTTAAAACCGCAGTACATCGATTACATCCCCAAGGTCTTCACCGGCACAGCAGAGGAACTGCTGCGGACCACCGATGAACGGGGAAAACTGGACCAGTATGTCTCGGCCCTGAAACTGGAGGCGATCCTCGACCGGAAGATCGACGAGCTCTCTGGCGGGGAGCTGCAGCGGGTTGCGATCGCGGCCTGCCTCTCCCGGGTCGCGGACTTCTACTTCCTCGACGAGATCACCCCGTTCCTGGATATCTACCAGCGGATGGTGACGGCCAGGCTGATCCGGGACCTCGCGGTGGAGAAGCCGATCGTCATCGTCGAGCACGACCTTGCGATCCTCGACATGCTGGCCGATACGGTCCATGTCGGGTACGGCCGGCCGTCGGTCTTCGGTGTGATCACCAGGCCCAAGGGGGTCAGGATCGGGATCAACCAGTACCTGGACGGTTTTCTCCACGAGGAGAACGTCCGGTTCCGTGAGTACGCGGTGGTCTTCGACAAGCGGGCCCATTCGGTGAAATCAGTACGGAACCCCCTCTTCACCTTCCCGCAGATGACCAAGACCTATCCTGCCTTTTCGCTCGGGGTGCATGGCGGGGAGGTCCGACGCGGCGAGGTGCTCGGGGTCGTCGGGGCCAACGGTATCGGGAAGAGTACCTTTGCAAAGCTGCTGGCCGGGGTCGAGGCGCCTGATGGAGGGCCCAACGACCTGAAGGTGAAGGTCTCGTTCAAGCCGCAGTACATGAAAGGGGACACCGACGCCACGGTCGAGCAGCTGCTAAGGGGGATCACCAAGAAGTTCGACAGCTCGTACTACCAGCACGAGGTCGTCGAACCGCTGACCCTGACCCCGATCCTCCAGTCCCCGGTCGACACCCTCTCCGGCGGAGAACTGCAGCGGGTGGCGATCGCGGCCTGCCTCTCGAAGGAGGCCGACCTCTACATCCTCGACGAGCCGAGCGCCCACCTGGATGTCGAGCAGCGGGTCAAGGTGACCAGGATGATCAAGCACCTGGCCGAAGGGCGGGACGCCGGGATCATGGTGATCGACCATGACATCTATATGATCGATATGATCAGCGAACGGATCCTGGTCTTCGAGGGCGAGCCCGGCCGGCATGGTGAGGCTGCCGGGCCGTTCGATATGCGGGAGGGGATGAACCGGTTCCTGCAGAACCTCGGGGTCACCTTCAGGCGGGACAAGACCGGCAGACCCAGGATCAACAAGCCGGACTCGTTCCTCGATCGCGAGCAGAAGATGAACCGCGAGTACTATTATTATACCGCCGATGAGTGAGCCGTTCCCGGGCATCTGCCCGACCGGTCACTCCGATTTTTGATCTTCACCCTCCCCAGTCGCCAGGGGATCTGTTCTGTTTAAATAGGTTGATACGTATCTTCTATTGTTCATGCGCAAAGAGCTGCTCTCTGATGCGATTCTCTATGAAAAACTGGATCTGATGAAGAACGACTTCTTCGGATACATCGAGCAGCACTCAGCAAAGGTGGACGAGAACCTGCCGGTCTTCTACGGGCATGTGCTGGCGGCCCTTGAGAACTCGTTTCTCAACCCTGACGATCTGACCTTTGACACGTTCATCGATTCGATCACGTTCAAGGTGCTCGACTGTTCGGTACACGGTGGAGAGGCCGAGTTCATCGCCAGGGTACAGACCAATGCCGGCCGGGCCAAACGGAAGAGCCGCGGGACTGCCGGGATCGACATCATGGTCGGACTGAACCTGCTCAAAAAGGAAGACTATCTGCATGCCGCGCCGTACCTGCGCCGGTATGCCTCGATGGACGCGATGATCGGGATCGCAGCGGCATACTGTTCGTACATGCTCGTCCTGCAGAGCACCGATCAGCCTGCCGACGGGAGGCTGCGGCCTGATGTCCGTGAGCTGGAGGCCCGCGAGCAGATGGCGGAACTGGCCAGGCTGAAGGTGCCGATCCGCGGGATCTACCACCCCGACACCGTCGACACCACCTGGATGGACCGGGCGTTCTGGACGATGGTGCAGGTCTCGCTGGACTGGTTTCCCGAGGAGCAGTGGTTCCTCAAACTCGGCCTCATCAAGGCCAGGGCGGACGGGAATACCGAGAAACGGGCGATGCTCCTCTCGATCGGTGTCGAGCGGTTCTATGACAGCATCTTCTTTCTCCGCGAGCTCTACTACTTCAGGCTCGAACAGCGGGACGCCGGCGGGGCTGCCGGGGTCGTCAAGCAGATGATGCAGCAGCGGCCGCCCGGGGACCTGGAACCGATCTACTATGGGCTGAAACTCTCCCTTCTGACGACCAGGAAGATGACGTACTACAGTTTCCGTCGGCAGGCGATCATGCATGCGATGCCAGACCTGGTGATCAGCCTGCTCGACTGTGTCTTTGAACTGATGAGCGGCAAAGATCACGAGGCCCTGCTGAACCTCAAAGAGATCAAAAAGAGTTTTCCTGAGGTGCAGTACTTCACGACCACGATCGAGTACCTCGCCCACGACTTCACCGATCCGGACCAGGCCCGGGTGAAGCGGGCCAAGAGGGCCCTGACCGATGCAGTCGACCAGTACTGCCGTTCAGTCCTGAAGATCCCGATCTAGGCTCTCGTCGTCAGAGCCCTCATCGGTCCCGTCATCAGCGTCCCTGTCTTCGACATCCCAGTAGAACGGTTTCGAATACTCCAGGGCGGTCTCCTCATCAGGGGTGCTCGCCACCGGCACGGCCGACCGTGCCAGGTGCTGCGCCGGGTAGCCGCTCTGGTATGCGAGCAGCGCTGCGAGCACCTCGTCGACACCCTCCCCCGACTTGGTCGACATCAGCATGTATCCCTCTTTTGTGACCAGGTCGGACTTGTTGACGACCGTCACCATCGGGACCGAGACCATCTCTTCGACCTCTGCCCGCAGGAGTTCCTGCTCCTCGAACTGGTACCCGCAGTGCTCGCTGGCATCGATGATGAAGAGGATCGCATCGGCGATGTTCATCAGTGCGCAGAGGGCCTGCTTCTCGATCGGGTTCCGCTCCTCCACGGGCCGGTCCAGGATACCGGGGGTGTCGACGAACTGGACCCTGCCGGCCGGCTCTATCCGGTGACCGAGGATCACCCCTTTGGTGGTGAACGGGTAGGCCGCCACTTCGGGGGCCGCCGTCGAGACGAGCTGGATGAACGAGGACTTCCCCACATTCGGGTACCCGGCCACGACGACCGTGTACTCATCGCTGACATGGGGGAGCTTTCTGAGCACGTTCCGAACCTCGTTTAAGAATCTGAGCTCGCCGTCCACCTGGTGCACGATCGAGGCGATCCTGGCCACGCCCTGCTTACGGACCGCGACCTTGTCCTCAGCCCTGCGCATCTTCGCCGAGAGCTGGTATCCCTTCTCGCGCGTGTTCTTGGCCGCCCAGCCGACCGCACCGAGGGCCTTCTTCAGCCGTTCGACCCCGTACAGAATATCGACCATCTGGTAATAGAACGGCGGCAGGGCCTCCATTTCGGGGAATTTCTGGATGATGGAGACCAGCCTGTCGTGGACCGCAGCCGTCACTGCTCGTAAAAATTCGTTATTGGCGCGGTCCTTGTTCCGCTTCTCCTTCATCTTCGCCGCCGCTCGCCGGAACGACCGATCAAGGATCTCATCGGCGGTCGGTATCGTCGGCATCTTCTCAAATTCCATCGCAGTTCACCCCAGAGGACACTCTGCTATCAATATGCTGTCTGAATATAAATGAAAGATGTACAGGGCACCCTGTCGACGAAAAATAAAAAAATAGTATTCTTTCTGATGGAGAGGGGTTATGCCTGCTCGGGGGCGGGTTCCTGCTCTTCTGCAGGTGCCGCCTCCTGTGGGACTGCCTCGGGGCGCTTGACGGACTCGATCAGTTTGATCTCCTTGACATCAGCGACGATCTCGAAGATGTCGTGGACGATCGTGCCCCTCCAGAGGAGCCACCTGCGGTCGTAGGTGATCGCTGGTGGAAGCGCGATGGTCAGGACGCCGTCCTCGAGGACGACCTCCATCGACTTGCCGGCGTACAGCTGGATCAGCCCTCTGATCTTCTCGATCGGGTCCTCGACGATCCCTTCGATGGTGTAGTGGTACTGCAGGGTCTGCCCTGCGAGGTTGTGGTTGTAGTCGATGACGGCCCGGCCGCCGATGATGTCGCGGACGACCCCTTCACGGTTCTCGATCTGGACCCGGGCACCGACCTGCGGTTTGTTCTTGAACTTCTTGACCGGGATCGCCTCGACCTGGTTTCTGTCGTAGGGGCCGAAACCCTTCTCCGGCGGAACTTCGACGTCCCCTTCATCGCTGGCTTCCTTGCCGATCAGGGCCTCGTCGAGCCCTGCGATCACATGGCCGCGACCGAGCTGGATCACGATTGGTCCGTACTCTGCGGACGGGTTGTCGATCCCCGCCTCCTTCGCCTTCTCTTCTACGGTGGTGTCGAATACGATCCCGTCCACCGTGCCGGTATAGTTGAGTCTGATAAATTCCCCTGTGTTCAGTGCCATCTTATTCACCTTGACTATATTAAATCTCAACGAATATAGATAAAGTAGTGAGATCAGATGATTGAATTTGAATTGAAGGTGAAGGTGCCTGCGCTTGGACCGATCAGGGACCGTCTGGTCGCCCTGAAGGCCACGGTGGACGGGGTCCGGCATGAGCATGACATCTACTACAACTCCCCGGTCCGGGACTTCGGTACGACCGATGAGGCGTTGAGGGTCAGGTATGCCGAGGACGGGGCGATGGTCACGTATAAAGGGGCGAAGCTTGCCGGCCAGAAGCTGAAAGCCCGCGAGGAGTTGAACCTGCGCGTCACCTCAGGCGAGACCTGCGAGGCGATCTTCGAGCGGCTCGGGTTCACGAAGACCGCCGAGGTCGACAAGCGGCGCGAACTGTACACCTATAAAGAGGCCAGCATCGCGCTGGACGAGGTGCAGCGGCTCGGAACATTCATCGAGATCGAGATCATGGCCGAGAAGGAGGGCGGGGACGCCGTCGCCCGGATCGATGCGATACAGAACGAACTCGGGGTCGTCGGTGACCCCATCACATCCTCATACCTGGAACTGCTGATGGCCCAGCAGTGAAGAGGACCGAATATTTTTTTTGGCCGCGGTGCGACCCTCGCATATCACCGATCGGTGATTCTTCTGAATCGTATTCCCGGCTATTCATGCAGGCCGTGATCTGCATCAGAGCGATGGGCGGGATCGGGTCGTGCCGATCAATGGGTCGGCCGGGATCCGGGTATCTTTCTTCTGATGCGGGCGATCCGGTGAGGCCGTGCAAAAACTCTTTTTATCCCCGTATCGCCAGGCAAAGGTTGATTTATCGACGTGACGCCGGTTTTTGATCAGTTCTGGGGTAACCTCGTTTATAAATCACATATAGTCCGTTATACTCCTAAAAAAGTAATGTATTTATTATATAATGTCGAATGTAGATAACATAATGTCAGTGATTGCACACCAACTCCCCAAGATGGAGTCGGATGAGATGGCCATGATCGTATCCAGAATGTATTTTGGAGCCCTGACCGAGTCGGTCCCATGGCACTGTATCTGGGAGAGACAGGTGCAGGCACTATGGCAGACCCGGGCCAAGAGGGCAGACCACAGGCCCGTTTGATGAACGATGGCGTTTCCCTGTTCCCGGCCGGGAATGGAGAAAACCCGATCGATAGCATCGCAATGAAACCAATGATAAAAACTCAGGAGATAAGAAAATGGCAATGAAAAAGATGACGCTGATCCTGATGATATCTGCAGTCCTTATTGGAGGGATAGTAACTGCAGGGTGCACCCAGGAATCCAGCGGCAGTTCGGTGGCATCAGCGTCGAATGAAAAACCTGCAGATGTACAGGCCGGAAACCAGACCGGTGCACAACCGGCAGGAACGCCGGACCAGGCCATGATGAATGGCAGCCGGCCCGACCGCAACCAATCGGGCGGACAGCCCGGTCCGATGAATGGAACACCTCCATCCGGTATGGCGATGAATGGAACTCCGCCGGCCGATATGCCGATGAACGGAACACGCCCGTCCGGGACGCCCCCGTCGGGTACGTAAACCGTTCCACCCTCTCAGACAGTACACTCCCTGGCCCTGCGGCGTCCCTCACCTTCGGCGTCGACAGGACCGATCAGCTCTCTATGACCGGTTGGTTCTGAATCCTGACCGTTCTCCCTTTTTTGGGCACCTCTTCCCTGCGATTGAAGGCCGGTGGAGCACCGGGCGGATTGCGGGTACCCGGCATGGGCAACATCTATCAGATCGTACATCCACCAGAACGATCATGCATCCGACCGTTCGGGCGTATATCGACCTGACGCGCATCCAGTTCTTCTTCGCCTGGCCCCTCCTCTTCTGTTCAGGATACCTGCTGGCGGCCGGCGATGCCTTCTCATGGTCCTCCCTGCTGAAGGCCGCCCTGATCGGGTTCTTCGGGTTCGAAGCCGGCCTGGTTCTGAACGATTACATCGACCGGAACTACGACCGGCGGGATGTTGAAACCGATAAACTGACGAAGTACTGGCGGGTCTTCGGGACGCGCCCGATCGCCGAGGGGCTGATCCCCCCGCAGCATGCGCTGGCCCTCTTCCTGCTCCTCGCCATCATCACCGCCCTGCTGGTCCTGACCCTCCCCTCCCCGCATTCGCTCTTTGTGCTCGGAATCATGCTCTACAGTTACGCAGTCGAAGCCTTCTACCAGGTGAAGAAGCGGCATGAGACCTACCCCATCGCCCAGGTCATCGGCAGGACCGACTTCGCCCTCTTTCCGGCGGCCGGCTACCTCGCCGCAGGGTTCCCGGACCTGAACGCACTCCTCTACTTCCTCTTCTTCTACCCGTTCGCCCTGGCGCATCTCGGCGCAAACGACCTCGTCGACCTCAGAAACGACCGGAGCCGGGGGTTGCAGACGGTGACCACCCTCTACGGGGAGCAGGGGACATCCCGATGGATCCTCGGGTTCACCCTCCTCAATGCGGTCACGGCCCTCCTCTTCATGACCAGGCTCGGCACCATCGGCAGGGCCGGCCTGGTCGCCGGGCTCCTTCTCCTCGCCGTGGCGAACGCCGTCATCCAGAGGAACAGGACTCCGGAGGGCGCCCTCCGGGCCCTTCCCCTCTTCCACCTGACGATGATCGTCTATGCCGGCTCCATCCTCCTCGATTCGGTCTGGTGAACCGGCGAACGGTCGGGCCCGTCACCGGAGCGACTCGTACAGGGCTGCAATCCCCAGCAGGGTCCGGTACCCCCGGTCGGTGATGATGTAGTCCCCGCGTTCGCGCCGCTGGAGGACCATCCCGCTCTCGGTCAGTTTTTTGATGTGGAAGAGGAGGTTGCCGGCCCGAAGGCCGGTGAGCCGGGAGAGGTCTGAGAAGGACCGGGTGCCGGTGCCGAGCGATTTGAGCATCTGGAACCGCTGCACGTTTCCCAGTGGTTCGAAGATCTCCCTGACGATCGTCTCCTCCGGGATATCGCCGACCGACGCCTCCTTCGCCTTCTCCTGCCGGTAGACCCCGAGCGAGCGCATCAGGTCGAGCTGCTTCTCAAAGAGTGTCGCCATATCCCCGATGCAGGCGGTGCAGCCCTCGAACCTTCCCCGGCGTTGCAGTTCTGCGATCTTCTCCTCGTAGGCGGCCACCATCGCCGGCGTGATCTCCCCGGTCCTGATATGCTCTGCCGTATTAGTGAGGAACTGGATGAAATGGGCGAAGCACTGGTCGTGCATCGGACAATCGGGGACCATCTGCTCGCACAGGTCGCGGCGCGCATCATCGATCTGACGGTCGATGAAGAGGTCGGCATACCGGCTCTGCAGGTCCCTGATGACCGAATCGAGGTGCTGCTGGTTGGACCGCTCGGCAAAACGGTGAAACTCGCTCCGGAATGTGGAGAGTTCCTCTTTCAGGTCCTGCAGTTCGGTGCTGGGTGATCTGTTCACGGTCTCGTTCCCTCCTCTGGTGGTGGTGCGATCGGCATATTCGGGTCAGCGGACTGGAGCGCCGACCCGGGTTGTATAGTTTTCTGACACATGAGTATATAATAACTGAGTCCCATGATCTGATGAGGAATTGAAGTATGGTAAACCTGACACCTGAGATGAAGGACGCGTTGTCGAAGATGAAGATCTCCCCGGTTGCGACGGCTGCACGGGACGGAACCCCGAACGTGGTGCCGATCGGATTCTGCCAGCTGGTCAGCGACGACACGATCTGGATCGTCGACAACTTCATGAACAAGACGCTGGCCAACCTCAAGGAGAACCCGAAGCTCGCCGTCTATGTCTGGGGGCCCGAGATCAAGGGCTGCTTCCAGATTAAGGGGACGGCGGAGATCGTCACCAGCGGCAAGGCCTTTGAGGATATGAAGATGATGGTCAATGAGAAGAAGCCGGGGCTGCCGGCCCGTTCACTGATCGTGATGACTATCACCGATGTCTTCGAGTGCATGCCCGGCCCTGCTGCCGGCCAGAAGCTGCTCTGAGATCATCTCCCCTTTTTTTCGTTGCAGAGAAAAAAGATGGTGGGCAGACCCGGGGATCAGCGTCCCCAGGTCGGGTACCACCGGGTGAAGGAGGGAGTGCCGGTGAAACCGGTGCTTCCTGAGTTCCACGAGGACGAAATCGTGGCGCCGGGTACGATCGATGTCTGACGCGAGAAGATCGATCCCCCGGTGGTCCCGAGGACATACTGTTTCCCCTGCCCGAAGGTGAACGGAGACACCGCCGCCGCGACCGTCGGGGCCGGCGTCGGGGTCACCTGGGGCGAGGCCGGTTGAATGAAGATCGGCTGAACATAGACCGGTTGAACATAGACCGGCTGAACAAAGGTAGGCTGAACAATGGCCGGTTGAATGAATGTCGGCTGAACGTAGACCGGTTGAACAAAGGCCGGCTGGACCACGGTCGGCGTCGAGGTTGTCGGGGTCACCATGGTCACCGGGGTACCGACGACGGCACTGGCGGTGCTCTGCAGGGCGATCAGGTTGACGACCCTGGCCCCCCCGCTCCTCTCCAGTTCTGAGACGACGTAGTTCCCGGAGATGGCCGGGTCGTACTGTGCGGTGGTCGCGGAGCTGATCCGTGACGCGGTCCCGGCGGCCCGGTCATACAGGTAGATGCCGGGGAGGGTGTCCCGGTGGTCCTCCCAGACGATCCGGGTGCCGTCGACCGCCGGCAGAACCTGGTCGGCCTGCTCGCCGGTCACCTGGAATCCGGTCCTGGTGGCGAGATCGATGCCATAGATATCCCAGTTCCCGTTCCGGTTGTCCTGCCAGACGATGGTGTTCCCTGATATCGCCGGGTACTGCTGGTCGCCGCCGGCGGTGCAGATCGGGAAGACGGTCTTTGTCCTGATGTCAAAACCGTAGATATCCCAGTTCCCGTTCCGGTCGTCCTGCCAGACGACGATATTCCCTGATATCGCCGGGTACTGCTGGTCGCCGTCTGCGGTGCAGACCGAGAAGGGGCCGCCATCAGGTGCGAGGTCGAAGCCGTAGATGTCAGCACCTCCGTTCCGGCTGTCCTGCCAGACGACGATATCCCCGGCGATGGCCGGGTTGGTCTGGTCGAATTCGCTGGCGGAGACGATCGTCTCCACTCCGGTCTTCTGGTCGTAGAGACGGATGTTCCCGAACTGGCTTCTGCGCTGGTCCTCCCAGACGACCCGGTCACCGTCGACCGCCGGGTACTCCAGGAAGGCTGGGTCTCTGCTGACCGGGGATTCCTGCTTCTGATTGAGATTGTACTGGTAGATGTCCGGGTTGTTCAGCCAGAGGCCGTTCCGGAAGTCCTGCCAGACGACATGGTCGCCTGAGATCGCCGGGTTACTCTGGTACCAGTCGACGCCGGGGCTGATCAGGGTCTCTGTGGTGCTCGCTGCTCCCGCCGTCAGCGGGATCCAGCAGAGGGCACAGAGGAGAACGAGTGCCTGTATTGTATTCATCTTCATGGTCTGTCCACCTCTTCCCAGGGATAAGAACTATCCTGAGTATGGTTACAGGGAACCCTCTTCAGAGAGGGTCTGTATACGATCAACCTCAGGTCCCTCACCCTATAATAAGGTTCTGAACGCTGCATTCAAAAATTGGTGAAAATTCCCCAGAATTCCCGGGATTTTTCCATTATCCCCTGCATACGTTCAAAACCGTCGCCGTCTCCGGTAGCGAAGTGCCCCAGCGACCGGGCAGACCCCGGTGCACCGGCCGCAGAGATAGCACTCCGCCTTTCGATCGTCCTGTCCTGCTTCGTCGGTCGGGCAGACCCTGACGCACCGGTTGCATCCGATACAGGCCTCGGTCCGGCCTAAAGAAAAGAGGCTCTTCCTCCCGGCGAGGGAGAGCAGCGTTCCGTACGGGCAGACCAGCCGGCAGAACGGACGGTAGAGGGTCGTGGAGACGAGCAGCACCCCGCCGAAGATCGCCGTTCCGGTGGTCAGGGTCAGGGAGAAGAGATCGCCGATCCCAAACCAGGCTAGGAGCGAGATGGAGAGGGATGCCAGGAGCAGGAACAGGAGAAAGACGCCGGCTCGCACCACCGCAAAACCCCGCTTTCGGCCGGGGACCTTCGGGACCGGGGAGAGGTAGGCGATCTCCTGGATGGCGCCGACCGGGCAGAGGTACCCGCAGAAGAACCGCCCGAAGACGAGGGCCATCAGCCAGACCACGAAGAGGCCGGCCAGGCCGACGGCCAGCGGGGCACCGAGCTTCTGTGCATCACGCAGCACGAGAGACTGGAACTGGATCGGCACCATTGGGGAGAAGATGAGGAAACCGAGCGCCGTCGAGATGACGAGCAGGAGCCGGCCGGCCGTCTGTCGCCATCGCCCGGAGTACCAGAGGCCGGCGATCGCCACCACCATCACGAGCCCGTAGGCGAGCCCGACAAATTTTGGAATGGATTCAATGACCATATTCCGATTCACCGCTTCTCTGCTCGTCCGATCAGGCCGGGGCCGGAAGAATCCCGAGTTGGTACATAAGCCCCATCAGGTTCGTCTCCCCCCAGAGTTCAACGATCTTCCCGTTCTGCACGCGGAAGATCTCGATTCCGGTCATCACGATCGGTCTTCCGGTCGGAGGCAGTCCCATGAATTCCCCGTTGTGGACGCCACGCGCCGTGAACCGGGCTGTCACCCGGTCTCCATCCTGCATCAGGTCTTCGATGGTCACCTGCAGGTCATGAAATGCGGCCCGGCAGGTGGTGATGATGGTCTTCATCGCCTCGACTCCTGGGCCAGGTGCTGGCAGGGGGACATGCAGTGAAAATGCCGGGTCCAGGAGTGCATCGACTGCTGTGAGATTTCCCTGCGATGGCCCGACCTCGAAGAACTTCCGGACGACTGCCATCTCTGAACGCTCTGCTGGTATCTGTGTCATAGAGTATTGATCAGCAGAAAGATATTTAATTCTGGTGTTACTACAGTAGTAACAGATGGATCAAACCATTCAGAACCTTCTCCACCTGGGGCTCCGCGAGTACGAGGCGAAGATCTACGTGGCCCTCGTCGGGCTGGGTGAAGCGAATGTTCGCAGAATTCACGAAGTGAGCCGTGTTCCCCGGCCGCGGGTGTATGACGTGCTCACCACTCTGGCTGAGAAGGGGTTCATCGAGATACGGCAGGGGAGCCCGTCGATGTACCGTGCCGTCGACCCGGAGGTCGTGGTCTCCTATCTGAAGCGGGATCTCGATACCGCGGCAGAGGAGAGTGTGAAGGCGCTGGAGGCCCTGTCGGTGGATGCAGAGCAGAAGGCCGCCCCGATATGGTACGTCCACAGCGACTGGACCATCCAGCGGAACCTGGAGGTGCTGATCGAGGGGGTCGCCAGGGACCTGATCGTCCTCTGTTTCGAGGAAGAGACGCTGAAGAAGTTTCTGGGACCGGTCCAGGCGGTCGCGGCGGACCGATCCGTGAAGGTCCTCTTCCCCAGGGGGTATGCCGGCGTCGTCGCCCCCCCAGTGGGGATCACCTTCTATGAACCCGGACCGGCCGGCCCCTCCTTCGGTGCGAAGGTCGTGGACGAGGTCCTGGCGGTCCCCATCAGCCGGGAGGGGGCCGTCTTCAACCTCGAGTGCATCTTCATCGCCGATGACCAGCAGTCCATGCTCATCTACAACCAGAACGGGAGCCGGATGGCGGTGATCATCACCCTGCCGTTCATCACCGCCGTGCAGAGCCGGCTCTTCACCCGGATGCTCGAGCATGCCCACGAGGTGCATGCCGGGGAATGAACGACCGATCTATTGAAATCGAAGAAGACTATTCATTACAAGAATCTGTCAGGAGAGATGGAAATGAAATGTACTGACGTATCCATGGTTCAACCGAGCCAGAATCCGCACCAGGTCGATGTGCGCAGGATCTTTGAATCGCCGGCCCTCTCGGCCGTGGTCATCTCCCTCCAGCCGGGGGAGTCGCTCAAGAAGCACATCACCCCGGTCGACGTGCTCTTCTATGTGCTCGAAGGGACCGGGGTCGTCGAGATCGGCGAGGAACAGCAGGCCGTCGGCAAGGACGTGGCGGTGGAGAGTCCTGCGGGGATCCCACACCGCTGGATCAATGAGAGCGACGCCCTCTTCCGTGTCCTCGTCCTGAAGATGATGACGACCGGGAAGGGAAAGGACACCCGGCTGCTCTGAGGAGAACAGAGCTGGCTCCCAAACCATTTTCACGGTCCTTATGCCAGACCCGGAGTCCGGCGATCGACACGCCGGCACCTTCGTCGACAGCGATGCCTGATGAGATACAAAACACCATGCCCAGCAGAGCGGGCAGAGGTACGGGAACGATCTGATGGATGAAAAATGAACTGTCCCCTTGTCTCCTCATTTTTGTTAAGGATGGTCGGAGTTAACCCTTCGTTGACAGGGTACCCCGATCTCTTTTTTACATTCTCAAAAAAAGGGCTCTGTTGAAACCCTTTTCACTAGTACCTTATTTGATGATGTAAAGGAAAATGTATAGAGGTTTAAACTGAGGATTTCAACAAGCCCGTGAATCTACTTATTGTGTTTTAGGATATTTTTTTTGAAAATCATAGATCGTAGACAGATAGGGTGAAGCGATCCCCTTTGCAATTAATTCTGAGAATCTTTGAAGGAAATGAGATTTTGAATAATCGAGAGCAGCGAAGCCGATAGCACCTACTAACCCTGCTGATCCAGCAATATAAGTTCCGATCATGCCACAGGTAATGGAAATTGCAGAATAATAAGAATCAGCATTAGTTTTTATTAATTGGGCATCCTGCCAAACATTGTCCAATATATCCCCTAACTCACCCCCATTTTTAATAATATTATCAACATTTTGCTCTCTAACTGCTATGTTCAACGCATTCCATATATTATAAAGATCTTCCGTTTTATATTGTGCAATTACCGCTTGACATGCACTTAGACTTTCGGGATAATTTGTTGTCTTTTTTAGTGAGCTCATCCCAAAAGTCTCCATAGTATCAGTATGCAGGCGATGATGACCAGCCCACGAAATGATTCTTCGAGCCGCTCATATCTGGGTGAGATTTTTCTGAATGCCTTGACCCAGCTAAAGAACCGTTCAACTGCTCCCCGAGAGCGGTAGATCATGGGATCGAATCGATATGATCGTCCCCTTTTGGGTCGCCTACGATTTCTCCGATTGACTGGGATCATCGTCTTAATTCCCCTTCTGCGATTGGTTGTTCTGATCGCGAGGGTATCATACGCTGCATCTGCGAGAATCTCCTTTGGTCGTGTGATCGACCTTCCAATCGGCCTTTGAATTCTGAACACCATCAACGTCGGATGATATGTCATCGCATCATGTACGTTCGCTGGAACAATGATGCAGGCGAGCGGTCTACCGTGCCGTTCGACGAGAACACTCATTTTGCTGCCTTGAATTCGATGCAGTCCGTCAAAGCCTAGCAATCCCCCTTTTTTCCCGGGATCGTGGTAGTATCGATCGAACAACAGGAGAGATCGAGCTGTGAGAGATCATAGCCTTGGTTTCGGATAAGGGCAAAGATCTGGTCATATCTCCCCTGAGTGCTGAGTAACAGGTGAAACCGGTGTGTCGTAGATTTGGTGCCATACTGTCGGGGAACGTCAGTCCAGGAGCAACCGGTGGAAAGTACGTAAAGAATGCCATTGATCAATCCACGCTCATCAGAACGTGGACGACCCGTTGGAGGCTTTTGTGGGGGGAGTAAAGGGCGAATAAGATTCCAGAGATCATCATCAATTTCGATGAAGGCCATACGGAGACCCTAGGGGATAATTGGAGATAATAGTTTTGGGAAGACCTCAGTAAAAAACTACCAATTTCTTGATGCTGTATTTCTGATATGGACCTTGAATTAAGAAAACCATAATTAATGGCTTTGCGAAGCATTTCCATATCCAAGGGGCAAACTGCGTTAAAGGGTTCAGTTAATGGTTCAAGAAATATGGTACTAGCTACCCCTAAATAATCCAATGCAAAATATGGTTTTATTAAGATATTTTCAAGTACGATGTCAGCGATCTCATCGAAACCGAAATACCGCATTAATGCGAATTCAGAAATGAAGGTGTGGATTAAAAACTCCCCACCTTGCACAAATTTTAGCGTATTCCATTCTGGTGAAAACCGTAATAGAGGCTTTATTTCCTTTTCGATTTGTTTATACATTTCTTCTGCAGGGCCGTTGAACTCTGATTTAATCCCCCTCACAGGGGGATGGAATTCTTCAAGAATCGGTTGAAGGTAGTCGAATGATTGATATTTGGTCGGCATGGCCTCGAGAACAAATTGAATTTTTTTGGTTTCCTGAGCGAATTTTATCAGTTCAGGAATATCCTGTCTTTTTAAATCATAAACATCCAAAAACATGGTTTCGGACATCGGTTTTATAATAAATATTGACGTCCCAGCAAAGGGAATTTGTCCCCAAATTGAATGATTAGGAAACGCTTGGACATATGATATTGGTTTTTGTAGCGGATCGCATCTTTCGAGGATGCTATTGGATTTGGATATTCTCTCTTTTTCTTGGATTTCATATTCTTCGAGGAAACCAATATCCATTATTAACAGACATCAGAGAAATTGAAATAGGTATCCAAGAGAAAAATCCGAGAGAACCTGAAGGCACGAAAAGATTGGTACCTAGTCAAGGAGATTAAGATCAAACTGATCTTCCATAAGTCCTGAACGCAGTTCAATCGGTCGTGATTGTCGTCATAGTTGGAGCATTTCAACAGAGCCAAAAAAAACCAAAAAAATGAAGGTGAATCTTTACCTTCCAAGCGGTGTTCCGCAGTTTTGAATTTTCTGCTGCATATCAGCACTCAGTTGTTTGACCAGCTCTGCATTGTACGAGCCGGAAGGCAGGTAATCTGGCGTATTGTTGAATATCTCCTGGGCTCCAACAGCATACGAACGTGATTTCGCAGCAAGCGATCCGTCTCTGACTGCCGTGTCGACGTCGGTTGCAAAGATTGAAACCGTGTTGTCGCTGTTACGGGTAATCTCGAACGTCCGGAACTGCTGAGGGAAGTCCCGTAATGATGCGGTCTCCACCTGCCAGAAGCCGAGTTCGGGATGGCTGGGGTCCGGTGATTTTAGTGCGGTGACCGTATTGGAATGACGATGTCCTGCAACCCACAGGATCAGGTTCGGATAGGTGTGCAGCTTGGCGATCAGATTATCCTCTGTTACCGAAGCGTTGGGGTTCCAATCCATATAGGGACCGAGAGCACCTCCCGTCTTCACCCCAATCGGGATATGCGCAGCGATGATCATCAGTTTCCCTTCAGCCTGCCCTTTGTCAAGTTCATGCACAAGCCAGGTGTACCGTTCATCGTCCAGGGAACCACGCCCATAGTTCCCATCATCGAAATCGCTGGAACTCTGGGTATCATCGAGCACAATGACCTTGATCGGTACGTCAGACTTCGGTTCGAAGGTATAGCAGGCGAATCCTGTCGCTATCTCGGTCTGATTGAATCCATGCCCCTTCGGACTGGACGTGGTATTGAAAAATTCGCCCATCCACTCGGACCGTGAAAGAGAACGGCGATTCGGATCGGCCGAAACGTTCGTAACGTTTGTGCTGTTGACGAGTCCTGCATCGATGACGTCACCGTTGGGCGTCGCACCGTCGATCACACCCATGTAGTAATCGCGCCTGGTGATGAAGTTGGGGAGGAAGATATTGCCCATCTTGAGAACCTGCTCGCCGGTACGGGACTGGTTGATGTACCCGTCAGGAGGGTATATCCCCATCCAGAAGTGATCGTGATTGCCGAGAGCCTGGTACCACGGGATCGTCGTATTCAGTCCTGCCGCCCTGTATTCGTCCTGGTAATCATTCGCTGGTCCGGGGACCGGATCATCCCTGGCACCGGAATCGGGGATTATATTCTTGCCGTCAAAGACATCGATGAACCATCTCAATTCGTTATACTGATCGTTGTTGATGGCATCGCCCAATGCGATACCGAAATCAAAACGCTTCTTCTCGTTGAGGGCGTTTATCGTCTGGATGGCTGCATCGAGAACCTGGGTTGTCAGGAGCATGACCGGTGAATAGGCTGAAGATACGTGCCCTTTGTAGCCAAAGAAGATCCCCTGAGCCGGCGTTTCTTCATCGGTGATGTGGATGTCGGTCATGGTGAAGAAATTCAGCAGTGTTGCAGTACTGGTGACCGAGGTAGTGTTGTACGCAGGTGACATGAGGTCCAGTCGTTTATCGTATCCGAGCCCCTCGCCGAACTGCCAGACGCCATAACCGTACCGTGAATAATTTGAAATGTTAGTCGGAAGAAGCGTCGGCGACGTTGAAGGCACGGAGACCGGAAGCACAATTCTCTGGAGTGTCGTAAAAACATTGGAATCAATTGGATAACTGGCTGATAGTGAGTTATTCGAGATGGTTCCAGCAGGGATCGAGGCAACCGCTCCATACCGTACAGAGCCTGAGTCCTGTTCGATATATTCGGTAGGTGTTGCACTGGCTTGTACCGTGGCTGTCGCGTTGACCGTTTTGTTGACGGTTGTATTCAGTGGCGTGTTCACTGCAGTCGTGTTCAGCGGGGTACCGGCGGTGAGATTGCCGAGAGCCGGCGTGAGGTTCGGTTGTACCGACAGGTTCGGGGCTACTGTCACATCGGTGTGATTGACTGCAGCGGTCACATTGACGATACCCGGAGGAGAGGTGGTATTGGGTGCAGCAGGGGTATTCACACATCCAGCACAGAGCAGACTGAAGAGTAATACCATGCCGAGACCCATCATCAGAGTTCTCTTCGACATTGGTATAGTACTCTAATTTTCCAAATTTAAACCCATCATATTTGTTCTGTGAGATATCCGGAGAATTTCACAAAAAACGAAAGGAACTGTTCAGATCCTACACCGTGTCGACAGATAACGGTGGTCTTTGGGAAGGAACGGTCTGTCTCACTCCATTGGAGATCCTGCAAGGTGACGAAGATCTTTTGAATATGCCGGGGATACGATCCGGTCTTCCGTGAAGTCCTGTATCGTCAGCGTAGAGATCGGGCCGCAGCCAGAACTTCGGCACGATGAATCGTTCGATGGCCCGGGCTTCTACTGTTCCATGCCGATTCCATGGTCGGCCAAACAGTTTTCCCGTGTAAGACAAGACACCTACTCATTGTGAAAGCTGTGGTACTGATCCTCATCGTGGTCTTATGTCTTGTATCTGCCGGATGTTCCGGTCCTGCCGTAAACGGGACGAAGGTTCCGGGTACCGTTACGCAGGCACCGGACAACGGGTCGACACTGAACCAGTCCGTCCGGCCGGGTGACGATTTTTACGGCTATGTGAATGATGCATGGAATGCAGAGCACCCTGTTCCGGCCGATAAGGAGAGAATCACCACATTCTCCGAACTGCGGGATAAGGTAGACAAGGATCTTCATGCCCTCCTTCTCAACGCGTCAAACACCTCGCCAGGGAGTGCAGACCGGAATATCACCCTCATCGGTCAGTTCTACCGGTCGGGAATGGATAACGGGACGATCGACCGGGAAGGAATCCTTCCGCTCTCTGACGATCTCACGATGATCGACGCCATCGATTCCCGTACCAATCTGACCGATGCCACCCTCATTCTCCTGCAGCAGGGGTTCGGCCCGGTGTACTCCTATTATGCCGAGATCAATCCCCGGAACACGAGCGAGATGATCCCGGCCCTCGAACAGGGCGGGCTCGGGCTGCCTGACCGGGACTATTACCTGAGGACCGACAACAAGAGCCTGGAGATCCAGGATGCCTACAAAAGCCACATCACCCGGGTTCTCCTGCTGACGGGAGAGCCGGCCGGCCAGGCTGCAGCCGACGCAAAGACCGTCTATTCGATGGAAAAGACCCTTGCCGCCGCCCAGTTCAGTTCAGAGGAGAACCAGGACCCTCAGAATACCACCAACCTGGATACTCCTGCCGCACTGGAAGAAGCGTACCCTGCGATCGGGTGGGAGACGCTCTGCACCATCCCGGGGTCCGGGCCGATGACCCGGGTGGATGTCCACCAGCCCCGGTATGTGAAAGAACTGGACACCCTGCTCGGGACAGCCCCTCTGGAAGACTGGAAGGTCTACCTGCGGTACCGCCTGATCGATGAGGCATCCCCCTATCTCAGTTCCCCCTTCGAAGAGGAGCATTTCGCCTTCTACAGTACCACCCTCAACGGTGTGGAGGAGAACCAACCCCGGTGGAAACGTGTCGTATCGACGGAGAGCGATCGACTGGGCGATCTCGTCGGCAGGGCATATGTTGCTGCATATGTCGATCCCCGGACCCGCGAGATGGTATCAGCGATCTTCCTCTCCATCCGGCAGACCTTCGACGAGCGGATCGCGAACCTCACCTGGATGAGCACCTCCACGAAAGGTGCTGCCCGTGAGAAGCTTGCCGGCATGGGGGAGAAGATCGCGTATCCAGACCAGTGGATGGATTATTCCGGGCTGAACCTGTCCGGCTCGTATATCGGTAATATCCGTTCCGTCTCAACCTACAACTTCCTGCATGGAGCAGACGGGCTGGACAGGATCGGCCGGCCGATCGATCCGGACGTCTGGGAAATAACCCCGCAGACGGTGAACGCCTTTTACGATCCGACCAGGAACGAGATGGTATTTCCTGCAGCGATCCTCCAGCCACCGTTCTTTGATCCGGATGCAGACCGAACGCTCAATTATGGTTCTCTCGGCTGGGTGATCGGGCACGAGATGACGCACGGTTTCGACCAGACGGGACGGCAGTACGACAGGGACGGGAACCTGAAGGACTGGTGGACAGAGGAGGATGTCGGGAGCTTCAACAACCGGACGGCCCTGCTCGTGACCCAGTACAATGGGTTTGAGATCCTTCCCGGCCTCTATAACAACGGGAACCTCACCCTCGGAGAGAATATCGCCGATTTCGGGGGCCTGACCCTTGCCTATCATGCATGGAAGAAGACAGAGAACCTGTCATCAGGCCGGGAAGTATCCAATCACACCGCAGACCGGCGGTTCTTTATCGGGGCTTCACGCATCTGGAGGGGGAATTTCCGGGAGGATACGCTCCGCAACAGGGTGTATATCGATCCTCACACCACCGGTAAATACCGGGTGAACGGCGCCCTGTTCGATATTCCCGAGTTCTACGAGGCATTCCCGGAGATCCAGCCCGGCGATCTGCTGTACCGGAACGTCAGCCAGAGGCCGGTCATCTGGTAACTTTTTTTTCGTTACGCCGGAAAACGACGCCGGTCCGTCGGTGTCGTTTCCGTCAGGGGGACTATGCCGAGAGCCGGCGTGCCGCTGAACGCTGTTCGATGACGATCCGGCAGAAAGGAGATTGTTCCCTGCACTTCTCCCGGAATAAATCATCCCCGTTTAAAAGCAATCATGAACCATCTGTATACATGAAACCGGGATTTGCCTTCATTTCCCTCTTTGTCGTTCTCGCACTGCTGCTCATCGCTGCCGGATGTACCCAGACATCCTCCACACCAGTTCCGGTTACCCCAGAGAAGACCGTCACCACCAATGCATCGACCAATGAAACGATGGTCGCTTTTGTCGACGAAGCGAAGGCCTACGCAGAGACCCATGGCAAGGAGGCGGCGCTCGCCGAATTTTCGAACAAAAACGGTTCGTTCGTCAGGGGCGACCTCTACATCTATGCCTATGACTTCAACGGGACGACGCTCGCCCACCCGTACAGTCCTGAGAAGATCGGCGTGAGCCGGGTCGACGAGCCTGACGTGTACGGCCATCCCTTCTTCCGGGGTGTCATGGATGTAGCACGGAACGGCTCCGGGTATGTCTGGTTCTATTATGTCAACCCGCTCCACAACAACGCGGTCGAGAAGAAACTCGGGTACGTGACCAGGGCCGGCGACGACTGGTGGCTGGGCTCGGGCGTCTACTATGGGCCGGCCGAACCGGTCGTTGCATCGGCACCCAATGCCCCCTCGACCTCCCGGGAGATCAAAGACTTTGTGGATAACGCCGCCGTCTACGCCCGGCAGCATGGCAGGGAGGCCGCCCTCGCCGCGTTCAGCAACGCCACCGGTCCGTTTGCAGCCGGCGACGTCTACATCTACGCCCTCGACTATGCAGGCAACGCCCTCGCCCTGCCGCACCAGCCGGACCTCGTCGGCACCAACTTCCTCTCCCTCAAGGACGCGTCCGGCAACTATTACACCAAGACCGAGATCACGCTGGCACAGACCGGCGGCGGCTATCTCCTGTACCGGTACCCGAACCCGGCCGAGAACTACACCGTCAGGTACAAGCTCAGTTACGTCCGCCCGGTCGACGACACCTACTGGATCGGGGCCGGCATCTATACCCGCGAGGACCTGCTGATCGACCGGGACCTCCGGCAGCTCGTGACGGATGCGAAGACCTATGCGAAGACCTACGGCAAAGAGAAAGCCCTGGCCGCGTTCAACGACCCGAACGGCTCGTTCGTCAGGGACGGCCTCTACATCTTCGCCGACGATTACAACGGAACCGCCCTTGCATGGCCGTCCCGCCCCGACCAGGTCGGCGTGAACCGGATCAACGAAACCGACCTGGATGGCACATACTACATGCAGACCATGCTCGACAGCGCCCGTAACGGGACCGGGATGGTCGAGTACTACGGGGTGAACCCGGCGACCAACACCACCCAGCTGAAGATCAGTTACGTGACCGATGTCGACGGGACCTGGCTGCTCGGCGCCGGCCGGTACCTGGAGCCGAGTTCGGCCAACCTGAGGGGATGACGATCCGGTAACTTGACGGGAGAATTATCATGGACAGAAAATACCTCTATCTCGGAGTCATCGGTGCAGCCGTCATCGTGCTTGCGGCGATCGCGGCAGTCGGTCTGATGCCGCACGAACCGGCGGTTCCGGCCGTGTATATCGTGTACCCATCAGAGAAGGGCGACCTCTCGTATACCGACAGTGCCTACCAGGGGCTGATGGCGGCGGAGAAGGAGTTCTCCTTCACCGCAAAGGAGTTCACCCCGCGTGAGAGTGACACCCTTCCCGGGCTGCTCAACAACACCAGCGGAGAGGAGAGACCCGGTCTCGTCATAACCCTGGGTTTCCAGTACACGAACTACACCCGGCAGCTCGCAGCGGCACACCCGGATATCCGGTTCCTCGCCATCGACCAGACGGGGGCCGGGTCCGCTACGCTCAGGACCTGCGAGATCACCTCCTACGGCGACAGTTACCTGGCCGGCGTCCTTGCGGCATCGGCGACCCGGACCGGGCGGGTCGGGATCATCCTTGGGATGCAGTCCGACCTGCTCGATACCTTCCTGCAGGGGTACACGGCCGGCGTCCATGCCGTCAACGGATCGATCCCGGTCGATCACACCTATGTGCAGCAGTACTCCATCGACGGGTTCAGCGACCCAGCAGGGGCCGGCCGGATCGCTGAAGGGATGTACCGCAACGGAACGGACGTGATCTACACCTGCGCCGGCTTCTCCAATACCGGGGCGATTGCGGTAGCAAACAATGCGACCGGGAAGTACATCATCGGCACCGATTCGGACCAGTCCGTGCTCGGCCCCGACGCCGTGCTCGCGTCGGCGGTGAAACGGGTGGACCGGGTCGTCGCTACCGGCATCGCGGAACGGCTCAACGGGTCGTTCGCCGGCGGGGAGCAGGTCGTCGGGCTCAGGGAAGGGGTGACCGGCCTGGTATACAACCCGAAGTTCGCAGCCTACAACGAAACGGTCAGGGCGTACGAGGCACAGGCAGTGATGGAGGAGGAACGGTATCTCATCGCCCGTGCTTCACCGGTCCGGAACTGATGTCAGTCCCGGGATCTCTCCCCTTCTCTTTTATAAAAACCTGAAAGATAGCGAGCCGGTGTTTCCAGAACCTGTCGAAAAAGGGATCGACCGGCCCGGTCCTCACCGGCTGGTGTTCGTACCCGTGTCGACCGGACCCGTGTAGATTCCGGAACCGAGCCACCAGTCATCGTCCACCTTCTCCCCGTACGCCAGTTTGGATTCGACCGTCCGGTTGTGGGCGGGGTTGACATACGTGAGCGGGTAGTAGAAGCTGCCGTTCCTGGCCAGGGCGCTCATGTTCTGGAGGACGGGCCCGACGTCTCCCTCGACCTCATTCCAGCGGTTGACGCCGACCTTCTCCGGGTTGATCGGGTGGGCGAGGGTCGTGGCGTTGAAGTCGTAGGCATAGATGTAGAGTTCGCCCCTGATGAACGAGCCGTTCGGGTCGTTGAACGCGGCCAGAGCTTTCTCTTTGCCGTTGGCTTTTGCATAGGCGACCGCACTGTCCACAAAGGCGACGAGCGTTTCATTGGAGGTATAGGTCCCGTTCTGGAGGGTGTCGTTCCCTGCCGGCATGGACGTGGCGATCCCGGGCTGGTTCTGTACGCAGCCGGCGATGACGAGAAACACGCCGATACCGAGCACAACCAGAAATGAGAGTGACGTTCTTCTCATAGTACTCATTTGGTCCTTCTCTTCTAAAAACTATTATTTTTCCTGATACCCGGCAGAAAGACCGGAACGTATAGAGGTACAGGAACTTCATCTATCCCTATGCACGATCATCCGAAATTCTTCCCTGCGACGACCACGTACCTGGTTCTTGCAGCTCTGCTGATCTTCGGCACTGCCGGCGCAGCTGCTGCCGCCCCGGTCGCCGCGTTCACCAGCACGCCGGCTCTCGGCACCGTACCGCTCTCTGTGAACTTCACCGACACCTCGGCCGGCAGCCCGACCGGCTGGGCCTGGTTCTTCGGCGATGAGACGTATACGCAACCATGGACAGAACAGAATATGAGTTCCGGATGGTCCAAACGAGGCTATATCCGAAGTGTGGCGATGCCGGACGGAAGCATCGTGCTGATGGGCGGTTACGGCAACCGTACCTATCTGAACGACACCTGGCGGTCGACTGATAACGGCAAAACGTGGACAGAGCAGAACCCGAGTTCCGGATGGTCGGGACGAGCCGAACAGAGTTGTGTCGCGATGCCGGACGGGAGTATCGTGCTGATGGGCGGTTACGGCAACCGTACCTATCTGAACGACACCTGGCGGTCGACTGATAACGGCAAAACGTGGACAGAGCAGAACTCGAGTTCCGGGTGGTCGGGACGAATCGAACAGAGTTCTGTCGCGATGCCGGACGGAAGCATCATACTCATGGGCGGGTATGACGGGAACAGCAATCAGAACGATGTGTGGCGGTCGACCGATTACGGTGTAACCTGGATGCAGTTACCCGATGCCGCGTGGTCGCCGAGATCCTGTTTCGCCGTCGTCGTGACGCGGGACAGCAGCATCGTACTCACGACCGGCGTCAGATTAGATGGCACCTGGAAGAATGATGTGTGGCGGTCGACCGATGGGGGTCTCACCTGGACTGAGATGACCCCGAGTGCCAGCTGGGAGGAGAGGAGATGGCATGGATGCGTCGCGATGCCGGACGGGAGCATTGTGCTGATGGGCGGTGATGGGCCCGTCGGTTGGAATGACCTGTGGCGGTCGACCGATGACGGTGCAACCTGGACGCAATTACCGGATGCAGCGTGGTCGCCACGGGCCCGTTTGGGCTGTGTGGCGATGACGGATGGCAGCATTGTGGTGATGGGGGGTGGAGGCCAGAACGATACCTGGCGGTTCCAGCCCGCAGGATCAACACTCCAGAACCCATCGCACACCTATACGACTGCGGGTACCTATTCGGTAGCATTGCAGGCGTTCACTGCGGCCGGGTACAGCAGTACGCGAACAGGCCAGGTCGCCGTCGCCCTGATGCCGTCGGTGCCCACGGCAGAGAACGCTCCCCGGGATCTCACCGGTGACGGGCTCTACAAGGATGTCAATGGGAACGGGGTCCAGGACTTCAATGACGTGGTGATCTACTTCACCCAGATGGACTGGATCGCCTCCAACGAGCCGGTCGGTGCCTTCGACTTCGATAAGAACGGCCTGATAGATTTCGATGATATCGTCATGCTCTTCAACGAGATGTAGGGATTGATCCGGGATCCCCCCGCCGGCAGATCCTGAGGCGGGGAACCACCTCACTACCTTTTTTACCCGGTCCTGCGAGGGTATAAATGGCATTCGCCCCATCTTCAGTGATCAGGACGGAGAGTACCATGAAAGAAGCGACGAAGACCGTATCGGCCCGTGATGTCGACGCCTACCTTGCAGCGCTCCCCCAGGAGGCGCGGGTCGCCCTCGAGAAGCTTCGCAAGGCCATCAGGGCCGCCGCACCGGAGGCCGAAGAGGTGATCAGTTACCAGGTCCCGACCTTCAAATATCACGGTCCCCTGGTCTCCTTTGCCGCGTTCAGGAACCATTTCAGTCTCTATGTGATCAACCCCTCGATCCTGAAGACCTTCGCCGCCGAACTCAAACCCTATGAGACCTCCGGGACGACCATCCACTTCTCGGCCGACCGTCCCCTGCCGGCCACGCTCGTCAAGAAGATCGTCAGGGCCAGGATAGAGGAGAACGAGGCGAACCTGACCGCCAGACAGATGAACTCCAAAAAATAATACATTATCCGATTCATCATGCGCACACTCTATCTCTATGTCCTGGACACGCTGGCAGACTGGGAAACGGGGTATCTGCTCGCCGAGCTCCGGTCCGGCCGGTACCTGAAGGATCCCTCGCTCAGGTACGACGTCAGATTATGCGGCAGCTCGATGGATGCCATCACCACCATGGGCGGAGTGCACCTCTCCCCCGACCTGCTGATCGACGATATCCGACCGTCTGCCGGCGACCTCCTCGTCCTGCCGGGGGCGGATACCTGGCTGGAGCCGGCACAGCAGCCGGCCTTCGCCACCGTGGAACGGTTACTGGGCGAGGGGATGACCGTCGCGGCCATCTGCGGGGCCACGCTCGGACTCGCCTGTGCCGGGCTGCTGGACCACCGCCCACACACCAGCAACGATCTCGCAGTGCTCAAAATGTTCTGCCCGGCCTATCAGGGGGAAGAGCACTATGTCGACGAACCGGCGGTCACGGATGACAATCTGATCACCGCGAGCGGGCTGGCACCGGTGGCGTTCGCGTACCAGGTTTTTCAGAGACTGGATGTGATGAACCCGGCGACACTCGAAGCATGGTATAACCTCTACACCACCCGGAAGCCGGAATTCTTCTTTGCCCTCATGCAGTCCCTGCCCCGATCAGGGGCGGACTGATCCGGATGGATTGAAGGCCGGTTCAGATGAATCTTTCGAGTTCTGATAATAGTTCTGGCAACCTTTCCCTGAATCTTCATGGGGTGCAGAATCGCACGACGCTACCGGAGAACCTGCTCGTTTCCGGGTCTGCAGGGAAACCTGTCGGTCCTGGTGGAAAAATCATTTAAATAGCGATATATAATCGTCCCGATACAACAACTACTATGAAAGGTATCTCACAGGACCTCATGATACTGGTACTCGGCATTTTTGTGCTCTGTCTTGTATTCACGGCTGGATGCAGCCAGTCAACCGGGACCTCCCCGACACCGGCGGCCGTTTCGTCGACACCGTCACCGTCACCGACCGTCTCCTGGACCGGGGTGTGGAACGACACAGCGTGGAACATGACGATGACACTGATTCAGATCAATGGTTCAGTTTCAGGAACGTACCTGGAGGAGGAGAATGCGACATCGGGGAACGTCTCCGGAACGGTGTCCAACGGAGGGTATAATCTCACGGGCACCTGGTCCGAGGAGAACGCCAGCGGGTCGCTCGAGCTGACCATGGCGAAGAGTCAGGACCATTTCACCGGCGGGTGGACCATCGACAACCAGACCGGTCCCTGGAATGGCGTCAGATCCCCGGCGCCGGCGATCGTTTCGTCGACACCGGCCCCGGCCGTCTCCTGGACCGGGGTGTGGAACGATGTGGACTGGAACATGACGATGACCCTGGCGCAGACCAACGGTTCGGTCTCAGGAACGTACCTGGAGGAGGAGAATGCGACATTGGGGAACGTCTCCGGAACGGTGTCCAACGGAGGGTACACCCTCACGGGCACCTGGTCCGAGGGAGCGAAGAACGGGCCGTTCGAGCTGACCATGGCGAAGAGTCAGGACCATTTCACCGGCTGGTGTATGTCCGGCAACCAATCCGCTGACATGACGAAATATCCCTGGGGACTTTCTGTCAGGTCCAGTACCTGAAGAATCTCCCACACCCTTTTTTTCGTTCGCAGACCGGGTTCCTTCCGGCCGGTGCCGGGCTGCTGGACCGCCGTCCTCACACCAGCAACGATCTCGCGGCGCTGAAGATCTTCTGCCCGGCCTATCAGAGTACTATGTCGACGAACCGGCGGTCAGGGGCGCGCCAGTCCGGACGGATTGAAGGCCGGTTCAGATGAATTGTTCGAGTTCTGCAATAGTCCTGGCAACCTTTCCCTGAATCGCCCCGGTGATGAGTGGGTTATCCAGGTTGTCCATCAAATGTCTGGGACCTGTCTTCAGGCCGATGCAGGTTTTATTCAGAGCATAGGCAATTCCCAGTTCAACACATGCCCCCTCGTCAGGCACCCTTCCATCCAGAATGATCAGGAGGATATCCGATCGTCGTATCTCTTCAACATCAAGGCTGAAGATCGTTTTCATGGCATCTTCTTTCGATTCCCCTGCCTGTAACAACTCAACCAGTTTTTTCCCGTCTCGTTGCGGGAGAAACGTTGCATATCCCCTTCTCTCCAGGTACTCGTTAACCTGTTCGTTATAGTGCAGCTCTGCATCCGAAAAGAGCGGGCCGGCGACGTAAATTCTCATCTTCATGGAAAGATCATTCTCTGTGAAATCTCAATAATGTTCCTTCTTCCTCTGCATCCCGGACCGTTCACCGCATTGAATCGGGGACGTCCCGGGCGATCTTCAGCCTTCCGATCAGCAGCCAGAGGCATCCGCAGAGCAGTCCGATGATCAGGTTGACCAGGCCGAGGGCCAGGACGGGGTCGGGCCAGTCCTGCGAGATGAGGATCATCCCGACGCTCCCGAGCAGCAGCCCGGAGCAGCCGATCAGCGCCGAGGCCGAGCCGGTGTCCCCTTTTTGCTGCTCCAGCATCAGGTGGGCCCCGGCCGGCCGGACCCCGCTCCCGAGGATCGAGGCCGGCAGCAGGGAGAGGGCGAACGCCCAGGGGCCCAGGTTCCCGAGCCAGCAGACCAGCCCGCCGCTGAGGGCCATCCCGGCGAAACAGGCGGTGACGATCCCGTTACGGTTGAAACTCCTGGAGAGCCTGATGTAGAGGAGGGGGCCGGCGATCAGGCCGAAGGCGTTCAGGGCGAAGAAGTAACTGAACCCCTGCCCGCTCAGCCCGAACCCGTCCTGGTAGATGTACGACGATGCGGCCACGAACGAGAGCGAGGCCGTGCTGACCAGGGAGAAGGTGAGGAGCAGGGAGGTGAACCCCGGGTTCTTCAGCACGGTCCCGAGCCGGCCGAGGACCATGACGACGCTCCCGGTGTACCGGTGGGCGAGCGTCTCCTCCAGCGCCAGCACGCCGGCCATCGAGAAGAGGCCGATGCCGGCCAGGGTCCAGAAGATCCCCCGCCATGAGGTGAAGGTGAGCATGTAGGCACCCAGCACCGGGGCGACGGCCGGGGCGATCACCACCATCGACTGGACCACGGCCAGCACCGACTCCCGCTGCCTGCCGTCGAAGAGGTCCTTGACCATCGCGGTGGCGACGGCCGAGGCCGCACTCCCCCCGATCGCCTGCAGGATCCGGGAGAGGATCAGGAGGTAGATACTCTCCGAGAGGGCGCAGGCGCCGCTGGCCAGGATGTAGATGGTCAGCCCGACGAGCAGCACCGGCCGGCGGCCGTACTTGTCGCTGAGCGGGCCCCAGAAGAGGAGGCCGGCGCTGAAGAAGAGGAAGAAGAGGATCAGGGTCAGGTTGGTCAGGTGGACTGAGACCGAGAAGTAGTCCCCCATCGTCGGCAGGGCCGGCAGGTAGAGGTCGGTGGAGAGGGGGACGAACGCACTGAGCAGGGCGACGAGGGCGACGACCCCCTTATCGCCGAGGTAGCGCTGGTGCCGGTCAACGGCGGGTGCGTTGGTCATGGGAAGACGTAGGTGGTGCCGACGGTGTTCAGGATGAACCGGTCC
The DNA here is from genome assembly GCF_052055875.1 of Methanosphaerula subterraneus. GTDB lineage: Archaea > Halobacteriota > Methanomicrobia > Methanomicrobiales > Methanospirillaceae > Methanosphaerula > Methanosphaerula subterraneus. The sequence goes on from NZ_CP170508.1 coordinate 468,683, forward strand.
GGCATCGCTGCGGCGAACGCCCTGGATGCGTTCCAGCCGGTGCAGTGCAGGGGGACCAGGCAGGCCGGGGCGATCTGCTCCATCGCCCGGACGGTCGGTGCGATGACCGGGTCGCCGGCCGGGCCGCTCAGGTGGCAGCCGCCGAGGACGGCGTGGACCTGTTCGGTGCCGGCCAGGTGCATGGCGTACCGGACCGTATTGATGATCCCGGCGTGGGCGCAGCCGCTGATCACCACCAGCCCCCGTCCCTTCAGGTCGACGATCAGCCCCTGGTCGTCCCGGAACGGGTCAGGCTGCCACACGCCGTCGATCCTCGCCTCCAGCCGCGGGGCCCCCTGCTCGAAGGGGGTGGTCCGGGGGATCTCGCCGGTCATCAGGACCAGGCCGTCGGCCAGCGGTGCGGGGCCGGCGGCCGTCCGGAGATCGACGCCGAGGTCCCGGAGGGCCTCCCGGTCCAGCCGGGGCATCGGGTCCGGCCCCTTCACCGGGTCGTTCTTCCGCCGCTGCAGGAACGCGTCCGGGTGGAGCGACAGGGGGGTCCGGGGTCCGATCCGCTGCAGGGCCGCGTACAGCCCGCCGAAGTGGTCGAAGTGGCCGTGGCTGAGCGCCACCTCCCCGATCTCCCTCCAGTCGATCCCCAGGCTCTCCGCGTTCTGCAGCAGGCAGGTGGCCGAGAAGCCGCCATCCATCAGGATCCGGTGGGTCTCGTTTCCGGCCTGCACCGTGATCAGGCAGGAGAGGCCGTGCTCGGCGAGGAGGGGTTTCGTCATCGACGAGAACCGGCGGCTGTCCGGCCCGCCGCTCGGGGTCACCAGGGCGTCGGCGTGATTGTCGACGAGGATGGTGATCTCGAGCCGGTCTGCCTGCCGGAGGTGGACGGTCTCTGATGTCATGGCCCCTCAGTCGATCAGCAGCAGGGCCATCGGTTCGGCCCGGCCGGTGATCGGGAATCGTATCGGCATCCCCGCCAGTTCCACGGTCTTCTTCATGTTGATCCCGACCGCGTGTTCGGGGATCCTGGCCCTGGTCGGGTGGAGGCAGACGCCGTTCTTGATGTTGCAGGTGTCGCAGAGCCGGCAGGAGCCGTTCACCAGGGCGAGGGCGAAGGTGTGGCCGCTGTTGAAGGCGAGCTTCTCCAGTTCGAGCATCACGTCGAGGATCCGCGGGGAGTCGGCAAAGTACTCGGACCAGAACCTGGCCGCCTCCTGCTTTGTCTCCTCCGGGGAGTCGGGGTCCAGCCAGGACTTGTAGATCGAGCGGATCAGGTCGTCGTCGGCCTGGGCCGGGGACTGGAACTTCACGATCAGGGCGGCTGAGTACTCGCTCAGGATCTTCGCGAACTCGTCCGGGGTCGGGACGTGGGGTGGGCAGGTCAGCTTGTTGCCGTAGCCCTTGCACCCTGACCGGCACTTCAGGGTGACGCGGTGCTCGACGACGACCAGGTCGGCCGGGATCACCTTCGCCTGCAGTGCCCCCCACTCCTCGGCTGCGGCCCGGAGGAAGTCGAACTGTTTGAGGTCAAGCTGACTCATCGAGACGGGTTGGTTTCACACCCGGATAAAGGGTGTGGATCGCCGGAGCACTCAGTACACCCGCCGGCCCCGGATCACGCCCCGGACACCGCCCCGGGGGTCGTCCATGTCCCCGCGGTACCGGGGGATCAGGTGGACATGGAGGTGCATCACGGTCTGGCCGGCGGCCTCTCCGCAGTTCACCCCGACATTGTACCCGTCCGGGTGGAACGTTCCGTCGATCAGCGACTTCGCCTCCTGCAGCAGCCGGGGGAGCTCGATCATCTCCTCCTCCGTCGCCTCGAAGAAGCCGGCGACGTGCCGGCACGGGATCAGCAGCAGGTGGCCGGGGCTCACCGGGTACCGGTCCCATTTCGCATACCAGAGCCGTCCCTGCAGCACGACCTCCTCCGCCGCCGGCCCGCAGAACGGACACGCTCTCATCCCCTCCATTCGTCAAACCCCCGGATCTCGATCAGATTCGATCGCCGGTACATATAGATTGTTCGGGCCGGCTCTCCTGGATCGGAATCAGGGCAGGATTGCGAAGACCCGGGCCGGGAACCCTGAGCCCCCTTCCGGTTTCGGAACCCCGACCACCACGAGCGCTCCCGTCTCGGGTACCTGGTCCAGGTTGGTCAGGAACTCGACCTGGTAGTGGTCTGTCGAGAGGACGTAGGTCTCGAGGGCGTAGTCGTCGCGGCTGGTCGACGTCCCCGGGTCCGTATCGGAGGTCTCATGGCCTGAGGCCGCGATCCCCCGCTCCTCGTAGAGGTAGGCGAGCACCTCCCGGCTCCACCCGGGGTAGTGATCGATCCCGTCCGCTCTCCAGTTCTCCATCCTGGCCGCGTCGGGCCATCGCTTCGACCAGTCCGTCCGGAGGGCGACGAAGGACCCCGCCGGCACCGGCCCGTGCCGCCCCTCCCAGGCCCGGACGTCCTCGAGCGTCACGGTGTAGTCGGGATCCCGGGCCACCTGCTCGTGGACGTCCAGCACGACGAGGGGCAGGACCATCTCGTGAAGATCGATCTGATCGACCGACCGGAGCCCCTCGACGAAATGGGACGGGGCGTCGACATGGGTTCCCCACTGCCCGACGTGCGTGTACGACTGGGTGAAGAACCCGCTGCCGAGGGTGCCGTTCCCGGGACGGTAGTCAAAGAGCGTGGTCCGGTTCTCAGCGGGAAATCCGGGCCAGTGGGGGATCTCCTGGTTGAAGGTGTGGGTGAGGTCGACGTACTCCCTGGTCTTCAGGGTCTGCCAGGCCTGGTCCAGGGTCTGTTCCCGCTCCCCGACGAGGGCGGCGGCGAGCAGGACCGCAGCGAGGACCGCCAGAACGGCGATCACGGTAGGGATGACAACACGCAGGTTCACGACAGCACGTCCTCTCCCCGGTTTCACCAGCCGGGAGGGTTCGATGGTCATACGATCATCGCTGGCGGCGATGAACCTTCCGGTTTTCCCCACCCCCTGCAACCTTTATCCCTGTCGTCTTCCGATACCAGTAGTACTATGTCCGATCCAGTGCTGATTGCGAAAGGAGCGACGGATATCTGTATCCTTCCCGAGATGATGAGTCGACACGGCCTGATTGCCGGGGCAACCGGGACCGGGAAGACCGTAACACTGCGAATCCTGGTCGAAGGACTGAGCAGGATCGGCGTTCCCGTCTTCCTCGCAGATATCAAGGGCGATCTCTCCGGCATCGCTCTCCCCGGGGGAGGGAACCCGAAGATCGACGAGCGGATCCAGAAACTCGGCATGACCGACTTCTCCTATGGCGGGTATCCGGTCATCTTTCGGGACCTCTTCGGGGAGGCCGGCCATCCGGTCAGGACCACCATATCCGAGATGGGCCCCCTCCTGCTGAGCAGGATCCTGGACCTGAACGAGACCCAGGCCGGCGTCCTCTCGATCGTCTTCAAGGTGGCCGATGACAACGGTCTCCTGCTGCTCGATATCAAGGATCTCCGGGCGATGGTCGTCCATGTGGCGGAGAATGCCGGCGCTATCAAGGTCAAATACGGCAATGTCACCACCGCCTCCACCGGGGCGATCCTGCGGGGTCTTCTGGCGCTGGAGGAGCAGGGTGCGGACCGGTTCTTTGGAGAACCCGCCCTGGAGGTGACGGATATGATCCGCATGGTGGAGGGAAAGGGCGTGGTCAATCTCTTTGCCGCCGACAGACTGATGCAGTCGCCGAAGGTGTACTCCACCTTCCTGCTCTGGCTCCTCTCGGAGCTGTATGAGAACCTGCCCGAAGCCGGCGACCTGGAGAAGCCGAAGTTCGTCTTCTTCTTCGATGAGGCGCATCTCCTCTTCAACGATGCGCCGAAGGCCCTTGAAGAGAAGATCGTTCAGATCGTCCGGTTGATCAGGTCGAAGGGGGTCGGGGTCTACTTCATCACCCAGAGCCCGTCCGATATCCCCGAAGACATCCTCGGCCAGCTCGGAAACAAGGTCCAGCACGCTCTCCGGGCGACGACCCCGAACGAAGAGAAGGCAGTGAAGACCGCGGCCCGATCGTTCCGGCAGAACCCGGCGTTCGATACCCAGAAGGCGATATCAGAGCTCGGCATCGGGGAGGCCCTGGTCTCGGTGCTCGATGGCCAGGGGACCCCGACGCCCGTCGAACGGGCGTTCATCATTCCGCCCACGAGCAGGCTCCAGCCCCTTTCAGGCGATGAACGAAAGGAGATCATGAAGAGTTCTCCTGATGCCGGAAAGTACGACACCGCGATAGACCGGGAATCCGCCTATGAGAAACTCGCCCTGAGGGCCGAACCGGAGAAAGAGTCCGAGCCCGAAAAGAAGAAGAGGACGGCACCGACGACCGGGCGGACAAAGACCGGTGCCCCGTCCCGGTCCGGAAGAGCAGATCAGCCGATGGAGATCGCCGGCGACATCGCGAAGAGTGTGGCCAGGAGCGTCGGCACCCAGGTGGGGCGGTCGCTTGTTCGGGGGCTGCTCGGCTCGCTCGGTGGCAAGCGGTGGTGATCGCCGGGTTCACTCTTTTTTCATGCGCATCGACGGGTCTGCGCCGAGGATCACTCCGAGGACCTCCTGCTTCTTCTGGTCCAGGAGGGGTTCGGTCTCTGCTTCGAGGTTGAGCCGGATCACCGGCTCGGTGTTGGACGGCCGGAGATTGAACCACCAGGTGTCGTACTCGACGGTCAGGCCGTCGAGCCTGTCGGTCTTCGCGTCCCTGTACTCGTTCGCCAGGGACGCGAGGATGGCGTCCTTCTGCTCGACCTGCAGGTTCAGCTCCCCGGTCGAACGGTACTTATGGAGGGGACGGACCAGGGACGAGAGCGGCGTATCGTTCATGGAGAGCACGTTTGCCATCGCAATCATGGCCATCAGCCCGCAGTCGACATACCCCAGGTCCCGGAAGTAATAATGGCCGGAGAGCTCGCCGGCGAAGGGCGCACCCTCCTCCCGCATCTGCGCCTTGATGAACGCATGGCCGACCCGGCAGCGGGTCGGCGTTCCGCCGAGGCGCCGGATCGTCTCGGCGACGACCCGGCTCGAACGGAGATCGTACAGGATCCGGGCGCCCGGTTCCCGTGCCAGGAAGAATTCGGCGATCAGCGCCGTCACGATGTCGGCAGGGACCTGCCGGCCCTGCTCGTCGACGAAGAGGCACCGGTCGGCGTCCCCGTCGAAGGCGACGCCCAGGTCGGCTTTCTCTGTAAGGACCCTCTCCTCGAGCTCCCGTGCGGCATCCCCGACGAACGGGTTGGCGCCGTGATGGGGGAACCGCCCGTCCGGTTCCCCATTAAGCGGGACCAGGTTCCATGCCGGCACCCGGTCGAAGAGCCTGCCCAGCTCCGGCCCGGCAGCACCGTCCCCGGCGTCGACGACGATGGTCAACGCTCGCTGCCCCTGGACATACCCGGCCAGTTTCGCCAGGTACCGTTCGGTCATCCCGGTATCCTCCGGGGGGCTGCCGGACGCAGCCGGCGGGACCGGGGGCAGGCCCCTGGCGATCTCTTCGAGTTCGGGCAGCCCCGTATCGCTGCTCAGCGGGACCGCATTCCCCCGGCAGAGCTTGAACCCGTTCATCTCCCCGGGCAGGTGGGAGGCCGTCACCATGACGCCCCCGTCGAACGCTCCCTCGATGATGGCATAATAGAGGAGCGGCGTGCTGACCATCCCGATATCGGTGACCGCACCGCCTGCCGCGGTATACCCCCCGGCAAAAGCCCGTGCCAGGGCCGGCGACGAGAGGCGCACGTCGCGGCCGATCACGATCCGGCCGTTCTTCAACAGCCGGGCGAACGCGTACCCGATCTTCCCTGCCGTCGCCTCGTCCAGTTCGTCGGGGTAGGAACCCCGGACATCGTATGCCTTGAATATGCCGCTCATGGTGATCGCTCTGTCATGGTGAATAGGATTCTCTCTATCTTCGGATCGTCGCCTGGCCGGCGACCGATGCTGTCGCCCGCCGGATCTCCTCCAGGTCGCCCAGGTAATGGTGACTGACCGGGTTCAGGGTCTCATCGAGCTCGTACACCAGCGGGAACCCGGTCGGAATGTTGATCCCGGCGATCTCGTCGTCGGGTACATCGTCGAGGTACTTGATAAGGGCGCGGATGCTGTTGCCGTGGGCTGCGATCAGGACCCGTCTCCCCTCCCGGACTGCGGGGGCGATCGTCTCCTTCCAGTACGGCACAACCCGTGCCAGGGTGTCCTGCAGCGACTCGGTGGCCGGCAGGTCCTCCCTCTTCATGCCGGCGTACCGGGGGTCGAAGACCGGGTGCCGCGGGTCGGAGACTGCCAGGGCCGGGGGGCGGACCGCGTATCCCCGCCGCCATGCCGCGACCTGCTCGGCACCGAACTTCTCGGTCGTTTCGCGCTTGTCCAGCCCCTGCAATGCCCCGTAGTGGCGCTCGTTCAGCCGCCACGAATGATGCACCGGGAGGTACATGAGGTCCATGTCGTCGAGGACGATCCAGAGGGTGCGGATGGCCCGTTTGAGCACGGACGTATACGTGACATCGAACGAGAACCCGCCCTCCCGGAGGAGCCGGGCGGCCCGGTGGGCCTCTTCGATCCCCTGCTCGGACAGGTCCACATCCGTCCACCCGGTGAACCGGTTCTCTTTATTCCACAGGCTCTCGCCGTGGCGCAGCAGCATTACCTGTTTCATCTCGTATCTCCTCTTCTGATGACGGTTGCTCAATGAAGATCGTCTCCAGATACAACTTTCTGATATACTCTTTTTCCATCCTGCAGGTGGAGATGGCTGGCTGAGCATCCTGTACAGCATCCTCGCGGATGGATGTCAGCTCCACCAGAGGGTGTACGCCCGTCCCCCATTGCCTCCGATCTGTTCAGGAATTGGCGGGCAACGGTCCAGTTCTCTCGCCATACAGCTCCACCTATGAATCCGATACTACCTATAAAGAAATATGCCAATTTTTCAAATTTTGACATGGCTGATTGTAGTCGAAAACCGAAATTGGGGCTCTGTTGAAACTCTAATATAAACAAATAACTCAATTCAGTTTTGTTTTGTCGCAACGACGATGTAGTACGTCCTGGGTGGTGCAAATCTCTGATACCAGGACTGTTGCGGTTTCTGCATCTCGCGGATGTACATTAAATCTCGGAAGCAGATGCCTGTGAACCCTGTGTGCTCCAGGTCGGATACCATTGTCTTCTTCGGTACTCCTCCGTCATAGGGAAGCCGGCTCCGGAGTTTTTTATCATAATGACCGCCATGGGTATGGCCAAAAACCCTGGTCAGCCCGTCGCTCACTAACCGTTTCGCCCAGATTGAAAAGGTCCTATCCTTCCATACACCATCGATGATCAGCACCACACCCCCTACTTTTAAGACACGGTGCCATTCCTTCAGGGCCATCTCCGGGTGAGGGAGCGTCCAGAGGAGGTGCCGGCTGACAACCACGTCAAAAGATCCATCATTGAACGGAAGGTGTTCGGCATCCGCCCTCCTTAACTCAATCGAAAGTTTTTGTGCATACGCTTTCTCGCGTGCTTTTGCCATCATCCCATCCGAAAGATCGACCCCGGTAACCTGATGTCCCATCTCGGCAAACAGAAGACCCATAGCACCCGTTCCGCACCCTACATCAAGTACCTTGAGTGGCGATTCTGGTAGGTTCCGGTTCAGTTCCTGTTTCCATGCGACCTTCTCTTCTTCGGTCCCGATCCCATGGCCTGGACAACAGTCATACATACCTGACGAGTGGTCCCAGCTCTTCCGGACGGCATCCTTGATGTCGTGGTCGATCATAGTGATACCAGATTGTGTATCGTTAATTATGATGATATACTGGCTCTGGTGCAACCCTCTCATTATACTCCACTATCCCCTTCTCTCCATCACCTATCAGCGAGGACCGCGATCCCGGGCAGGACCTTGCCTGAGAGAAACTGAAGGGAGGCTCCCCCGCCGGTGGAGACATGCGTCATCCGGTCGGCCAGCCCGAGCCGGGTGACGGCCTCGGCCGTGGACCCGCCCCCGATGACCGTCGTGGCGTCGAGGCCGGCGAGGACGGTGGCGATGGACCTGGTCCCGCCGGAGAACTGCGGGATCTCGAATACCCCCATCGGCCCGTTCCATGCCACTGTCCGGCAGGTTTCGAGCTCTTTCGTGAACGCCGCGATGGTCAGGGGGCCGATATCGGCGATCATGCAGTCGGCCGGGATCTCCCCTGCCTTCACGACCCGGGCGTCTGCACCGGCATCCAGGTTCTCGGCGACCACCAGGTCCTCCGGCAGCAGGACCCGTACCCCGAGCGTCTCCGCCTCCTGCAGGATCGTCCCGATCAGGGCTATTCTGTCGGGCTCGACCGGAGAGGTGCCGACATCCAGCCCCCTGCCCTTCAGGAACGTGGCGGCCATGCCCCCCCCGACGAGGACGAGGTCCACCTTCGGGAGGATGTTCTCCAGGATCCCGATCTTCTCCCCCACCTTCGCCCCGCCCATGACGGCGGCGAAGGGCCGGGCGGGATCCTCGAGCAGACCGCCCATCTGCTCGATCTCCTTCTCCATGAGGAGGCCGGCGACGCAGGGGAGATAGGCTGCCAGCCCGACGACGGAGGCATGCGCCCGGTGGCTCGCGCCAAAGGCGTCGTTGACGAAGAGGTCGGCGAGACCGGCGAGCTCGCGGGCGAACTCCGGATCGTTCTCCTCTTCGCCGGGGTAGAACCGCAGGTTCTCCAGCAGGACGAGGTCCCCGTCGTGCATCTCAGCGACGGCCCGCACGACCCCGGGGCCGATCGCCTCCCGGAGCGTTTCGACCGGCCTCTGCACGAGCTCCGCCAGGCGCCGGCCCACCGGTCCCAGCCGCAGGTGCTCGTCGACCCTGCCGTGGGGTCTCCCGAGATGGGAGCAGAGGATGACCCGGGCCCGATGATCGATCAGGTACGTGATCGTGGGGAGGCAGGCCCGGATGCGGGTGTCGTCATCGATCGTTCCGTTCGGGTCCATGGGCACATTGAAGTCGACCCTCACGAGCACCCGCTTTCCGCCGACATCCTCATCCCTCACCGTCTTCTTCTGCATGGTTCTCTCTCCTGAATGATCCCGGGTCTCCTGGTACCGGTTGTTCGGTGTCGACGTCAGAGCCGGCCGGAGTTATGTCTTCTCCGGTCGGCGATGATCGCTCTGTCGACTCGACCGTCGGGCTGTGTCTTCCAGTATCCCGGACGGGGGATAAATATTCCGAACACGGGGGGTGCGATGGCGGGGAAGCCGGGTCCCCCTCGCGGGTATATTTCGGCCAGGTGCCATTCATCCCGCCGGTTGGGTCACCACCGCGAGTCGGCACCGGAAGGCGATGTTGTGCCGATCCGGGCTTCTCTGTTGGATGAACCGGAGGCTGTCGACCGGGGGAGGAGGAGAGCCGCCACATCTCGATCAATGGGCCGAGCGGGAACTTGACCTGCTTCTGTTTCAGATGAGTGTACTCCTGCGACAGGTCGATCACGGCCGGCCGTCGCGTTCGATAGATCTCATTGATATCCTGGAACCGGTGAAGTTCGCGGGTGCTCATCTGGTGTGGAGATTGGGGGTGGGGGTGATGATGGGGGGCGATATCCTCGCTGGTTTCGCCGGCGGAGAGTGGGGGTTTGGAGCTGGTTGTTGTTTTTAATTGGGATTTGAAAGTTCTCTCAAGGTCTTTAATGGGAACTGAAGCGGATGAACAGCCTTATGGTTGTGTCCCAACGAAGATTCACCGATTATGCAACTAAATTGTCAATGATTTTCTTAATGTCGCTGTCTAAATACTTCGTTGCGTATGCGTATGCCAAAAGATCCTCAGGTACAAACCTGTCATATTTTTCATGTTCTAAGTTGCCAATATTTTGTGCGATTTCTAAAAGTGAAGGCATATTCTCTTCTATTCCTGAAAAGAACTTGATAACATTTTCAATCTTAGCTCCTGAAAATTTTAGTGCTATTTCGCAATCTTCGATATCAAATCCTCCATATTGTGCTCCAATTTTTGCAAGAGTGCGGTTTTTCGCGGTACCGGTCCAGGTAAACCAGAAAATGTCTTTTCCATCAACAACATAATTTTTTGAAAGAAGGCTTGCATTTTGAGCGGCATTTCGTGCCATCTGAAGCATTTCTCTCCCTTTTCTATCGAGATACGGTATTTTTTGATTTGAGAGAAGTATGTCCCTCATCTTTTCTCGAATTCTGGGGTGAATATCAGAGAAAGAGGCACCCTTGAATTTTGGAACCTTTGCTGCTCGTGAAGGAATTACCAGAATCTCTTTCTTTTTAAAATCAATACTTTCAATTTCCCATCTCTTTCCTGCAAGGATTAGATATTTTCGCACTTCTAACCCGGGAGTGTATGGAATACTTCCAATTTTTCTTCCATGATGAATGACATCAAATTCTGAAGTTGTCTGAAATACTGCATAAAATTCCATACTTTTAACTATCATCTCTCCTTCCAATCCAAGAATAAGGAGTCCGTCCGGAGTCTGTTCAATCAGGTCTGATTCTTTCATTGTTCGAAGAATTGAAATGAATTCTTCTTTAGTAAGGAAGGTGAATGTCCCTTTTTTAATTAAAATTTCAAATAGATGGAGAAGATTAATTCCTCCTTTTTCCTTGATAACACTAAGAATCTGCTGAACGAAAGTTGAATAATATTTGTAATCAGAATTTGATGGCTCGTACCATCTTTCAAACATCAATTCAGACATTGCAATTGCCTGTATTAGATCCGGGAATAGTCGTTTAATGAGATCATCTGATTCATATTCAGTGATGAACATTATCATCTCTGAACTTTCTCCCTCCCCTCTTCCACTCCTACCCAGCCGCTGAACCAATGAATTAACTGACCAGGGTGCTCCAACCTGCCCGATTCGAGAGATGTTCCCTACATCTATACCCATCTCTAGAGTACTCGATGTAAAACACGATGTGAGTGAATTTGTTTTTAATTGTAACTCAGCATCTTCTCGCTCCGTTTTAGACAGAGATCCATGATGGATCCTGAAAAAGTCTGGCTTCCCCTCTCGTTCGAGTTTTCTTCGAACAAGATCAGTCATCTCCTCCAAACTTTCTCTTGAATTGATGAAAACCAGAGATGAATGACGATAAAAATATTTGATCAGGTCATTCGAAATGTCTTGAGATGAATTATTGACTTCTTCTTCAGATCTCACTTTGGGATCTTCTATACCCAGTAAATATCCTTTAATCAAATACCGGATATTCCGATCATTATTGGGATCGTCAATAATCTCAACACTTTCTGGATTATTAGGCATTAACCATTGCTTCACAAGGTTAGTATCTCCAAAAGTTGCTGAAAGCCCAACAATTCTAACTGGAGCAAAACTAAATGCTGTTGCCCGAGATATCAGACTTCGAAGATGAGCACCTCTCTCAATTCCAATAAATGAATGCATCTCATCTATTACAATATATGATAATCCAGAGAATAGGTGTGATAAATCATCTGAATGATTGATGAACAGTGATTCTATCGACTCAGGGGTAATGAGGAGAACTCCTCTTGGGTTTTTAAGGAATTTCTTCTTTTTGTCAGATGATATATCTCCATGCCATTTAAAAACTGGAATTCCAGAGAGATCACAGAGACGCTCTAATCGCTGGAATTGATCGTTAATGAGAGCTTTTAATGGACCAACATATATTGCCCCAATGCCCATATCTTGATTGTCAACAATTTTAGACAAAATCGGGAGAAATGCTGCTTCAGTTTTACCTGCAGCAGTATTTGCAGATATAACCAGGTGATTTGTTGATTCAAACACTGCAAATATTGCATCAATCTGAATCGGACGTAAATTTGTCCAATTCATCTGATATAGTTTATTTTGAATTGTTGGGTGTAATAAAGAAAATGCAGAAGGTTTCATGATACCAGTGAATAATCGACCTAGAGTTTAAATGAGACCAATTCGTCATTATCATCGTTTGATATATTGATAGGTGAATCACTCACATTTGATTCTTTTTTTGAGTCTCCAGGTAATATGTTAAGAATCTCTTGCCAGGATGAATCTGGATTTTGTTCAATCACTGAAAGAAAACCTACAAATTTTTTAACGACATCCCCTGGGGTCATATAAAATTCTGAACCCAAAGTCTGGGCGCAAAAAGTCATAAATCCAGTAATACCTTCATCAGGGATCAGATTTTTTGTAGGATCCCCTGATGCGAAAACATTCCTTACATTGTGAAGAAGAATGTATGTATCCTCCGGAGTAAGATTGTCAAGACGAATCACTGGCCCCGAAAAATCCTTCCTTCCCTCCCGTGCAAACTCATTTTCAGAGAGTCTCCGAGCTAATGCATCATAACTCATGAGTCCCCGCCTTCTATCTAATAAAAATTCATCAATTCCAGCAAACATGAATCCAATGCTCTTCACATTTCCTTGGAGTGAATCATTGAGAATTCGAAGGATCATCTCGTAATTGGAATTTCGAGCCTGAGAACTATTAAGCCGATGGGAGAGAACACCCATTTCATCAATATTTACCAGAAGTCCATTGTAGCCAGCCATCCGAACAAAAGATCCCCACAGTTTTAGATAATCGTAGATTGTGGAATCATTAATGATGGTTCGTACTCCTAAATCATGATAAGCTTCAGTTTTTGTGATATACTCACCACTTAACCAACGAATCGCACAACCTTGAAGTATTTCATTTTGTGAAAAATATCCTTCATAATATTTCGCTACAACTGTCGCAAAATCATATCCAGATACTAGATCTTGCAGTGGTTTTAATTGACTATAGATCGATTTCGTTATATCTGCTTGATCCTTTCCTTCTTCTCTCAAGGTGAAATCCAGATCAGAAATCCACTTTTCAACAACACTGACCATGGCGCCCCCGTCAGGTTTAGCCTTGGTGGACATGTTATGCATAAGTTCTGCGTAGAGTTGCCTGGCTTGACCATTTGATGCATGCAATCGTCTATCTGGAGTAATATCTGCCTGAGTAACGACTAATTTTTGCTCTAATGCAACAATCCTGCTCAAGTTGAGGAAAAAACTCTTTCCAGATCCATATTTACCAATAATAAAACGAATTGACGCACTTTCATCCTTGATTTTAGAAATATCAGTTAATACAGCTTTTATTTCTTCAGCCCTGCCAACTTGAATATGTCGTAATCCAATTCTAGGAACGACCCCTGCACTAAGTGATTGGATGATGGCAGTTCGTTCACGGGTTTTAATAGATGTGGTCAATTCGCTCCCTCCTCGATTTTGGTTTTAATTTCAGAATTGATTGAGATCAAATTTTCTTCTGTCGATTCAAATAGAATATCTCCATAATTCTCTTCTGACCAGGTATTGATGTCTTCGACCGCTGCATCAAGCATAAATCCATTATTTCGAGAATATTTTTGCATTTCGATTTTTGATAGTTCTGTTTGAGTTAAAATTCCCTTTAAAAAATTCGAATATTTAGGATGAAGCCCGAGGTAATTTGTTCCAGATGATTCTTCTTGTTTTATTGGAGAATCTGATTCATTGGATTTTGTGGTCTTTGATACTGCACCGTGTTCTTCAGAATAATCTAATAATTCCTCATCTTCTGGTATGATTACATCTGAAAGGATCTTTTGAATTTCGCGAGTATCGATGAATTTTTCCCGTAGTAGATCCGGGTCTAATGTAAAAAATGGTTTATTTGATATTGGTTTTATTATTAGCTCTCCAGTTCTGACCGATGAAGAACGGGAAATTTGTATGGGCTGTTCATCAGGTTGTGAAGTAAGATCAGATGGGAATAATACCTGAATATCATTCTTTCCCAAGCCCATCGCCTTGAATATTTTATTAAGAGCGTTATACTCACTCGGGTCAAGTATTCCATCAGCTAATGCCAGATCCCGCAGATACCCAGCAATAATCAATTTTTTATCGTCAGATAAATGCTCTTTTAACCGTGTCCCTAGCCTCTCGAGAGATGGAGGGTTCCGAATAAGAATCTGTTGATATTGCTTTAAGCATGCAACATCTAAAGAAGTCAGTTTAAAAGATCCAAAAATTACCCTATCAAGTTGTTCCTGCTCTTCGGGGGAGAATTTTTCATCAGCCAGAGCGATGCTCATTCCGAGTTCTAGGATGAAAGCTACCGCGGGATATGTATCAGAAGTAAATGTTCTCTTGTCAGGTAAAGGAAATAGAGCAACTGGATCATCCCATCGATAAGGTATTCCAGTAATTCGATGATCAGGAATTAATACATAACCTACATCACGTGCAGTTGAAAACAGTAACTTACTTTGAGTGGGTGTAAGTCGTTCTCTCTTTTCTATTGGGATTAATGTAGCAAGAGAATTGACTGGAACGATTATCGAATCATCTTCACTATTAAATTCTGCAATTACTTGATCCCATCTTGATTTTTCTGGATGATCTAATTCCTGCTTTAAAGAATCTGGAAGTGCATGATATGCTTGTGATGTAAGTGCAGGGTCTCCTTTATTGATCTTTCGTGAAGCAGGTTTGAGCTCTTCAATTGTTTCTGCCCAAATCGAGAAGATTTTATTGAATTGACTCTTTTTACCAAGAGGATTATTAATCTCCACTGGCTCGATTCGGGTAACTCTTGAGTTCCCCTGATAATTGTAGATTAAGGAGGGACTGGCAGGTCGATATTCAATTTTAAACTTCCGAGCAGATGGTTCAATTTTGAATCCACCTGGGAATTTAGATATGAATTTTGTCTCAAACAGTTGTTTGAATTGTATTGGTAATTTATGAGTTATTACAGATTTTGGCGCCTCAGGGATGGTGTTTGCAAGGGAATAGGCTAATTTCCAGGGGATTGCCTTGTTTTGATTAATGTGCCATGAAAGAGCAACAAGAACCCGATCGTAGGACAAAGTTAGGAGGTTGGGGAAGTATTGTGAAAAATTGTTCTCAGATATGAAAGATAGTTGTTGAGCTGCAATATAAGCCAGAAAAGACGAGAGATAAGAATTAAATGAATTGGATGTTGTATAATTCTTCAATAGTAAATTTACTTCCGGAATTATCACTGAAATATCCTTTTTTTCATTTAACGCCCGGTATTCCAACCCATAAAAAAATAAAAATGCATATCCGATATCAGACAATTCTGTACTTCTCCCACTGGAAAGCCATTCAAGATAGTTTGCTCTTTGATCAGGACTTATTGATGAGTAACGAGGCCAATAACCCATAGCCCCTTTCGGTTCATCAACAGGATTTCCAATGGGAAGGTTTAGGTTGATACATGAAGCTTCAATATTTTCAACCTGAAGTGCAGTCCAATATAAAAGTGGATTAGGGATTAAATAATTCTTGATTTGAATTTCTTTAGAACTTCCAGTCCAGTTGATTACTGCTAATTTCGAAGATTTTTTTTCATCTGTGATACTCGTTGATTCATTTTTTGAAGAATCAATAACTGGCCGTCTTGTATCGGGATTTAAACCTTTTTCACCCCAACGGATTGTCGCATGCCCAGATCCAAGACCTGATGTGGAAATTTCTGTGACCTGTTTAAGTTGAGTATCATTATTTGAGTAATTTTTTCTGTCCAATATATAGAGTGGCACGAATATTATCCAAAGAATTAATGTCAGTATTGGATATATTATTGGGTTTGGGCCAACACCGTTGTTTTGCCCTTTAATTATTATTGCATCCAAAAAAATTACCGTTGCTTGACAAAAAATTGTCAAAACAACCAATCCGGGAATATATTTATAAAAGGCTAGTGAAATTATGCTAAATAAAAATAAAATTCCAAGAAGAATCCCACAATTTGACTCTTTTCCAAGTAATGGTCGATTTTTCAGATCCGAAGACAAAAGATCATCCCTTCGTATGTAACGAACTATTGAGGAGATAATACTTTAAGAATCATTCTTTTTTTACCTAGGTTTATTGGCACCGTCTAAATTTTATATTTAATTTCTGAATTTGATTAAAATCTCTTTCTCTTATGTCGATTCAAAAAAGAACCCCCCTATTTCTCTTCTGACCAAGTATTGATGTCTTCGACCCCAAAAAGAAGGGATTTTTTTCTTGAATAATCTCCTCTATCACCCAGTGGAGGGAAATCAACTCTCCACAGGTTCAGGGGTCTGGGGTTCACTAGGCTCTTTGAAGGCAGATGATGCCGTTCCATCTGAAAGTTTTACAACAGTCGTCCCCCGAACCTCCTCTGTCAGCATCGCCTCTGTCGCTGGATGGCAGGTGAAGTACAACACCTGGTGCCGGCATGCCAGTTCACCGATCGCTCGGCAGGCTTGACGAGAGCGTTCCGCGTCAAAGTTGACGAGGACATCATCGAAGATCACTGGCAGCGATGAGGCTGTCTGGGTGTATTCATCGATATAGCCAAACCGGATCGCTAGATAAACCTGTTCAGCCAAACCTCGACTTAACTGGGGGATCTCCTTCTGGCGCTCCCCTGCCTCCACGATCACTGGTTGGGATGATCCGAGCGGGTACTGGATGCGGAGATACCGACCCCCTGTGATCGCCTGCAGGTACTCCGATGCACGCCGTACAACAGCGGGCTGCCGTTCCTGCTCGTAGTAGGCAACCGTCTTCTGAAGCATATCCTGCGCGATCATCAGTCGGATCCAGTTCCGTGTCCTGTCATGAACCTGTTCCATCTTATCGGCTCGTTCAAGGGCAAGCTTTGACTGATCCTGCGAGGACTCCAACTGGTTCAGTTCAGATTGCAACTGGCCAATACTCCGGTCGATCTTCTCTTTCTGTCCGGCGAGGGAAACCTTCGCAGCCTCCAATTGATCAATCTTCAGACGGAGTTCCTCTGGCTGAATCAACGCCAGTTCATGAATATAGGTTTCAAGTGATTCTCCTGTCCCAACCTGAAGCCGAATTCGCTTCCTCGTAACCCGGATGTTCTCCTGAAGTGCCGAACGCTGCTGCCAATCCTTTGACTTTCGGAGGAATTCATCGATAGAGGTACTCTCCCCTGACGAGAGGAGGGTGGCGATCTCAGCGTCTTTATCAACAAGGGCAATTCGGACCTTCTCGAGCTCGCTTTCGATCCGCATTCTGTCACGCTGGTGAGCTTTGAGGTCTACAGATCGTTTCTCCATCTGGTCTGCGGACGCTTCACACGCCTCTAGAAGAGTATCCAGTGATACAGCGCCGGAAGTCTCAACCGACCGACCGCAGTCATCGAGCAGTTGTTGTGTGGCCGCCTCAAAGTCAACAATTGACTGTGAGAGTCGGCTAACACGTGCCCTGATACCGTCGAGCGAAATAAGCCGTTCGCGGGCCAGATCTATCCGACCAAGCATATCTCGAACAGCCTTCGGTGATGCATCCGCATCCAGCCCCAGAGGAAGGATGGTTGACCCCCATGCAGTCCGGAGCGTCATCTCCTCGCTCCTCATCGATTCGATGGCGGTGTTCAACTCATCGATCTGGGATCTAATCGACCCGAGTGCAGTCTCTCTGGTGCTCATCTCCCGTTTCAGCCGGCTCATCTCCTTGAGTAAACCCTCGGAATCCCGCAGTTCCTCCTCGAGCTGGGCAAGGTCGGCCGGATTCGGAAAACGATTGATACCCACAGCACGGGCGTCCGCGATGAGTTGGGCACTCTGTGTAGAAAGTTCTCGTTCAGCAGTGGTAATCAGGTCGGCCAGGCTTTGGATATTCTCCATGGCCCCAGCAAGATCAGTCTCAACAGACGATGCTGGTCGTCGGGCAGCCTGTATGTAGACTCCAGCGGCGGCGAGCATAACGATGAATGCCACTGCTCCCGCCGCTGCCGCACCGGTCAGCAAGCCGGTAAATAGCACAAGGACACCCGCTCCGCCCATTAGAAAGACAGGCCACTGTGGGATCGGTGAAGAAAGAGGCATCGTCTCGCGACGCATGGCCGCCTGCTCCCGGAGCCGGGCTAGATCACTCTGTTTCTTATCAAAGGACGCGAGCTCGGCCTTGAGCCGTGTCACAGTGGAAAGGTGCACCCGCACTTCGTCAGGCGTCATGGAGACGGAGATCTCCTCCTGCTGCTTCCTGAAGTCGTCCACCTCCAACGTTAGCCGGTGAGCGTCCTTCTTCTCCCCTGTGAGTGCTGATTCGCTGACCTGGCGTTGCGCGGCCACAGTCAAGGCAGCTTCCTCGTACTGGTCGACTTCCAGTCTTAGAAGGCCTGATCTTGTTCCCCAGGCTCGCAGACGTTCCTCATCCCATTCATCCCCGATCTCCGCGAGGCGGTCTTTGAGATCGCGGGAGGCTAACTGCCCCCGTTCCTCGGTCTCCCGCAGGTCTTCAAGGTTCTTCCTGTAACTCTCTATTTGTCGGTAAATCTGCTTGATCGCGTTGCGATGCACCAGCAGAGATTCATCTATCTCGATCGCCTGCTCATCGTTTAGGCTCTGCTCACGGTCCTTTTCGAGTTTAACCTGTTGATCATGAAGGTGTTGTAGGCCCTCTTGGAAACGATTTATAGTTGTGGTTCCATCCTCAGGGAAGGAGGTCATCGCGGGCAGAGTTGCCAGTTCCTCCTGCGCCACTGAGAGTTCTTGCCAGTCAGACCAAGCTCCGGAGAGCATATTCTGTCGGGCGAGCGCTCGATCTGTGTCGGTTCGCTCTTCCTCAATCCGGGCGCTCGCCATTTGGAATTCCTCCAAGGCGGCGATCTTCTCGTTGAACAGGATGGTTCGGGCCTGAAGTTCGCGGAGGGTACTGTCTGTCCCCTCAATCTCCCTCAAGAGTGAATTGATTAGAGGTTTACTCCCTCCTGATTTGAAGAGTTTAGCAGCTTCCTCATCAAGACTGTCATGGATCCCAGTCAGGGAGATGTCACCAAGGCCGGCAGCTGCGTTAAAGAGTGCCTGTTTAATTTCGTCCGACTCAATAGTCCTGTACTCCTCGAGTTCCGAGAGTCCAAAGGCGAAAATATTCGTATATACATTCTGTTTGGCCCCGCCGAGAATCCGGTCGAGAACCTCGTCGCTGCCGACCGTCCCATCCGGCAGCATAACACGGGAATGCTTGTAGTGGTGGTGGCGCTCGACAACAAACCGGATGCCGGATTCGTCACGGAGGACAAGCCGTCCTCCATGCTCTCCTCCTTCAATGGGTGCATAGTGATTGACGTTCTTCTTCTGCTTGAAACTGGGGAAGTCAAAAAGTATCCGTTGGATGAAGGCCAGGAGGGTCGACTTTCCTGCTTCGTTCGCCCCCTGAATCACAATCAGACCGGGGCCAAGGTTCCCGATATGGAAATTGTGGAACCGGCCGAACCCGTCAATGGCGATCTCTTCAATCTGCATGGTAATCCTCCAGCATTCTGTCGAGAAGGATTGCTTCGGCTTCATCGATCAGAGTGGTGAGATCCTCTGAAGGATTGAGGTTGCAGTACCTTTTCCAGCGGAAGTTTGTAAGGAGAGGCGTAAAGGTGGTTTGCATCCGTTGCTGCTCCTCGGCATCTCCTCGGATTTGGTCAGAAAACCGAAGGAGATCTCCTATGAAGTCCTGACGGGTCAGTAACTGCTCGCGTTCAACGGGCGGGCGTGTTTGGTCTGTGATGCGCTCAAGCCAAACAAAGGGCGGTTCCAAACCCTCCTCGTTGCGAAGGGCTACGAGGAGATCATCAACCCTGCCATGCAGATCTTGGTGAAGCGGACCTTTCCCAGCCAGGGTGACACGGCAGATGAGGGAACGCCCTCCAGCCTCTTCCTGTTTGGCGTCGAGATCAGTAAGAATTCGATCCTGCAATTCATTTATCGTCTCGATTCCGTCGATTCGGATCTCAATCTCGCACCACCTGATCGTGTCGGTCTCCAGGAATTCTGGTTGGCATTGCCCTTGCACCACCTTCACGAGGAAGCAACCGCGGGGACCTGCCTCATTTATGTCACGGCCCTGAGGGTTCCCAGCATAGACCACAGTTGGAGTCTGGTCGTGGAGAATGGATTTAGCATGAATATGTCCGAGGGCCCAATAGTCATAGTTTAAGGCGAACAGATCTGGTAGTTTGCAGGGTGCATACGGTTGATGGCCGGTATCAGACCCGATGTTACAGTGAACAAGGCCGATGGTTGTAGGCCATCCCTCCTCTCGAATGGGGAGGTTTCGGATTAGATTCTTCTGAACCGATCCCGTTGGATGGCTGACCCCGATGACCTGTGCTAAATGATCATTATCACGTTTGTATGGGATCACTTCAGGGGTATCAGAGAAGATATGAATTTCATCGGGATACCGGAGGCGGGCCGACCAACTATTGAGTGGGTCGTGGTTCCCATGGACAATGAATGACTGAATTCCTTCCCTGGAGAGACGAACTAGCCCATTCCGGAGGTGGAGCTGTGCCCTTAAACTTTTATCAACTCCGTCATAAACGTCACCTGCGATCAACAAGAAGTCAACATTGTGGGCGATAGCCTGATCGATGATTGAATCGAATGCAGCGAACGTCGTATTGGAAAGATGCTCATGAAGCCTCTTATTCTGTGCGAAGAGTCCTCGAAATGGGCTGTCAAGATGGAGATCAGCACAGTGAATGAACTTCAGAGGGGTCTCATTGCAGGTAGAGATAGGGGATGAAGTCATGTGATCACTGGAAAAATGATATGATGAACGATTCATTGGAGACAATAAATATGTTCCGAAACAATTCTGAAGGAAAATGAGGGCTGAATAAGGGTACACCTTGCACCTGATTTTTTAATCATTGATGATCTGTATCAGGATGCTGAAGGTTCAAGAATTGGATGCCGAGCTCTAACAGGTACTTTAGTTGTATCTCCTTCGTCCTAACCGCCACCAACAGCCGAATCAACCAGTGCCGGCTCCCCGTTCGTATACCCTCAGAAAACAAGTGAAACGACATAATCAACCGCGGGTTAACGACTGATCCACCCGGATCCCGATAACGATCGCCACGAGCATCCACTATTCTGATGGTAATTATTGAAGGAGATGGTGTGGCACCATGATGATTAACACTCCCGAATCGTCCAGATCGGTTCCGATCTGGTTTTAATGAGATGGCAGACGAATGGAAGCGAAACCGGCTGATAGTCGACTAATTCGACGCTTACATTAATCTTCCGTTTGATCGGGTCAAAGAACGGATAACGCCGCAGATCGTTATTATGTGCATGACCATGGATCGTCCATCCATCAAACTCTGATGATTCCACCCGGGTCTTCGGGTCATGGATCAACCTGAAGTCGATGCTGGCATACTGGAGGAAGAGATCGTTCCGTGCATTCGGAAGATGTTCATCATGGTTTCCTTTAATGTAGGTGATAGTGCCATTCAATCGGCGCTGGTATTCCCTCGCCGTCTTTTCACCAACAGCGAGATCTCCTAGAAAATAGACCGTATCATCTGGCTTCACGCGATGGTTCCAGTTTCTGATCAACACTTCATCCATTTCATCAACATTCTTCGTCGAGAATGGTCGGGCACAGTATCTGATGATATTTCTATGACCAAGATGAAGATCGCTGACGACGAACTCAGTCGGACCAGGGATATGCCTGGGGGTCGAGAGTTCAATCCCTCGGTATTTCCGGTAGAACAGGAGTGTTCTTGCATACTCCCGGCCGCTGATCGATTCCTGTCGAGATAGCCATCGTTTCTGAAGCAGATCGTACTCCTTGAGAATCATCTTCTGATTCAGCACGGTGATCCGAAGTCCGGTTGCCGGAAGATACAGGGGATTTCCATTTCTTCCATCATGTTGTTGTTTTCCAAACAAGAGGGCAAGAAGTCGGGACCAGAGAGAAGGGGATAGGTTCCTGGTCCCCTGTTCCGCTCCACTCACATAGGTCATTACGGAACGATACATCCTATCCGAGAGATGCATTGCCAGCGTGACATGGAACCACGGGTCGTGAGAATTGCAATCCCATTGATTCTTCGGGAACGTGATTGGACAGAGGGAAGCTTGTAGCTGACGGTGGAGTGCACTCAACTCCTTCGAGGGGTCGACCTTAAAGGCAATAACCCGGCCGTGGGGAGTTTTCTTTTCATCCCAGCCCTTGATGGTGAAGGGGATATCATAGATGTTGCCCGCAGCCTTCTCGATAATGCGCTGGACATCTTTGAGATTATATCCATTCTTGAAGTCGAACGGGCCAAAGAGTGTCAGGTGAGGAACCTGGTGGCATTCTTTTCCGAGTCGGAACCGGTCTTTTACATCCCGAATAATCAAACGAAGTTTCGGATCGACATACTCTAACCGCAATTCGATGAAGAACGGGTATGATTCCATAGCCATCAATAGTAACGATATTTCCTTGAATCTATCGAATTGGTTTTAACGACTGATCTCTGGTGGAGATGTGCGATCGTTCTACTCCGGTTATCGCCGCCAGGTCGACAGCCATTACCGAAGGCCTCGATGACAGCCGGCTCTGCAACATCAGGAATATCATTTGATTGATGGCAAAGAAAATGAAATCGATACCCTTAATCGTAGGTGCGCAATACTCACCAACAGAAAACCGTGCGACATAATAGCGTTGGATATGGTCCGAGTCGGGTGGCCATCATCGGGATCGTGAGCATCATAACCGGATTGCTCCTCCCGATCTTTACTCTTGATCCGAAGGCGAGCGAGGCGCTCTCTCTAGCAGGAGTATGGTTCCTCGTTGGGGCGTATATCTGGTATGCTCTGAACATCTTCGATCTCAGAGCAGCAGGATCAAAGGTAACAGCCATCCTGATGCTCACAATCCCTGGTGTTCTCTATCTTTCTGAACCGATCGTGAAGATGGAGGTCGTCAACAACCCCGAAGCCGCGGTCTCGATGGTGGTTACCCTTGCCCTTGGATCTATGGTCGCTTCTGGGTTTCTATGGTTACTCTCCAGACTCAAACGAGAAGCGCTCCATTTTTTTAATCGGCATGAACGACGTAAACGATGGCCGAGTGCGACCTGGGTCATTGTCTGTGTCTTCATGATCTCGTGCTATTCACTATCATTGACACCACTTTTTCCGAATGGCGGAATAGATACCGGCTCTGTTCAGGATCTCTCGGATCTACTCCAAGATGGTGGGCTGCTTCAGGATCCAGGAATACCGATACCAACAATCCTACTTCCGGCAGTCTCCTTCACATTGCCAACATCCATTCCCGAATCTCCCTCCTCCAGAAGTACCATCGACAATTCAGAGATCAGATCCCCTATTACCATCTCCTCTCCTCACGTCACTCTCCCGCAAGCGAACGGAGATATCACGACGCTTGAGCAACGGATCTTTGCGTACACGAATCAGGAGCGGCAACAGCAGGGGCTTCCGACCCTTCAATGGGATGCGGCGCTGGCGTCAATTGCGCGAGGACACAGTCAGGATATGGTCACGAACAATTTCTTCAGCCATACGAATCTACGCGGACAGGACCCGACTGCGAGGGCATCTGCCGCAGGTTATGCTATTCGACGCGATCTGGGCGGAAACAGATACTCAATCGGGATTGGAGAAAATATCGGCAAGATGCCGACGGGCAATGTCATTGGTCAGGGTTATGTCAATAATGATCCCGAAAGCATTGCCCAGGCGATGGTCCAGGGCTGGATGGAAAGCCCGGGTCACCGACAGAATATCCTGAACACCCAGTATGTTCGGATCGGTGTCGGTGTCGCCTATGATGGTACGTATTATTTCGGGACACAAAACTTCATCTGAGCAATGCAGTGAGCCCGGTCCGGCAGCGTGCACTGCCCAGCTGAACAGAACGCCGGCCGCCGGGACTCTTCTTCAGCAGGACGACGAGCCCGAACCGGACACCAGCTGGACCGTGGACCCAGGAGACCAGGATTACCACAGCGGCCCCGGGTCGACGGCGGCGAGCCTCTCCCGACCCCGCCGGCGCCCTTCCCCAAACCACGGCTTCCCCTGCCGAGGAACAGGATGCGAGCGCGGCCGGGTGGCTGGCGACCGGGAACGTTCCCGGTGAGGCCGTCCCGGGATACTGCTCGCCGGCACCTGGAGAATCCTATTTATGATCTTTTCGCGTATGCCTCAAGCATGCAGATGGAACAGGTATTCAATGACGGATCGTCGCTCTTCTGGTACGAACCCGCCGATCTCCACCCCACGACACTGGTATTCTGGTACTCGGAATGTGGCGAAGCGGGCGGCCCGTTCGAGCTCTCGCTCCTCTTCCTCTGCACATCGTTCGACGACTTCCAGACGATGGTGCGGAACAGTGCACCGATGGCCGGGGCGCCGGTCGACGAGATCCAGGCGCTCTGGACCGACCTGAGCGACCATGCCTTCCAGGAGTCGCCCGCCACCGCCGCCGTTGGCTTCGAAGTGCAGGGCACCATCCTCGACTACCTGGCCGATGACTATTACCAGCGACTCATGCTGGCCATGCTCGCCTTCTACTGCGAGAACAAGAACTGGCAGGACACCCTCGGACCGGAGCCGGCCGTGGTCGCGTCCCGGCTCGAAGGGAAGACGGCGCTGGCGATCCCCGGGGACGAGGACCTGGTCGCCCTCGCCATCAACCTCTTCAACAAAGGTGCGGACGCTGAGGTGGATGTGGAGGACGAGGAAGACGAGGACGAAGACGGAGAAGAGGAAGAGGAGTGAGACCCCGCAGAGCCACCGGGTCCAACCCGACCATCGCCTCTGCTGCAGGGCCGGCGACGGACGTGACCGTGCCGGTACCGGTCGTCGACCAGGGGATCGTGCGAATCAGTGCAGACGTTCGCGGCGATCGCCCGGGCAGGCATGTATGTAATGCGACACCGGGATACGTGTCAGATTGGAGAGAAAGATGGAATTTATAGTGTTGAACGCACCATCCCTGGTCAATCGTAGACTCAGAGGAGTCGGAGATTGACCCATTTTGGGATTCGATGCGTTAAGACTATTCGCAGAGTCCTCCGGACTCTTCTCATTTCCGGTTCCCCTTACCGGTGAACCAGAATTTGAGAAAATCTAACTGTATAAACAGTTAGGTTTTCGACAATACAATCCGGCCGATCGGGTATGTGCGGTCCCCCTATAAGGAGAAGCAGGATGCCCCCCAGCAGGGACGCATGTCGGATACGGTATCGGAGATCGTGATCGACGAACACTACCTCCCCGGACTTGAGGATGTGGAGACGCGATCGCACCTGATCGTCCTCTCATGGTTCGACCGGGCTGACCGGACACTGCTCAGGGCGACACCCCCGCACCGGAAGATCGAGCACGGGGTCTTTGCCACCCGCTCGCCCGACCGCCCCAACCCGGTCGCGCTTTCTGTTGTCGACCTGCTCGGGCGCGACGGAAACATGCTCCGTGTCCGCGGCCTCGATGCCCTCGACGGTACGCCGATCGTGGACATCAAACCGTATTCTCCGGATATTGATTGCGTCCCCTGAAAGGAGGCTCGTTTTTCGACGACGATCAAAAAAGAAAGACCGGTTATGAATTCTCCGGTACTGCCTGCGTCTGTGCACCGGCACTGCCTGGCACCGGGTAAAAATACACCCGCCGGCCGTCACGGACTTCGGTCACCACCCCTTCGGCGATCAACCGCTGAGTCCAGCGGGTGACGGAAGGGCCGGCCAGCCCCAGTTCCAGGGCGATCTCTCCCCGCGTGATACCGGGGCCCCGATGACGGAGAGGATTCTGCTGGTGGTAGGATACCGTTGTACCCACAGATTTTCTGGAGAACGACAACAACAAAAAAAGACGAACCGGTTAGTGTTCGGTGTCTTCCCTGTTCCGGTTCTCAAGGGCCCGTGCAAAACGGGACCTTTCTAGCGCCGTGCCCAGTTGAAGGCCGAGCGATACGATATTCTCGAGGCTGACCGGCAGGTACTGCTTCTCCATCCTGCTTCCCATGTTCAGCAGACCTTCCACCGTATCCCCGATACGGATCGGTATGATGAGGAGCGTGCGGACATGACTCCTCCTGATGGCAGGATCCAGGCCGGCATATTCCGGGACATCCGGTGTCAGGTAGAGGACCGTCTTTTCGGCGAACGCCCGCTCAAAGAGGGTATTGAAAATTCCCGAAACACACATCTTCCGAAGGCTCTCGGGCATATTTTTCTGGACGCGGGGGATCATGTCGTCTTTTTCATCCTTCAGGTACACGCATCCCATCTCAAAGCCCAGCGAGTCCATAACGGATTCGATGGCCTGCGAGAGCAGGGCCTCTTCATCCCGCTCCTCGTTCAGTATCCCTGAGAGCCGGTTCAATGCGAGGAGTGTATTGATGTACTCGTTTCGCTCCCGGTCGAGATGCTGCATCCTGAGAACACTGGAGATCTCATCGGCGACGATCTCGACATTGCCGAGATCGGTCGTCGAGATCTCGGTATCCGGGATAAGGAGGAGCGCACCGACTGCCTGTTCCGCCTCAATGATCGGCACTGCCACCGCACCGGCAGGTCCCGGGACGCCGGCGAGGGACTGCAGGATCGGAAAGGCCCGGTCGTCCTTTCCGATTGCAACCGTAGTAAGAGAATCCCGGCACCGGTTCACCAGCGGCAGGAACTGCAGCACCTCCGATTCCGGAATCGCCCGGGTGGAATAGGCCATCCTCATCTCTTCCAGGAATACCGCCCCGAAACGATAGGGAACCAGTCGTTCCCGGATGCCCTTCATCGCCACCCTGAGAAGATCCTCTTCGGTCCGGGTTACCCCTGCGGTCCGGATTACGTAGAGAAGGGAAGCAAAATCGCGTTTCGAGCGTTGCCGGCATGCAAGATCCTCCCCGACAACGGCGATGCATCCCGATGGCTCGCCCGGATTCGGAAAGACGAAGGTCACCAGGTACCTGCGCAGGACCCCGGTCTGCTCCTTGAGGGTGAGCTCGAGGGAGACGGGAGATCCGTCGTTTCCCGCCCGGAGTTTCATCTGAAGGTGTGCAGCCTGTCCCGGATTCATGAGTTCCTGGAACGTCAGTACGCCGGGAAAGAGCGATTCGGCAAGGGGGTTTTTGAAGACGATGGTCGTATCTTTTAGGATGGTGAAGATGATCGTCTCCGGGGTGGCGAGCAGGGTCTCGAGCTCGGCCCGACGCAGCAGCGCGGCATGCATCTCAAATGCCCGGGATGCAAGCGCACGGGTATCGTTCAGAGGTTCCGTCCCGTAGGCCGGAGCATCCAGTACCCGGGGCTGTTTGATCATCCAGTGCTTGTTTCTGCCGATAACCCGGTGATCGAGGATCCCTCGTGCATGGAGGGCCTGGAGATATTTGAGTACTGTCGCCCTGCTTTTGCCGATCCCCATCGCGATCTTGTCGAGCATACATTCTTCGGGGGGGTTTGACCCGAGGTACGAGAGGATGAGCTGTTCGGTCTCGGAGAGGGATTCGCTCGGGGACATCTATACAATGTAGTATAAAGGTACTTGCTGATAAAAATATCCTCCTCTTCCCAAAAAATTCGTTGTAAACCCTCTTAAAAAATTATTCTGCCAGGGTGTCAGCAACCAATAAGATTATATCGTATAATAGTGATCAGTAATTTAGACAATATTGTCTAATGTCCCGGGCTGACCCCGGGAATCCGGAGAGAGTACAATGACCTACGAGACAATTGCGAACGATCTCATCGAGCTTCTGGGACTGAAGGGAAGCCCGGTTGCAGTAAAACTTGCGAAAACCCAGGCAGACATCCCGCCCGGTTGTCAGAAGATCGATGAAAAACACCGGCACTGCCAGTTCGTGCAGGAAGCACGACTCAGGGGACTGACCGGGTATGCCACCCGGGCCGAACACCAGTGCAAGGGCGGGGCTTCGGTGATGGGAATCGAGCCGGCCCCGGAGATCGTCGCCGACGGTACAACGTACCAGAAACTCGGGAACTTCAAGACGGTCGAGGGAGCCGTGGAGACGGTCCATGCCATCCCGAGGCTTGACGAGACGAATTATGCATCGGTCTATGCACCCCTCGAGAAGGCTGAGTTCGAACCTGACGTGGTCGTCTTCGTCGTGACACCCCGGCAGGCGCTCCGGCTGTCGCAGGCATACCTCCACACATCAGGAGGCCGGATCGCCAGCGATTATTCAGGAATCCAGTCGCTCTGTGCCGATGCGGTTGTCGCGGTCAAGCAGCGGGGAGTCCCGAACATGACGCTCGGGTGCAACGGGTCGCGGAAATATTCCGGTATTGCCGAAGATGAAGTGATTCTCGGTTTCCCGCCGCAGGATCTCGGCGCGATGGTTGAAGCACTCAGGACCTTCAAGCAGAAGTGGGGGTAATATGGTAAAGACTGTGAAGGTTCTGGGTATCAGGGCCCCGAACGCCGGAATTCTTGCAGGGAATGTCCTGAGGAGCCAGGTCCCTGGAGAAGAGGTGAGGTTCATCGTCAGCCCGGGTGCGGAGGCCGGCATGGATGGTATTGCACGGAAGTACGGGTATTCGCTGGAAGTAACCAGGCTTCGGGAGGATGTTGAAGTCCGGATGGTGCCCTCAGGGAAGACCATGGAAGAGATCGATATCACCGGGGAGACCTGCCCCGGGCCGGTGATCATCGTCGGCGAGCGGCTCGCAGACCTGGCAGTCGGGGAGCGGCTGAAAGTGAAGAGCGCAAGTCACGATACCATCGCCGACGTCTCGGCTGCCGTCACCGCCTCCGGGTCCCGGATTCTGGAAGACGGGGCCGAAGGGGACCGGCATTTCATCGTGATCGAGAGAGCGGAGAAGAGAGAGAGCGGAGAAGAGAGAGAACGAAGGAGAGGCCGCTCTCCTCGCGGCACGGGACCGGGTTCTTGTCTCCCAGAGCAACGGCATCGGGAATGCCGAACGGGCCTATGCGACCTTCATCTTCTCGAAGGTTGCCATGAGCATGGGCAAGACGGTGACCATCTTCCTGCTCATGGACGGCGTCGGCATTGCGCGGAAAGGGAATGCTGCGGGAGTGAAGCACCCGGACTTTCCGCCCCTTGTCCAGCTGATGGATGAAGTGATCACAGCAGGCGCAACCATCTATGCCTGCGAACTCTCGGCTAAATTCCGGGGGTTGGGAGAGGCGGATCTCGTTCCCGGCGTAAAACTGGCCGGCGCTGCGACCTATATCCAGCTCCTGAGCGATCCCGCGAATACAATCGTGAATTTTTGAGGTGAAAAAAGATGGAGATGACGTACCAGGTGATCGCGCTCGCGATCCTTTTCAGCAGCATGGTTACCGGTTTCATTATATTCCGGATGCAGGGCATGAGGCTTGCACTGCATTTCGGGGCGCTTGTCCTCGCCCTGATCGTGACGCTCGCTGCGGTCGTAACCCTGATGCCGGCGATCGTTCTTGCTGCGGCAATCCTGCAGGTGATTGCAGCGCTCACGGCGTATACCCGGCTGTGGCAGACCCTGAAGGACAGTTTCCAGACAGCTCCCGGGTACAGCGCCCATCTTGCGCTCGTTACCATGCTGCCGGTATTTGCTCTCGCCGGCCTGCTTCTCTAATAGGGATTGTCCGGACCTGCTGTGCCGGCCACCGGGGATCCCGCTCTTTTTCTTTCGGGCTTTTTCAAAATTTTTATTCAGGTCATGGTTCGTGATCGTTTTATCTGTACTGCTTCCCTCGACATCTCCTCTGGTTACCGCAGACCTCCGGGCGCCTTCGCCCGGTCTCACTCGTTCTTCTCGTCGTCGGTCATCGCTTCGAGGATCTCCCGGGTCGGCCCGATCGCGATGATCCTGCCGCCCCGCATCAGGGCCAGACGGTCGCAGATGTCCCGGACAAAGTCCATATCGTGGGAGACGACGACGAAGGTCTCGTCCATCTCGTCGCGGGCGTGCAGGATCGAATGTTTGACATCCTGTTTGGTGATCGGGTCCATCGTCCCTGTCGGCTCGTCGAGAATGACCAGCCGCGGCTCCCGGATGAGCACCTGCGCGAGGGCGACCCGGTGCTTCTCCCCCTCGCTGAGGTGGCCGGGCAGCCGGTCGAGGATCTCCCGGCTCTTATCCTCGGTGAACCCGGCCATCTTCAGGGTCACGACCGCCTTGCGCACCGCCAGCTCCTTCGGGAACTCCAGCCCGATCGCATCGGTCAGGTTGTCGATGACCGTCCGGTGCGGGTAGAGGTCGTACTCCTGGTGGAGGAGGCCGATGTACCCCTTCGCCCTGCCGCGGAACTCGATCCCCGGCCTGGTCATATCGATCCACTCCTCCCCGACCTTCATGTTCATCTCCCCGCCCGTGGGCTCGATGATGCCGGCGACGATCCGTGAGAGGGTGGTCTTGCCGGCCCCGCTCTTCCCGATGATCCCGAAGATCTCCCCCTGTGAGACCTCGAACGAGACCCCGTTGACGGCCCTGACCACGCCCCGGTCCACCGAGATGAACCGCTTCTCGACATCGCGGGCCGTCAGGATCTTCTCGCCATGGCTCACCGGCACCGGGGATTCGATCGCATGGTAATCCTCTCCAAACGAACCGACGATCTCCTTCGGAGATCCGATCGCGGCGATCTCCCCGTTCACCAGCAGCATCGCACGGTCTGCCAGGTCCTCGATCACCTGGGAGAAGTGCGACGTGACGACCATGCCCATGCCGTTCTCCTGCACTGCCTGCGTGAGCATCCGGTGCACCTGCCGGGCCGTCTCGGGATCGAGCGTGCCGGTCGGTTCGTCGGCAAAGAGCATCGCCGGGTTCTTGGCGAGCTGCCGGGCGAGGACCACCCGCTGCTTCTCACCGCCCGAGAGGTCGCGGGCGATATGCATCATCCGGTGCGAGAGCTTCACCTGTTCGATCAGATCGGCGGCTCGACCGACCGCCCGTTCCTGGGGGTAGCGGACGTCGTCGAGGGCGTGGAGGACGTTCTCGATGACCCGGTCGTTGCCATAGAGGGCGAACGTCCGCTGGAACATGATCGCGGTCCTGTTCATGACCCGGGACTTCATGCCATCGTTCTTCTCATCCCAGAGATCGACGTCGACGGCCCCGAGAGTTCCCCCGCATTCGGGGCATATCCCGCCGGCCCGGCTCTGGACGTCCATGAATGTGCAGCGGTCGCATGCGGCCATGTGATAGATGACGGACCCGCTGATCGGTGGCTGTTCGACCCCCCGGAGGAGGTGCATCAGCACGCTCTTGCCGGCCCCGCTCCTGCCGATGACGCCGATGATCTCCCCTTCCTGGATCTCGAACGAGACCTGGTTCAGGACTCGTGTGTTCTCGAAGTCCATGCAGAGGTCCTGTACACTGATGAATGGTTGCGGCATGATCACTCCCTTCTCCAGTAATTATCTACACATATGCGCATAAGTATCTGATCATAAAAAGAGAGGTGCAGACCGGGATCTAGAACGAGGACGAGTCCGGGACCGCGGGAACCGTCACCTGGGACACTTCGGGCATCGGCCTTCGGCCGCTTTTGTGCACCCGGAGATCTCGATCCCTTTCCCGTGGACCAGTGCGTCGGCGATCTTGCGCCGGGCTTCATGCAGATCGCGCCATGCGGTCTTGCGCGAGACCCCGAGTCGCGCTGCGGCCTCTTCCTGGTCCAGTCCGTCGAGATCGATGAGCCGTATCAGCTCGATCTCGTCGGGGAGCAGCGAGATGCCCGGTCCCTCTTCCTCCTCCGGGCAGCAGCAGGGACGAAAACAGCGGGACTCCTGGTCGCCAATGATAATCCGCCGAAGGCGCGGCCTTCCCCGGCGTGGACACTCCGGTGCATCATCGATTTCATCTGGTGTCATTTCCTGATCATAGAATGTATCGGAATCGTATAACTTGTTGCCCGGTTCCGCAGGTGTCAGGGGTGCCGGCCGT
Source organism: Methanosphaerula subterraneus (assembly GCF_052055875.1). Lineage (GTDB taxonomy): Archaea > Halobacteriota > Methanomicrobia > Methanomicrobiales > Methanospirillaceae > Methanosphaerula > Methanosphaerula subterraneus. The sequence goes on from NZ_CP170508.1 coordinate 500,391, forward strand.
ACCCGGGCGGGATGCCATCCCCGGGCAGTTCGGGCTCCCGCAAACCCCCCACGACCAAAAATATTATTGTCATGGCCTTAATATGTAAATATACAAGTTGAACCGCCTGTAATAATCTTGAAAAAAAGATTGTTGCAGACTTCGGTTCTGCTTGCTCTTCTCGAACGTTTCCTGAACGTGTACGATATCATGCCGGCCCCGGCGATCCGCTATCGTCACCGTCCATCTCCTTCAGATGACCGCCCCGGATGGAGCCGGCATCTCTGTCGAAGTTATCGGACGAGCACTATATCAGGGGACCTCTGGCCGGCAGAATAAAGTTCGAACGCCGGAAGTACGCGAAATAATCGGAACGATTGCAGGAAAGTCGGCTCCGTCTCACATTTTGGGGAATGTGGTTTATATGAACGAATGCCCCGGAGCCACAGGCACGTACCTATTACTGTTCCCGGTTAATCAGGTTTTCGATGCACCGGTCGGTCGGTGTTTTTTTCAGGTGTGAAAGGGGTGAGGTGGGTTTCTCCCCACTCAGGCCAGGGCCGGCACGCCGTCCGCCCAGGTCTCGACCGCGGTCCTGATCGCGTCGTCCGAGTAGGACCCGATCGTGACCTGGCTCCGGCTGAACGCGACGGTATAGACCTCCCCGTTCGCGTCGTGGCACTTCAGCGTGGCTGAGAAGGTGTCGTCGTCGCCGGCATGGCTCGCGGCCACCGCTCCCATCGCGGTCTGGAGTGCGGTGTCGGCCAGCACAGCGGTGACGGCCGCGTTGAAGCCGGCGACGGACGGCGCCTTCGCCGAGACGGTGCCGACGGTCCTGGCGTCCCCGTCCTGGTAGGCGATCCGGGCGGTGTACGCCTCCTTGCTCTTGGTGACCGGCTGGTAACTCTCGGTGCCGACCTGGTAGGCGGTGCAGTTCCAGGGGTTATCGGCGATGACCCCTGCGACGATGCTGTTGAATGCGGTGATGTCCGCGATCGGTGCGGTCAGCTTTCTGACCGCGGTCTTCGTGATACGTGACTCTACGAAATCTCCCATGATGATTACTCCGTGCGGCCGGCCCCCGCCCCCTCGCAGAGACCGGCCGACAAGAAAAACATGGACGAGAATATACCTAACCTCGCTCGCGATTCGTCATCGGCGACGGGGGCCGGCGGTGTTGTGCGATCGGCGGTCGCCGGCAGAGCGGAACAGATCAGGATGGTGCCGACGGTACTTGAAAAAATGGGAATGATCAGTCAAGGTTGAACCCGTCGGCCCGGCCCTTCATCGTTGCAAGGCGCGTGGCGAAAAAAAACGAACATCTTAATAAACTCAGGATCTTTAGTGATTTATCCATGAACATTGCCCGGAGCAGCTCCGGGGACAAAAGGCGGTGAATTTTGAGAAGTGAGGAGAGAGCTACGAAAGCACATGCACCAGAACTGGAGAAAGTATCCTCAGGGATCCGCGGTCTCGACGAGATTACCGGTGGCGGCCTCCCGAAGGGCCGGCCCGTCCTGGTCAGCGGCGGGCCCGGGTGCGGTAAGACGCTCTTTGCCATGGAGTTTCTCGTCCATGGGATCGTCGACCATGACGAGCCGGGCGTCTTCGTCGCCTTTGAGGAGAAGGTCGACGACCTCATAAAGAACTTCGCGTCGATGGGGTTCGATCTGCCGGACCTGGTCGAGCAGAAGAAGCTCGTTCTCGATCATATCTTCATCGACCGGTCCGAGATCGAGGAGGCCGGCGAGTACGATCTCGAAGGGCTCTTCATCCGTCTCGGAATGCTGATCGACCGGATCGGCGCAAAACGGATCGCCATCGACACCATCGAGACGATCTTCTCCGGCTTCTCCAATGAGGCGATCCTCCGTTCAGAACTCCGCCGGCTCTTTCTCTGGCTCAAGGACCGGGGGATCACCGCGGTCATCACCGGTGAGCGCGGAGACCGGACGATCACCAAGTACGGGCTTGAAGAGTATGTGGCCGACTGCGTCATCACCCTCGATCACCAGGTGAACCATCAGATCGCGACCAGGCGGCTCAGGGTGGTTAAGTACCGCGGGAGCGTCCATGGCACGGATGAGTACCCGTTCCTGATCAGTGAGGACGGGATCTCGGTGCTGCCGATCACCTCGATCTCCCTCCGGCACCCGGCCTCGACCGAACGGGTCTCGACCGGCATCCAGCGGCTCGATACGATGCTCGGCGGCCTCGGGTACTACCGCGGCAGTTCGATCCTGGTCTCCGGCCAGGCCGGCACCGGCAAGACCAGCCTGGCCGCCACCTTCGTCGATGCCGCATGCCGGCGCGGGGAGCGATGCCTGTACTTCCTCTTCGAGGAGTCGGAGAGTCAGCTCGTCCGGAACATGCGCTCGATCGGGCTCGAGCTGGCACCCTGGGTTGAGCAGGGGCTCCTCCGGTTCCACGCAGTCAGGCCGACCACGTACAGCCTGGAGATGCACCTCTCGATGATGCTCAAACTGATGGAGGAGGTCTCCCCCCAGGTGCTGGTCGTCGACCCGATCTCGAACCTCTTTCCTGTGGGCGACGACCTGCAGGTCCGCTCGATGCTGATGCGCCTGATCGACCATGCAAAGACGCTCGGGATCACCGGCCTCTTCACGAACCTCTCGGACTCCTCGACGGCCGGGTCGTTGGCGCTGGAGACCACCCAGATGCATGTCTCCTCGCTGATGGACACCTGGCTCCTCCTCAAGAATGTCGAGGGCGGAGGGGAGCGGAACCGCACATTCGCCATCGCAAAGTCACGGGGGATGCCCCACTCGAACCAGCTCCGGGAATTTGTCCTCTCAGATCAGGGGATCGAGCTCCTCGATGTCTATATGGGCGGGGACAGGGTTCTCTTCGGCTCGGCCAGGATCGCACAGGAGAATCTGGACCTGGCTGACGTGGCCCGGAACCGCGAGGCTATCGAAGCCAGGAAGCGGGAACTCGAGCAGAAACGACGCCAGATGGAGAACGAGGTCGCAGTGCTTCACGAGCGGTTCGCCCGGGATGAGCAGGATCTTGCGATCCTCGTCGAGCAGGAGCAGGCACGTGACGACGCCGCCACGAGGGCCCGCGAGGCGCTCGCTGCAGAGCGCCAGGCGGACCGGTCATGACCGGCGCCGGCAGACGGGGGAGATTATGACGACCGCCGACCAGAAGGCGACGTCTTCCGATGAGTTCTGGAGACTCAGGCTGTATGTGGCAGGGCAGACTCCGAAGGCGCTGAAGGCCTTCGAAAACCTGAAGCGGATCTGCGAGGAGCATCTGAAGGGCCGGTACACGATCGAGGTGATCGATCTCCTGGTCAACCCCCAGCTGGCCGAAGGGGATCAGATCATCGCCATTCCGACCCTGATCAGGAATCTCCCGACGCCGATAAAGAAGATCATCGGGGACCTCTCCAACACAGAGAAGGTGCTGGTGGGTCTCGACCTGAAGAGAGTGCGCTGATGAACGACGAGAAGATCTCCGGAGACGTGACCGCAGATTTCGAACGGAAACTGAACGAAATAAGAGAGGGTCCATTCGTGCTCCGCCTGTATATCGCCGGCAACTCGCCCCGCTCGCAGACGGCCGTCGAGAACGTGAAGAGGATCTGTGAAGAATATCTGGAAGGCCGGTGCGAGCTCGAGGTGATCGATATCTATCAGGACCTGACCACCATCCCCGAGGATCTCGTCCTTGCCGCTCCAACCCTGATCAGGCGACTGCCATTGCCGCTCAGACGCGTCATCGGAGATATGACCGAGAAGGATAAGGTGCTCATCGGGCTCGACCTGATCCCAAAGACCTGAAGGGGGCGAAGGACGCTTATGAAACAGGAGATGGAGAGGCTCAGGCAGGAACTCGAAGACCTGCGTTCCCGGAACCGGGAGATCGAAGAGACCCTGAATGCCATTCAGTCCGGAGAGGTGGATGCGATCGTCGTCTCGAAAGAGGGGCGAAAGGAGATCTACACGCTTAAAGGGGCGGACTACCTGTACCGCGTCCTTGTCGAGAATATCCAGGAGGGGGCCCTCACCCTGACAACGACCGGGATGGTTCTGTACGCCAACACGGCCTTCGTTGCAATGCGCCGGCAGCGCCTCTCTGCAATCATCGGCACCCCGCTTCGCGATCATATCGCACCCCGGGATCGCAGTCGCTTCGACGAGCTGCTCTGCAGATCCGTGACCACCCCTGGCAGGGGCGAGATGCTCATATGCAGTGGTGCCGGGTCATTTCCGGTACTGATCTCGATGACCCCCATCATGGTCGACGATTCTCTGAAGCTGAGCGTCGTGATCAGCGATCGGAAGGAGGACTACGACCGTCTGCGCCTCCAGAGCCGCATGCTTGACGCCGTCGCCGATGCAGTCGTCGCGACCGACCCTGCCGGACGGATCATCTACTGGAACAGATCGGCCACGCAAATATATGGCCGGCAGGAGGCCGAGGCGATGGGCCAGAGCCTGAACAAGATCGTCGTGCGCGAACTGCCCCAGGACGACGCCGATCAGAGGGCTGCGTTACTCGGCTGCGGCCAGACCTGGTCCGGCGAGTATCTGGTTCACCACGACGACGGCTACCGCTTCCCCGTCCATGCGAACGAAGCGCCGGTATTCGACGAGGACGGAGCGTTCATCGGGGTGATCGGCATAAGCCACGATATCAGCGAACGAAAGGCGATCGAGCACGCCCTGGCTGAGAGCGAGGCGGGAGCCCGGTCGTTCATGGAGAACCAGATCGATCCCTGCGCGATCTGCGAGACGGTGTACAGTCCTGACGGCACGCCGGTCGACATCCGCCTGATCGAGGTCAACGCGGCCCTCGTCCGGGAGCTGGGCCGGCCGGCCGCCGATATCGTTGGAAGGACCGCCTTCGAGATGCTGCCAGAACTTACCCGTCCCTGGTTCGACCGATATCTCGAGGTCGGCAGGACCGGCAAAGCCACTGATTTCGAGGAGTCGTTCCCTGCGCTCGGACGCTGGTACCGGGTGACCGCGTTCCTGGTTCGTGGCGGACGGATCGCCGTGATGTTCCGTAACATCACCGAACGCAAGCAGGCCGAGGAGGCACTGAGAGAGAGTGAGGACCGGTATCGCTCCCTGGTCGAGAACAGTGTCGATGCTGTCCTCCTCACTACTCCGGACTGCTCCATCCATGCGGCCAATGCCGGGGCCCGCCGGATCTTCGGCATGACCGAGGAGGAACTGATCCGGGACGGTCGAAATCTGATCTTTGACCTGTCGGCTCCCGGACGCGTCGCCGCCCACGAGGAACGGATCAGGACCGGCCGGTTCCAGGGGGAACTGACCTATCGACGGAAGGACGGATCCGTCTTCCCGGGGGAGGTGACCTCCTCCCTCTTCACGGATCGGAGTGGCGCCGTGATGACGACGATGATCATCAGGGATATCACCGAACGAAAAGAGGCTGAAGAATCCCTGAAAAACTATGCCGAACGGTTGCAGGCGAGCAACGAGGAGCTGCAGCGATTCGCGTACGTCGCGAGTCACGACCTGCAGGCGCCCTTGCGATCGATCGTCAGTTTCAGCCAGCTCCTGGATCGCAAATACCGGGGCCGGCTCGACACGGGTGCAGACGAGTACATCCAGTTCATCATCGACAACGGCCAGCGGATGCAGGCGCTGATCAAAGACCTGCTCCAGTTCTCCCAGATTGAGACACCTGAGGCGCAGTCGCTCGCCCCGACCGATGCCGGCGCAGTGGCCGCCGATGCCGTCCATTCGCTTGAGATCCCGATCAGGGAGGCAGGTGCTGTGGTGACCGTCGATCCGCTGCCGATCGTTATGGCCGACCCGTCGCAGCTCGAGCAGGTCTTTTCAAACCTGATCGGGAATGCGATCAAGTACCGGCAGCCGGAGGTGCCGGTTCTTATCCGGGTTTCATCCGTCCGCCAGGGCGACTGGTGGGAGTTCGCGGTCAGGGACAACGGGATCGGGATCGAGCCGGAGTATCTGGACGCGATCTTCGAGATGTTCCGCCGGCTCCATACGACAAGCGAACACGAGGGGACCGGGATCGGCCTGGCGATCGTCAGGAGGATAATCGGGCGACATGGGGGGAGGATATGGGTCGAGTCCACGCCCGGTGAGGGGTCCACGTTCCGCTTCACCCTTCCAGACAAAAGCATGAAGCAGAGCAACGATACGGTTCAATGACGTTCACACCTTCCTGATTTCAGCGATGTTGAATTCAAAAAATTTTATTAAAGATCATTACGTGCCCATCCATTTTGGGTTCCATAGGTTGTGGTGCAATGGCTTGCTTTGCTCCGTCCCTCCAGGATTGTGGGGCAATTTTCATATTATACCGTACAGCAGCAGGAGTGGATGTTGGGCCGGCGCCACTCTTCTCCTTTGAGATGAGGAGATCCTCGAGCGCTGCAACACAGCACGCGAGTGCCATTTTTAAACCATGAACCGTCCATGCCGGTGCATGAGAGAAGAGAAAAGCGACAAATCGCATCTTACCGCCGGTCCACGCATGGACGAAGTGGTGCAGCAGATCAAGAGCGGGTTTCTGGAATCGTTGATTGGATCGGACCTTACGGTGAGAAAGATCGAGATCGTGATGAAGAGCGTGCTTGTAAAGAATTTCGGCGGCGGGTTTGAATGGAAGCCGATAAACTTCTCAATCGCAGGAGAATTGAAGAACGAGTATATCCAAGAGATGTCTCTTTCGCTCAAGCCACCCGAAGTGTCAGAGATCCGCCTGATGGGTGAGGAGCCGAGCATTCAGGAGCAACTCGTCAAGGCCGTGGCGACAATCCAGCGGGCCTTGAATGCGGCACAGGCGCCGCCGCCACTATATGTCTCGAGGAGGCCACGGTCCTGCTCCACGGGATCTCGGCACAGGGCGAAATCAGACTGTTAGCCGGCCCGGGTGGCAGCTGGGACAAGAGCCACACAATCCGGTTAACCCTGGGCCGTGCCTGATCAGGGCATGACCGCAGAAGATAACGAACTACCAAGGATTGAAAAGAGAACGAGAGGGCCGGCCGACCGATTGAACCGCCGGCCCCCCGGGAGACCGGGACGGATCACCGGTCCGAGAAGAGGGCCACGGCCGCGTCCAGCCGGCAGAAGAACTTCTGCGTGACCTTCGCGATCGCGTGGGCGTCCTCGTCCGAGATCTCGCCGTCGCCGGCCGCCTCGTAATAGGTCCGGGACTGGTCCCGGAATGCGTCGATCACATCCAGGACCGCACAGACCCGGCGCTGGCCGAGCCAGCAGCCGATGCCAAACGATCCAAAGATCCCGACCAGGGTCAGGACCATATCCCCCTGCGTTTCGATCATCTCTTCTCCTGTGCGGCCGAGGGGTGCTCACACAGATCTCCATCTACCTTAACCCTGGATATACGCTGCGTCACCAGTGGAGGCAAGGCCGGCGGGACGACGAATTGGAAGATCGCGGACGGTCCGGTGCCGGAGCAGCGGGCGGCCTGCCACGGCGTCGGCCGGCGGTGCAGGATGATCCCCCTGCGACAGTTCAGATCTCCCTGGATATCTTGTAGAACAGATCAGCAGGAACGACCTCCAGGGTCTCGGTCCTGACGGATCCGCGCTTCCCGAGAATTGCCAGGAACTTCACGAGATTCTCCTTATCCGGCATATCGAATATCAGCACAAAGTCGTACCTGCCGATCATGTAATACAGGCCGACGATCTTCCCCCCGAGCGATCCCATCAGCGTCATCAGTCTCCGGTCCCGGTCTTCAATACCGTCCAGGGTGGAGAACGCCTCGCTCTTCAGGTTTCCGAGCATGACATAGAGTACCATGGCGAGTCCTTATCACACGGACAGTAATAAACATATCGGGTTTCCGGCCGGCAGGCGGATGGATTGAGAAGGTTAATCCGTCGGACGGGAGATCATGAAAGGAATGGATCCGAGCGAGGAGGAACGCTACCGGTTCGGCCCAGTGGGGATCGCGATCATCGGAGCCGCCCTCTGCCACGGTCACATCGCCCGCCTCATGGACCTCCTCAGCCCGATGATGACAGGGACGGGCAGCGGCTGATCCGGGCGCGAAGACACCCCTGCTACCAGGGGACTCGTTAAAAATCAGTGTGCATGCGGAGGCAGCCCTTCGTGACCGTGGTCAGCGATATGCTCCACGAGAGCACAGTTTTTGCATTCATTGCATTCGAACTCCAGGGTAGAGTGGAGGATTCGGTACTTCTTCAACCGCTCCTTGATCTCCTGTTTCGTCTGTTCGATCTTCTCCACGTCCCTTTCGCAAGAATATACATGCGCATCGAGCACGTTGATATCAGAACAGAGACTCCAGAGATGGACATGATGCACGCCGTCCACCCCGTCGACGGCGGTCATGTCAGCAACGACCGCATCGAAATCCACCGATTGCGGCGTGAACTGGAGAAGGATCATGGTCGTCTCCCGGAGAATTCTCGCAGCAGCGATCACAATCAGGACGGCGATGATTCCGGAAAGGATGGGATCGGCGATCACCTGCCCGGTGAACGAGATCCACGCAGCGGCCGCGATCACCGCCAGCGACGAGACGGCGTCCCCCACCACATGGAAAAAGGCGCTCCGCACGTTCAGGTTCTGGCTCCCGTGGAGGAGGAAGACCACGCCCAGGTTCGCGGCAAGACCGATGCAGGCAACAATGAACATCAGCCCGCCCTGCACCGGGGCCGGGTGGAGGGCCCGCTGGTATGCTTCCCACAGGATGCCGGCACTCACCCCGATCAGCAGCAGGGAGTTGATGAACGCTGCGAAGATCTCCCCGCGGTGGTACCCGTAGGTCCGCTCTTTGGTGGGAAGGTGAAGGGCGAGGGTCATCGCCCCGAGGGAGAGGAGGAGCGAGAGGAGATCGCTGAACATGTGTCCAGCATCGCTGACTAGGGCGAGCGATCCGGAGAGCAGCCCTCCGGCAACCTCCACGAGAAAGAAGACGAGCGTGATGACCAGTGCGATCTTCATCGATCTCCGATAGTCCCGGACCGTATCGTGCGTCATGATCTCCTCCCTGTACGGGTTTGATGATGTGCCCCTCTGATCCTCTCCCTGAAGATATTTACCTTCTCCTGCCGGCCGGCACTGACGATGGCGATTGCCTGAGCAGGGTGTGGGAGAGATCTGCGATTCCAAACCAGCACGACGGAGAGAAACGCCTTGCACCGTAAAGGAGCCCATCCTGGGAGGCAATGATGGGCCGGGGCCGAGGGCGGCGAAGAGTGCAGGGAACCAGGGGATGACCGCCGGCCAGAGGATCTCGCGATCCCGGCGCCACAGACCGTCCGGTTCAGCCACGCCGGCAGCTTCATCGGTACCTCGGGCAGGGATATCTGAAAACACCGGGGATAGTAACGAAATGACGTAAAAAAAGTGACGGTTATTTTTCCAGGTCTTCGCTGATTGTTCTGAACTGTTCGCCGGTGATCTCCCCTTTTGCGTACCGCTCTTTCAGAATATCCATTGGAGTCTTTCCCTCGGACAGCGGTTGCTGCGAACTGGTCTCCCGCATGATGACATAGAGTATCAGGAACAGGATCCCCGCCATCGGGATGATGACCAGTATTCCCCAGAGCAGCCCGTTCATTCCTCTTGTATTCGCATCCCGGTATACCAGATATCCAATGACAAGAAAGAAGACCAGCCAGATCAGCATCATGCCCCAGCCGAAGAAGGGGAATCCGTAGCCGAAACCACTGGTATCGCCCCACATGTAATCCATCATGTCTGCCATGCCGGGATGATGCACCCGGAAGCTGATAAGCATTGTCTTGTCACCGAATGGATTGTACCATGCAGCCCTGGATAACAGGGATTGTCGGGGAGAGAAGCAGGAGGATCGGAATTGTTGGGACCGGTGAACCGGACGTTGTGCGGGCCCTCACTGCAAACCATGCGGTGAATTGATGGGAGGGAGAACGACTCTTCTCATTGATACCTCGCCGGGGATAGGCAGGTCAGCCAGGAATTACAGAAATATCCCGAATGTCGCGGCCATTGCCCCGGAGTCAACCCGGTCGATAATGCCTCGACCCGGCCTCTTCGCCGTACCTCACCCCATCCAATGATACAAATAGGATCAGTACGGTATGGTCACGTATCAGGGGATATCATGGAAAAATTCTACACACTTCGAGCCCTGCCGTACGACTTCAGGGCCCTCGCACCGTACATCTCTGAAGAGCAGCTGACCCTTCATTACACGAAGCATCACCAGGCATACGTGACCGGGGCCAACGCCATCCTTGAGAAGATCGATAAGGCCCGGAAGGACCAGACCGATCTCGATATCAAGGCGACCGCCAGGGAACTGTCGTTCCAGCTCGGTGGGATCAGGCTCCACACCCTCTTCTGGCAGAACCTGGCCCCGGCAGGGAAGGGTGGCGGCGGGCTGCCCGGAGGCGACCTGGCGAAGGCGATTGATGAAGAGTACGGTGGATTCGACCGCTTCAAGAAGGAGTTCTCCCTGGCGGCCACGAGCGTGGAGGGCTCGGGCTGGGCCGCGGTCAGCTACTGCTACCGGACCGGAAGGCCGCTGATCATGCAGATCGAGAAGCATAACCTGAACCTGTTCCCGGGTCTCCCGATCCTCATGGTGCTGGATCTCTGGGAGCATGCCTACTATGTCGACTACCGGAACGACCGGGCGAAGTTCGTCGACGCATTCTGGCAGATCGTGAACTGGGACGCGATCGGGAAGCGGCTGGCCGCTGCAGTCGCTGAAGTGAAGGGATAGGGGATCCTTTTTTTCGTGACGACTGCACGGCCGTCCACACGGTCGTCCGGACCGATTCAGGATCAGGTCCGGTTGAAGAGGCAGACCACGTCGCCGAAGTCGATCGCCCCGTTGCCGTTGAAGTCGAAGGAGGCGACCGGCTCGTTCGCGGCGATCCAGTCCATCTGGTTGAAGAAGAGGGCCACGTCGTCGAAGTCGAGCCCCCCGTCGCCGTTCACGTCATCGCAGGTGCCTGTGGTGGTCGAGGCCGGGGTGCCGGCCCCGCCCGGGACCGAGGGGATGGGGGAGACGGTCGGGGGGGTCACGGTCAGGGGTTTGAGCGTGAACATCTGGACCCGGCTGTTGTCGTAGTCGGCGACGAAGACGGTGCCGTTTGCGTCGACCGCGATCCCTTCAGGGGCTCTGAACTGCCCGTTCCCGGTGCCGGCCCCGCCCCACTTTGTCACGAAGGTGCCGTTCGACGCGAACTTCTGGACCCGGCTGTTGTCGTAGTCGGTGACATAGAGAGAGCCGTCGGCGCCGGCCGCGATCCCGTAGGCGCCCTGGAACTGCCCGTTCCCGGTGCCGGCGGTCCCCCACTTCGTAACAAAGGCGCCGTCGGCGGTGAACGTGTCGACACAGTCGTACGTCGCGTCGGTGACATAGACGAAGCCGTCGGCGTCGACCGCGATCCCTTTCGGGGTGTAGAACGTCTCTGTTAGTGGCAACTTCGTCCCCCAGGGGGTCTCCACCGTCGTTCTCCAGCTCCCCCACTTCGTGATGAAGGTGCCGTTGGCGGTGAACTTCTGGACCAGCCTGGTCCCGGTGTCGGTGACGTAGACATTGCCGGCACGGTCGACGGCGATCCCATCGGGGGTGGTGAACTGGCCGTTCCCGGTGCCGGCGGTCCCCCACTTCGTGACGAAGGTGCCGTTGGCGGTGAACTGCTGGACCCGGTGGTTGCCGGTGTCGGTGACATAGACCGAGCCGTCGGGGCCGACCGCGACCTGGCCGGGGTTCATGAACTGCCCGTTCCCGAAGCCTCTCGTCCCCCACTTCGTGAGAAAGGTGCCGTTCGAGGTGAACATCTGCACCCGTCCGGCCACATCCTCGGTGACGTAGAGATGGCCGGCGCTGTCGACGGCGATCCCTCCTGGCCAGGTGAACTGTCCGTCTGCATCGCCGAGACCGCCCCATTGTGTGGAGTAGACATATCGCTCTTCAGCCGAGACGACCTGGACGCTCAGAAGGAGCAGGACGCCGATGATATACAGCATTGACGAAGACCTCAAGGAGTACCACCTGGATAGGGTTTGTATTGGCCGGCATCGGGTTAACCATTGCTATTTCGATCTCCGGCGGCGAAGCCCGATCGTCGGCCCTCGCAGCCCTGAGTCCGGGACGCCGACGAACGTCGAAGAGAACGAATCCGTACTCGTCGTTTTGCTCGCCGATTCAGGCCGGCGAACGGTTATCCCCACGGTGAACCAACACTGCTCCATGGTTCCGAATCGTCGTCACCATGAGGTCTTCCCGGCAAAGCGTGCATCCATCCTCGATATGCGCCTGCGATGGTTCCTCTATCGCCCCGACAGGCTCGCAGAGAAGTATATGAAGCCAGGAGATCGCGTGCTTGACTTCGGCTGCGGGCCGGGTTTCTTCACCCGCGAGTTTGCCAGGCGTGTCGGGGAGAACGGGCAGGTCTGCGCTGTCGACCTGCAGGCGGCGATGCTCGCCATTCTTCGAGGGAACCTTGAACCCGAAGGGCTGATGACGCGGATCCGGCTGCACCAGTGCAGACCGGACGCCATAGACCTCCCCCCTGAGATGAACGGGACCTTTGACGCCGCCTTCGCGATGTTTGTCGTTCACGAGGTACCCGATCCGGCGAAATTATTCCAGGAGATAGCGAGGCTCCTGAAACCGGGCGGTACGCTGTACTGTGCCGAGCCGGTCATCGTATCAGGGGAAGAGTTTCAGGAATACGTTGCCCGTGCCGGGGAGGCGGGGTTCCGGCAGATTGACCGGTCGTTCTACTTCGTGAACCGGGCCGTGGTCATGAAGAAAAGGTGATTGATCAGCCATGGCCGCCGGAGACCGGGCCGGCCGTGACGACAGGTTCGCGTTCGGTGATGTCGTCGACCGTCGAGAGCAGATAGGGTCGTTCATCCATCAGGATCATGCTCGAGGAGAACCGGCAGGTCCGGACATCCCCGGATTTTGTCCGGCATCGTATCTCTACACCCGAGACCGTCCCCTGTTCTTGAAGGATGGAGACGAACCGCTCATATTCACGCCTGTCGACAAAGATCCCCGATTCATCCACCCTTCTGCCGACCACGTCGTCACGGGAATACCCCGTGCTGCTCAGGAAAGCATCGTTGACATCACCAAAAATCCCGTCGATGACTGATACGAGGGTGAGCGGGACCGGGCTGTTCCGAAAGACCAGTGCAAATTTGTTCTCCGATCTCCGCAGAATATCTTCTGCCCGTTTACTCTCCGTAATATCCCGCATCGAGACCAGCATCGCGGAAGCGTCCCCGAACGGGATCTTCTTGCCGATACACTCAACCCAGATCTCCCGGTTTTTCTCGGTGATCAGTTTATAGTGAACAAGGTACGTATCGATACCCCGGCCGACCTGGCTGAGATCCCGGAGTACGTCGGCCCGTGATTCAGGGGCGACAAACTCCATCACGTTTCTCGTTCCGATCATCGCCTGATAATCCGCCGCTTCGATGATCCTGCCGGCTGCCGGATTGGCAAAGAGGATCGTTCCCGAAAAGTCTATAGTAACGATACCGTCGAGGGAGAGGTCGACCAGGGTCCGGTACTTCTCCTCGCTGATGCGGAGCACCTCCCCCTTCCGGATCAGTTCGTCATAATTCTGTCGGAATGCCTCTTCGGCCTTCCTGCTCTCGGTGATGTCGCGGGCCACACCATAGAACCCGTTCAATGCACCCTCACCGTCCATGATCCGTGACACCCGGATCTCGAGCATTCTGCCTTCCCCGTTCCGATTGAAACTGGGTACTACCAGTGGGGGAAGGGGAGCTTCCGAAGAGATGCACCTGGCCAGTTCCTGCATAACAAACGGTCGTGCGTCTTCTGATACACGATCGGTTATCGACCTTCCGATGATCTCCTCAGGCGTGTAGCCCAGAATCGAGAAGATCGTGGGACTGACGTACCGGAATCTCCCTTCAAGGTCGACCTCCCAGATCATATCCGGCATTGTCTCAATGAGCGAGCGGAACCTTTTTTCATTCTCCCGGAGTTCATCCTCTTTTCTTCTCAGTTCAGAGATATCGACGATGACCCCGCGTAACCCCGTAAGCGTCCTGTCCCGGTAGATCGGGGCCGGATAGACGATCACCGGGAATCTGCTGCCGTCCCTCCGCAGCGCGATATATTCCCGTGGTTCAAATATCATCTTCTCCAGGGCTTTCTGCATGTTTCCCATTACGAGTGCGTACTGGGAAGGGTCGAAGAAGGAGAGGGCATTGATCCCGTCTTTGAGATCCTGTTCGGTCAATCCCATAGCGGTCAGTGCATACCGGTTCGCGTAGGTCACGTGGAAATCCAGATCGATCTCATAGATCATCTGGGGGAGGAGTTCTGCAAGCTCGCGGTACTTCGCTTCACTCTCCATAAAGGCATCCTCCGCCAGTTTCTCCCTGGTGATATCCATCGCAGTCGAACCGATTCGGAACCCCTTATCGGTCCTGATCGAAAAGATGATCTGGCGGGTGTAGATCCGGCTGCCATCGGGACGCTCTCCTTCAATAATCCGGGGTTCTTCGAAGATCGGAACGCCCGTCTGAAGCGAAGTACGGATCCCCTGTTCTATCGCTGCACGGCGTTCTTCAGTGCGGTTCTCACGGGGGACGATCCGGAAGGTCAGGTCCCAGAGGTGACTCCCGAGAGCCTCCTCCTTTCTGATGCCGGTAATCTGTTCAGCTGCGGGATTCCACTCGATCACGCTTCCTTCTTCGTCTGTCAGGGTGACCGTCTCCTGGGTCGACTCGATGAATGAACGGAGTCGGGACTCGCTCTCTGCCAGTGCCGCTGACGATCGCTTCTGCTCGGTGATGTCCCGGCCGACAGCCTGGTACTCTCCGAGTCTGCCCTCCCTGTCGAAGAGGGCCCGGACCGACCAGTTCTGCCAGTATGTCTTGGTGTCCCTGTCCTGGACCGTCAGTTCCAGATGATGTATGGGCGTTTCCGGGGTGAGTGATCCGAGATCCTGAGCCACCGTTTTATAATTTCCCATCTGCATGAGGTCGTAGATCTTCTTTCCCTCGAGATCTATGAAATCCAGGATGGGGTGAAAATACTGACGGTAGGCTTCGTTGGCGAACGTGACCGTGCCATCGGCAGTGAACCGAACGATCATCTCGGTCTGATCGTCGACGACGGAGCGGTACCGGTCCTCGCTCCTCCGGAGTTCCCGCTCCGCATCCCGCCGCCGCATAACCTGCCGAATCTTGTGTGCTAACTCGGCAAACTGGGCCCGCGGGTCGCCGCCTTTCTGGAGATAGAAATCCGCACCGTTATTGATGGCATCGATCACGACCTCTTCGCGCCCCCGGCCGGTGAAGAGGATGAACGGGAGGTCGCCAAACCGTTTCCGGACCGCTTTTAAGAATGCGATCCCGTCCATACCCGGCATCTGGTAATCTGAGATGATGACATCCCACGACTGGATTGAGGGGGAGGCCAGTGCTTCCTCTGCAGATGAGAAGGTCCCCACATGAAACTCCCCGGACAGTTCCAGGAATATCTTCCCCAGTTCCAGCAGGTCCGGTTCGTCGTCGACGTAGAGGACTCTCACACCATCTGCCATATATTATTCATATCAGTATTTCAGTTTATATTTTTGGATTTTCGTATATTTCGTCAGGTTTCATTGAAAAGAACTGTTTTATCGGGATTTCCGGTTCCTCGCCCGGCACCGGTTCAGGATCTGCCGCTCTCCGGGATTCTCTGGCGTGAAGCGGCCCGACTGCCTGGGCTGAAGGTCGGGAAAAAAGGAATGGCGGGGGGTCCGCATCAAATCCTACATCTCGTTGAAGAGGATGACGATATCATCGAAATCGATCGTACCATTGTGGTTGAAGTCGAAGGCACCGGCCGGCTCGTGATCGCTGATCCAGTCCATCTGGTTGAAGAAGAGGACCACGTCGTTGAAGTCGCCGGCCCCGTTGCCGTTCACGTCCTCGTAGAGCCCGTCCTGGTCGAGGTCGTGCGGAACGGCGGACCCTCCCGGGACCAGTATCACCGGGCTGGTCACCGTGAGGTACCCGGTCTTTGTGATCCTCTGTGATCCGCCGGTGGCATCCAAAACGTACAGCGTGACCGGGTAGGTGCCGGCGGCAGTGTACTGATGGGCCGGGTTCTGAACCGTCATGTCGGTGCTGATCGTCCCGTCCCCGAAGTCCCAGAACCAGTACATCGGACTCCCGGTTGAAGTGTCGGTGAACTGTACCGTCAACGGAGCAGATCCTGTAGTCGGCGTCGCGGTGAAATCCGGAACGAGCGGCGGCACCGTGACGGTGATATACGCCGTCTTTGTGATCGATCTGCTCCCTGACGGAGTCCTGTCGACGGTCAGGATGACCGGGTAGGTGCCGGCAGCGGTGTACTGATGGCATGGGTTCTGCTCTTCGGAGGACGTCCCGTCCCCGAAGTCCCAGTACCAGGAGGTCGGACTCCCGGTCGTGGTATCGGTGAACTGGACCGTCAACGGAGCAGATCCTGTAGTCGGCGTCGCGGTGAAATCGGGAACGAGCGGCGGTACCGTGACGGTGATATACGCCGTCTTCGTTATCGATCTGCTCGCGGATGTCGTCCTGTCGGCGGTCAGCGTGACCGAATAGGTGCCGGGAGCAGTGTACTGATGGCATGGGTTCTGCTCTTCGGAGAACGTCCCGTCCCCGAAGTCCCAGTACCAGGAGGTCGCCCCCCCGGTCGTTCCGTCGATGAACTGTACCGCCAACGGTGCGGATCCAGCAGTCGGTGTCGCGGTGAAACCGGGAATGAGCGGCATGATCTGTGCCACCCAGGAGAACTTCTGGATCCGGGAGTTCGATTCGTCGACGATATAGACGTTGCCGGCGCTGTCCACCGCAACATCACGGGGATCGTTGAACTCCCCGTCTCCAGAACCCCCACTGCCCCATTTTGTGATGAATTCGCCGGTCGAGGTGAATGTCTGGAACCGGTTGTTCGATCCATCGACAACATAGACGGTGCCGGCGCTGTCCACCGTGATACCACCCGGATAGTTGAACTGCCCGTCCCGGGAACCCGAATTGCCCCATTTCGTGATGAATCCGCCGGACGAACTGAACGTCTGGACCCGGTTGTTCCCGGTGTCGACCACGTAGACGTCACCGGCGATGTCGACGGCGATACCGTACGGATAGGCGAACTCCCCGTCTCCGGAACCCGAACCGCCCCATTGTGTGATGAATGCGCCGGACGAGGTGAACTTCTGGACCCGGTCGTTCCCGGTGTCGACCACGTAGACATTCCCGGCGCTGTCCACGGCGATACCGCCGGGAAAGGTGAACTCCCCGTCTCCGGAGCCTTCCCGGCCCCATTGCGTGATGAAGGTGCCGGACGGGGTGAATGTCTGGACCCGGTGGTTCCCGGTGTCGGCGACGTAGACGGTGCCGGCAGGGTCCACGGCGATACCGTACGGATAGGCGAACTGCCCGTCTCCCGAGCCTTTGACGCCCCATTGCGTGATGAAGGTGCCGGACGGGGTGAATGTCTGGACCCGGTGGTTCCAGGTGTCGATGACATAGACATTCCCGGCGCTGTCCTGTGCACCGCCGTGGGGATGGTTGAACTCCCCGTCTCCGGAACCTTCCCCGCCCCATTTCGTGATGAATCCGCCGGTCGACGTGTACTTCTGGACCCGGTTGTTCCCGGTGTCGGCGACGTAGACGGTGCCGGCGCTGTCCAGAGCGATACCACGCGGATAGTTGAGCTGCCCGTCTCCGGTACCATACCTGCCCCATTGCGTGATGAATCCGCCGGTCGACGTGAACGCCTGGATCCGGTGGTTCCCGATGTCGACGACGTAGACATTCCCGGCGCTGTCGACCGCGATACCGTAGGGGGTGCCGAACTGCCCGTCTCCGGGACCTTCACCACCCCATTGCGTGATGAACGCGCCGGTCGCGTTGAACTTCTGGACCCTGGGATTCCACGAATCGGTGATGTAGACGTTGCCGCCACGGTCCACGGCGACACCGACCGGATTCTTGAACTGTCCGTCTCCCGACCCATCACTGCCCCATCTGGTGATGAATCCGCCGGTCGAGGTGAATGTCTGGACCCGGTGGTTCCAGGTGTCGGTTACGTAGACCGTGCCCGTACCGTCCACGGCGATCCCGTAGGGATAGTCGAACTGCCCGTCTCCGGAACCTTCCCCGCCCCATTGGGTGATGAATGTACCCGTCGACGTGAACTTCTGGACCCGGTGGTTCCAGGTGTCGGTTACGTAGACGTTGCCGGCGCTGTCGACGGCGATGCCGCCGGGATTATCGAAGAGCCCGTTTGCCGACCCTGCACTCCCCCATTGGGTGATGAATTCGCCCGTCGACGTGAATTTCAGGACCTGGTTGCCTAACCGGTCGACGACGAACACGTTCCCGGTGCTGTCGACGGCGACACCCTCCGGATCGGAGAACCGGTCGTATCCCAGGTCCGCATTCCCCCATTGTGCGGTGTACGTATACCCTCCTTCGGCAGAAACGACCGGGACGATAGTGCTGAAGAGCAGCAGGAGACAGAATAGGAACAATATATATGCCGGCCTCATTCAGAACCACCATTACTATCTCTGAATTGCCGGTACTTCCGTTTAATTATGCTGTTTGATCCGGCCGGATGGCCTCGAAGCGGGAGAGGTTCAGCGACACCTGTCCAGCCGCTCGGGTCCGACGGAAGTAAGGGGAAGGTATATTATCTCCCCCGCACTGGTGATGCGTGTGAGATCCGATGATCTCCATCCTCTACTATGATCACGATCCCGCCTGGTGCGAGCAGGCAGAACGGTGGCTCTCACGGGACGGGGCGATTGAGGCCGTACCGGCGGGGACGTTTGACGAGGCGGTCGCGCTCTTCCGGGGACGGGAGTTCGATGCGGTGGTCGCCGATCCGCCCGAAGACGAGGTGCCCGGCACCCTCTCGATCGTGCGGACGCACGAGCCCCCGATCCCCTTCCTCCTCCTGATGGAGCCGGGCCACGAGCAGGTCGTGATCCAGGCCCTGAACAGCGGGGCGGACCGGTATGTCGAGAAGAGCGGCGACCCCGCCGAACGCCTTCGGGCCCTGGCCGGTGCGATCGAGGAGATGGTCGCGAAGGAGCCGGCGTCCGCCGCCCTCCAGCGACGGAACGAGGAGCTGGAGTTCCTCTCCCGGACCGCGATGGACTTCATCAGGATGGGGGATGAGGAGGACATCTACCGCTACATCGGCGAGAAGGTACATAGTCTCCTGCCAGAGTGCTATGTCGGCATCCTGCTGCTCGACCGGGATACCCGCCTCTTCACCTTTCGGAACCTGATCGCCGAAGAGCCGGCACGCCGGATCGTCAGGGAAGAACTGGGATTCGATCTTGAAGGGATGTCGCTCCCGCTCGACAAGGTCCCGAGCGTCGAGACCGTCCTCGGGTGCGACAGGCTGGTGGAGGTGATCACCTCCCTGTATCAGGCCTGCTTCAAGACATTGCCGGAGGAGGCCTGCAACCGGATTGAGGAGCGCACTGACGCCGGGAAGTACTATTCGATGGGCTTCAACTGCCGGGACGGGCTCTACGGGGTCCTCACCATCGGGGTCAGGAAGGGCGGGGAGCTCGGCCACCGGGGGCTGATCGAGGCGTTCGTCCGGCAGGCTTCGGTCGCCCTCCTCCGCCAGCACGTCCGGGCACGCCTGCGGGAGAGCGAGGCGCGGTACCGTGCCGTGGTCGAGAGCCAGCGGGAGCTGATCTGCCGGTTCACACCCGACGGCACCCATCGCTTTGCGAACGAAGCCTACTGCCGGTTCTTCGGGCTCGATCCCGGGGGGGTGGTCGGCGCGAGGTTCCATTCCGATCTCCCGGTGGACGAGCGGGACGAGCTCCGTGCGTACTTCGCCCGGTTCTCTCCGGAGTCGCCGGACGGAACGATCGAGCACCGGGTCCGCTGTCCCGACGGATCGACCCGCTGGCTGCAGTGGCACAACCGGGCCTTCTTCGATCGCTCCGGCGCCGTCGCCGAGTTCCAGACCGTCGGCCGTGACGTCACCGAGCGGCGCGAGGCGGAGGAAGCCCTCGCTGCGCTCACGGCCGGGCTGGAACGGCGCGTGGAAGAGCGGACGGCAGAGCTGCAGGCCGCAAACCGCGACCTCGAGTCGTTCACCTATTCGGTCTCGCACGACCTGCGGGCGCCGCTGCGGGCGATCGACGGCTATACCTGTATCCTGCAGCACGAGCACCGGCCCGAACTGACCGATTCTGCGATCCGCTACCTCGACCTGATCGGCCAGAACGCACGACAGATGGGCCGGCTGATCGACGATCTGCTCACCTTCTCGCGCATGGGCCGGCAGGCCCTGGCCATCAGGGAGGTCGAGCCGGCCGGGATCGTGGCCGAGGTGCTCGACGACCTCGCCGGCGAGCGGCAGGGGCGCGAGGTCCGTGTCAATGTCGGCGGGCTCGCCCCCTGCCGTGCAGACCCGGCGCTGCTCAAGCAGGTCTTTGCGAACCTGATCGGCAACGCGCTCAAGTTCACGCGGGACCGCGAGGTGGCCGAGCTCGCGATCGGGTCCGACGACGGAAGCGGCCGTCCGGTCTACTCTGTCCGTGACAACGGGGTCGGGTTCGACCAGAAGTATGCGACCATGCTCTTCCAGGTCTTCCAGCGGCTCCACGACGGGCGCGAATACGAGGGGACCGGCGTCGGGCTCGCCATCGTGCAGCGGATCGTCGAGCGGCACGGCGGGCGGGTCTGGGCCGAGGGCGAACCGGGGATGGGCGCGGCGTTCTTCTTCACCCTCGGGCCGGCTGCCGGCGTTTCGACAAAAAAGGGTTAGATCTGGTTGAAGAGCCAGACCACGTCATTGAAATCGATCTGTCCGTTCCCGTTGTAGTCGAACGCGGCCAGGGGCTCGTTCGCGGCGATCCAGTCCATCTGGTTGAAGTAGAGCACCACGTCACTGAAGTCGAGCGCCCTGTTGCCGTTGACATCATCATAGCGGCCGTCACCGTTTGTGTCCGTCGGCACCCCGACACCGCCCGGCACGAGCAGGGGCGTTGTATCCACGGTCTTCGGTAAAAAGAACTGCACACGATTGTTGCCGGTGTCGGCCACGTAGACCATCCCGACACTGTTCACCGAGACATCGTACGGCCTCGAAAACTGCCCGTTGCCCGTGCCCGCCGTGCCGATCGTCGCGAGGAAGGCGCCGTTGCTGCTGAACTTCTCGACCCGGTTATTGCCGGTGTCGGCCACGTAGACGTTGCCGGCGGTGTCCACGTCCACGCCCCATGGCCCGGAGAGCTGCCCGTTGCCCGTGCCCGCCGTGCCGATCGTCGCGAGGTAGGCGCCGTTGCTGTCGAACTTCATGACCCGGTTATTGCCGGTGTCGGCCACGTACACGTTGTTGGCGCTGTCGACGGCGATGCCGCGGGGCCCATTGAACTGCAGTTTCCCCGATCCGAGGGTGCCCCACTCGCCGAGCGGGGCTCCCTGGAGGTCGAACTTGCGGATGCGGTTGTGCCCCCAGTCGACCACGTAGACGTTGTCGGAACTGTCCACCGCGACATCGCTCGGCTGAAGGAGTTCCACGGTGCCGTTGGGCCCGAAGACCGTCCAGATCTGGGAGGGGTCCATGACCTGGACCCGGTGGATGCCGCGATCGGCGACATACAGGTAGTCCTGGCTATCCACCGCAACACCCAGCGGGTACAGGAACGTCCCTGCTGCGGACGGCGGGTCAGCCACGCCTTCGCTCCCCCACGTGGTGACAAAGCCGCCCACGGCATTGAACTTCTGGATCCGGTGGTTGTTCATGTCATCCACAAAGACGCTGCCGTGGGTGTCGAACGCAATCCGGGCCGGCTGATTGAACTCCCCGTTGCCGGTGCCGGGACTGCCGCCGGCCTTGCCCCACTGCGCCGCATAGACGTACGTTTCGGCCGCGGCGACGGCTTGAATGCCGGCCATCAGGACCAGTAAAATACAGATGATAGTGCTCGATTTCATACGAATCCTCCGTTGAACCCTGTGATTATGTACTGTTGCAGATTTGGTTTTCCCATTCAGCCCTTGAATGCTCTCCCCTCTCCACCGACCGGGCCGTGTGAACACCGCCCGGGTCGTCGGGCGGAGAGTGGGGGAGAGGATGAGGGCGGGGTGTCGCCCCGCGGGAGATCCCCGTTCAGGGTGTCAGCACCGGTAACGGCGCCGCGTTCACCCATGCGGAGGCGCCCCCGGCGTTGAACGACTGAACCCTGAAGTAGTAGTTCGTGTTGAGTGGCAGGTTCAACGTCCGGAACCGGACGATGTCCGCCCCGACGGTGCCGGTCACCACGTTCGCCGTGAATCCGCTATCCGTAGCCTGCTGGATCCGGAAACCGGTCTCGGTGGTCGAGGTATCGGTCCAGGTCAGCGTGACCCGGTCGAAGTTGTTGTTCACACGGGCTGCCGTCGCCGTCACACCCGTCGGTGCGGTCGGCGCCGGGGTTGCCCCTCCGGGCGAGGCCGTATTGGACCAGGCCGAGTCGCCGGCCTGGGTCGGGAACCCGGGCGTGACCGTGTCGCCGACCAGGTTCCGGGCCAGCACGCGGTAGAAGTACTGCGTGGCCTGGGCGGCCGTGGTATCGGTGTAGGTCTTCGTGTTGGCGGCGACGGTGAAGGTGGTCGGGCTATTCGTGAACCCGGCGTCCGTCGCCCGCTGGATCACGAACCCGGTCTCGGTGGTCGAGGCGTCCGTCCAGGTCAGCTGGATTCCCTGGTTCCCGTTGAGGCGGACGGCCGACAGGTTCGAGGGCGGTCGCGGCGCGGCGGCGTAGGCCATCGAGTGCATCATGTCCATCTCCTCGTGCGAGAGGAGGTGGCAGTGGTAGACATACTCCCAGCCGAAGTTGACGTAGTGGTTCGTGATCGTGACCGGGTTGGCCGCGGGGTCCGTGAACCCGCCCGGAGGGCCCTGCAGGGTTACGCCCTCGGGCATGGTCGGGTCGAGCAGCCGGACGCTGTTCGGCACCTCGAAGGGCGTCGTCGGCGTCACCGGCCGGAACGCGAGGATCGTGTCCGTGAGCGGGTCCACGCGGACGGTCTCCTTCCAGCCGAGCTCGTTCGCATCGGGCGGCCTTATGATGTTGTCCCAGGCGACCTGGTTGATCACCTGGACGTTGAAGAGGTGCGTATGGATGGTGTGCGTGTCCACGCCGTTGTGCGTGATCTTCCAGAACTGGACCCCGTCGGTGGTGTTCCCGAGGAACGTGCCGTAGATCCCGGACGATTCGATCAGTTCGACGGGCGGGCTCGCGTACGGGTAGAGCAGGAAGTTCTGGGTCGTGGCGGAGGAGGCGGGCAGTTCGAGCCCGAGGAAGCCGCTCATTCGGCCGTAATCGGTCTCGTACGCCGAACCCATCTCGTCGTGGAGGGCCTTGGCGTCGAGCGTCGAGGTCACTGTCGCGCCCGTGATGTTCTTGTAGGTGTGCGTGGTCGTCTCGAAGATCCGCACGTACTGGTCGGTCGGGAAGTTCGCGTTGTAGGCGGAGTTGTAGCGTGCGTCCGGCACGATGATGGGATCCTCGCCGGCCTCGAAGACGCCGAGCTTGCCGGCGGTCTTGGCAAAGACCGACTGCAGGGTCGCGAGGTTGTACTCTGGTGCAGGGGTCGTGGCCGCCACCCGGATCTGCATGATCGTGCGGGTGTTCGGGCCGTATCCGGCCTGCGTCGTCGGCGTGCTGCCGGTGCCGGTCAGGTCCGGCTTGCCGGTGTAGTAGTCGTAGCGTGGGTCGAGCGCCGGGAACGCCGCAGGCGCGTCGTTGTAGAGGATCAGGGTCTTGCCCGCGTACTTCGAGAAGTCGATGAGCACGTCGGCCCGCTCGGCCGTGCCGAGGATGAGTGTGCCCTGGTTGACATTACCGAAGTCGAAGGCTGTCGGGTCTAAGTTCCAGCCGATCGGCTGGTTCGGGAGGACCACCGGTGCAGGCAGGAACCCGCCCTCGTTGGCGATCTGGATCATGCTCGGGCCCGCCGCCGCGGGATCTGGCACACCACCCTCGCGACCGTCCTGGGCAGGAACCATTTTGACTTCGGTGTTCGTCCGGCCGTCTGCGGTCACCACGTTCGGGTCGGCCACATAGAGCTGCAGGTTGACGAACCGGTCGTCGGCCGCGTTGAGGATGCGGAACCTGACGGTCGTGGGCTGCACGTCAAGGTAGGGGTAGGCCTCGCCGTTGACGACCGGTGTGTCCATGTAGGATTCCATGCCCATGGAGTTGCTTGGCACGCCCGGGATCAGGGCCGGTTCGGATGGGCTGGGATTTGAAGGGTTGTAGTAGGGGTTCGCGGTCGGGCCGTGGACGACGGTCGTCGGCGGCCAGAACCACGGGCCGTAGTGCCACCGGCCGTAGGCGTTGGTGCCGGAACTGTCGTACGGGTTCTGGTTGGTCATGTAGACATGGGGCAGCCAGAGGTCGCCGGTGTGCGCCGTACCCGGCGTCGAGCCCCATTTCCAGGTGGGGTCCTGGAAGCCGATGGTGGTGGCGTCCACGAAGGTCTTGTCCTGGATGACCAGCGGGATGCCCGCATCAGGGAGGACCTTGGCGCCTGTCGGGTTGATCCCGGAGTTGTTGGTGCCGGCGATCATGTCCTGCTCGATCTTGTCAGTGACCAGGTACGGCGCTGCCTCGCCTGCGTAGACGTTGAGGCGGGTGATCCCGTAGGAGTGGTCGTGGTAGAACATGAGCCGGGCGCTCTGCTGGTTGGTGTAGTAGAAGGTCATCGACCCGTCGCCCGGATCGGGCATGTCGGGCACGTTCACGACGCTGACACCCTTTGGGTACGGCGTGTTCTCGCCGGCCGGGGTGATCCACTGGTGCGGCGTGCCGTCGCTGATCCAGGGGGTGGCGCCACCATGGAGGTGGATGTTCGCACGGTTCTGCGTGTAGTCCATGGGGTTGGCGTTCATGCCGAGCGGGCCCATGCCTGCGCCCATGACTGTGGGGTCGACGGGCAGGAAGAGGTTGCCGCCGGCGCCGGTGGGCAGTTTATTGGTGAACTTGACCCGGACGGCCCGGTCGCGCTGGGCCACGATCGTCGGGCCGAGGTAGGAGATCGGCGAGACGTCCTGGCCGTTCTTCACCTGGACGTATCCGCGGAGGGTGGTCGCCGGGAGGTCGGGGTGCAGCTGCTGCGTGTACTGCCTGAGCTCGAGCTCATAGTAGTCGGCGTCGGGATAGGTCGTCGTGTCCGGGACGGCGACGGAGATGCTCGGCAGTGCGCTTATGAACTTCCGGATGCCGCCGGAGAGTGCGCCGCCGATGGTGGCGTCGAGCTGGGCGTCGGCGCCCTGCGGGGCCGTGGCGTTCGAGACGTAGACGACAGGGGCGGTGTAGCCCGAGCCGGCGTTCGTGATGGTGACGCCCGTGATGGCGCCGGTCGCCGGGTCGGCCGTGGCTGTGGCCGTGGCGCCCGAGCCGGTGTTGTAGAGGTCGACGATCTCGACCACAGGGGCGAAGTAACCGCTGCCTCCGCTGGTTATGGTGACGGTGGCGACGGAGCCGGTCGGCATGGGGCTGTTGGCGTAGTTGGGGTACGGGCCGTAGTAATGCGGCGGGTCGCTCGGAGCCGGGGTGGAGGCGGCGTTGATGCCGGTATTCTTGATGGTGGCGTTAGAGCGGGCGGCCTGTTCGGTCTGGCGATATCGGTCAGCAGCGGCCTCCCGTTCCTCGGGTGTGGTCTTTCCCTTGTACCTGAGCCCGGTCTTCTCGTCTATGCTCACCGTTGCGTTCAGGTCCGCGCCTGACGGTGTTATCTGGGTCGCCAGCATGGCAGGGGCCGTGGTTGGCTGACCGGTTGCGGCTGTGCCGAGGGTCGGATCCGTGCCGCTGGCGGCACCGATGGCGCCAGTGCAGAGGAGCAGGAGTGCAATGAGCAGTCCGGTTATGATCAAGTGGGCGGTGCGCCCAGTGTGTGGGTGTGTGTCCATGGTCGTTTGATTCTCCAGTAGAAACTGCCAGGCGTATCATATTTCGGAAGGTCCTGGTGAGGCGAATCATACGCTTTAAAGCATATAATGGTATGTTACGTGCATATGGAAGGGTGACGGAGGTCGGGGGAGGGGTTAAAATAGAATCCGGGGATTTTCCGCCCCGCGAAGAGGCCTGTCAGAGCGTGTTGAAGAGCGAGACCACGTCGGCGAAGTCGATCCGGCTGTCGGAGTTGTAGTCGAACGGGCCGGCCGGCTCGTTCGCGGCGATCCAGTCCATCTGGTTGAAACAGAGGACGACGTCGGCGAAGTCCTTCCGGCCGTTCCCGTCGACGTCGTCGCACCGGCCGTCGTTCGCCGTCGATGTCGGTACGCCGGCACCGCCGGGGACTGCCCGGACGGCGGCGCCGGTCACGGCGATCCGCTCGACGGCCCGGACCGTATCGTCGGGGTACCCGGAGGCCGAGGCTGTCAGGGTGACGGTGTAGGCCCCGGGTGCGGCGTAGACGTGGACGGGGTTCCGCTCGGCCGCCGTCCCGCCGTCGCCGAAGTCCCAGGTCCGGCCCGTAGCCCCGCCGAGCGAGTCATCCGTGAACCGGACGGTGAGCGGCGCCGGGCCGGCGATGGTGTCGGCGGCGAACGCGGCCGCGAGCAGGGGCGGGTTCGCGATTCCCCTGCCGTACAGGTAATCCGCAGCCGCCCGGTCCGCCGGAGAGAGATGGACGAGATTCATGTTGGCGGCGCTGTCCCTTCGAGAGAGGTAACTGACCTTCCCGGTGTCGGACGGCCCCTGCGGCTCGGCCCCGGCAAGCCAGGCGATCCCGATGCAGAACCCCAGGTTGCGGAGGGTTACCGGCTCGATGCCGTAGACGGACCCGCCCGCTTCGCCCGCCGTCCAGGTGTAGGATGTGGAGAGGATGATGTCGGCCTCGACGATCGTGTCGTTCTCATAATAGTAGGTGATCCCGCCCGACGGCCCCCAGGCGATCAGGCTCACGCCGTCTCTGGCCGCGGCCGTCCCGTTCGACGTGCCCGAGCAGTCGATCTGGTACGTATCCGGCAGGGCCGTGTTCCAGGTGGCGACTGCCCGACGGACTGCTCCGGCCCCGCCGGCGACGCCCGGGCAGTTGTCGTTCACGGCGAAGACCGGGGGCCGGGCCCAGCGCTTCCCGGCGACGCCGAATGAGACCGCGAACGGGAACGGCCCGCTCCTCGCGCCCGCGTCCGTGACGACCCGGAGCCCGCCGCTGCTCGCGGTCTCCCGGATGCCGTCCGCATTGAACCCGTTCGGGACACGGACGACGATCGCGGTGTCGGACCAGGAGACGATGTCGTCGGGGTTGCCGGTGCTGGTCCGGCCGGACGCCCAGTACACGCCCCCGGCGGATGGAAACCCGACATCGGCCGGCGACTCCCGGGAGGCCTTCGCCCCGAACCCGGTCCCTTCGATCGTGATGGTCGTGTTCGTACCGGCCGACGCGATCGGCGGCGAGACGGACGCGATGGTCGGGCCGTCGACGAGGGCTTGAGAATCAGGTACCAGGGCCGCAGCCTGCGTGCCGGCGGCGAGCAGGCAGATCGCCAGGAGGAGGGCTGCTGCCGGCAGAAAGGCGTAGAAGCGCCCTGGAACGGGTGAGATGCGGTTCATGGTCTCCTTCTCGTTGGTTCGCTCGAAAACGGCGGGTATGGACAGGGCAGAGGATCGGCATGGCCTCTGGCTTCAGAAGCACGAAAGACAGGGTACGTATAGATAATCGACCGATCGGATATACCTTGCGACATTCATCGGAAGCCGGCAGAGCCAGGGGCGATGGATAGTAAACCGACGATGCGATTCAGCCGGAGCCACGAGTCGGGAGGATCGTCTGCCGGAGACCGGGCAAGGTCGGCCGCGTGGGCCGGGGCGTCGACGAAGTCCAGCCGTTCGGTGATGCCGGGCTTCCGGATCCGGCAGGACTCCATCGCTCATCTCGGCCCGATGGAGCAGGTCTGGGCACGCCGGCGAACGGCGGAGAGTTACTCTGATAGAGATGATGGTGTAAAGAATTGCTGGTCTATCAGAGGTGGATCGGCTAAAAAAACCTTTGGAAAGGTGACCCAATATTCGAAAGAAGGAATTTCATGGCACAACATCAATCATAAACAGAAATAACTCGATAATTTTGGAATGTGCCCGGGGGATCACCTCTTTCTGGAATGTTTTTTTGGATTTTCCTTCTCGCCTTCTTAAAAAAAAGTTAGACCTGGTTGAAGAGGACGACGACGTCATTGAAGTCGACCTGTCCGTTCCTGTTGAAGTCGAAGGCAGAGACAGGTTCATTCGTGGCGATCCAGTCCATATTGTTGAAGAAGAGTACCACATCATTGAAGTCGATATGACCGTTGCCGTTGATATCTTCATAGCGACCGTCCCCGTTCAGATCGTTCGGATATGACTGAATGCAGGAGAGATAGAGGCCAGAACCGGTCACCTCGACGGGGCAATTGGCGAATTGAGGTGAGGTCAATTCTCCGCTGTCATCGTCGACTCTCGCTTGAATGATGGAGAGAGCAGTCTGACCGTTCCGGTCCCCCCTGATTGTGATTGTCCCGATCTGAGCGCTTGTAGTCCCGGGTTCGCTGATGACGGCCGTATCGATAGCTGACAACAATACTGTATCGGCGGGGAGCGTTGAATTCTTCTGCATCGTCCAGCCTGGAAGTGAGACTCCGACAATTTCACCGATCGTCGGGTCGGTGAGAGAGAGGCTGAGCGACACGTTGAAACCTGATATGCCGTTCTTCAGGCCGTCGATATAGAGAGTGGTCGTGTTCGTAGACCCGCGTTTGATGATGAGGGGGGACGGGGTGAACCGGAAAGCGGATGTTGTGGATATTGGAGTTATTGGAGTAAATTTCTGGATTAGATTGTTCAAGGAGTCGGCGACGTAGACGTTGCCCGCACCGTCGACCGCGATATCCCAGGGGTCATTGAACCGTCCGTCCCCGGAGCCATAGGTCCCCCACTTCGCGAGGAAGGTGCCGGTTGACGTGAACTTCTGGATCCTGTGGTTACTAGTGTCGGCGACGTATACACTTCCCGCACCGTCAACCCCGATGCCCTGGGGGGTAGTTGAACTGTCCGTCCCCGGAGCCGTAGATCCCCCACTTTGTGAGGAAGGTGCCGGTTGATGTGAATTTTTGAACCCGGTTGTTGCCTGTTTCGACGACGTAGACGTATCCCTCGCTGTCAACTGCGATGCCCCTAGGTTCATTAAACTGTCCATTCTCTGAGCCAATGACTCCCCACTTAGCGACGAAATTACCAGTCGACGTGAACTTCTGGACCCGGTTGTTCTTCCAGTCGGCTACGTAGACGTAGCCCGTACCGTCGACCGCGATGGCTGCGGGCATATCTAACTGTCCCGCCTCAGATCCAGAACCTCCCCACTTCGTGACGAAGGAACCAGTCGACGTGAACTTCTGGACCCGGTCGTTCCAGGTGTCGGCGACGTAGACGTAGCCTTCGCGGTCGACAGCGATCCCACCGGGGTAATAGAATTGTCCGTTTGGTGCGTCCAGTTTACCGAAGCCATAGCTCCCCCACATCGTGATGAAGGCACCGCTCGACGTGAACTTCTGGATCCGTTGGTTTTTATGATCGGTTACGTAGACGTTACCTGCACTGTCGATCGCGACCCAGGTTGGCTCCGAGAACGCTCCATCCGGCGAGCCCCACCACTTCGTCACGAACTGATACCCTTCCTCGGCCGTCGCGATCTGAACGCTGCACCCGAGCAGAAGAACCACCACCAGGACTCCTATGAAGAAAAGACGATTTTGAAAAAATTTCATAAGCCACCGATTTGTGCATACGTTGCGGCAGACCTTAGAGTTTGTGAAATGGTAGTGAAGAATACCGGTGAGACGGTCGCCCCCACTATCACTTATATTATATGTCATATAATCCCATAATCCAAACTTATGAAGCAGGGAATTGTCGGGATTGTAGTGCTGGTTGGACTGCTGATCTGCATGGTCATCCAGCCGGTGATGGCAGAGACTGCTGATCTGCATGGTCATCCAGCCGGTGATGGCAGAGACTGCTGAAGAACTGTTTGTGAAGGGCCAGGACCTCGCAGACCAGGGGAAGTATAGTCAGGCCATCCAGTACTATGACCAGGCACTTGCCATCACCCAGACGAATGATCAGATCTATTACTTCAAGGGAAATGCCCTCCTGTACCTAAAAAAGTATCAAGAAGCGATCGATGCCTACAATGCGGCACTCGCGATCAATTCACAGAACACGGCGGCCCAGCATAACCTGAACACGGCCAAGACGCAGATGGCGCAGACAGTAACCCCAACAAGTACGTCAACACCATCTGCGTCCTGGTAGCAGAAGTATCAGGATGCGCAGGACCAGAAGAAGGTTCATGATGCGCTGTCACCGGTCTCTCCGCTTGTTGTCTTTGGGGCACTCGGGCTCCTCGTGCTCTTTAGACGGGTAGGAAAGGCCTAATAAAAAGTTTAATGATGATATGACATCGCTGCCCCTACAGATTGCCCTGACATGTGGCGCCATCTGGATAATTCCACTTTCCATTCGAATCAGCAACCGGCGGGTTCGGATATCCATCTATTTCGCAGCCACTGATGGTACGGATTACTTCCCCAGTGGCATTATCTAATAGGTCGAGATCGAACAGGAACACGAAAGTGGAATCCTGAATAGGATTTGGATTGACATCAAAAGTTGCCGATTCGATCTCGACATAAACAATACCCTTGGCACTCGGATCAAACTTAATACCAGTCATATCGCCAATGACCTTTTTTTGACCACTTATACGAGCACGTCCTGAAAGAAATTTAATTTTATTCATATTATAATTATATTGATATATAAGTATAAATCTATAACGGAAATTCACATTGAGACCGGAATGTGGCATTTGCGGCAGCGGTATTTCCGTTGTTTCTCTCCAACGAGGGCCCAGTGCCGGACTGCGTAGATGACATAGAGGACGACCAAGCCGATGATTGCCGCGTCACCGATCAGTGTGAGCCACGGCGCCGGGTTCGGAGTCGTCAACTTCGCGACGCCTGCAGCGACCACGAGTAGCAGGAGCATCCACGGGAGATACTTCCAGAGCCTGCAGAGGAACCATCTGATCACTTTCGGCACGCTACCCATGATAGTTTTACAGGGTAGCGTGCCAATTGTGCTGTAATTTCAACAAGACCCGTTTCCGTATCTGATCCTCTCTCCTCCATTGTCAAATACTTTCTGCCAGTCACCCACTCCTCGTTAATCTCCTTGCGGATCGATCTTACAATCCTGATGTGTGAATCCTCACACCTTGCCATAGCCACCGATTCATGCCAACTTCCGGACCAGCTCGTAAACCTCAACCTCCCCATCGGCCATCGTCAAAGAGACCGTACCGCCGCATACCGGGCCGGCCGTAACGACAGGAGCCGGCGGAACAGGCGGCCGGGGCCCTGGATCTTCACTCACCCGGACCGTCACCCCGGAGAGGTCGACCGACCTGACCGACGGTGGATGGACCTCGACCAGATCAGAGATCGGGACAGAGGCCGGCACCTCCAGGACCAGGGACCCGGAGAACGGCCGGCCGACGCCCGGTACTGAGCGAGGTCGGCCGCGTGGGCCTGAGTCGACGAAGTCCAGCCGTTCGGTGATCCCGAGCAGCACGGGCCGGCCATCACCGGCGAAGTTGACGATCCCGATCTCCAGATCGGCGTCGATCGCGGTCGCCTGCAGGGCCCGGCGGGTCGCACCGGTCGAGACGAACCCTCTGGCAATGATGCCGGCGCCGCCGTACTCGATCACCAGATCAATGGCGGTTTCGGGCAATGGACGATGGCAGATTCCCGATACCAAGCCAGCACAGGAGAGGACCTGAAGAATATGCGGATAGGCCACTATGAAGCAATGAGCATCGATCACGACAATTTTGACGCGGTTGGTAACAAGCCTGACGGACCCAGCCCGCCGGGGATTCAAAAAAAAGGGATTAGATGGATCTCGATGCCCAGAGGGACTTGATATAGGACGCCCGCTCGACAGTCTCGGTAGTACCGTCAGTGTACGTGATCTTCACGAGTATCGTGTAGTCGCCCTTTTTAGGGTAGAAGAACGTCGGATTGATGTCCCGCGAGTTCCAGGTGCCATAGTGGTTGACCTTATCAAAGGTCCACCAGTTCGACTGGATTGTCTTCCCGAGCGCTGGAGTCACGGTGAACTTGACTGCATCCCCATGTGTTGACGTCACGGGGAGGGCCGTGAACGACGCTCCAGTACCCGTAACGGTCGGTGTGACAACCGGGGTGGGCGTTGGAGTCACCAGAGCAGTCACCGGCACAGTCACCTGGACAGTCTTCACCGAGGAGCCGGCTGCATTGGTCGCAGTCAGGGTGATCGTGTAGGTCCCGACCTGCCAGTATATGTACCGGAAGTTCCGATAGGCCGTGCTCGTGCCATCGCCGAGGTCATACCGGACCGAGTCTGCATTTGCCGAGGCGTCGATGATCTGGATGCCCATCGCGGACGGAGTGGTGAGTGCGAAGTCGGCCACCGGGAGACCAGAGATGGTTGGGGCGGTGGTTGGAGCCAGGGTGGTCGGGGCGGTGGTTGGAGCCGTGGTTGTGACTACAGTTGTTACCGTGGTTGTCGGCACAGTGGTCGGTGGAACCGTCGTTGTGGTTGTGACCGGGGTACCAACAGTCAACTGGCCGGCTGTTGCCGAGGCATCACCATAACTGGTTCCAGCTACATCCTGAACCGAATACGGTGAAGAGACCGTTACGATGATCGGGGTTGACCCAACAGAAAGACCCTTTACGGTCAATGTGGCAAGGAGGACATTCGTATCACCTACTTTAACAAAATCGGCTGTATCAACACCTGAGATCACCACATTCGCAGAAGGGAGTGTCAATTTACTTTTATTATTAATTCCCTGCCATATCGGAAACGAACAATCAGTGATCGTTCCTACACCCGGATCCGAGAGACTGATCAGGACCTTATAGCCAGAGAGTGAATTAGGCGCTGAATCCAACATAATTGGGATTGTGGTCGTATTTCCCACCGTATCAATCTGGGCGGTGCCGGCCGATACCGTGACCGCGAGTGCTCCTGGGATCAGGAGACATCCGGTAATAACTATCAGAGCCAGGAGGAAGCCTGACCTCCGGAACTGGGTGTAACTCTTGCTATTCATAACATATCAACCACTGCTAAGCAAATATAGATTTTGATACGTTAGATGGTTTTTAATGCCAATCTAAAGTAATTTATGTTAAATATTATTATACTGAAAATTGGTTTTCCACCTACGCAGGGAGTGAAGATGTAAAGAGGAAATAAGAGGAATACCACCAAATTTCCTCATTTAGTCCAGATTACAATCATACTTGATTAAAGAGGAGGACGACGTCATTGAAGTCGATATGACCATTCCTGTTGAAGTCGAAGGCAGAGGCAGGTTCATCTGTGGTCACCCAGTCCATATTGTTGAAGAGGAGGACCACATCATTGAAGTCGGTATGACCGTTGCCGTTGACATCTTCATAACGGCCATCCCCATTGAGGTCCCGGGGAGAGGACGAAATGCCAGGGAGAGGTTTACACGCACTGGCAGTCACCTCAACCGGGCAGGCCACGATCTGGGGCGAGATCAAATTCCCACTATCATCGTCGACCCTCACCTGGGTGATGGAGAGGCTGGTCTGACCGCCCCTGTCCCCCCTGATGGTGATAGTCCCGATCTGAGCGGTTGAAGTCCCGGGGTTGCTCTGGCCGTTCGTATCGAGAGCCGTCAACCATACCGTATCGGCGGGGAGCGCTGAATTCTTCTGCATTGTCCAGCCCGGAAGTGAAACTCCAACGATCTCACCGACCGTCGGGTCGACAAGGGAGAGGCTGAGCGATACGTTGAAGCCGGAAATGCCGTTCTTCAGGCCGTCCAGGTAGAGCGATGTCGTGCCCGTAGACCCGAGCAGGACGACGAGCGGAGAAGGGGTGAACCGGAACACGGACGTCGAGGGTGCAGACGTTGTTGTTGGCACTGTCGTCGTTGGAACGGTCGTCGCCACCGTGGTCACCGTCGATATAGGAGTTTGTGGAGCAAACTTCTGAACCCAACTGTTCCCATTTTCAGCGACGTAGACATTGCCCGACCTGTCGACAGCGATGCCCTGGGGACCTTTGAACTGTCCGGACCCGGAGCCGTAACTGCCCCAGTTCGTGATAAAAGCGCCGGAAGATGTAAACTTCTGGACCCGGGCGTTGTCCTTGTCGGCAACATAAACATTACCCACACTGTCGACCGCGATTCCCTCGGGGTAAGCAAACTGTCCGTCTTCAGCCCCACGGGACCCCCACGTTGTGAGGAAGGTACCGATAGCAGTGAACTTCTGGACCCGGTGGTTCCATTTATCCGCAACGTAGACGTTGCCAGAGCCATCGACCGCGATCCCTATCGGGCCATTGAGCTGTCCGTTTTCAGAGCCAATACTTCCCCATTTCGCGAGGAAGGTGCCGGTCGACGTGAACTTCTGGACCCGGTTGTTGTAGGAGTCAGCGACGTAGACATTCCCCGCACTGTCGATAGCAACTCCCCGGGGGCAGTTGAACTGTCCGGCTCCATAGCCAGAGGTCCCCCATTTCGTGAGGAAGGTGCCGGTCGGCGTGAACTTCTGGATCCGGTTGTTGTCGTGGTCGGCGACGTAGACGTTGCCCGCGCTGTCCACCGCGATGCCGGTGGGATACCTGAACTGCCCATTGTCAGAGCCGGAGGTGCCCCACATCGTGATGAAGAGGCCGGACGACGTGAACTTCTGGACCCGATGGTTATTCGAATCGGCGACGTAGACGTTGCCCGCACTGTCGAATGCGATCCCGTAGGGGGAAGTGAACGCTCCGCCCGGAGAGCCACACCACTTCGCCACGGACTGATAAATATCCGCTGCCGTCGTTGGAACGGGTGTCGCCACCGGGGTCACCGTCGGGATAGAAGTTTTTGGAGCAAACTTCTGGACCCAGTCGTTCCCACTTTCAGCGACGTAGACATTGCCCGACCTGTCGACAGCGATGCCCTGGGGACCTTTGAACTGTCCGGACCCGGAGCCGTAACTGCCCCAGTTCGTGATAAAAGCGCCGGAAGATGTAAACTTCTGGACCCGGGCGTTGTCCTTGTCGGCAACATAAACATTACCCACACTGTCGACCGCGATTCCCTCGGGGTAAGCAAACTGTCCGTCTTCAGCCCCACGGGACCCCCACGTTGTGAGGAAGGTACCGATAGCAGTGAACTTCTGGACCCGGTGGTTCCATTTATCCGCAACGTAGACGTTGCCAGAGCCATCGACCGCGATCCCTATCGGGCCATTGAGCTGTCCGTTTTCAGAGCCAATACTTCCCCATTTCGCGAGGAAGGTGCCGGTCGACGTGAACTTCTGGACCCGGTTGTTGTAGGAGTCAGCGACGTAGACATTCCCCGCACTGTCGATAGCAACTCCCCGGGGGCAGTTGAACTGTCCGGCTCCATAGCCAGAGGTCCCCCATTTCGTGAGGAAGGTGCCGGTCGACGTGAACTTCTGGATCCGGTTGTTGTCGTGGTCGGCGACGTAGACGTTGCCCGCGCTGTCCACCGCGATGCCGGTGGGATA
Source organism: Methanosphaerula subterraneus (assembly GCF_052055875.1). Taxonomy (GTDB): domain Archaea; phylum Halobacteriota; class Methanomicrobia; order Methanomicrobiales; family Methanospirillaceae; genus Methanosphaerula; species Methanosphaerula subterraneus. Next base: position 535,989 of record NZ_CP170508.1, read on the forward strand.
CCTGAACTGCCCATTGTCAGAGCCGGAGGTGCCCCACATCGTGATGAAGAGGCCGGACGACGTGAACTTCTGGACCCGATGGTTATTCGAATCGGCGACGTAGACGTTGCCCGCACTGTCGAATGCGATCCCGTAGGGGGAAGTGAACGCCCCATCCGGGGAGCCCCACCACTTTGCCACGGATTGATAATCATCCGCCGCTGTCGCCACCTGAATGCAGCACCCGAGGAGCAGCACCACCAAAAACAATCCAATACAGAAACGATAATTTTGTATAAACTTCATCATCAACTGAAAGTTGTATAGAATGATATTATTATCGATTTGATTTGTTGATTCTTTATTCTAAATAATGTTTATAATGATAATTTTACAGTTGCGATAGAGCGCCGCTCACCGACGTATGCCACGATACTCGGGACGGCGAGGCCGGAAAGAGATGTCTCGGCGACGATGAACCTCTTTTGTTGTCTTCCTTATGCCCTTTTTTTGCAGGAGTCCTCGCCTCTGGTCGGACCAGCGCAATTATCATAGTGTCGAGCCGGCGAAGTTCTGGTTCTCTCTCAAAGAATCGAAGTGCAGGGACAACAACCTGATTCTGATCTCTTTGATCAACCCATCCCGACACCAGATGAAAAATCCCAGATGGGAGGAATAAAAAGAGCCGGCCCTCTCATCGAGCGTGGTCAGGTTCCGTTCGGGGTGTGGATCAGTTCGATGACCGGCCAACCTGGGTGTTGAAGGCGCTGATAGGGGTCGGGTTAGCACCCTGCCGGCCATTGGAAGAGAGAGTACGCCCGATGTACCGATTCACATTATCACGTTCTCCACGAAAAAAAGAGGTTAGACCTGATTGAAGAGGAGAACGACGTCATTGAAGTCGATATGACCATTCCTGTTGAAGTCGAAGGCAGAGACAGGTTCGTTCGTGGCGATCCAGTCCATATTGTTGAAGAAAAGGACCACATCACTGAAGTCGATATGACCGTTGCCGTTGACGTCGTCGTAGAGCCTGTCGCCGTTCGTGTCTGTTGGCACGCCGGTACCCCCAGCGACCGGCTTCACGGCCGGCGCAGGACCCCCCTGCGTATCAGCTGGACTCGATTATTACCGAAATCGGCAACGATGATCGTTCCGTCCGGACCAACGGCAATATCTCGAGGACTGTTGAACATGCCGGGCGCACGTCACAAGTACGTCACATGACGTACATGAATTAGAACCAGATTCGGCGTCCAATGGCGGAGATACTGTTAGATCTTCTTGTGTACATAATGAAGATAATGTATTTACGTCACATCCCAATAACACACAGACCCCACCGATTGGGAGTGCCGGTCCGGGTGTGTGTCCCTGTTATTCAGCATTTGACGCAAGTCACCATGACGAAACTCCGGATGGAGTTCAATCGCCAAACAGGGAACAGAATACCTCTCATTCTCGTACGTCACTCTGCTGCAAACGTGACGTACGTGACGTACATGACGCAACTGCAGTAGACATCGAGGACCGGGAGCCGGCCGCAGCTGAAAGAGGTACGATCAAGAAGGTGGTGCCGGCGCTGACCCGCGCCCAGGTGGACCCGGGGGACTACTCCCTGATCGCCGGCGGTCCCCTGGTCGAACCGTGCCCGGTCTGCGGCGGCCGCGTTGTCCACTACGTCGAACGGTTCCAGGCCCGGCAGGCCCGGGGGAAGCAGGAGACGAGCCGGCATATCTGCCGGAACTGCTACAATAAGGCCCGGGCCCGCGAGCAGGCCGCCGTCCAGGTCCTGCCCGGTGCGATCCCGCTCGACGAGGTCAGGCCGATCCCAACCGGCCTGCTCGGCCGGTGCTCGGTCTGCGGGCTCCAGGCGGCGACGTACGACCACGCCGGCAGCGGGACCGCGATCTGTTCGAGGTGCTATGAAAAGCTGGTGCGGGAGCAGGTGGATGTCCGGTAGGTACGGATGGTGAATGTGGGGGTGAAGGAGATCGCTTGGTCGAGAGTCTTTCAAGCTTCAATAATTGAATTTCTAAAAAGATAATTAATTAAATGAATGTTTGGATAGAACTCACATGAAACTCAATCCGAGTATCATTTCGAAATTGGCTCTAATGATTTGCGGGGATGACCTGTATTCGAATATTTTTCCCTACCGTAGTTCTTATTTATTAACCAATTTTTTTAATTCGGTTGGTTTAGATTATCAGCATGATGGAACGACCAAAAGATGGTGGGTTGAGGATGTATTAAAGGAATTGAATGAAATCGACAATCAAGATAATTTTGATTATCCTTCTATTGAGATTACAAAAATAATTTCACAATTATTAGATCCATTGGAATATCTTGGAGACAAAGGGGACCCTGAGAAAGCAGTAGAATCAATGAATCAAATATTATCATATCAAAATTTTTTCGTAGATTTCTCTAATACAACAAAAAAATATGAATTGCACTACCAATTAGAAAATTTTATTTCCACTGCTGTTGAAAGCCGTAAAGCGTCAAAACAGATCACATTCGTTCCGAAAGTGTTTGAAATTCCAGATGTAGATGTTGATCTGAATTTAGTATCAGTTATGATGCCATTTTCCTCAGAATTTAATCTGGTTTATCAGACCATTTATCAATCATGTAAGGAGGTTCATTTTGATTGCAAACGAGCAGATAATACTTGGAAAAATAGTGAAATAATTCAAGACATCTTCGAACTAATTTTCACATCTTCGATAATCATTGCCGATTTTTCTGGAAGAAATCCAAATGTATTTTATGAAGTTGGAATTGCCCATAGTCTTGGAAAAGAAGTAATTCCCCTCGTTCAGAATATTTCCGATGTTCCCTTTGATTTGCAGCACCATCGAGTTTTGCAGTATTTAAATAATGAGCAAGGACGAACAGAAATGATGAACAACCTAAAAAATAGATTATCAACCCTAAAAGATCAAATCGGACAGAGGTCAAAATAATAGCATTGAATTATTTTTTCCTCGATTTAGGCCATTTAGATTTAAATAAATAATAAGTATCCTACAATTTACTATTCAAAAGGTCTCCTATGAATCCTATCGTAAAACTCGCTGCGTCTGCACTCCCTGGAGAGAAAAAGTACATCCTCTTTGCAGGTGCTGGCGTATCAAAAGATGCCAATCTTCCAACCTCCTGGGATCTGATGCTCCATACAGCAAGTAAACTCTATGCCGAAGAGTATCCTGAGGTAAAAACGGAACTGAATCCCATTGAACTTGAAAATTGGTTTAAAGATAGTAAATATGGGCAATTAAGTTTTTCAGAGTTGATCGATGAATTATTTCCCCATTATCCGGATCAACAATCCTTTTTTCAGAATTTTTTAGCAGATAAAGAAATCGGAGAGTCTCACCGGTTAATAGCAGAACTAGCCCGGAGAGGGATGATTCGAGCCATAATCACCACAAATTTTGATCCCTATATCGAAAAAGCATTAGAAGAGAAGGGGCTCACGGTGCAGGTGATTACTTCCGATGAAGATCTAAAACACTCTGAGCCATTGATCCAATGCAAAAAGGTGCGGGTCTACAAACCTCATGGAAGTCTAGAAAAGGGAAAACTGCTCAATACACCCAAAGATCTCGAATCACTCACCCAACCCATGGAAGATGAACTTGTTAGAATTATGAGTGAACATGGGATCATAGTCCTTGGATATGCTGGAAAAGACCCTGATATAGTAAAGGTATTCAAGAAACGGAATAATCATTATTATCCTCTCTTCTGGATAGATCCGGTCAAACCATCCGGAGATATCATGTTTGTCTTTGAAGATGATCGTAACTCTTACATAGAGTGTACGGGTGCAAGTCATATTATTTCAGACTTGATAGATTTACAAGAGAGAATTGAGTCAATCACACCTTCGTTCTCTAATCGACCATCGATAACACAACTTAAAAATGCGTTATCAAAAAGGGATCAACCCATCGGACCCCTTTTTCAAGATTATTATACATCATTGATTGAGGAATTGAAACAAATTCAACCTGATTTCTCAAAGTTTGATGAAATCGATGAGGCGATATTCGATCAAATAAAAATGGGAGAGAGGATCTCGTATCAATATATTGAAGCAACAATCCTCGCCTGTCAATATAACGACCTGGATGCAATCAAAGCTGCATATTCCATTTTTGAGTCTCTCGTATGTCTCTATGATATTCCTGAAGGATTTGAGGGGGAATATAAGGTAGAACAATTTGATGGAAACAAATTTCTGACATATGAGATGTTCCTTGGTCTGGTTGCATCTTTGTTGAAATATAATCGTTGGGTTGAAATTGCGCACCTACTTCAGACTCACCTCTTCGTTAGAATAAATTATCAGAGTAGTCTCGAATCTTTTATAATTATCAATGAATATATTCGATCATTGGATGAACGGAGAAATCTTCGGCTTAACCTCAATAGCTCAAGTGTATCTGCAGATATCATAAAAGAACGATTTGAATCTGGGAGAATGAAGCGATTTTTCACAGTAAAGGAGATAGCGGAGGCTGACTACTTCTTATTCATGAGAACGGCCTGTCGTCACGATAATAATGAAAATTTATCGCAGATTTGGCGTCCGGTTGCCTCAATAAGATTATATGGGCCCCCAAGTTTCATTTCTCGCTCAGAACTGGATACATACTTAGAAAAGGTCACAATAGCTTGCGGTTTTAACAACCCCAAAGAATTTATTACTTCATTAAAGAAAAACCACGGCCTCTATAATCGATATCGCCGTAATTTTAGGCCGAATGACCCTCTTTCATTCTTTGATTTGGAAAAATTAGGTTCTATTTCGGAGAGCTCCCCCCAAATCTCTCCCTAGTTTCAGGACAGACCAAAAAATAAATGCCATGAGCATCTGATTGCTGACATCGACGGTGCCGGCCCGAAGAACCCGGCAAAATAAAAACATCAAAACCCAAAAAAATCCGCGGTGAAAAACATGGCGAGAGTACCTGGAACTGGGAGAACCGGTTCACCAGGTGGACTGATGTGGGCCTGTCAGTGCAGGGGACCGAAGAGGCCCACCAGGCAGCCGGCCTCCTCCGTGACGGCGGATTTCCTTCGACCTCACCTATACTTCGGCCCTCAAGCGGGCGATCCGGACCCTCTGGATCGTCCTGGCAGGCTTCTGTCTGCTGATCCAAGGGTTGGGGGGGTGGTGCCCGTGTATGGTAACAGTCTTCAGTGGCGCTAGTTGCAGCCTTGGCGAAGGATAAGTGTGCCATTGATCATAGTTTTTCAATGTGGAAAGTTTTTGCTCTGAAAGTACCTTATCTAAAATTGGTATTATATCGGCGGAATGGATATGACGGATCAGAATCTGATTGAAGAGAGAGGATACTGGTGGCTTCCTGATAACCCAGATGTGAAACTTCCAGGCACCCTTGCGATCTCATCGAAAGGCGAGTGTGATCTCAAGTTGTTGGGTAGTTTCACGAAAATAGAGGATTTGGGAAAGTCCACTATTCAGCCGGTGATTCATGGTGTAGGAGAGAAAAATGGTCAATATACCCTCATGGATTGTTCAGGTCGCTCTGAAACAATCAGGATATCAATCCAGGGTGGTTCAAATATTAACTCTGAGGAATATCTAATCGGAACTGTTTATAGCGGCTGCTTTTTTCCAAAGCCCCATGATGTCAAATTTCCTAAAGTAGAAATCAAAATTGAATCCTTCGAGGACTGGCTCAACATCATTGGATTTAGAACACAATATGAAGTCGATCCAGAAACAAAACGTCCTCATAATTTTTCAATCAGCCTACAGGAGCCCAAAACATTCTCCTTCTCGCTTCCCCGGTTCACGCTTCAGATCGTCTCCTACTATAGAATCGATCCATCGCCTAAAGTCAAGCATATTCAATCATCAGTCACCTGGTCAGTGCGGATAAACTACAGCGAAGATCAGACTCTAGACCAGGTCTATGCTGACATCGTTATTCTTCGCCATCTGATCGCTCTAGGAATGCGGAGACCGATAAAAATCCTCTCAGTAGTGCTCACATCGCCCAGGTTTATGCAAAAAATCGGTGAGCATGAATCCCTTATACCCATCCATTACTATTCCAGATTAATAAGTGCAGAAGAATCAGAGCAAGAAACGATTCATCCCCCTGACATGTTTTTTTCGTTTGATGACGTTCAAAATCATTTTTCCGATATTCTCACTCGATGGTTTGAGTTATACGATCAGATTGAGCCGGTATTAAGCCTATATTTCTCGACAATCTATAATGGTCGAACCGCATCTTCGGTGTCATTTCTTCAAATTGCCCAGGCACTTGAGACCTTCCACCGGCGCATTGAGGGGGGTCAATTTCTCTCTGATGCGGAAAGGGATGAGGTCAAAGCGGCTTTAATTGATGCGATTCCTGCTCATTTTTCTTGTGAAGAGAAGGAGGCTCTTGAAGGGAAGTTAACATTTATCCATGAATTTTCTCTTAGACCGCGGTTGCGAAGTCAAATTAATGCAGTAGAAACTGAATATGGCACTGAGGTTTCGAAATATATTAGGGATAAAAAGAAGTTCGTGGCAAATGTCACGGATACTCGGAATTATTTAACACATTACGACGAGTCGCTCAAGTCAAAGGCGAAACAAGGGAAAGGTCTCCTTCTCCTCAAGGAAAGATGTCAGTTCCTTCTGGAAATGCTCATTCTGAAAGAACTCGGTTTTTCATTAGACATGGTGTCTTCAATTTTGCTCAAAACATCTGTCTACCAATTTATTCTTCAATACCGAGAGTTGAATCCAGAAAGTGCTGAGGAAGAGTGGTGAGAATCTACATGATGGCATAATTCAGGATTACCAGAATTACGTTCAGAGCTTCTTTACCTTCGAGGAACCCCGTATCCGTTCCTTTGTCGATGAGGAACTGATACAACATAACTCGCTCTGGCCCGATGCCCTGATCCAGGTCAACCCATCGTACGAATCTGTCGACACGATCGAGGGACTGGTCAAAACGGGCCTCCTTCACCCGGGAATTGCAGAGATCTTCCGCGACGGGGAGGGGCGATCGCTCCGCCTGTACCGCCACCAGGTCGCAGCGATCGAGCAGGCAGTCGCCGGCCGGCCATTCGTCGTGACTAGCGGGACCGGGTCGGGGAAGAGCCTGACCTATCTCATCCCCATCACTACATGAGGGAGCCAGCCCGGGTTTTGTCCATGTCCCCGCGGTACCGCGGGATCAGGTGGACGTGGAGGTGCATCACGGTCTGGCCGGCCGCCTCCCCGCAGTTCACCCCGACATTGTAGTCGTCCGGGTGGAATGTTCCGTCGATCACCGCCTTCGCCTCCTGCAGCAGCCGGGGGAGTTCGGCCATCTCCTCATCTGTCGCCTCGAAGGGACCGGCGACGTGCCGGCCTGGGATCAGCAGCAGGTGGCCGGGGCTGACCGGGTACCAGTCCCACCTGCCGTACCAGAGCCGGCCCTGCAGCACAACCTCCTCATCTGCCGGCCCGCAGAACGGACACCCGGTCATCCTCTCCATTCGTCAACCCCCGGATGTCGATCAGATTCGATCGGCGGTACATATAGATTGTTCGGGCCGGCCGGGGGATGACGGAGAGATGATCGATCTGACCCGGAATCCGTTTCTGACGCCGGCATGCTGCGGGGCCATTCCCTCCAGGGATACCGGTTCTCCTCGCTCTGATCTCTCCCGCCGCTATTCATGAACCAGGGACTGAACCTGTTTTTTTAATGCCGGCAGGTCGTGTTCGACCACGTTCCAGACTGCATCACGGTCGATCCCGAAATAGTGGTGGATAAGGATATTTCTCAAACCGATGATATCCGACCACGGGATGCCAGGGTTTCGATCCCTGAATTCCGGGGAGATCCCCCGGACTGCTTCCCCCAGGATCAGGAGGTGGTGAATCACCCAGACCTGTGCCATCTCGTCATTGTAAAAGTAATCACGGCCCCGGACTGTAACCTTTTCAATTCGTTCAATGGCTTCCAGAATATCCAGTACACGCTCGGGATCATCTCTCATAAGGCTCGCGCTTCCCGCAATACCCGTGAACGAATCCGGTCCCGGAGTCCTGCTTCGGTCACGATGTCGACCGGTCGATCGAGCAGCAGTGAAAGATCCATGGCAAGACCCCCGACATCCAGAAGACTCCGATCAGGGTCCAGGTCGATCAGGAGATCGATATCACTATCAGGTCGGGCTTCGTTCCGTGCAATGGATCCAAAGACCCGGATATTTCTGGCTCCTCTCTGCTGTGCCATCGAGAGGATCTCATCCCGTTTTCTGAGGAGGAGCTGCGTGATATCGGTCTCTGGGTTCATGGTGTTCAGTGCCTACTTTGGTACCAGATCTTTAAAATGTATTCCTGTATCTCGCCAGGTCACAGCGTTTCTCCACCGGATTCTTCGGACCACGGGGTGAATCGTTCCACGAGGAACCCGGGATCAGGGATCCTCCGGTGCCACACGGTCGGACCGCTGGCAACACGTCGGAGTCCGAAGGTCTTCGACCTGAAGACCTGCCGGGAGATGGCGATCAACGGCGTCCACGCCGATATCGGCGAGCGGCCGTGACGACGGGAGCGGCCGGCCCCAGCACGACCGGTGAGCGTGCCATCACCATTATCGTGGGGAACGGTCATAGTATCTCCAGAGAAGTCGAGCGTCGATGCACGAGAGCAGACCTGATCGGAAGCAGCGTCGATCACGACGCCCACGGTATCCTTCAGCCATGACCCTGCGTTCCTTCATCTATCGGATCTGGCGAAGTCTGCCCTGGATACTCCTGCTGCTCGTGGTCGCCGCGGGCATTGCACCCCTGCTCGATCCGAACCCGGCGCCGTGGCTCACGCCGGCTGGTGAAACCGCTGTCCTCGGCCTGTTTATCCTGTACGTCATCTATGCCGTCCGGCACTGGTCAGCCGGCAACAGATGGACAGCCGTCCTGATGGTGACGACCCCCCTGCTCGCCACCATCATCGCCACGACAGCCTTCACCGACGCAACCCAGCTCGCCACGGTCCTGGCGTTCGCATTCGTCGTCGCCGCGTTCTGTGCCGGCATCCTCTGCTCGACCGGCGCCTGGGCGGCCCGGGTTATCCGGGACCGAACCTCCCATCGTCATCATCGCGATAGATTCCCCTCGGGATCGGTGGCGTTCATCGCCGTTATCCTTCTCTCCGGGGTTGCACTGAATGCGGCAACGCCCTCGTATCTGGACCAGAACGTTGCTCTCATCACCCAATCGGCATACCCGGTTCTCTCTGCCCTGACGCCGGCCCTGCAGTACGACATTACCTATCCGACCGTGACGGTCCGGCCGGCAGTCGTCGGATCCAACCACGTGACCCTGTCGTCCGCCGATGCCGCCACCCTGCTCCCGACCCGAGCCGCACAGGAGGGAGGCGGAGCATCGTATACGACCGATCCGACCACGCGATCCCTCCCATTCACGGTCAGGGGCAGGAGCGGGACCGTCGGCGTGACGCTCTACGGCGGTCTGAGCCAGTATCTCGACAACAAACGGCCGGCATTCTACGGGGATTACCGGGAATATGTGAACGAACCGGCGCAGGCAGAGACCATCCGTGCCATCGCAAACGCGCTTCGGTCGCAGGCCGGCTCGGGCGACGATGCAGCCCGTGCCGCCATCAGTCTCGTCCAGCATATTCCGTACGACGATGCCCGATTGTCTGTTCAGTCCTCGGATCTGCGCCACCCGTACCAGGTGCTGTACGACAATACCGGGGTCTGCAGTGAGAAGTCGGTCCTCCTGGCAGCGCTGCTGAAGGAGCTGGGGTACGGGGTGGCGCTGCTCAGTTTCGATTCGCAGAATCACATGGCGGTGGGAATCCTGTGCCCGGCGCAGTATTCGTATCGCGGCACCGGGTATGCGTTCGTCGAATCGACGAGACCGACGATTCCGACCGACGCCGATGGGAACTATGTGGGCGTGGGGGACCTCACGACGATGCCGACGGTCATTTCGATCGCTGCAGGGAGTTCATTCGCGACGATCGGTGAAGAGGCGGCGGATGCGAATGAATACCGGTCGTTGACGGCCGGGAGCGTGCTCCCCTCCGCCCAGTACGCACGCTACCAGGCGATCGTGAAGAAGTACGATATTCAATGAGGGGGCGGCCGGCTCGTCGACGGTCCTGTATCGACCGGGTCCTGCATCCCTCGCCATCGAGGGGATGCCGCTGCCGGCGGGGACATGGATGGAGAGACCGATTGTGCAAACACTGTCTGCACAATTCAGTGATGATAGACACCACGTGGCAATGTTGGAATAATATTTATAATAGTATGCCCATTTCCCAACCATGACCATAAGAAAAGTTGTATTTTCCGGTTTGTTCCTGATCGTCGCGCTGATCCTGATAGCACAGCCTGTAGCGGCAGGGGAGTATTTTTCCGGGACAGGATATGATGGGGTTCTGGACTATGTCGGAACCGGAGAGGTGCAGAGTTACTCGATAGACGTGGTGAGCGGTGATGACTTCAATATCCTGGCACTGATATACAGTCAGGCGAACAACTTTGATCTCTATGTCTATGATTCCTCAGGCACGCTGATCACATCGGCCGCCGCACCATACAGCACGGAGAATGGCCTCAATTACATATGGGCCGTCTCAACACTCACGCCAGGGAGATATGCCGTTAAAATCCACTCAACCAGTGGGTCAGGATATTTTGCATTCATCCACTTCAGTAAGAATATGCAGACCCAGACCGGAACGTCGGTCACCACGACGACGGTTACCACCGCTCCAACCACCGTGCCAACCACGGTGAAGACCGCTGTGCCCACCACCGTCAAAACCGCTTCACCCACCACACCGGTGACGACATCGCCATGGACGGAGCATGGAAACAGCTGGAACTGGCCCTACGACCCATCGAAGCTCGACGCCTCGTCCGGGGATCAGATCGCATGGAAGTGGGACTTTGGAGATGGCAGCACTTCGACACAGAGGAGTGGAACCCATACCTACACAAGCGAGGGGTATTGGGATGTGGAGCTGACCGTTACGTACAGGGGCGGTTCGACCGATACCTTCGGGTATACCGTACATACCTATACTTATTAATCGGTACGGTTGACCGCATCGAACGGGGGGCCGGCCTTCTTCGCCTCCTTCTCTTTTTCGGCTGCCGGCCCCTCGAACCGCTGACGTCATCTACGGGGTCGGGGAATGTCGGGGTCGGTTTCTTTCGAGGGTGAGTGGATCGGTGGAATCCTGTCTGCGGTGTCCCGGCTTTGAGGCGAAATCTCAATCGTGTCATGCTCTGGTCATCGGATACTGGATTCCGCCGGATTCAACGATGAGCAGCAGGTGGCCGGGGGTGACCGGGTACCGGTCCCACTTCGCGTACCAGAGCCGGCCCTGGATGACCCGGCAGAACTGCCGGCTTGATCAGAGGAACACAAAAGATAACAGAAATCTATGCCATTCAAGAAAGGGGACTTTTTGGTCGCACATTCTGAATGATTCAGAGAAAAAAAGAGTTTACCAACGAATCAAATATATACCGAACAGATTATAATTTCCGTGTAGTCTCCAGGTGATATCCTCCATGCCCCCCTCAGAAAACTCCCCCATCGATTTCGACGACCAGGACGCCGTACTCGCTGCAGCAGTGCGCTCCTTCGAGGTCGCGGCAAAGAGAGCCGCTGCAGAAAATGATGCCCGCGGGATCCCCACGCCGGTCGGCGTGAACGGAACCGTGCGGTATGTTCTGAACGGTCGCCTGTTGGATGAGACCGGATCCTCGAAGTAGTTAAAAAATGGATGCTTCATGACAGACTGGATGTGGATCGTTGGCGGCCCGAACGGGGCGGGGAAGACCAGTTTTCGGAGAGAATTTCTCGACAACCTGGGGCGGAACGATCTCGTGAACCTGAACGCTGACGACCGGACGCAGGAACTTTTCCCCCGGTTTCCCAACAGAACCCTGCCTGAGGTCAACCTGATGGCTGCCCGGGAGATTGACGCCGAGGTGGCGGCCTGCATCCGGTCCAACCGGTCGTTCCTTGTCGAGACGGTCCTCTCTTCTGACAAATACCGGGATGACGTCCTTGAAGCCAGATCCCGTGGTTTCAGGATTGGTCTGATTTACATCTCCCTGCATCCCCCGGAGCTGTCGCCGGCACGGGTGAGCGTGCGTGTCCGGAAGGGCGGCCATGATGTCGATCCAGAAAGAGCGATCAAACGCCACCACTCGTCACACGAGCAGGCCGTCTGGTTCGCCCGGCTCGCCGACACCATGCTTGCTTTTGATAACTCCGGTTGGGACAGGATGCCGGTTCTGGTTGCAGCGAAACGTGCAGGAGAACCGATGGTTCATACGAATGCCGGCATTAATCCATCACTGGACGCCGTGATCAATGCTGTGAATACCCTATAATTTCCCCCGTTCATTGCCGGGCTGGGAGGTGTGGTACTGAGGAGTCTCCGATGGTCTGTATCACCCGGGAAGAATCATCAGGAAGGAATAACAGCAGAACGAATCAATGAATTAGAATTAAGGTGGTTCTGAATGAGATCTTCGTTTTTTCTGTATATTTTCTGTTCTCTGCTGCTCCTTTTGAGCAGCGTCCAGATTGTTTCAGCCGATGTGGGGTATGGGTACACTGGACAATGGAACGGAGTTGCCTCTGAAGGCGGGGAGCTCATCTTTCCATCTGGTGTCGCGGTGGACAGCGCCGGAAATGTCTACGTCACCGATGTGGGTCACAACCAGATCCAGAGGTTCAATTCGACCGGCGGATTCATCATCAGCTGGGACGGTGCTGCCTCGGCAGGCGGACAAATATTAAATCCATTTGGTGTCGCGGTGGACAGCGCCGGAAACGTCTACGTCGCCGACACCTGGAACAACCGGATCCAGAGGTTTACGTCGACCGGTGGATTCATCACCAGCTGGAAAGGTTCTTCCTTGTCAGGCGGATATTTATTTAATTCATTAGGTGTCGCGGTGGACAGCGCCGGAAATGTCTACGTTGCCGATACGTATAACAACCAGATCCAGAAGTTCACGTCGACCGGCGGATCCATCACCAGCTGGAAAGGTTCTGCCTTGGAAGGCGGACAATTATCTCGTCCCTATGGTGTCGCGGTGGACAGCGCCGGAAACGTCTACGTCGCCGATACAGATAACAACCAGATCCAGAAGTTCGATGCGACCGGCGGGTTCATCACCAGCTGGAACGGTGCTGCCTCGGCAGGCGGGAAGTTCAACAGTCCAAATGGTGTCACGGTGGACGGCGCCGGAAACGTCTACGTCGCCGATACGGGTAATAACCAGATTCAGAAGTTCAATTCGACCGGCGGATTCCTCCAGACCTGGGGCAATGACGGTCTGGAAGACCGCTCGCGAGACGGACAGTTCAATTATCCAGCTGGTGTCGCGGTGGACAGCGCCGGAAACGTCTACGTCGCCGATGCGGGAAACAACCGGATCCAGAAGTTCTCCCCGGTGACCACTCCGGTTGCAGACTTCACCGCGAACGTTACGACCGGGCCGGCGCCCCTGACGGTCGGTTTCACCGACATGTCTACTGAAGGGCCGACCACCTGGGCATGGACCTTTGGTGACGGGACCACCTCAGCAGTGCAGAACCCGGTGAAGCGTTTCGACACCCCCGGCGTCTACGATGTGTCCCTGAACGCCACCAACTATTCCATGGGTACTACCCTGAGCCGGACCGGTTATATCACGGTCCTCTCGAATCCGTCGCTCACCACGATCACCCCGGACTCCGGGATCGCCGACGGGCGGACCATTTTATTCACACTCACCGGTACAAGGTTCCTCGATCAGCCGGCCCGCCTGACGGTGAGCCTCACGAAGACCGGCCAGTCCCCGATCACTGCCGTGGTCTCGTCCTTGAATCAGACCACGATCAACGGTTCGTTCATCCTGCCGGCCGGCACTGCAACCGGAGCCTGGACGGTCCAGGTCACCAACGGTGACGGTCAGAGAGCCCGGATTCCGGATGCATTCCAGATCTCCATCCCGGAGTCGATAACGGGCATCACCGCAGGCTTCTACGCCATCGGCCATATCGGACAGGCCCCGTACTCAGTCCGGTTCCTGGACCAGTCGACCGGCTCGCCGACCGCCTGGCACTGGGACTTCGGAGACGGCACCACCTCGACCGAGCAGAGCCCGACCCATCTCTTCAACCGCACCGGTGCCTACACTGTGGCCCTGACTGCTTCGAACGACCTGGAGAGCGATACGGTCATCCAGTACCGGTGCATCATCGTGAACACGGTGCCGGCGGCCAACTTCACGGCCAATGCGACCGCCGGCAGGACGCCGTTCACGGTGGAGTTCACCGACCAGTCGACCGGAGCGACCGGGTACCAGTGGCAGTTCGGTGATGGTGCGACCTCGACCGAGCAGAACCCGGTCCACACCTACACGACCCCCGGGTCGTACACCGTGACGCTGGTCGTCTCGGCTGCAGACTATGGCAGCGTCTTCGTCCAGAAGCCCGGGTACATCACCGTCACCGACCCGCCGACCGTCGGGTTCTCGGCGAATGTGACGGCCGGCCTCTCCCCGCTCGCGGTGCAGTTCAACGAGTCGACGACCGGTTCAGTCCAGTACTTCTACTGGCAGTTCGGGGACCATACGACCTCGATGGAGCCGAACCCGGTGCATGTCTACGACACCGCCGGGAAGTACACCGTCTCCCTCCATGCGATCGGTTCGAACGGTACGCAGGTGAAGACGGTCGAGCAGTACATCAATGTCACCTCGCCGGTGACCCCAGTCCCCACAACGCCGGCACCGGTGAACACCACGACGGTACCCACGACACTGGTTCCAACGAATACCACCGTGATCCCGACGGTCACAACGGTCGTACCGACCACCACGACACGTTCGTCCTACAATGGTCCGCACACCCTCCCCGGCCTCCTGCAGGCCGAGGACTATGACCTCGGCGGCGAGGGGATCGCCTACCACGACACCACGCCCGGCAACGCCGGCGGGGCATACCGCCACGATGATGTGGACATCGAGGTGATCGATACCGACGGCTCGCCGAATGTCGGCTGGATCCGTGCCGGCGAATGGCTGGCCTACACCGTGAACGTCGGCACCGCCGGCACCTATGACGCCGGGTTCCGGGTCGCATCCACTCACACCGGCTCAACTATCCAGGTGTATGTCGACGACGGAACGACCCCGGTCGCCACCGTGACCGTCCCGAACACCGGCGACTGGCCGGTCTTCCAGACGGTGCAGGTACCGGTGACGCTGCCGGCCGGTACCCACCGGCTGAAGCTCATGTTCCCGGCCGACTATGTCAACATCAACTGGATCACCTTCGCCCCCCGGGGCGGGGTATAATCTCCTCTTTTTAAGATACGGTGGCATAGAAGAAGATTGCCGGACTGACCGATAGTCTGCTGCCGGCGTGACCACGTTCTGACAGGGACTCAGAGAAGCCCGTGGTCCCGCAATAAATCATCAAGCGGTCTATAATTTCCAGCCCTGATATCCGCCTCTGCCTCTTTCAACTCTTCCTCCTCTTCGGCAGAGAGCGGCTCATCATCCACTGCCATCGTGATCAGGCGCTCTACGATATCGTTGAAGGTCTCACGGGGATGGTTCCTGAGCCCCGCAAGCCTGGCCTTTGTTGCCACCTCCAGCCTGATCGTCTGACTGGTTGCCATACTCCTGTAGTATCCCGCTGGATACCGGTATTCTTTTCGATTGTGACGGCCGGCCCCGGAGTGAGACCTCCTCAACTGCCGGCCGGCAGAACGGACACGCTCTCATCCCCGCCATTCGTCGAACCCCCGGATGTCGATCAGGTACTCGCACTTCTCGATCAGATGGTCGATCCCCTCCCCTAATAGATTGTTCGCGCCGGCCTCTCCGCCGGTCAGGGAGACGGCGATCTCCTGTCTGAACCGGTGCGGGTACGCCTGGTCGAGGAGGGTCCAGGAGCCGGTGATCTCCTCGGACCTGGCTTCGATCAGGGCCGGGCCGGGGATCTGCGCTCTCTTCCGTGCGTTCACGTGCTTCTCGGCCGGCAGCAGGTTCCAGAGCTGGTTGTTCCTCCAGAGGGAGAACGGGATCGCATGGTCGATGTGGAGGTCCTGCGGGGTCCGGATCGCTTTCCCGGTCCAGACGCATTCGAGCGAGCCGGCCGAGGCGAACCGGTCCAGGTACACCTTTCTGGCATCCTGGATCGAGCGTTCGGTCTCGGGGACGGTGCGGAGCCGCTCGAGCACCAGCTCGGGGGTGACCGCCCCGGACCGGTCGGCGCCGGCGGAGAACTTCGCCCACCGGTACAGGATCGAGTCCTCGCCCGAGAGGAAGCTGCCGAGGTACTGGAAGACCGCGAAGAGCTCCCGGCTGAAGGTGAAGGTGCCGGCATGGCGGATCAGGTACTGCTGGTCGATGGGGAGGCCGGGCGGGAACCGGGAGCCGGCTGCCGTCCAGGTCCTGCCCGATGCAATCCCGCTCGGCGAGGTTGAGCCGGTCGATGCCGGCCTGGTCGGGCGGTGCTCGGTCTGCGGGCTCCAGGCGGCGACGTACGACCACGCCGGCAGCGGGACGGCGATCTGTTCGGTGTGCTATGAGAAGCTGGTGCGGGAGCAGATGGATATTCGGTAGGGGGTGGTGTGGGTGAGGCGGAAAGCGACCGGGTTGAGGGTGGCGCCGATGATCGCCGGCACGATCATCCTGTGGATGTATCTGAGATGACAACACGAGAGAATGTGTATTGAGAGTAAGGTTTTTTTTATCGGTTGAGCCTGTGACTATCAGTCTCATAGACGTTGAAGGACGATCTCAAAATGGAAAAAGAAATTTATATTGCAGTCTTCGTCGCTCCGCCATGCTCTGTTACTCGAGGCCGGCATCGAACTTTTACTGCCTCGTGCATAAAAAGAGGATCCGACGCCTCTCTTGACCAGACATAGGCCTCTCCTGTCGCGAGTTGCGCCATCTTCTCAGCAGTCAGAGTCTGGAGCGAGGCATTCGCTTTTTGAATATGTTTGAGCCACGACGGCGAGTTGAATTTGTGCATAATTATCTGGGTTGAGAGTTCAATGAGTTGAATTGGAACCGATGGAGGGTCTTGACTTGCAACAAGGATACTCGTTCCTTTGTGACGCATCTCTCGAACCATCTCAACAAGGCCTGCAATTAAATCAGGGTTTTCGATATACTTGTGAGCTTCATCAAAGACTACCAGTTTATTGAAGGGTCCAGCGTTTGAACGTGCCCCTGCACAAAGGTTTAAGATGACCGCGAAAAGCCCAAGCGCTTCGTCCTTCTCGATAAACTCATCACGAAGGTCCACAATGACCAGACGACCTGGTTGGAAGACAGAGCGAAGTGAGACCTCATCATCGATGAAATCGACTACTAGATCAAGTCTGGACCGAGCTGTCGTTTTAATGTGGTCGGGCATCACCGAGTTCTCAATCTCTGATCGAAGTTTATCAAGCGTAAGATCATTGCGCAAACGCTTTAGGATCAACATCAATTGCTTGATATAGAGAGACTGATTTCCCACAGCACCCATTAAAAATTTCCAGTCACTGGGTTGGAGTTCCGAAGCTGAAAATGTGAGTGGATGAACCGTTATTCCAGGAAACTCTCTCTCACGTTCCTCAACTTTCGCTCTCGGGACAAGAAGAACAACATCCGATAGTCCTTGAGGCAGTGCGGAATAGCGTTCCTTTAATTTGTTGATCTGACCATCATCCTGGTTAGGTCTAATCATTGACAGAAATTCCGGTGTGTAGTCCATGGTCTGGCTGTAATGAAAAATTACTGTTGTCAGAGGCCTGGGTAATTGATTAATGTGAGGAATTGATGCAACGGCCATCTCGACGATGCTTCCGAGAGTATAACTCTTGCCTCCCCCCTGAACCCCAAAGAGGCTGATCGTATGGGTTTGGTTCAAGTCAAGTGCTATCGTTCGACCCATACTCTCACCAAAAATCCCATACTGAAGGGAAGTGTCCTTAGTGACACCAAGCAAAACATTGTATGATGCGGACGATATATCAGTGCTCTTGCATGGTGTCTCAACCTGATTATATTCATCAGTCGGCAGAGGCTCTGGGAAGACCTCTACCTGTCGATCAATCCCCACTTTATTTTCCTTCGTTACCTCATCAATTGGTTGATCACTATCTGTCCCCTTCATTCCCTCATTGGTAAGGACTACTTCAGGATCAGGAGTAGGTTTTTCAATCCCTAGTTCTTCCAGCTTTTCAGGTAGGCCTGGAAATGATTCTTCGGCACGATGTACAATGGAATCCCAGTCCACCGTTCGGTCCGTTCGAGGGCTTAAGAACGCTGCAGAAGTGATTACAGACGTCGAAAAGGGTTCTACTTTCACAGGTTCCAAAAAGTCTGACGACTCTTCCTTATTCACAATAACAGTTGGAGGTCTTCGTTCCTCTACTGCGGCGCAAAGGAGTTCATCAATTAGTTTGCGGCCGATCCGGTGGAATTCCACCCCATCTTCCACTTCTGGTTCACTCTGTCCAGACCATTGAAAATCAAAGATGATCGCACTTTTGGAGAAATTTAGGGAATACCCTCCTTCAAGGATCTCAAGCATGAGACGTGCTTCATCAGACGCATCTTTCGAGATCAGATCGTACCTCTCTGCACGAGATAGATAGAATTCAAGGAGAACGGCGAGTTCTTTTACTTTGATTGCGTGATCTGGCCTTTTCTTATCTTGACTCTCAATGCCGAAATTTTCTTTGATCACTTTCTCGCTTTGAGATATTTGATCAATGGCATGACGTCGAAGAGATGCGTAGGCGCTCAAGTTACCCACAGAATTATAGTTTTTCACTTCGACTAAACGACATGTGATGGTCTTATGTTTCGGATCAAGATCAAATACCGCGAGATCAGTACGTTTAAGCGAGACAAAAGAATCAATCGTGTTTGCCGTATTCCTACTTGAAGTAAAGAGATCGATATGAGCGTCAAGAGGGACCACAATCTGATTCGTAAAAGCGCCCTGTCGTATCAGGAAAAGTCGAGCAAGAGCAAGCCCAAATGCTTCAGCCTGTTGGTTGGGTGATGCGATCAATTTCAGTGCAAGTCGACCGGACAAGGCACGAAGTTGATCGATCAGCACCGTCATCGTATCATCATCGGTGGATAATCCGTAATCCCTAAGCACCGGGGATGCCATTATTCGAAGTTCATCGATAGATCGGGAAGTGACAAAAAGGCGGTGACCAAGACTACTGGTAACATCCGGATTAAAATCAATGAGATAATCAGGTTTGTTATCCTGAGGTGGATGGTCATAGAACTCGATTCCCATGTGCCGGTCAAGAGTAATCACCCAATCGCTAGATTCATGGATCTCATGTATCAACGCTCGACGTTTGTCGTCAAGGGAGAGAGTGACCAGAGGAAGTAAGCGAGGATCATAATTACCTGTCACAACAACTGCAGTTGCATTGGAGATAACCTGTCCAAGAGATGTAAGGTTATACTGAGTTTCCTCTGCCCCCGGTATTGATAATAGGGAGCTTCCATGTTTTGGGATTCTCTCCCAAAAAACACCGGTCTCGTCATGGAACGTTGTGTTAAACTCCTGAAGAAGTCCATATAATGGTGCGATATGTGGGGATGGAGAGGAAGCAATTGCCTCCAATTTACCTGGAGGAAAAAGGTCAAAGGCAATAGTCAAATGAGCGGTTCTTCGATCGAGTTGAGTACTGAACTCTTCAACACCTTTTACGGCAAGGGCGAGTTTGGTCCGAAGATGAGTCTCCATCGGTGCTGAGAAGTCGTCCGCTACATCAGAGAGGGTTGACCCAGGAGGGGGACTTTGGAGGTCAAAGAGAGATTCTCCTACCTCTGCGGCAGCAGGATCAAGGGCATACATCCGAATGTCGTATCGAAGATCGGAGAGCTCCTTCTCCTTTTGGAGCTCACAAAGCGCACCGGCAAGGAGGCCACCTTTCCCCGGATTAAAAACATTGACCGTTAGAGTTGAGATATATGGGTGCTGCAGGATGTAACGCTTGATTCGAGAAGCAAGATACGCGCCGTCGATCAAGGTCCCTGAATACGCCGGTTCAGGCATCTCCAGGTGGGCGCAAAGAGAAGCGAAGAGACCCCGGGGATCAGGCTCATCGGGTGCACCATAGACGGCCCAGAACATTGTCAGATTATCGATGAAGATCATTGCTCCACTATCCGCACTCGGCACGACCACTGGTGCATGAAGTGGAGAGAAACTACCTTTCAAAGTGTCCAATGTCTGCTGAATCCACGCTTTGTAATCAGAAGCCGCTTCATTCATCCATTGATGACCAAGGGATGACCAGACCGCAAACCAAACTGCTCGGAGTGGATGGATTGGTGAAACGAGCACCAGATGGTGTTCTTCCCCCCCACGATCACAGATCGAGATACCGATAGTATCCATCCGGAGCAAGTTTTCCAGGTCATGGTACCGAGTAGACGACATCTCGCGTTCAGACTGGATTGCCTGCAAGATCTCTATTAGAACAGCACGATACGAAGAGGCATATTCATTCACTATCTCATGGTTTTGAGAGAAGTCAAAGGCTTGTGAAACGAGTTTTCGTTCATCACAGAGCACCATCTCTTTATACCGAGCACGAGCTTCCTTGAGCAAAGGGGTGCTTGGATATACAGGGAGTTGCATGTCTTCTGCTTCGATTTTACTAATCCCCTCGGAGTTGATTCGAAGCCTCCATGAGACTGTATCAACTGGTGCTTCAAGTATCTCTAGTTCAAACCCTTTTAGATGAGGATTAACGGGGATATGGACCTTCTGATACCCACGGTATTTCACCGCGATCAATGCCGGGTCACCCGATCGCCGGATCTTCTTATCCGACCAATCGATCTTGGGATCAATCACATCTCCGGGAGTCACATCTTTTGATGCACCTCTGCTCATCATCTCTAGCTGAATATGGGTGAGACTTGGATATTGCTGGTAAGACCGCTGTTTCGGATCCTCTTCTTCATCGCTGTCCGTGACAACCATAAACAGGTCACTCTCATTTGGTGACCGATTGGATTGGTAAGATTGGTTCGTTTCCCAATCTATCTTCATATTTTTCTCATCTACGAGCGGGATCGGTTTGTTGTTTTCGTTATATGCTAATACACGGATGTAGTGCCATCCGGCTTTCCAGTCAATATTTTTAAGGCGATCAAAAGGTATCTTTTGGGGTTTGGTATTGTTCACCCACTTGCTCTTTTTCCGGATAAGGCCGATTGGCCCGTCTTCAACAGAGATGACCTCGGCAGCGAATTTGTTAAGACCAGAGATATTTGCAGGAGCTGGTTGTACCCTAAAAGTAACCGCAAATCGAGGTGAATTTCCTTTTCCGATATAAAGAGTCTGTTGAGAGGCCTCATCTCCATCGGTGTGACCTCCGCTGTGATTTGATGGAAGATCGATCAAAACATCGTGGATAAAGGCCTTACCCTGGCATTCTCCCTTGTCCTTGAAACGCCAATTATGGAAGGAGAACTTCCATGCGGATTGATCATTAGCTATCCGAGCACACCACTCATATGGATCTATTAATCCGATTTTGTTCAAGAATTCTGCTAACTCCTTCTCAAACTGGGCGTCGACAAGTTCTAGATCTAAAACCCTTAAAATCACGCTCTTAGCTGAGAGGGGTTCGGTCAACCGACTGACTACTTCTATATTGATTGAGAGTCGACCCTTCACATTAAGAAGATTCTTGAGAAGTTCGAAATCTGGGATCAGGCCGATTGTGAACAATGATGCTCCAACCACCTCCAGATCGTATCCATTTTTCTGGATGGTGAGAAGCCAACGGACCTGTGACGGAAGGTCGGCATATTTCCAGCCCTCAATTGTTGTGAGAATCTCGGAGACAGATGTTCTGATCTCTTGTGGAAAATCCTGGAGGAGACGCTCACGGATTTTTCCATATACATCTCCCACATTGATCTTTTCAAAGGTCGATTCCCCGAAGGAGTCTTCCGCTGACGCTTGGACCCCATTAGGAATGAAGACAAGAAGAGGTGGTCGAAGGGCCCCATCAGCCCGAGGATTTCTTAATTCGACCAGTTTCGTACCCGAGACGGCGAAATCCCGTGGAATTTCAGGAAGAGAGCCATCATCGAGGATGACCATCGAGGCACCTGGAACCTCATCACGAAGATTCTCGCAAAGTTTTATCGCTACCTCGATATCGAGATCGTCGCAACGGAAGCAGTGCCCATCCTGCTGGTTCTCTATCTTCATCATGACCAGTTTTTGTAAAATAGGGCGGATCTCTCTCTCAAGCTCCGTGAATAGTTCACTCTGTGTAATTTTTACTAGTCCTCTGGTCATTCTACACCTCTAATAGTACTTGATTTGGTATACCGTGGAGTTACAATCTGAGTTATTGAAGCGTCGGAGAGCTCTCTGTAAAAACCAATCTCCTGGAGCCGTTCTTTGAACGCACGGATATTCTCTCGGAGAGCGCTTCGATCCTCAATTGTTGGCTCATGGAACCCTGCATGGGGGGGTAAATCCCGAATATAGAGCCCATATCGATTCTCTAGTAAAGACAGTAGATCATCGATAAGAATCGGACGAGTTGTCAAACTCGTTGGCTCTAGCACCGCAATCTGGAGCAAAACCTCGAGAAGGCGACTATCCAGGATAAATCTCCGCGGAGCATTCCTGGTGCGTGTCTGGGAAAGAAGAGCTCCCGGCCGATTCTTGAGCATGAGCGAGTCGAGTGCATCGATAACATATCTCCTCTGAGAATGTCCTCGAATCCCTACAAGGCATTCGATGTAACCCTCAAGGGGATCAAGTTCTAGGGCTCGAATGCGATCAATAATTGGGTCGACATCCTCTCTCCCCTGCTCGTCAGATTCTGCAAGGTTTCCAAGTCTAATTTTGAAAAAAATCTCCCTCTGGGGAGACCATGTTGAACCAAGCAGTTCAATCAATCCATTGATCGGATTCACTTGTCCATTTAGTTTAGGGATACTATCAGTCTTCTCCAAATCCTCGCGAAACTCGTTTAGTTTTTTTATCGTATAATATGCTTTGATGAAACCAGGAATCAACTGATAATGGTAAACTGCGCTCGTTTCTGCGAGCCTTGACATTGTGGAATTCTTTTCCTTGGTCATGTCGACGAGGAGACCTGGCCAAACTGGACAATCTTTTGGAACCCCCCCGTTCCCACAATATTGACAGGTGGATGGGTTGCATGCCCTTATTTGAGTATTTGGATCGCTGATATATCTCGGAATGAGGGAAAGTAGTCTGATATGGTAGAGAGAAAGATGGAATGCGATCAAGGTCTTTATATATTCGACCATCACTGAACGGGGAATGGAATCGCGATATACAAGGAGTCGAACAATGTCTTCTGCAAGTATATTCGCCGCCCCAAGACAGAGAGGTTTACAATAGGGATCAGACTTTAGATTCGCTTGAGTCTTCTTTATTGGATTCAATCCCACCAGATGGAGGATAGCTTGAGTCTCAACATCCAGGGGAATTTGTTTATCCTGCGAGTTGATATGCGAGTCTAGTCCTTCAAAAAAGAAATCCTTTAGTGATTTTAAGGCCGAAGCTCCAAGGCGGGCATTCTGCAGCATTGCATAGATCTGTCGGGATGCATCATAGTCTCTGCATTTTTTAGGATTTCGGTATTTATATGTGGAGCCATGGAGCGGGCGAGGTGCGGCGACAGCCGAATTGTCCTTTCCCCGATGGATCATATCAAGCAAGTCAGTCTCAACCCAGCATCGAGTAATATCCTCGTGTTCCTTGAATCCGGTGAATTCTTTTTCATTCTCACAGATTGTCGCGACAAATTCTTTTGTCGTTACCTCCCCACGCCGTGATGGTCGTGTATCCCCATACCCCTGGTATTCAAGAAGTGGGAACAGTAATGTAAGGACTCTATCCATCTCGATCTGCTTGAAATTAAGATAGGAGATTGCCTTCAGTTGAAATTCTTTATCCTTCTTTTTAAGAGTCATAAGCAGTTCTCCTTCAAGGGACTGAGACGAATTTGGCCATCATTTTCTCGTTGAATCCGATAGAACTCATGCCCAGTTTTTGTTATGAGGAGCTCCTGATAAGGTGCCGATGCGAGCAAATTCTTGAAGACATCGAGTTGAAGAGCAAAACCCTGCTGTTGCTCGACCGTTGGCGTATAGCCTTCGTTCAGCCGGTTGAGCATCTCAAAGATGTCAAGTTTTATCTCTAATGTATATGGGTCGTCACCAGTGGGACGTAGGTATTTGAGCCGCAATCCTGTCGGAGTGTGTTCTATGTAGCTGGCTTCAGACCCCGGATCGAGTAAGTCGAGTCTAAATTTTCCAAAGGGAAAGACTCGATAACTTCGAATTGAACCCTTCGGAGTTGGGGTGACCTGAAGCATCATTTCGAAGTTTTCCTCTCGATTCACCCCCTTTTCTCCTCGGGTGATTGCAGAGATCAATGAACGGAGGGTCGACTGAAGTTTCTCCTCTGAGGGGTTGGAGATTAGCGAGAGAAGTTCAATACCATAGTGGTAAGGAAGTAAATTTTTCCATTGTTCACCCCGTTGCTCAAAATATGTCCTTCGTTTTGCGTACTCAAGAAAGCGACGATGAAGAGTCATTCGATCGCCTTCATTCGTTGGAATCGGGTCCCGGGGGGCATTCTGCTGGAACTGAGTAAGGACCTTCAGTTCATAATCACTGCGTCTTTGAAATGAAAAATGATTCTGATCGGAACCGATCGGTCTGAATTCGATATAACGGTCGAGTTCTGCATCGGGGGTGAGGCCCATATCGACCAGTGCAAGTCGTGAGAGCAGACGATCTGAAGATCTAATGTTAAGGTATCCACCCATCCAACTCGAATAATAATAACTATCAAGTATCTCCGTTGTCCGATCGCTCTCATATAACTCATGAACCATCTGGCAGGTTCGGTTGGAGGTGATGAGATATGACAGGGCGGAACGGAGATCCCGGAGGGTGATATGATAGACGTCACGTAGATGGGTGAGAGCATAGAGTGTTTCAAGACGATGAACAACCTGACTCCCGGCGGTCAAATCATTCAGTGTTAGGACATTATGATAGATATAACAGCGATCTGCGAGGTCACAATCGGAACATGCATCCCAATTTTTCGCATCCACCATCTTTTTTAGTAGTTGAGTGAAGATCGATTCCTCCCCATCGACACCCGGGGCTACAACTGATCGAATGTTCAGGTTGATAACGATAATTCCATCTTGTTCTTGACCAGTGCGTAACCCGATATCCACGATTCCTCTGAGTGCAGGGAATTTTTTTGCATTTTTCGTCAAAAAGTCTCGTAGTCTTCCCTCATTGATCGCAATCATGCGGGCCAGGTCCTTTGGCCATGATGTGCTGTCGTTGCCTTCGAATGGAGCGAAGAATTGACTGAGGACATCTTCGTTATCGAGATCACCCTTGTCTTCACTCCCATCGTAGTTAATGAGATACTGCCGCTCATCGACATTGAAAGCAATTCCACCAATAGGAGATGATTTATCGATAGAGATTCCGTACCCTTCTGCTTTATTTTCAATCTGTTGGAGAAAAGCCGTCTTTCCGTCGCCGGCATTTCCTGTGATGATGACAAGTTGATAGTCCCCTTTCATCACCGCCGGCAGGAGTTGTTCATCGAGTGCGGTTTTAACATAAACCTTTTGTGCGTCTTTGTTAAGACCTCGCGTTCCAGCATTGCTGGTACTACTCATTGAGTAGAAGGATACAAGGGCATCGACGAAGCCATTTCTGTTATTTCTGTCCTCCACTCCTTGAGAGCCATTGGTTTGGGTTTCAGGACATGCCGGCTTTATACTTTGAAACGCTGACGAAATTTTATCAATCTCATTAAAGAGATCGCAAGCTGATGCAAAACGGTCGGCTCGTCGCGGTGCAATCAGTTGGGTAAGAACCTTGACAAACCGCGGTGAGAGATCGGATCGTTTGAGCATATCTGCAGGATCTCTTGGTAAGATATCGGGAGGAGGGACATCGGTCTTCCAAGGATAACTGCGACCGCCGACAAGCGCTTGATAGAGGGTGATCCCCAAGGCATAAAGGTCACGATCTGCATTAATTCTGTCATCTGGGGAAACTGTGAAATCGAAGTCCGGAGGGAGATATCGGCGTGTTCCACCTCCTAGATCTCCTTCAGACTCTGGACGGGTGCTGACATTGAAGTCGATAAGGACTGCACCATCCCGGGTCCAGAGAATATTGGATGGCTTTATATCACAATGGTAAACTCCATTCTCATGAATATGGATCAGCCCTTCGGTCACTTGCTTGGCAAGCGTGAGGACTTGATCCGGAGAGAAGGGAGTCTCGGCGATTAGATGTGCGAGATCACTTCCTTCGAGGTATTGAAAGACCAGATATGGGATTTTCTCAGGTGTCAGATTTGCATCATATATCCTAACGATTCTCTTATGCCCCGGGATATTGATCAAACTACGATATTCTTGCTTTAGGCGATCAAGGGTTGAGATACGGTCCTTGTAGATGAACTTTATCGCCCGATTTTGATTGGCAAATGTATCAAACGCTCGGTAGACTACGCCAAAGGCTCCAGGCTTTCCAAGCGGCTCCATGATCCGATATTTTGTGAGGAAGACCGTTTCACGAGGGATATTCTCAATATCGGAGATTGTATTAGTTGGGGAAGGAGATGGTGCGGCAGGTTTTACTAGACCCAACCAGGTTTCAAAAGCCTTTTGGGTATCTGGACGTTCTTTGGAATTATAACAACAGAGGCCGGCAAGCCAAGCATCGACACCATCCGGCAACCCGGGGCAACGAATTGAGGCTGATTCAGGGAAGACTGCATGCGCCGCTTCCATATCATTGAATGAACGGAATGGAACCTCACCAGTAAACAATTCATACAGTACAATCCCGGCAGAGAATAGATCAGACGAGGGACCGAGACTGATAGGACTGAATCTGATCTCGGGTGCGCAGTAGGTTGTCTCGTCAAGGTACTTTGGAAGAATGTTAACGATTGAGAAACTTGAAGCACCACCAACATGGGCGTAGTCGAATCCAACTAATTTAAGGGATCCTTCTTCGGAGAGTATGATTGCACTGGGTGTGAGGTTTCGATGGACAACTCCGTGGGCATGGGCGTGAACAAGAGCACCAAGGAGTTCAGTGGCAATCCCAATTTTTTTATCGAGCGTTATGGGACGAGCAAGGTCAGACTCGCGTTCTTTCAGAGAGATGCCTCGGACATCCTCAAGGACAAGAACATACTTGCTATCTTCATCGACGCTGAAGATATCCCGGACTCCGATGATGTTCGGATGAGCAGGGAGGTTTGATAGTGCTTTGTAGGCAATTTTAATAAAAGAGCGCTCGGCCTTCTGTTCAGTATCAGAGAGATAGGGATCGACCTTATACACCTGAAGAAGGACTGTTCCCGCATTTGGTCCAGCTATTTGATTATAGGCGCGACAATCTTCCCGTTTCGGAGAACTGCTCAATGTCTCCTGAACAATCCAGTCGTTGAAAATCTTTTTGGAATCTGGCTCTTTGACCCCCCGGACAATGGAGTTTTTGATGCTGTTACGGAATTTGGTGATCGATTTGAGGAACCTCTCAGGTATCCGTTTTGGATTGGTAATTGACGCAATCGAATCGTCGAGTTTTACAACAGACCACTCTTCTGTGTCAGATGAAGAGCTGGCATCACCCCGACCTTGAGAAGTTCGGATATCCTGGAATTCCGCATCGGGCGAGGTTAGAAGTACAAGACCTTCGACCCAGATTTTCTCGAGTTCGTAGAGATCAGGACGATTATCAATAATAAAAGACTTGAAGATACGGGCATTCATCCTGATCTTCTGGACCGGAGAGGAATATGATTCCCGTCCCTCTGGAGTCCACTGCCGGCCATCGGATCTGATTCTGCCCTTGACATTCTTTACATCAATAAGAAAGATGGCATACGGGGTGATGATTCCGAGGTCGATTTCGAATTGCTGTGAACCTTGTTTCACCTCGAAATTATGAATGATCGTGTATTCCGGGGAGAGTTTATCGCGGAGAAAAGCAATAGCCCGCTTCTCACCTTCGTTCTGGGGTTTTCCGATTGGAATGATGGTTGCTGTCATATTAGTTTCACCGTCTCTCGGATACTGGATTCGACAAGGGCGATCGCCTTCCGCTCGGACTGGAGTGCACGGTCAAGCATTTCATGAGCCTCGATCACTCGAGCTGCATACCGAGCGCGAATCTCAGCCGGGGGCCATGGAATCCGAAGGTGGTTTATCTGGGGCTCCATCACTCTGGGAATACTGGTTCCTGCAGCCAACCTTTTAAAAAGAACCTGCCCTGGAGGAGTATTGAAAAAAAGGAATAGATATGCCCCATCCTCAATAGAGTGAGGAACAATTCGATACATATCTTCAGAACAAAACAGCCCTTCAGTCCATCCCCAAATAAAGAGCGGCCGGCCGAAGAGACCATATAATTGACCAGCTGCTTGGAATAATATCTCTCCTTGTCTTAAGATATAACGTTCGAAGTTTTGAGTTAGTCGAGTAATATACCTTGGTTCATCCGCCTCGAACTTAAACGCGTCATTTCCACTGATAAATTGGCAACCAAAAATCGGATCACTAACCCATATTCTCGCAAATCGTGGAGGTCGAAAATGTTCTTTGACAATATCTCCTATCTTCACAACCGGAAACGGCCCTTTTTCCATCTCATCAGCCACCGCAGCATACTTGGCACAATGATAGTGTGCATCAAATCTGAGATCAAGCCGGCTTGTTGGAATCGTCGTGATGCCATATCCAGTGACCGATGAGTCCTGTAACTCGCCAAACCCGAGCTCCACTTGGAGTTCTGCCTTCACGGCGTCGAGGGTTCGATGTGCCTCAGTTCTATCATCGGCGGCAGCCTGTACAAGAGCATGCACCTCAGCCTCACGCTCTGCTCCCAATCGTGGCACAGCGAGATCGCGGATATGTTCAGGCTCGATATGCTGAATGATCGAACCGTAGGTGCCAGAGACCACAAGCGGGACGCCAAATGAGGACCGGAGAAAAGCGAAGAGATAGCCTGGAGGAATTTTTTCGGAATCGGGGACGACCCGCATGACATGTTCACTGCATGCGATCCCCTTCATATCTGGGCGCGAATATGCCATGCGGCCGATAGTTCCAGATCGGGTTATCAAGGTCCATCCTTCCTGGATTAAGAGATGTTGATTTCTTTCAACGATCTTTTGAGAGATGAGAGGCAAGGTCGATAAATCAGAGTACGAGATCTTCGAGCTCCCAAGGAATGGTATTCCATATTTGGGATCAGTTACCCACGTCCGGCTTTCCCGTCCCGCATGAAAGATCCCGTCAGAACCATCCTTCGTTACATCGACAAGTCGATCTTTCGGCAGCCCGGTCTGTTCCACCGCTACTCGCGCCTCGATCGCACCGGAGATATAGGGCTGTGCATCCAGCCGTCGATTCTGCTCCACAAAGATCCACGAAGACGGGATTGTCCTAGTCTTCATATCCCAGGCTCCGGGTGCTCGCTTCTGAACTGATGGTACGCCTCGGCGATTCGGGGAAGATCGTCGTCCACGATCCGGTCCATCCGTGTCAATGTTCGGACCACTCGTTTTCCACCGAGGGTTATAGTCTCCTCCTCCCTCACCTGCTGTACTAGTTCCACGCCATCAGGGCCGCGTTTATAGAGAATATTTCCTCGACGGTCGATTCCAGCCATTTCGGCCACGGCGAGAAAGACTGGATAATCAAGCCTGCCAGCCAGGTCTTCCCGCTGTTGCTCCTGCTCAGTCTTCTTCTTTAAGAAGAGAAGGCTCGTTAAGATGTTGACGTTCGCCTCGACAATGAAGACCTCGACCGGGATCTCGACCGAGGCGAGCACCCATGCCTGTGAAAGAATCCATGATCGGATGTACTCGTCACCTGCATTTCCGAGGATGCCATTCGGCAGGACAATCCCCATCTTACCCCCAGGGCGGAGCCAGCGAAGGCACCGCTCAATAAAGAGGATCTCGGGCGCGACACTCGTCTGAAGACGACCTGAATTCCGGAACGACCCATCGCCCATCCGCTCCCAAATCCTCGCCAATTCATATTGAAACAGGATTTGAGGATCCGTGATTGGGATATCGCTTCCAAATGGAGGGTTGGTCATTACCACATCCATCGAGCCTAGTGGGATTCGTTCGCACGCCGGGGCAACGCCGGCAAGTGAGCCCTCTGGAAACTCGAGTGAGTTCATGTGAAATAGGGGGATCTCGGTGTTCGCTGCCATCAGAATGTTCATCTGTGCTGCCCGGACGAGGAACGGGTCGAAGTCGGCCCCGTGCAGTGATTCTCCAACGACTGTACTGAGCCGCTCTCGGACTATGGGATCTCGATCTCCGTTTCCGATCTCATGATCAGTCTCGTCGTTGAGTCGATGATAGAGATGATCCACAGTCGCTGTTAGGAACCCCCCAGTCCCACAGGCAGGATCGAGAATTCGATTCCCTGGCGTTGGGTCGAGCATCTCAACCATCAACTTGATCACCCCCCTTGGCGTGAAGAACTGCCCACGATCCCCCCGGAGATTCGTCCCAACGATCTCTTGATAGGCGGCCCCCTTGGCATCCATATCCGTTCGAGTCAGGTCATATCGGGCCAGTTCCGAGACCATAAAAGCGAGCGCCCTGTCCGAGAGCGTGATCTCCTCTTTTCCACTGAAAATTGTTGGATAGGCCTTCTTCACATCCTCAAAGAGCGGCATGATGCGGCCACGAATGGCTATCCGGCCGGCTTCATCGAACTGTTCGGTCGGACCAGCCCAGAACCGTCGGAGATCCCAGGTTTTTTGCCGCTCGTCGTACATCTTGGCGAAGATCAGATAGAGAAATTGCCAGAATGCTGCATCCTTCGGCATCCCCTCATTCCCATGGATGAAATTATGACAGCGCCGGAAAGCGACCTTTAGCATCTCTGGATCAGCCCGGCGCAGATGTGCAGCCGAATACATCTCCTGAGTTCCCATCGTCTCATCGCCAAAAGGCCAGTCTCCAATTGGCCGGAAATCAACTGAGAATCGATTTGTCTCCTTCTCGAAGAAGAAGAACTCAATACCATTTGTCCAGAGACCCCAGCGGCAATGCTCCAGGGCTGTCATGCTGTCTTGAAGTTGCGCGACGTCGTTCTGCGCCTGCTCGTGATCGCGGATAGTAAAAGTGCTCCGGCTCCCATTGGTGGGCTCTTTTTGGCAGACCACGATCCGGTGAATATTCTCCTCAAGGTGTGGAAGGTCTGGACCGAAGATTGCCAGATCGATCTTCTTTTTTCTTCCGTCAACCCGAACGGGGAAATCCCGGGCCATATCTTGGACTGAAATACCGTACTCGTGAAATAGCACCCGGACAATTCTTTGCCGGACTTGTTCTTTCGTTGAGTCTTTGATTGGCTCGCCTGAAATATAGTCAAGGAGATAGCCATCTTGCAGAATAAAGGGTTGGGGGGAAGAGATTGGGATCTGTGTCATGAAATTACACCATGTGACTTATTGATAATGATTCGAGTGACATTACAAGAATTATTGTACGTATCTTATGAAGGAAATTTGGTCATTGAAGATTTAAGGTGATCGGAATGGAGGTTATGGTTTCCAGTCGATTTTCGTAGAAGGGGGAGGAAATCAGGGTTATGGATACGATTTCACGCCTCGGGTGTTTAGACAGTAGATATCCACTATTTGCCAACCCCGTACATCGGTAGGAAACGCCCCCGCTAATAATAAGGAACAGACTGAAACCTCCACCTGCCGGCCCGCCGATCATCCCGATCATGTAGACAGCAATCGATCACTCGTACCTGTGCCCTGGCGGACATCATCATGATGGTCCCGGCGGTCATGGCCGTTGAGCGAGACTAGGGATTCGCTATCACATCGGTGGAGATGATTCTTCAACCAGTGATCTTAGCGGCCGGCACTCTCCGGGTCTCCGTCCAGGACGCCGGCCAGGGTGATTCGATCCCGACAGTCCCCAACCGGCACGACCATCCTCCTCGACGCCGGCCCTTTCCCACCCACATCACACTCATCACCCAGCATCTCGCGGCAGAACTGTATCGTCGGCCCGACCTGCACGAGATGATGCACCTCGGGGTTGATCAGCACAGGGTGGTCCAGCCGGCGAATCACGGCAAAGACCTCATCCCAGGGGATCGGGTTATCCATCGCCGGCGCCCGGTGCAGTGCATGGATGTGGAATGCCTTGAGTGCGTCCGGCGGGATCTCAACGAGGTTCCTCATCAACTGCCCTCTCGTCACCGTGAAGAGTTGCTGCACGTCGAGCACGATGCCGCAGTCCCCCACCAGTTCAGGCGCAGCAGAGAGCAGGTGCTCCCAGAACCGGGCGATCGAAGCGCCGTCCCGGATGAACTGGCCGGTCCTGTTCTCAAGCAGGACGGCCGGCATCACCCCGAACCGGTCCTCGAACGCGGCCCGGATCGCGATCATCGCTCTGACCAGATCGTCGTCCCGGTTCCGGGCATCCCCCGGGTGAATCTCCACGATCGCCGGCGGTGCGTTCAGCCGTTCGGCCACCCCGACCGTCATCTCAACGAGAGCCTCCGTCCACGCCCGGTCATACCAGCAGAGCGGCGCCTGGGACCGCATGCCGTACCCGTCGGTCCGCGGGATCGACGGCTCGGTGTGGAGAATGTACGGGAGCGGAGCCGGCCCTGACTCTGCGTCGTAGAGGGCCGCGATTGCACCGCGTGTCAGGAACGAGCCCATGGCCAGCCCGGTCTTCGCCACCTCGGTTCTGTTCTTCACGAAATCTGCCGGCACCTCGAGGTACCCGCACCCCAGCGATTGAGCAGTGTCCAGGCGGGAAGAGAGCCCGCCCCGCTGCCGAAGGGACGAGAGGTTCGGGAAGAGGTACGTGACCTCAATCATCGTCTCCACCTCTGACCATCGCTCGGAGTATATTGAAGGTCATCTGTTCCCCGTCCGAACGTTATCGATATCCCCTTCGGTCTGTGTAGAAAAGAGGAGTTCAAAGGTGACACGGAGATGAGAATTTCTGGGACTCAGGAGGAAGGACAATCAAAGAGATGTGTTACAATTTCATGGAACTTAGGATCGTTGGTTTCGTCGTATTGGAAAAAAGAAATCTTCTATTACTCTTCAGAGTAATCCCAACCCCGCCGGCCCGGGACATGCATATCACTTTCACCCTGCACGGTCCGCCCATTAAGTAATTTCCTGCTGAAGAGCATCTATGACGCATACCAGTCAGATCACCAATTGCGCCCCGGATGGAGCCGGCATCTCCGCCGGGAAGATCACGATCGCCGGCAGAGACCAGGGCCGGGAACCACCCGGAGCGGCCCGGTACCGGGGTGAACCGATGACCGCTGAACTCGACGAAGAGCACCGGACTCCGGCACTCCCCGGTTCATCAGAGACGAACGGCGAACATTATATTAGAGGACACGCCCGGCTGGGGAGGTATGCCGGGGAACGACACGGCGTGCCGGCCACCAGGGCCGGGCAGGGGGTGGCGTCCGCCGTCGCCGCCTGGTTCCGGCAGCAGGGGTACCAGGTGGTCAGGTCCCGGCCCGGCGGCACCCCCCCCGACCTGCTGGCCTGGTCGCCCGAGGAGCTGGTCATGGTCCTGATCAGGCAGACCCGGCGGAGGCCGCCGTCGCTTCATGCGATCGCAGATCAGTACAGAGAGGAGATGCAGACCCTCCACGGACTCCCCGCCCCTCAGGGGTTCCACAGTTCGTACCAGTTCTGGCTCTCGGTCTCCTGCCATGGCTGGCGGGTCTTTGACGTGATGAAAGGCGGGATACGGGAGATCACCCGGGAGATCTGATCATCCGCCTGCCGGCCGGCACCTATCCAAACCTGTAAATTGTTGTAACATTTACAGATTTTTATAGATCATCGATGGCTCGAATTCCGGATAAAACCCCGGACGAGAAGAGACTGTACAGACCTCATCGCCGGCGGTTCATGGACCTGCTCCCGCAGTGCCATACAACCGGGCCGGCTCGTCAGTCAGAAGAGGGGATGATCATGAACCCGGCCGTCGATAGATCCGAATGAGAGACCGGGGTCTTCCTGGTGCGACCTGACAGAGATCGCCGGACAATGACCCGGCCCTGTTCAAACTTCTCGTACCGACCCTCTCGTTCATCAGGAACAGGGTCCATCCGAGTCTTGCGGACGATCCCGGTGGAGAACTATCAGCGGATCATCATCGCAGGCGAAGGAAAATAATGTGCACGCAGAACCGGGAGAATGGAATAAAGAGCCGAATCACAGCGAGATCGGTGTATCCATATACTATGAATACTCATATCCGAGTGCGAGTCTTTAGAACCGAATACATCCAATTGTATAAGAACTTGTGATCATGGCCCAGTATAGTTCTCCGCCAGTCGTTGAGGTGGTCTGTGAATTTCGTTTCTCTTCGAAGACAGAGTGGAACGACACCCTTGCAGATCGTTTTCACAAGGCCGTTCAAGAGACCTTTCCTGAACGTGACCGGATTGTAGAGCGCCAATTCGAATTCACAGTCACTCAAGATAATTCCCAATCGAAGAACGGCAAGAGGGAACGACCCGTCTTTCTGACCCAGGACCGACGGATGTTCATACAATTCGGAGAGCGGATCGTCTCAATCCATTGTTTGAAGCCGTATCCGTCCTGGGAAAAGTTCCGGCCGATCATTGAACAGATCTACAAAGTCCTTTCTGAAGCGACCGAGATCAAAGGGATCGACCGGATCGGCTTACTCTATGTCGACAAGATCGAGATCCCGGGGACCGAAATCGACCTCACAGAATACTTCAAGTTCAGACCGGTCATTGAGGGATATAAACCGGAGTCATTTGTGAACTTCCTGGTGGGTGTCGATCTTCCGTGTGCCGGGCAACGAGACCTCTGCCGGCTCCAGTTGACCCGGGCTGTGGCAGAAAGGGAGGGCTATAGCACCTTCTTACTGACCACCGACTACTTCCTCAGAAAGCGGCAGGGGATCCCTCCTGCTGGGGCTATGGTCTGGCTCGAGGAGGCGCACAGCGCCATCAAGGATATCTTCAAGAACTGCATCACCGAGAGACTCGAACAACTCTTCAACGGAGAGGTCTGATATGATGTACACTTCAGCAATGGCGCCGTTCAAGACAATGCCTCCTCGTTTGGACTCGGACGGATTGAGTTATTATCCTTCATCCTTCGTGGAATGGCTCTATGATCTGATCTTCGGTAGAACCTCGATCGAGAGTCACTCGTATCTCTCCGAGTCATCGAGATCCTCCTTTGATCAACTGGATGCAACCGGAAGTCTCGTTTCGATGATCGAGCCGTCGCTCCTCGGGCTCTGTGAGTACCTGGGGATTCACCTGTTGAAGGGCGGAGAGGTGGTTGGATATCTGCAGCGATATCCCGGGCTTTACATGCCGCTCCTCTTCGCGTGTCATCTTACAGATGAGGAGTTCGCCGGGGAGGGATCCTTCTCGCTGGAGGTCTACCACGACCCCGAGGGGCATGATGAGTACCTCATGCTGACGGTGCGGCAGAATAACTACACGGACGACCTGCTTGATCGCATCGAGAGGGTGAGCGATCAGGTCCGGCCATCCCTGCAAGGAGAGTCCGGCTGGCTCCTGATCACTACCGATTTTCAACCCGTCGGGATATAATGCAGACGATCTTCTCCTGGGAACAGTTCATTGATATCGCCCGGTTCCTTGTGCAGGAAACAAAAAAACAGGACAGTGCCATTCCGGATGAGGCCGCGTACAGATGCGCCATCAGCCGGTCCTATTATGCTGCCTTCCGCATTGCTCTTGACTATGCAATGGACACGTTTGATTACTGTCCAGAGAGAAGTGGGATGGATCATACAAATTTGCGGAACTTTATGAGAGAACACGGTGACGTTCAGTTAGGACGGATTGCAGAAAAACTCACGCGGTTGCGCAATTGGCGAAAAAAAAGGCGATTACGAGGCGCCGATATATGGTATCAATCTCAATGTGGCTGAAAATGCCATTCATGAAGCACAGGAGATAGTAGAGATAACATATACAAAGAAGCCTTGAAGGCATCCTGCGAAAATATACACTCTCTCCAGCGGACCCCCCTGTTTCTCATCAGTCTCTAAACTCTGTAGCCTCCTGATCGTCGGCCGCACCTCTTCAACGACGATAAAGGGGATCCCTACCCCATAGCAACGGCATCCACACCCACAACACAATTATAAACGCCGGCACCTCGGCCTCCATCACCTCCATGCCGGCGTCGACCTTGCACCCCGGAGGCACGCATGGATGAACGTGACAGACTTCCTTACAGACCCAGCAGCTCAAGAATGAGTGCTCCAAGAGCCTCATACTGCTCTCCCTCGACAACTCCGATCCTGTGAATGAACCGTCGATCATCCAGTGACATGATCTGAAAGATCATCGCGACACTCGGCTGGGTCAACCGATTTCTTCGATCCGGCTCAATATACATCGTTGAATCGAAAGAGACGAGGCGCAGGTTGGTGGTCAGAGGGATAGCGATGACGAGGCCGTTCGCCTCACCAACGATGATCGCCGGCCGTCTTCCCTGCTGCTCGTGCCCCTTGCCGTCGAGGAGATCGACGAGCCAGATCTCCCCGCGTCTACTCGTGGTCCCGCCCCGTAAAGGCCAGTGACGCACGCTCCCAGAGTGCGAACTCCTCCTTCATCTCCCGGGTCTCCTCGTCCGTCGGAGGATAGAGAAACCGTTTTGCTCTTGCGATCGCCACGGCCTGCTGCGCCGCAGGAATGAACGATTTCAGTTTCCGGGTCCGGCGACTGGCTTCAATGTGGTCGAGGCCGGCGCAGCTGACAAAGAACGCGTACGTCCCGGCCACCTCGACCTGGTTCGGCCGGAGATCGAAGGTCTCACCGAACGCGGCGACGATCGCCTGCTCCTTCTCGTCGAGCGTGCCCCGGCTCACCGGCGACTCGAACTCGGCACGATGAGCGAACACCTCCCGATTCAGTTCTTCGCAGTACGGGCCACGGATATACAGACGATAGGGATACCCCGTCCGCAGCCCCTTCAACTGCAGGAGCAGGACGCTCTTCTGGATCAGGATCCGGTCCTCGAACTCGCCCACCCGGGGAGCGAACCCGAGCTGATGGAAACTCTCGATGACCCTGTCACGATTCAGCATGGGCGTCACCTCCGAACGCACAGAACCGGCAGAGCCAGTCCCGCACCTGCTTCCACTCCTCGCTCCCGGCCGGCGTGATGTGGTACGACTCCAGTTCCTTCTTCTCCACCATGACCTTCTCGCTTTCGATGTAGCCCATCGCGATCAGGGCGTTCAGGTTTGCGAAGAGCGTGCCATCGCTCACCTCGATCGCGGCCTTCAACTCCCGATACGTCGCGCCGTCCGGGCCGAGTTCCGCGAGCCCCTGGAGCAGTTGGAGGCGGAGGAGCGAGAAGACCCGTGCGTTCAACGCGTGCGACTCCGTGAGCAGCGCGAGCAGATCGCCATCCCTTCCATTGCACACCATAAGTCCTCATCAATGGATCATGCCGGATGATATTTAAGAGTTCACCTATTTACTCCAGAATTAAAGTGAATGTGGGAAAACCTGGACCATCCGCCACCTGATGCACGGCCGATGGGCCGAACTCCTCGACACCCAGATCCTCCTGCTCGTCGACCCGCCGGCCCGGACCAGACCGTCCGGGTCACGCCGTCTCAAGGACATTTCAAAAACCGTTGCTCTTCGTCAGTACCTCGATGTCACCTTTCACGGTGACAGAGAGGCGATCGCTGGTGAAGATCGACAACCGGCCAGGTTCCACCGGGGAGATCGAAAAGACAAGGGTTATCCTGACACAGGGTAATTCAAGATTATCCTGGTGGTTCTCAATGAAATCTTCTTCTATCCTGTATATCTTCTGTGCCCTGCTCCTCTGTAGCAGTGTCCAGGCCGGCCCTGTCAACGAAACGTATGCCTTCACGGGAACGTGGGGACTCGCTGTTCCGGAGAGCCTGTTCAGTTCCCCGAGCGGCATTGCGGTCGACGGCACGGAGATCGTCTACGTCGCCGATACGTACAACAACCGGATCCAGATGTTCACGTCGACCGGCACCTTCATCACGAAATGGGGCGGAGACGGTCCTGGATACAGTGGTCGTGGATCCGAGGACGGGCAGTTCGACTATCCCACGGGCATCGCGGTCGACGGCGCAGGGAACGTCTACGTCACCGATACCGGCAACAACCGGGTCCAGAAGTTCAATCCGGTCGGCATGTTCCTCGCGAAGTGGGGGACCGATGGTGCTGGGGACGGGGAGTTCAGCAATCCCGAGGGGATCGCGGTCGACGGTGCCGGCACCGTCTATGTCGTCGATTCGTACAACAACCGGGTCCAGACCTTCACATCGGACGGGACGTTCATCACAAAGTGGGGCGGGGACGGTCCTGATTGGGGCGGTTCCGGCTCCGGAAACGGACAGTTCTCGTTTCCCACGGGCATCGCGGTCGACAGCACGGGCAGCGTCCATGTCGTTGACCAGGGCAACAACCGGGTCCAGAAGTTCACGCCTGACGGGACGTTCGTCATGACGTGGGGGACCTCCGACGCCGGGGACGGACAATTCAACGGTCCGTCAGGGATCGCGGTCAACGGCGCTGGCACCGTCTACGTCACCGATCAGGGCAACCACCGGGTCCGGACGTTCACCTCGAACGGAACGTTCGTCGCGGGATGGGGATCGTTGGGTTCCGGCGACGGCCAGTTCTGCTCTCCCTATGGGATCGCGATCGATAGCGCCGGCCATGCCTACGTCGCAGATACGGAGAACAACCGGGTCCAGACGTTCGATACGGCGGGCAAATTCATCGCGGGATGGGGCGACGCGGACCCGAAAGACGGACAATGCAAGTACCCCTACGGGCTTGCACACGACAGCGCCGGCAACGTCTATGTCACCGATACCGGCAACCACCGGGTCCAGAAGTTCGCGCCTGACGGGACGTTCGTCGCGAAATGGGGATCGTTGGGCTCGGGAGACGGACAGTTCTACATTCCCCGTGGGATCGCGGTCGACAGCTCGGAGAACGTCTACGTCGCCGACGCCAGAAATCAACGCGTCCAGAAGTTCACGTCGAATGGAACCTTCCTGGCGACCTGGGGGACCTACGGCAGCGGCGACGGGCAGTTCGACGGTCCCCGGGGCATTGCGGTCGACGGTGCGGACAATGTCTATGTCACCGATACCTACAACAACCGGGTCCAGAAGTTCACATCGGACGGGACCTTCGTCATGGAGTGGGGCGGTTACGGCTCTGGGGACGGCCAGTTCAACTGGCCCTACGGCATCGCGGTGGACGGCACGGAGAACGTCTACGTCGTCGACTATAACAACAACCGTGTCCAGAAGTTCACATCGAACGGGACATTCGTCACGAAGTGGGGCAGCCGGGGCCACGGGGACGGACAGTTCATGTATCCGTTTGAGATCACGGTGGACAGTGCGGGTGATGTCTACGTCGTCGACCCCAACAGCAGGCGGGTCCAGAAGTTCACCTCGACCGGCACTTTTGTCACAGCATGGGGAACCCGGGGCACCGGTGACGGACAGTTCCAATGGCCCCTGGGTATCACCGTCGACGGCGCAGGGAAGATCTACGTCGCTGATTTCGACAACAACCGTGTCGAGATCTTCGCGAGAGTGGGGGCGACCCCGGTGATCCTCGTCCCCGGCGGTGCCGGCCTCCCGACCGACACCAGGGGTGACGGGCAGTACGACGACGTCGACGGCAACGGTCAGAGAGACTTTGCCGACGTGGCCCTCTTCTTCACCCAGATGGACTGGATCAGCGATCACGAGCCGGTCGAAGGCTTCGACTTCAACGGGAACGGCCAGGTCGATTTCAATGATATCGTCATCCTCTTCAACGGACTGTAGGGACTGACGCGGAACCCCTGCCGTCTCTTTTTTCCGGCCTCGACCCGGCAGCAGAACATGGCGCCGGCTCGTCCCGCTCGACCGTCGCGTTCATCCCGCCATCACCGGCGCTCACTCCTCGAGGTGGCTCCCGTCGCAGAACGGTTTGTTCTTCGACCTCCCGCACCGGCAGAGCGTGACCCGGTTCCGGACCTCGTACGCCCTGCCGTCGACACCGATCACCGGGATGCCGCCCTGGACCCAGAGCGGCCCGTCTATCCCCTTCGCCGGGTCCTCGATGACGGCGATGGACTTCTCCAGGTCCGGCTCGATCGCCTTCCCGGTCGCCGTGTCTGAGACGACCAGCCGTCCCGACGGGCAGTCGCCGGCCTCTTCGACGGCGATCTCCCGGTCTCCGGGGTCCGGGGAGGCGGCGAGGTTTCCGATTCCGCCGGCCCGCTGGCAGAACCCGGCGTGGGCGCAGAGGTGCTCGTTGTCGGCGAGCGTCAGGACCGGACCCGGGGTGATGCGGGCTCCTTTCTGGAACGGTTTTCGGTCGCCGACCTCGGTCCCGACAAAGTGGTTCGGTGCGTGGCTCCCATCGCAGAATGGCTTCTCCTTCGAGAGCCCGCACCGGCAGAGAGAGTACTGCTGCTGCCGGAGCGGATAGGTCTTCGTCTCGTTCCAGGTCCGACAGGCGCCCTCGTCATCGTAGCCGATCTCCACGGTCCTGAGGGGGACGCCGCCGCTCACGTGATACGGCCCGTTCTTCCTCACCGTGATCTTCATATCTTCGGTGTGGGTATGCGGGGATTTTTCAGGCGGTGCGGTCCTGGGTGCATCCGGTTCGTTCATGGCCGGATATGTATGCCGGTACAATAAAAACCCTCGCCGGCCCGGGCGGTCTTCTCTCGGGCATGGTCGGTGTTGCAGCGAAACCTGCACGTATCGAGGGGCCGGCGGGGGGTGGGTGAATGGCGGCGACGGG
This sequence comes from Methanosphaerula subterraneus, assembly GCF_052055875.1. Lineage (GTDB taxonomy): Archaea > Halobacteriota > Methanomicrobia > Methanomicrobiales > Methanospirillaceae > Methanosphaerula > Methanosphaerula subterraneus. Next base: position 576,982 of record NZ_CP170508.1, read on the forward strand.
TGAAGGATACGGTGGGTACGGTGTGATGGTGTATTACTCATGCATCGAATCTTTCCATTTTGACGGATCTTCCTGGTTGCAGCGAACCAGATCGAAAGACCTTCATATGCCGCCGTTCTCAGTCCTGTTATGAAGGCGTGCGATGGAGACCGGATCTGACCAGTATTATTCCTACTGGGGAAAGACGCGGAGGGAGGGTGAACCACAGAAGGGGGCCGGCTATCACCTTCTCGTGTACCACTGCCTCGATGTGGCAGCGGTGGGGCTGAAAATGCTCGAATATGATAGACGATTATGTGATATTTTTACGAACAGTATATCAATTCAACGTGAGCATTTGCTCAGGATATTAACATTCTACCTTGCAATCCATGATATCGGAAAATTTTCCCATCACTTTCAGTCTCTCAACGAGGAACTTATCATCTGTCTTCAGAGCAAAAAACCGACGCGGCTTCAAAAACAGTACCATCCTGTTCTCGGTTACCATCTATATTGTAATGTCCTCTGGGATGAGATTTGGAACAAAAATTTATTGAATCTGGATACCGGTTCTAGTCAGAGGAAATGGCACAATGGTTTTAGATATTTCGCCAGTGCAACCACAGGGCATCATGGGAGTCCGCCCCAGTTAGACAATGATTATACGAACCTTGACAAGTATTTCGATCACTCTGACATTCAGGCTGCAACTGCCTTCATGAATGATTGTATCCCAGTCATTTGTGGGCAGGGCCGTGATGACATCATACCATTCAGCAAAAATCTGAACAAACAGATTCAGAAATACTCATGGCTCTTTGCCGGGCTTGTTGTTGTGTCCGACTGGATTGGATCCAATACCATCTATTTTCCATACTGTTCAGATAAGATCTCTCTTACGGAATACTGGGATTACGCTCTAAAAAAAGCGGAAATTGCGATCAAAGAGACAGGACTTCTTCCTTCGATTCCTTCATCCATTGGAGGTATGCGACAACTTTTTGGAATTAATACTCCTTCGGATCTTCAGAGATATGCAGAGACAGCCGATATCTCTTCTGGACCTCATCTCTATATCATGGAAGAGTCGACCGGGAGTGGAAAGACGGAAGCGGCCCTGGTACTTGCACATCGATTACTTCAGAAAGGAGAAGGAGAAGGAATTTACTTTGCCCTGCCGACGATGGCGACGACAAACGCCATATATATACGGTTGAGGGAGGCATATACGAAACTTTTCGCCGAGGGAGAACGCCCTACCCTGATCCTTGCCCATGGATCCCGAAACCAAATAAAGGAGTTTCGTCAGTCACTTGGTTTCGAAAATCAGAAATCAGATATTTCACCAGAAGGCGAATTAGAGACGGCATCGGCTTACTGCTCAGCATGGCTTGGAGATAATCGAAAGAAGGCACTTCTTGGATCCATTGGGGTGGGTACACTTGACCAAGCCCTGATGGCGATTCTTCCAAAAAGGTATCAATCACTCAGACTCCTGGGGCTCTCACGGAGTATTCTGATCGTTGACGAGGTTCATGCTTATGATGCATATATGAACGGCCTTCTTGAAGTTCTTTTAAAATTTCATGCCGCTCTTGGAGGAAGTGCAATCCTGCTCTCGGCCACATTACCCTATAATTCTCGATCCCGTCTTGTCGAAAAATTCTATGAGGGTATGACAGAGTATGAACAGCAGAGATCCTTGGATAGTATCAATGACTCAGAGCAGATCGACAGAAGCGAAGAACTCACACAGACCAAGAGGTCTTTAGAAAAGAAAGAAGACTTTCCTCTTGTCACACATATTCGTGGAAGAGATAAGCCAGAAGAGATAGAAATATCCACCAGGCTGGATTGCCATCGCGAGATCGGCATTCACCTGATTCATTCACTCTCCGATGTCGATGCATTGGTCCAGGATGGAGTTGCGAAGGATGAATGTGTCTGTGTCATCAAGAATACTGTCACCGATGCGATAGACACGTATGATAAACTTGTCAAACTCTTCGGACCTGATCGAATCACTCTCTTCCATGCTCGATTTGCAATGGAGGATCGGTTAAGGATCGAGGAGAAGGTGACCACTACATTCGGCCCTAAAGGGACGGCTGATAAGCGCAGGGGTCAAATCGTAATCGCTACCCAGGTTGTTGAGCAATCGTTAGATCTTGACTTCGATCATATGATCACAGATCTCGCTCCCATTGATCTGATCATTCAGCGGGCCGGCCGGCTTCACCGGCATTCGGAACGATGGCCCGGTCGGTCAGCCCCCGTTTTAGTCGTTCTGACACCCGAAATCATTGACGATCCGGATAAATTCTGGTATTCTCGGATGTTCCCCAGAGGGGCATATGTCTATAAGAAAAATGTAACACTGTGGAGAACGGCATGTGTTTTGCAGAATTATGGAGCTCTCAGAATCCCAGAAGAGGCACGGGATCTGATTGAGGATGTCTATGACGAAAACCGAAAAAATATAATCACTCCACCTGCACTTTGGGATGCCGATGTTGCTGAAGAAGGAATAGAGCGTTCTCGTTCTCAGATTGCTCGATTCAACAGCCTGAACTTCGACGAGGGATATTACAAAAATAATGGACCCTCTCTCTGGGGTAACGAAACAAATATCCCCACTCGACTTGGGGAAGAGACGATCACATTAAGATTGGCGAAATGGGTTGATGATGGGATTGTGCCCTGGTCAGATTCTGATGAGAACGCTTGGATTATGAGCGACGTGAATGTCCCTAAAGGAGATATTGTAAAATCCCTTCATAGTGAGACCGAGTCCATTGAAAGGGCAAAGATGCACATGCCAGACAGAGGTCGCTGGTGCATAGTTATTCCGCTCAAAGAAGAATCGAAGGACTTGTGGGTTGGATTTGGAGAAAAAGAGGACGGAACCCAGGTACCAATATATTACTACCCATTCTCAAGAGGACTTGTTATTCTAAAAGACAGAGAAAAGTAAAAGCAGAAGATTATAATAATATTGCAATAGATCTTCCATCATCAGAAGATGATCAGTTGTTCAATCTCATTCAAAATCCCTGGATCCGAGTGACTAGAAAAAGTGGGGCTTCAGGTTCTTTCATCGCCCCGTGGGAGATCACCGATGCATTTGATTCAGATCCAATAGTCTCCCTTGATGCCGTCCGACCAGACTTTAATGGGGGTCTGATTCAGTTTTTGATCGGTCTCGTTCAGACGACCATGCCTCCCGCTGATGAAGAGGAGTGGATCGATCTTCTGGAGGAACCTCCACCTCCAGAGGATCTCAAGAGCGCATTTGAGACGGTAGCGGAAGCCTTCGTACTCGATGGCGATGGTTCACGGTTTATGCAGGAACACAATCTTCAGCATCAGAAAAACCTGAAGCCAGACAATTATTGGGATATTTATAAATTATTTATAGATGGTGCGTCAGAGGGCCGTGATCTCTTTTTAAAATTCGGAAAGATCAAGAAGATCTGTCCGATATGCTCGGCTCAGGCATTGCATACCCTTCAAATCTCAACATCAGGATTCGGTCGGGGTCATGTATCAACTCTTCGTCATGGTGGCCCAATCACCTCAATCGTAACCGGGAACACCCTCTGGGAAACGGTCTGGTTCAATATCATGACAAAATCGTCATTTCGTGGCAATCAACATTCAGATCGAACAGATCTCGTCGGAATCTTCCCCTGGCTGACGGATCCCCAAATCTCTGATGAAGATGGAGGAAAGAAAAAAATCCTTATCACTAACCCAGGTGATGTCGATCTGCTCCAGATGTATTGGCCGATGCCACTGAGGATCCACCTAATTATTGATCGCGAGCAATCCGGAGAGTGTGATCTCTGTGGGACAAAGTGCTCATCTCTGATTTCCAAGTTTCTTACCCTCCCTTATGGTATAGGGTATAGCGGCGTCTGGCACCACCCCCTCTCCCCCCATGCTTATGAGAAAAAGAAGGATATGCCTGAACCAGTACCGGATCCAATTCCAATGGCCCCTAGCTGGATTGCATATCGGCGATGGCTCGGACTCGTTCAGAACGACAGATCTTATGATAAGAGGTTGATTGAGCCGGCACGGGTTGTCTCTCAGATCAGAAATCTCCAGAGAGAAGATAAGAAACTCTTTCTTCAGCATCCAACACGACTCAAGGTTTTTGGATATCAATTGGAGAACGCAAAAGCACGATGTTATTACGAAGGAGAGATGCCACTCATTCCTGTCGATTCTTCGGTGAATAAAGAGTTTGAAATCACTGTAGAAGGGATGATTCAGGTTGCAAGTTTGAGTTTAACCTCATTAAAGAAATGTATCATTCGTGCATGGTACGACGCAGACCTGAACGAGGCACTCAATAAGGCAAAAGAACATTTCCCGAGAAAGAAAGGTTCAAAGGGTAAAGGAAAGGTAAAAAAATTCCTTAATCCAGACCAGATTCAATCTTTGCTTCAGGATGCCCTGCCAGCCATTGATAATGAATTCTGGCAGGTAAGTGAACATGATTTCTATTCGATTTTAGGAAGTCTCCCGGATACTCTTGCATCTACCCCGGAAACACCGGAGATAATCAAACGACGCTGGGTTCAGACACTTTTTAAGAGTGCTGAATTCCTCTTTGACCGTTATGCACAGACGAATATGATTGGAATCACTGACCCGCAACGGATCGCACTCGCCAGGCATGCATTACGCAAAGAGATCTCGATCTACAACCCGTCAATCCAGACACATTTGAGTTTGAATGTCCAGGAGAAAGAACCAGATAAAGGCACAAAGGGTGAGCATGACACGTGATGGACATGATATGATGCAGAGAAAAACAAGAGGATTCAGTGATTCCGATGTCAATGAGTATCTCATCGATTGGATAGACAGGTTGAATGAACATATGGAAGATTCGGACAGAAGGTTTACAAGAACCGATCGGGCACTATTACGGCGGTGTCGGACCTGTACCGAAGTGGGTATGCTCCCAACCTTCCATCGTTTCCGTCAGGATCTTGAAAGACTCGATCCCGGATTCGGAAATGATCGTGAACGGTTAGCTCTGATTGCAGGCGTTCTCGCACATCTTGACAGGGGTGATGATTTGGTCAACTGTTCAACCCGAATGGCATCACCAAAGGAAGTTGGTGGTGATCGGCCCCGATTGCACGATCTGAGGTTTCGTCGATTGATGGCAATTACTCAACCGATCTTATTATACGCTCCACTCGTTCGTGCGATCCGGGAGTTAGAGCGGGAGGGAAATGCCCCCGATCTAGCTTATTCAATCGCCAACTGGAATGACCAGATCAAAATTGGTTGGGCGTATGACTATTACGCAAACATACCAGAGAAAAAGCAAGAATAATTTGAGGTTTTCTATAATGAGGTATTTCTATGACTGATTTTATCCAATTTCATATGTTAATCTCCTATCCGCCGTCGAATTTGAACCGCGATGAACTGGGACGCCCGAAAATGGCAACGATGGGTATGAGTGAACGACTGCGTATATCATCCCAGAGTCTTAAAAGGGCCTGGCGTACGTCTCAACTCTTTCAGCAGGAAGTCATGAGCCCGCTGGGGAAAAGGACACGTGGCCTTGGTGAGCGTGTACAGTATGCTCTTCTGAACGGGCTCTCTCTCTATGATCTTCTCTATTCTGAAGAAGAGGCGATTCAAATTGCAGAGCCGATTCCAAAGGAGAAGGCAACTCGCTGGGCTGCAAGGATTGCAGAGGCATTTGTTGACAATCTCGATAAAAAGAAAGAGGAACAATCAGACGCCAGCGAAAGTAGTGAACCACCAAAGAAAAAGGGAAGAGCGTCAAAGAAATCAAATATCAAAGAAGCATCGCTTGGTTCGCAACAGATCGTATTCATCGCACCATCTGAGATAAGCAAAATCGATCAACTCCTTTCAACCCTTCGTCAGGAGAAGGACAACGATCCAACAATAGATCAGTTGAAAGAATTGCTCTCTGATCTCTACTCTGTAGATATCGCAATGTTCGGCAGAATGCTCGCGAACGCTCCATCATGGAATGCAGAAGCCGCCGTCCAGGTCGCTCATGCAATCACGGTCCACGAGGCTGCGGTTGAAGATGATTATTTCACCGCAGTTGATGACCTCAACCGGGACGATCAATCTGGAGCCGCCCATCTGAACATCACTGAGTTCGGTGCAGGGGTGTTCTACCTGTATGTCTGTGTCGACCGCGATGGCCTGCTCAAAAACCTGAAAGGAAAGGAAGAACTCACCGATCACGCTCTTGAAGCCCTGGTTAAGACCATGACGCAGGTTTCACCGACAGGAAAGCAGGCATCATTCGCTTCACGTGCAAGCGCACAATATCTCCTTGCCGAACGTGGTCCACAACAACCCCGCTCCCTTTCAGCAGCATTTCTCTCTCCACGAGTCTTTTTGTCCCCCGAGAAGCAGGACGAGTTTGGCGGTTTTATGGGAGCGACGGTTGCTGCACTCGAAGATATGCGAGAAAAGCTGAACAAGATCTATGGCCAGGGGTACATAGAATCACGATCCTTCAATGTGGATAAAGGGACTGGCAGCCTTGCTGAAATCCTTGAACTGGTGAAGAGTTCACCAAATTCCGCTGGTCAGAATGTCCCGTGATTACCTGGTCTTCCGGCTCTATGGACCCATGGCTTCGTGGGGAGGAATTGCAGCGGGAGAGGATAGGGGAACTCTTGATCACCCGACCAAATCGGCCGTCATGGGATTAGTTGCCGCAGCACTGGGGATCGAACGGAATGAGGAGGAGATACACGAACAACTTCATTTACAGTACCGTTTTGCGGTACGGGTCGATGCTAGCGGGGGAGTTGTTCGGGATTTCCATACTGCGTTGATCTTTAAAAAACCGGATTTCCAGACGCGAAAGGATGAGGTCGAAACTGCAGATGAAAAACGGGTCAACCCCATGCTGACTAACCGGGATTATCGTACTGATGCTGTCTATACAGTGGTTCTTTGGGTCAATTCAGATGAGTCGTTATTTTCACTGGATACGATCCGCAAGGCCCTTCTTTCACCACATTTTCCTCTCAGTCTAGGGCGAAAATCATGTCCTCTTGCACTTCCGCTTGAGCCGCAGATCCTCAAAGCAGATGATCTAAAAGAACTGTTTGAAAAAACTCACTTTAAAAGTGATCGAATTATTGCACCGTTATTGAGATTTGTTAATCCGGTTTGGATTTTCTGGGAAGGCGATGGGGAAATGGAAGGATTTAAGGAGAGACCAATTCTTGCAAAACAGCATGATATGCTGTTGAGTAGAAAACGCTGGCAATATCGGAATCGCATGGAGTCGAGTGTACGGTTTTCGAATAACTGAGGGGAATGATGTTTTTCAGCAGAATTCGGTTAAGGCCCGAGGCCACGGAGTCTCGAGATTTCTGGGAACAACTTGATCAGGGGACATATCCAACCCACGAGATGATCTGGCGATTCTTCGCAGATGACTATGAGCGGAAACGGGACTTCATATTCAGATATGATGTAATGAAGGGTCTTCCCGGTTTTCTTTGTGTCTCATCCCGGGAGCCTGTTGGTTTTTCAGGTGTCTGGGAGATCGACGAACCAAAACTTTATGCGCCGAAAATTCACGAAGGGCAGCGTTTTTCCTTTATGCTCCGTGCGAATCCTGTCAAAAAACGATCCGTCAATGACGGACCTGAAAAGAAAGAGCGGATCATTCGTCATGATGTCGTAATGGATGCCAAGGTCAGGATGGACTACAAAAACCTTCCAGTTAACGAACGCCCGGAAGTTCAGGAGATTGTTCATCAAGCAGGTACGACATGGCTTGCAGAGAAAGGAGCTATGCATGGTTTCGCTATCGATGCGGAAGAGATACATACCGATGCATATCAGACTCATTCATTCTGGAAACCATCTGCCCAGCGACCAATTTCCTTCAGCACAATAGACTTCTCCGGTATACTAACAGTTACACATCCGGAAAAATTTACCAATGCCCTGTTTTATGGGATAGGCCCGGCGAAAGGATTCGGATGTGGGATGATGATGATCAAGCCACTACGGGTGTTATGAACAATGCTTCCATCCCTCCGGCCGATTACAATAAAGGAACGAGTCTCGATGCTCTTCCTGGAGAAGGGTGAACTGGATGTAATTGATGGGGCCTTTGTGCTGGTTGACTGTAAAGGGATCCGAACACAGATTCCAGTTGGTGCGATCGCCTGTCTTCTTCTTGAACCAGGAACCCGAGTCTCTCATGCCGCTGTGGTTCTGGCGGCACGAGTCGGTTGCCTTCTGGTCTGGATCGGGGAAGGAGGGGTCCGCCTTTATGCAGCCGGACAACCTGGCGGGGCCCGCTCCGATAGGTTACTCTACCAGGCGAGGCTTGCACTCGATGACGAAGCAAGACTCCGTGTGGTTCAGAAAATGTATGATATTCGGTTCAAAGGTGCAGTTCCATCCAACTATTCGGTCGAACAACTTCGTGGTATGGAAGGGGCACGGGTGCGGGAGATGTACGCACAGTTTGCCCGACAGTATGGCGTCAAGTGGAGCCGGCGTGAGTACAACCCTACAGATTGGGGAAGTGGCGATATTGCAAACAGGTGTCTCTCAGCAGCAACTGCATGTCTGTATGGAATTACAGAAGCGGCTGTGCTTGCCGCGGGATACGCTCCAGCGATCGGTTTCATTCATTCTGGAAAACCTCTATCCTTTGTGTATGATATTGCTGATCTCTTCAAATTTGAAACAGTGGTGCCAGTAGCATTCAGGATTGCAAAGGGAAATCCATACGATTTGGAACGTTCTGTTCGTCTTGGATGCCGGGATGTGTTTCGTGAGACACGGCTCCTGAAAAGGATCATTCCCATGATCGAAGAGGTGCTTGCAGCCGGGGGCATCGCGGTTCCACTGGCTCCAACCGAAGCGGTAAAACCTGCGATCCCAGTGGAGAAGGGGTTGGGCGATGCTGGTCATCGTGGTTGAGAATGTCCCTCCGCGGTTGCGGGGGAGACTCGCGGTGTGGCTCCTGGAGGTGCATACCGGAGTCTACGTCGGGGACTTCTCGGTGAAGGTCAGGGATATGATCTGGGACCAGGTCTATGAAAGCGTCGAGGATGGAAATGCTGTAATGGCCTGGAGCACGAACAATGAGTCGGGGTTCGACTTTGCCACCGTCGGGCCGAACCGGCGGATTCCTATCGAGTGCGACGGGCTGAAACTGGTCTCTTTTTTGGCACAGGCCGTAGATAGAGATGAATAAGGAGATTTATCTGGATGCATATCCTGATAGAATATGATCAGATGAAATCTGATCAGAACCTGATCATGACAAAGAACCATGGTATCCCAAAGTCTATCGGCAGCCGATCGCAGCCGGCACCGGTAGGAAGGAACTGAGATTCCCCTTTTCAGTATATAATGAGAAGAGAGTTCCCCACAAGCGTGGGGATGAACCGCTAAATCTATGGTCACCTGCCCCCGGTGCGGCGAGTTCCCCACAAGCGTGGGGATGAACCGTTCCCAATATATATCACGCTTAACTGCATCAAGAGTTCCCCACAAGCGTGGGGATGAACCGTCAGAGCCTACCCTGCCGACAGCCATCCCCAGGAGTTCCCCACAAGCGTGGGGATGAACCGCGACTCAAAGCCCTCGAAGAGCGGCGGGCTGAGAGTTCCCCACAAGCGTGGGGATGAACCGCAATCCATAATCATCTAGGCCAGGATTGGGCCGAGTTCCCCACAAGCGTGGGGATGAACCGTGGTGATCCCAGTTTGATAACAGAAGGAAATGGAGTTCCCCACAAGCGTGGGGATGAACCGTTGGTAGAGCGAGACCTCTATGTTCAATATTCGAGTTCCCCACAAGCGTGGGGATGAACCGAGCGTTGCTGCAACGTTTGTTAGGCCGGTGGCGAGTTCCCCACAAGCGTGGGGATGAACCGTACATGAGAGCAGGCATGAAGAGCGGGGCAGAGAGTTCCCCACAAGCGTGGGGATGAACCGTAGCCAGGAGGGCTTCTGCGGTCCCGGTTGCCGAGTTCCCCACAAGCGTGGGGATGAACCGATTGGCTTCGTATACGGGATCTGAGGATATATGAGTTCCCCACAAGCGTGGGGATGAACCGGTAAACGGCACCAATGGTGTTGCATCAGGACCGAGTTCCCCACAAGCGTGGGGATGAACCGAAAGTCGCAGTTGGAGATGTTCAATCTCTGTAGAGTTCCCCACAAGCGTGGGGATGAACCGATTCCCGCCGGGACCGTTGTGCCGGCTCTGACGAGTTCCCCACAAGCGTGGGGATGAACCGCGATCGAGCCTGAAAACTGTATCGACGAACTGGAGTTCCCCACAAGCGTGGGGATGAACCGAACGTGGTGCAGCACTTCGCCATGCTCGTATCGAGTTCCCCACAAGCGTGGGGATGAACCGGTATATGTTTGCGCTCGATCCCCTGTTACACTGAGTTCCCCACAAGCGTGGGGATGAACCGCAACTGCTGCATGGACACTGCTTAACGATGTTGAGTTCCCCACAAGCGTGGGGATGAACCGGCGGAGCGGTGGGCGTGGGAGAAAATTGTCGCGAGTTCCCCACAAGCGTGGGGATGAACCGAAGGCCTATGCAAAGACCACCACCGCCGGGAAGAGTTCCCCACAAGCGTGGGGATGAACCGTAGCCGATGATAACGCTGCAGCGGCTATGCAAGAGTTCCCCACAAGCGTGGGGATGAACCGTAATAAATTCAGGCTCGCGATCTCCTTATCTCGAGTTCCCCACAAGCGTGGGGATGAACCGTAATAAATTCAGGCTCGCGATCTCCTTATCTCGAGTTCCCCACAAGCGTGGGGATGAACCGCCGGCCACCTCGCAATGCTGGAGGATGCCCCCGAGTTCCCCACAAGCGTGGGGATGAACCGGCGCACAGTTCGACACATTCCACAGGTCAGAGGAGTTCCCCACAAGCGTGGGGATGAACCGTCTCCATCGGGGAGTTATCAAAACTGGTTGGTGAGTTCCCCACAAGCGTGGGGATGAACCGTAGCAAATGCGTATATGTCAACTATGGGTCTGGAGTTCCCCACAAGCGTGGGGATGAACCGACTGATGAAACTGATGACAAAATTGATTTGCTGAGTTCCCCACAAGCGTGGGGATGAACCGTCGACATTCGAGAGGGACGCCTGATACTGTGCGAGTTCCCCACAAGCGTGGGGATGAACCGGTCAACAAAATCTTACATCTTCGGTGGCCGATGAGTTCCCCACAAGCGTGGGGATGAACCGAGCCCGTCCAGCGAGTCGTCTGCATCGTCGACGAGTTCCCCACAAGCGTGGGGATGAACCGTCGCCTCGCCGATAATCCCAGCCTGATAAAATGAGTTCCCCACAAGCGTGGGGATGAACCGTATCAGTGAAAAGAAGAAGTCGGCCTACATCAGAGTTCCCCACAAGCGTGGGGATGAACCGAAGTCGAGACGATGCATGACAAGGCACACAAAGAGTTCCCCACAAGCGTGGGGATGAACCGCCGCCGCCACAGTTTCGGGTCCAGGGGTGACCGAGTTCCCCACAAGCGTGGGGATGAACCGATTCAATCACCCTTCCGAGTTCGTCAGCGCACGAGTTCCCCACAAGCGTGGGGATGAACCGGTGAATGTCATTGACTGCTCTTTCTGTTTGCCGAGTTCCCCACAAGCGTGGGGATGAACCGACGGGGATCTGAGGGGGGTAGGTAATGGCCTAGAGTTCCCCACAAGCGTGGGGATGAACCGATCCCCGGCGGCCGCCGTCTTGAACTGGGCATGAGTTCCCCACAAGCGTGGGGATGAACCGTAAGCCCAGTCGATTGAGTTCCTCAACCTCCTGAGTTCCCCACAAGCGTGGGGATGAACCGGGAGCGGTTTACCGCTCCTGTCAAGTCTGTAAGAGTTCCCCACAAGCGTGGGGATGAACCGGGAGCGGTTTACCGCTCCTGTCAAGTCTGTAAGAGTTCCCCACAAGCGTGGGGATGAACCGGGAGCGGTTTACCGCTCCTGTCAAGTCTGTAAGAGTTCCCCACAAGCGTGGGGATGAACCGTCCGCGGTGGTTCGGAAAAACTGCTTGCTCAGGAGTTCCCCACAAGCGTGGGGATGAACCGAAATGGATCGAGTTGTATTGCTCCGGGGAAAAGAGTTCCCCACAAGCGTGGGGATGAACCGACAAACTCCAAACCACAATCAATGACCTGGACGAGTTCCCCACAAGCGTGGGGATGAACCGAGCAGTTGCCCGCCAGTGTGCTCGCTCCACTGGAGTTCCCCACAAGCGTGGGGATGAACCGGTCACGTTCTTGGCGAGCCTGTCTATCTCGGCGAGTTCCCCACAACCGTGGGGATGAACCGTCGCAGAGGTATGTTGACGATGATCCGCCGACGAGTTCCCCACAACCGTGGGGATGAACCGTACCATCCGCCGGCGATATAGCTGGAAACCTCGAGTTCCCCACAAGCGTGGGGATGAACCGGAGGAGGTAGGAAAGGATATCCTCCTCAATTTGAGTTCCCCACAACCGTGGGGATGAACCGTGGTCTCTCTGGGCCTGCTGTTTCAGGCTGATGAGTTCACCAGCAGATGGGGGAAAAAACAGAAGAATCACCTCTCTTGCACCCCACCGCCCCCCCAGAAAGAACCACAACGTGCACTCATCACACAACCCATAAATCCCCGTTTTGTGACTATCATAGATGGAGATCAGAAGGATCGAACGGGCCGCGCTGCTCTGCCTGGCCGTCGCCGGCATCCTCCTCGGAACCGCCGTCCCGGTGCTCGCCGCAGCAGCATCGCATCCCTTCACCGTGAACGACCTGGTGACCCTCCAGCGGGTCGGAGCACCCGCCCCGTCACCGGACGGGGCCTGGATCGTCTTCTCCCTGCGCAGCACCGACCTGGCCGGCAACAGGGGACTGACCAGCCTCTGGATCGTCAGGCCCGACGGCACCGATCTCCGCCAGCTGACCTTCCAGCCCGGCAACGATGCGAACCCCTGCTGGTCGCCCGACTCCTCGACCGTCTATTACCTCTCCACCAGGTCGGGCAGTTCGCAGGTCTGGAAGGTCTCCCCGGCCGGCGGAGAGGCCGTGCAGGTCACGGACCTTCCGCTGGACTGCTCGAACCTGAAGATCTCCCCTGACGGGAAGAGCCTCGCCTTCTCCATGCCGGTCTTTCCCGGCGCCGGCATCGACGAGACGGCCGCAGACCTGACCGCCATCGAGCAGCAGAACGCGTCCGGAAAGGTGTACGACGCCCTCCCGGTCCGCCACTGGGACGCGTACGGGGACGGCCGGCGGAACCATATCTTCGTGATGGGCCTCGCCGCCGGGGAACCGGTCGATGTCATGCGGACGATGGATGCCGACAGCCCCTCGGACCCGTTCGGCGGGCCGGAGGAGTATGCGTTCACCCCGGACAGCGCCGGGATCGTCTTCTCGGCGGCCGACACCGGACGCGAGGAGATGTGGAGCACCGGACACAACCTCTACCGCGCCTCGATCGCCGGGACCGAGCCGCCCGTCAACCTCACGCCGGCGAACCGGGCCTGGATCACCCGGCCGGCCTTCTCGCCGGACGGCACCACCCTCGCGTACCTCGCCATGACCAGTCCGGGCTACGAGGCCGACCGGTACCGCATCATCCTCCGCTCCTGGCCCGGCGGGGAGGACCGGGAGATCGCCGCCTCCTGGGACCGCTCTCCGTCCTCCATCGCCTGGTCGCAGGACGGGAAGACCCTCTATGTGACCGCCATGGACACCGGGAACAGGGCGCTCTTCGCGATCGACCCGGCCACCGGAGCGGTCAGGACCCTGGTCGGGCACGGCTCGGTCTCCTCGGTCGGCACCATCGGGGACCGGCTCGTCTACGCCCTGGCCAACCAGACCGCCCCGGCCGATCTCTACACCATCGATCCCGACGGAGACCATCCAGAGCAGATCACGCAGATCAACCGGGACCGGCTGGCCGAAGTCCGGATGGGAGAGTACGAGCAGTTCTCCTTCTCGGGCTGGAACAATGAGACCGTCTACGGCTATGTGGTGAAACCCGTGGACTTCGATCCTGCGAAGAGCTACCCGGTCGCCCTGCTGATCCATGGCGGACCCCAGGGTTCGTTTCCTGACGAGTTCAGTTACCGCTGGAACCCCCAGGTCTATGCCGGCCGGGGCTACGCGGTGGTGACCATCGACTTCCACGGCTCGGTCGGATACGGCCAGGGCTTCACCGACTCGATACAGGCGGACTGGGGCGGGAAACCGCTGGAGGATCTCCAGAAAGGGCTGAAGGCGGCGCTTGACGAGAATCTCTGGATGGACGGGGACCGGGTCGCCGCGCTCGGCGCCTCGTACGGGGGGTACATGGTCAACTGGATCGCAGGGGCCTGGCCGGACCGGTTCCGGTGCCTGGTGACGCATGACGGCCCCTTCGATATCCGGCAGTCGTACTTCGATACCGATGAGCTCTGGTTCCCTGAATGGAATCATAACGGCACTCCGTGGGAGAACCCGGAGGCGTACTCCCGGTTCAACCCGGCCGAGCATGTCGACGCCTGGAAGACGCCCACCCTGGTCATCCAGGGCGGGAAGGACTACCGGGTGCCTGAGACGGAAGGGTTCGCGGTCTTCACGGCCCTCCAGCGGAGGAACATCCCGAGCAGGCTCCTCTACTTCCCTGACGAGAACCACTGGGTGCAGAAACCGGGGAACAGTATCCTCTGGCACGATACGGTCCTCGACTGGCTGGACCGGTGGACCGGGAATACCAAACCGTCGACAGAGGCCCTGCCCGCGTCCGGGAAGTCAGGGAACATCTCCTCTGTTCTTCAGCGGCTCGCCGTCCCCGACCTTGTCCCCGGAGACGACGAGACCGTTGCATAGCGACGAAAGAAAGTATTAAGAACAAGATTTATCGTGGGACCGGACCATTCAGAAATAGTGATGGTGGTGGTTCTGCATGAGGGCTTCGTATTGTCTGGACATACTTTATATTCTGATCGTCTGTAGCAGCCTCCTGGCCGTCTCGGCCGAAGGAGGGTACGTGTACGCCGCGCAATGGGGCGATTACGGTCCTGGTGACGGGCAGTTCGACCAGCCCGCGGCCGCCGCGGTCGACACCGCCGGCCATGTCTACGTCGTCGACACGTGGAACCACCGGATCGAAAAGTTCACCGCGAACGGTACATTCATCACCCAATGGGGCGGTTCCGGCCTCGGCGACGGGCAGATGCAGTTTCCAATGGCGATCGCCGTCGACAGCGCAGGGAATGTTTACGTCGTCGACTCGTTCAACAACCGGGTCCAGAAGTTCGATCCGACCGGCGGATTCCTCATGAAATGGGGGAGTCTGGGCTCCGGTGACGGGCAGTTCAACCGGCCGACCGGTATCGCCGTCGACGGCGCCGGCACCGTCTATGTCGTCGACGAGCAGAACAACCGGGTCCAGACTTTCGATGGGAACGGCACCTTCCTCATGAAGTGGGGGAGTAATGGTTCGGGGGACGGGCAGTTCCGCTGGCCGTCCGGTGTCGCGGTGGACTCCGTCGGCACCGTCTACGTCGTCGACTCGTTCAACAACCGGGTCCAGACGTTCGATGCCAACGGCACCTTCCTCCAGAAATGGGGCGGTGAAAGCTCGGGGGAGTTCAAGTATCCTGAGGGTGTCGCCGTCGACAGCGCAGGGAACGTCTATGTCGCCGACAGGAGCAACAGCCGGGTCCGGCAGTTCGCGTCGAACGGCACATTCCTCAGGAACTGGGGCGGTTATGGCTCCGGCGACGGGCAGTTCAACTATCCGGAGGGTGTTGCCGTCGACAGCGCCGGGAACGTCTACGTCGTCGACACCGGGAACGACCGGGTCCAGAAGTTCACGTCGAACGGCACCTTCCTCCAAAAATGGGGAGGCAGTCTCGGCTCGTTCGACGGGCAGGTCAGGGCGCCCCATGGTGTCGCCGTCGACACCGCCGGCAACGTCTACGTCGTCGACACCGGGAACGACCAGGTCCAGAAGTTCGACGCCAACGGCACCTTCCTCAGGAAATGGGGAGGTTTCGGTGCGGGGGACGGGCAGTTCAACTATCCGGAGGGTGTCGCCGTCGACACCGCCGGCAACGTCTACGTCGCCGACACGGATAATCGCCGGGTCCAGCAGTTCGCCCCGGACGGCACCTTCATAGCGGCGTGGGGTAGGGCCGGTTCGGGAGCCGGGCAGCTCGACCGGCCGTTCGATGTCGCGGTCGACGGCGCAGGGAACGTCTACGTGACCGACCTGACGTACGACCGGGTCCAGAAGTACGACGCATCCGGGACATTCATCCAGTACTGGGACGGGAATGGTTTGGGGGACGGGCAGTTCATCAATCCGTCGGGTATCGCCGTCGACAGCGCCGGCACCGTCTCCGTCGCCGACACCGGGAATCACCGGGTCCAGCAGTTCACGTCGAACGGCACCTTCATCAGGCAATGGGCCTGTGTCGGATCTGAAGACGGGCAGCTCCAGGACCCCTATGAGGTCGCCGTCGACAGCGCAGGAAACGTATATGCAGCCTGCGTGCAGTTCCAGAAGACCGGCTGGCTGGCGATCCAATCCGGGATCCAGGATACGACCCCCCCTCCCCAGCTGATCCGGTCCGCGGTCCGGAAATACACGCCGGCCGGGACGTTCATCACGGAATGGGGCGGCCTGGGCTCCGGCGACGGGCAGTTCAGAGAGGTGCGGGGGATCGCCGTCGACAGCGCCGGCACCGTGTACATAACCGATTGGAGCAACCACCGGGTCCAGACGTTCGTCCCGGCCGTCGCCCCGGTCCCCCCGTCAGGGAACGCCCCCCGGGACCTCGCCGGTGACGGGCTCTCCGAGGACATCGATGGCGACGGGGTCCATGACTTCGACGACGTGGTCCTCTTCTTCACCCAGATGGACTGGATCGCCGCGAACGAGCCGGTCGGCGCCTTCGACTTCAATAAGAACGGCAGGATCGACTTCGACGATATCGTCCTGCTCTTCAACGGTCTGTAGGGATCGATCCAGAACCCCGCGGGGAGGGTGGCGAGCCCGGGGGCGGCCCGGGCGCCGGCGGTCGGGCTCAGGTGGCCCGGATGTACCCCGTCCGCTGAACGGTCTCGGTCGAGCCGTCGGTGTAGGTGACCGTCACGAGCGGCGAGAAGGTGCCGGCGGCCGGGTAGAAGAAGGTCGGGGCGACCGTCCGCGAGTTCCAGGTCTCCAGGTGGGCCGGGGCGTCGAACGACCAGAGGACCGAGCCGATGCTCTTTCCCTCCGCCGGGGTCAGGGTGAACTTCACGGCGCTGCCGTGCGGGGCCGTCGTCGGTTCGGCGACGAACGAGGCCCCGCCGGACGGGACCGGTGTCGTCGGCGTCGTCGTTTGGCCGGCCGGCGCGAACGCGATCCAGTCGAGGTTCTGGCCGTCGCCCTGGAAGGTGAGTCTCAGGGGGTGGTACCCGGACGTCAGGGTGACAGGGACCGAGACCGTCCGGTAGGTGTCGAAGGACCCGGTCTTCGGGACCGCGACCGTCGCGAGCGTCTCGCCGAAGAACGACAGCACGATCGTCCGCCCGCTGTTCGGGCTCGCGACGCGGGCGGTCATCTCGTAGGTTCCGCCCTCTGCGACATACACGGTGTAGGTCAGGTACTCACCGGTGCGGATCCAGCCGACATCGTAGCCGCTGGCACCGGTCTCGATGTCGACGTCGTCCTGACGGTACGCGCCGCCCTGGTTGCCGGGCGTGGTGTCGACATACCCGCCGAGATCGTAGTCCTCGGCCTGGATCGTGCAGGGAATCTGGAACGGCTCACGAGTCTGCGGCTGCGGCGCGAACGCGATCCAGTCGAGGTTCAGACCGTCGCCCTCGAAGGTCAGCCGCACGGTGGTGTTCCCGGCCGGCAGGGAGACGTACTCCTCGACCGCCGTCGTGTACGTCGTGAACGACCCGGTCTTCGGGAACCTGATGAGGAAGGGCTCCTTCTCCGAGTTGACCGAGATCCACGCCTGAAGTCCTTCGTTCGGGGTCGCGACGCGGGCGGTCATGAGGTAGGGCCCGCCCTCCGGGACGTTCAGCGTGTAGATGAGCCACTCGCCGTCCCGGATCCAGCCGACATCGGTGATCCCGCCGGCCGTCTCGATGTCGACGTCGTCATGGCGGTAGACTCCGCCCTCGTTGCCGGCGGTGGTGTCATGGTAGGCGATCCCCTCGCCGCCGAGGTCGTACTCCTCGGCCTGGATCCTGCCCGGGACCGGGTGCTGCGTGTACGGCGCCGGGGCGACCACCGGCGTGCCGGGCGACGGCGCGAGCGGCAGGTAGTCGGTGACGCCCTCCTCCGGATTGACGACATAGGGGACGTCGCAGATGCCGTCGCGGTCAGCGTCCGGGTGGGTCTCCGAGAAGCCCGTGCCGTTCGGGTTGGCCCAGAAGTTGCCGCCGAGGTACGGGCCGCCGACGATGTTCGCGCCGCCCGTCTTCTCGTAGTTCAGCTGCCCGGACTCAAATGACCCGAAGTAGCCGTTGTCGGTGTTGTTCAGGTAGTTGTTCCGGACGCGGGACCCCCAGTCGCCGCCGACGAACCCCCTGCCGTTGCCGGTGATCCAGTTGCCATGGATGTCGCACCCGCCGCGATCGGACGCGTGCACGCCGTCACCGGCGTTCCCCTCGATCCGGTTGCCGACGATCTCGGCGCCGCCGTGCACGAACTCCAGGCCGTCGTCGCCGTTGGCGCGGAAGGTGCAGTTCCGGACGACCGCGAAGGAGCCGTCCCTGCTGGTGAGGCCGTCGCCGGCGTTCTCCGAGACGTCGCAGTCGGCGATGTGGTTCGTGGTGCGATCGCTCGACTGGAGCATGTCACCGCTGACGCCCACGCCGTTGCCGGTGATCGAGCATCGTTCGACCGCGAAGCCCCCGGCCGGGTAGGAGAGGGCGAGCCCGAGGTCGGTGTTCTCTCTGAGGACGGAGTCGCGGAGGACGTGGTCATGGGTGGTCCCCCCCCGGGGGCCGTAGCTGATCCCGACGCGGTTCTGCTCGGCGACGACCTCCTCGACCACGGTCTCCGATGCTCCGCCGACCCGGATCCCCTCGTCCCAGTGGCGGACGGAGAGGTTCCGGATGGTGACGTTCGCGATGGTGCCGGGCGACGTCGGGGTGGCGAGTCCGGTGGCGTAGACGCCGATCGAGCCGTCTGCGCCGGCCCCCACGATGCTGTGGCCCATGCCGTCGAGGACGACGTCCGAACTCGTGATCAGGACCCCGATCCCGTCGGCCGATAGGTCACCGTCGAGGGTGTGAAGGCCGGGCGTGGAGATGAGGAGGTGTGGCGTCGGTGTCGGGACGGGCGTCGGCTCCTGCGTCGCCGGCAGCTCGAAGTCGAGGTAGTCGAGGTTGACCCGTTCGATGCCGTCGAACGAGAGCCGGACCGTGGTCGCTCCGGCGGGGAGCGGGAAGGGTGTCGAGTCGTGGATGAGGAAGGTGCCGAAGGACCCGGTCGGCCTGAGATCGACCGTCCCTGCGGCCGTGCCGTTGGTCGAGATGGCGACCCTTTTCGTGGTCGCGTCCGGGTTCGCGGCCGAGAGCCGGAGGACGACGGTCTGCGGCGTGGTCGCGTTCACGGTGTACGCGAGCCACTCGCCGCCCCGGATCCAGCCGACATCGGTGATCCCGCCGGCGGTCTCGATGTCGACGTCGTCCTGCCGGTAGGCTCCCCCTTCATTGCCGGCGGTGGTGTCATGGTAGGCGATCCCCTCGCCGCCGAGATCGTAGTCCTCGGCCTGGACCTGGCCCGGGACGGAGAGCGGTTTGTACGGCGCCGGCGTTCCGTTCGCCGACGTCTCGAGCGTCAGGGTGACCGGCACGGTCTGACCCTTCGCCGGGTACTGCGTGATGTTCCAGACGGCGTCGTGGTACCCCGAGAGGGTCGCGATGACCTTCCTCATCGGTGTGGCCGTGAGGTGGATGGTGACGTTGAGCGGTCCGTCCGTCGTGGTACCCACCGGGTACCTCGTTGAGGAGAGGTCCTCGAGGTAGATCGAGGCGCCTGCCGGCGCGGTCGAGACCAGGAAGTACCCGACGTCACCGCCGACGATCGGCGGCTCTTCTGGCGGGTAACCCGGCGTCCCCTCGATGATCTCGCCGAGCGAGAGGCCGAAGTAGGTAATGTCCCCGCCGGCGATCGTCCGGTCCGTCACGACAGCACCGTGGGGGTCGGTGTGGTCGATGAGAGTGAGGGGAATGGCGTCGAGCTGCGCTTCCTGCGCCACCGCGAGGGGAAGGCCGTCGTTCACGTAATCCGGGATCTCCCAGCCGTCGGCACCGCGTACGACCTCGTGAAGCGTGTAGTGCGAGGGGCCGAACTCAGGCGTGGTCGCATTCGTGACGATGAATCGCGTCGGCGCGGTGTCGTTGCCGAGGATGTCGCCGGTGACGAAGTGCCAGTTCCCCATGTGGTCGTAGCTCTTGCCGGAGAGGACCTCGGCGAGGGAGAGGCGGTACCAGCCGATCTCGCCCGTGCTCGTGGTCGTGTCGTTCACGATCACGATGTGCGGGTCGGCGTGGGCGACGCGGCGCAGGTCGCTCTGGTTCAGGACGCTCTCGGGATATCTGAAGTCGCCGTTGTAGAACTTCTCGATCATCCAGCGGTCTGTGGACCTGACGGTGTCGATGTAGGTGTTGTACCACGTCTCGTTGTCCCGCTCGAAGACCTTCGAGACGATCTCACCCCGGGTCGGGTCGGAGACGTTGCCGAGGATGTCGCCGGCGGCGTAGATCGGGGAGATCGAGGGGGACTCGCCCGGTGCGGGCTCGACCGGATAGACGACGCCGGCCAGCGCCTCGGCCAGCGAGAGCCCGGTATACTGCATGTCACCGCCGGTGACCGTCGTGTCCGTGATGATCACGAGGATCGGGTCGACGTGGCCGACACGGCGGGCCTGCAGGTTCTCGACGAGGTTCTGCTCGTCGACCGTGAAGTCGTGGTTCCAGTACCCTGGAATCTCCCATCGTCCCGCGTTCCAAACCACGTCGAACGTGGTGTAGTACGGGATCGAACCGGTCGTGTCCACGCTCGCAACCACGATGCGATCGGTCTGGTTCGCTGCGGTGATCTCCAGGACGTCCCCGGCGACATAGCGCTGGATGCCGGGGGTATACGATGCCTGCACACCTCCGACGAGCAGGCAGAGCGCGAGCAGCAGTAGAGCCGCCGGCGCCAGGGCGCGGAGGCGCCCAAAAGCAGATGAGATCTGGTCCATCATATCCTCCTGGCCGCTCTGCTCTGAAGCGGCGGTTGCTGAGCTGGCGCCCGGAAGAAGGAATGGCATGGCACCTCGCGTGGGAAGCACGACAGATGGTCTGTCTCTCCAGCTGGGGCGATCGAGAGATCTCAGTCTGAGGTGATAAACGTTGTGACCTCGCCGGGGTGGGCGGAGAACCGCTCCGCTCCGGGAAGGCCCCTCACTTCGACGAAGACCGGGGAACCCCGATAGTGACCCATCTCTCCCGCCCAGGGAGGCAGGGTTAATGACAGGAAAAGCCCATTCTAAATATTCTGTGTGGTGTTGAATGAAATTTTCGTATAATTTGTATTTTTTGTGTCTCCTGTTGCTCCTGTGCAGTGCCGTCCAGACCGTTTCAGCCGATGGTGGATATGTGTACTCCACACAATGGGACACTTCGGCCGCGTTGAACGACTCCTATTACAGTATCTGGGGTATCGCGACGGACAGCGCCGGCAATGTCTATGTCGCCGACTCGGAGAATGCCCGAATCAAAAAGTACGATTCGTCAGGCGGATTCCTCCAGGCCTGGGGCAATGACGGTCTGGAAGACCGCTCGCGAGACGGGCAGTTCAACCAGCCGCATGATGTCGCCGTCGACAGCGCCGGCAACGTCTATGTCGCCGATACCTATAACAGCCGGATCCAGAAGTTCGATTCGAACGGCGGATACCTCGCGCAATGGAACGGTTCCGCCTCGGCGGGCGGGCAGCTCAGAGAACCACGGGGGGTCGCCGTCGACAGCGCAGGGAACGTCTATGTCGCCGACACGGGCAACAACCGGGTCCAGACGTTCGATGCGGCCGGCACCTTCCTCCAGGGATGGGGCAGTGCCGGCTCGGGAGACGGACAGTTCTCCGGGCCGATCGGTGTCGCCGTCGACAGCACCGGCAATGTCTACGTCGCCGACATGGAGAACAGCCGGATCCAGAAGTTCAATCCGTCCGGCGGATTCAGCAGGACAATGGGCAGTGCCGGCTCGGGAGACGGGCATTTCAGTTATCCCGTGGATGTCGCCGTGGACCGTGCTGACAACGTATATGTCGCTGACTGGCTGAACAACCGGGTCCAGAAGTTCGATGCGAGTGGTACCTTCATCACGACCTGGGGCAATGATGGTTCGGCTAGTCGCCTGGGAGATGGGCAGTTCGGCAATCCGCAGGGTGTCGCCGTCGACAGCGCCGGGAACGTCTACGTGACCGACAATGGCAACAACCGGGTCCAGAAGTTCGCCCCGGAGACTCCGCCCCCGGCACCAGCGCAGGCCGTTACCGCCGGCTTCTACGCCTTCGGCCATGTCGGCCAGGCCCCGTACTCGGTCCGGTTCCTGGACCAGTCGATCGGCTCTCCGACCGTATGGACGTGGGACTTCGGGGACGGCAGCACCTCGACCGAGCAGAACCCGACGCACGTCTTCAATAAGACCGGCGCCTGCAATGTGGCCCTGACCGCCTCGAACGACCTGGCGAGTGATACGGCGATCCAGTACCGGTGCATCATCGTAAACACGGTGCCGGTCGCCAACTTCACCGCGAACGCGACCGCCGGCCGGACGCCGTTCACCGTGGAGTTCGCCGACCAGTCGACCGGAGCGAGCGGGTACCAGTGGCAGTTCGGCGACGAGCAGATGTCGACCGAGCAGAACCCGGTCCACACCTACTCGCAGCCAGGGACCTATACCGTGACGCTGGTCGTCTCCGGTGCGGACTACGGCAGCGTCTACACGCAGAAGTCCGGGTACATTACCGTCACCAACCCGCCGACGGTCGGGTTCTCGGCGAACGTGACGGCCGGCCTCGCACCGCTCGGCGTGCGGTTCAACGAGTCGGTGAACGGCTCGGTCCAGTACTATTACTGGCAGTTCGGGGACGGGGCGACCTCGTTCGAGCCGAACCCGGTGCATGTCTACGATACCGCCGGGAAGTACACCGTCTCCCTCTATGCGATCGGCCCGAATGGCACGCAGGTGAAGACGGTCGATGACTGCGTCAACGTCACCGACCCGGTCACCTCGACCCTGACTACGCTGGTCCCAACGAACACCACGATGGTACCAACCGTCACGACGGTCGCACCGACGGTGACCGGCCTGGCGTACAACGGTCCGCACACCATCCCCGGCACGCTGCAGGCCGAGGACTACGAGCACGGCGGCGAGGGGATCGCGTACCATGACACCACCGCCGGCAATGAAGGGGGAGTCTACCGGCAGGACGATGTGGACATCGAGGTGCTCGACATCGATCACAGTCCGAACGTCGGCTGGATCCGGGCCGGCGAGTGGCTGGCGTACACCGTGAACGTCACCACCGCCGGCACCTACGACGCCGGGTTCAGGGTCGCTTCATCCCACGCCGGCTCATCGGTCCAGGTCTACCTGGACGACGGCACGACCCCGGTCGCCATGGTCAACGTCCCGAACACCGGCGACTGGCCGGTCTTCCGGACCGTCCCGGTGCAGGTCACCCTGCCGGCTGGGCAGCACCGGCTGAAGCTTGCGTTCCCGACCGACTACGTCAACATCAACTGGATCGGTTTCGCCCAGAGGGGCTGATTCATCCCATTTTTCCCAAAGACCGGTGCCGCGCCATCACCATGGCGTCCACCACCAGGGAATAGACTTCTCCTAGGACCCTCATCCCCGTGAAGAGAGCCCCGAACTTTTTGGTACCGGTACCGACGAGGCCGTTGCATAGCAAAGAGAGGAAGTTTTAAGAACAAGCTTTATCGTGAGACCGGGCCATTCAGGAAATAGTGATAGTGGTGGTTCTGAATGAAAACTTCGATCTTCTGGTATCTAGTCTGTGGCCTGCTCCTCGCTGGCAGCGTCCAGGTCGCTTCGGCTGAAGAGGGGTATATGAACAACTCCACACCGGCGGACATGGTCGGTGGAGACGGGCGGTTCTCCGGCGCCGGAGATGTCGCGGTCGACAGTGCGGACACCGTCGCCACGACCACCCCGGCCGTAACCAGGGAACCCTATTTCCCATACAATGGGACGCACAGTGTCCCCGGCACCGTCCAGGCAGAGGACTATGACTATGGTTTCGAAGGCTCCGCCTACCACGACACAACCCCCGGCAACCAGGGCGGCGCGTACCGCCAGGACGATGTTGACATCGAAACCGGCGCCAGCGGCTACGATATCGGCTGGATCCAGGCCGGCGAGTACCTCACCTACACCGTCGAAGCGGCAGCATACGGCGACTACACCATCGCACTCCGGGCCTCCAACCCGGACGCAGCCGCAAAGACCGTGACCGTCTCATCGCGGCATTTTGATAACAACAACCCTCCGATCACCGTCAGCGTCTCATCCACCGGCTCGTTCGACACCTATGACACCTTCACCTCTGCAGGCACCCTGTACCTCAGGGAAGGCAAGAATATTGTGACGGTGGCCTTCGGCGCCTCACGGATGAACCTCGACTCGATAACGTTCGGAAACGACGCAGTGCAGCCCCTTCAGGCTGCCTTCACCGTGAACACGGAAACGGTCCCGGCCGGGCAGCCGGTGATCGGCACCGATGGGTCGACCGGGTACCCGGTTTCCTGGATCTGGAACTGTGGTGACGGTACCACCGCATCGAACCGGAAGATCATTCACCAGTATCGTGCTCCCGGCTCGTACACGATGAGTCTGGCGGTTAGAAACGGCTCACGGACCAGCACTGTCAGCAGGACGATCACCGTCACCCCCGGTCTTCTGACGGCGGATTTCGAGGTGGGGACCACCCCTGGCAGCACCATGGTCTGGATCATCGATAAGTCAGGGAATGCAACGACGGTCAGGTACGACCTTGGCGACGGTGTCGCCAGCAGGAACATCCCGGCGAACGGGCCACACCTCATCTACTATTACAGTGTGGCCGGCACCTACACGATCACCCAGACGGCGACCGGTGCCACCGGAGAGACCGCCACCAGACAGGTGAACGTGACCGTCAGGAGTGTCCCGGTAACCCCGGATGTCACCCCGTACACACCCTCAACCATCGTCGAGGCCGAGGACTACGAGCACGGCGGCGAAGGAGTCGCCTACCATGACACCACCCCCGGCAATGAAGGGGGAGCCTACCGCACCGACGATGTCGACATCGTGAACACCTCCGACGGAGGATACGCCGTCAGTCTCATCGAGCCCGGGGAATGGCTCGCCTACACGATCGACAATACCGGGACCACCCCGTTGAATCTCATCGTCGACTTCCATGTCGCCAGCACGAAGGAGGGAGGGGCCATCCTGGTCGAGGTGGACGGAACCGTTGTGGAGACGGTCGGCGTACCCGACACGGGGAGCCTGTCAGACTTCGAAACCGTCTTTACCGACTTTATTATCTCTGAGGCTCCCCAGCATATCATCAGGCTCAGGTTCAATGGAGACAGCATGAGTCTCGATAAGATTGTCATCTTCTGGAACAGGAAGGTCGGGACCTATGCAGATGGATGGGCGGTCGCGAACTTCACCCAGGATACGGTGAACGGGACCGCACCCCAGACCGTGCACTTCACCGATACGTCGCTGGACGAACAATATATATCAAAATGGCACTGGACCTTTGGAGACGGAGCGACATCTGAGGAACAGCACCCCACCCACACCTATCTCCAGCCGGGGGTGTACACGGCGAGCCTGTCCCTGGAGGGAATATCCCACTACTTCGAGTCTATTGGATATCAGGATCAGATCGGTCTGGGGTGGTTACAGATCTGGGGAGGGGATAACGGAAAGAAGTCGCAGACGATCACCATCACCGGTGCGCCGGCCGCCACACCGGTGGCGAACTGCACGGTCACCCTCGTCGGGGGGCGGGAGATCCAGATCACCGATACCTCGGTGAACGCCACCTCGGTGCGGTACGACCTGGGCGACGGCACCATCACCGACCTGACCGGGTTCAGGTACACCTACTGGCAGTCCGGAATCTACACGATCACGCTGACTGCGACCAATGCCGCCGGCTCTTCGGTGAAGAAGGTCCAGGTATACGCGCCGGCGGTGCCGCCAGTCACGCCATCGATCGTGATCGGTTCCCCGTACATCCCCGGCATCCTGCAGGCCGAGGACTACGACCTGGG
Organism: Methanosphaerula subterraneus; assembly: GCF_052055875.1. Lineage (GTDB taxonomy): Archaea > Halobacteriota > Methanomicrobia > Methanomicrobiales > Methanospirillaceae > Methanosphaerula > Methanosphaerula subterraneus. Next base: position 603,338 of record NZ_CP170508.1, read on the forward strand.
CGGCGAGGGTGTCGCCTACCATGACACCACGCCCGGCAACGAAGGCGGGGCATACCGGCAGGACGACGTCGACATCGAGACCGCGAACGGCGTCACGGACGTCGGCTGGATCCGGGACGGCGAGTGGCTCACCTACACCGTGAGTGTCACCCGGGCCGGGACCTACAACCTGGCGGCGAGCGTCGCGAGCCCGAACGACGGGCGAATGGTGGCGATCTCGGTCGACGGGGTTAAGAAGGTGGGCCTCTCTGTCTGGAACACCGGGTCCTTCGAGGCCTTCAGGACGACCTCTACCCTGGTCATGCTCCCGGCCGGCACTCACACCCTGACCCTGACCTTCCAGGGCGACGGCCAGAACCTCGACTGGGTCGAGCTGACGCCGTTCGTCCCGCCCACCCCGACAACGCCGATGCCGGACGGGTCGACATGAACCAGAGGCCCACTCCTCATTTTCAGCGTATGGACCCCTCCATCACCCTGGACAGCACACACTGGTGCCGGAATGGTACCAGTCCAAATAGGAGTACCATCAATGCTGGAGCATGAGGTTGAGCATCGGTACGAAAATTCGTGCATCCGCCGATCTCATCAGGATGGATCTCGCCCTGGGTGCCGGGATCTTTTTTGTTGCCGGCGGGATTCTCGCTCTCGGAGGAGTGCCCCCGCTGAACCAGGTGCTGTTTGGATTCCTGACGATCTTCTTCATCTCCGGTTCTGCGAATATCTCCAACGATTATTTTGATCGTGATGTCGACAGGATCAATCTGCCTGCACGACCCCTCCCATCGGGCCGCATCGCTGTCCCCGAGCTGTGGGCCCTCTTCTTCCTCTTCACCGCGGCCGGGCTGATGACCGCGGCCCTCCTCGGACCGCTGGTGCTGGCGCTGGTGGCAGTCCTCTGGGGGATCGCGCTGCTCTACAATATAAAACTGAAGAATTCCGGATTTGCCGGCAACCTGGTCGTGGCCGTCTGCGTTGCGATGACCGTGCTGCTCGGGGGGATCACGGCCGGCACCATCAACGGGCTCCTCCTGACCTTCGCGGCCCTGGCCTTCTTCTTCGACCTCGGCGAGGAGATCGCATCGGATGCCATGGATGTCGAAGGGGATCGGCTCCGGTCCTCGAAGAGTCTTGCGAAGCGATGGGGCAGGACCGCTGCGATCCGGATCGCCGGGGTCGTGTTTGCCGCGTTCTGTCTGCTGACCCTGCTCCCCTTCGTACTGGGCTGGCTCGGGTACGACTACCTGTTCCTCGGTGCGGTCATGGACCTCTGGACGATCTCCTGCTGGTGGAGGCTGGCGCGAGCCCGGACCGTCGACGAGGGGCGGGAACAGGTCCGCCGGCTGTACCTCGCCAGGGGATTGTTCGTCGTCGTATCTGTCATCACCAGGATTCGATAATTCGGGCAGGTTCATAGACCGGGAGATCGCCCGTCACCGGTATCGATCGCCGCAGAAGAGCGCCCTTACTCCCCGTCCTCCGCCGGGCACTCCTCGTACGCACCCCGGTTGTAGAGGTTGATCGCGAGGGCCACCAGGTCCTCGTCCCCAGGAAGCTCCAGCGCCGTCTTCCCCAGGATCCGGATCCTGACCACGGCCGGCGATGGCCCGGGAATCTCCTGCCACTCCGGGTCCTCGACATAGAGCCAGAGGATGGCCAGCATCAGTCTCTGGTTCTCATCGTCGGCCAGGTAGTCGGCCATGGTGCCGTGCCCCTCGAGGCCGGCGCCGGTGATCTCCATCCCGGGAGTCGCCAGGAAGAGATGCTCGTTCAACTCCCCGAGCAGCGCCCGGACCTCGTCGCCCGACGCCCCTCTCAGCATTCTTCCACCGTTCCGTGTCTGGATCTTCCCAAGCCCGTCCTTGAACGCGTCGACGTGCCGGTCGGCATACAGAACCTCGTCCTCACCATCCGGGAGATCGTTCGCACCGTACCGCAGTGACGAGAGGACCGTCGCGAAGTCGTCGACCGTGTTGTTCAGGTAGAGCAGCGATATCCCTGCACACGGACCACCATCCGCCCCGCCTTCCCACCGGCCGAAGAGATGGGTGGTGGGGAAGACATCGGCGGGTTGGTACCAGAAGAGGGTGACCTCGTCGTCGTCCGAGAAGGGGATACGTTCGATCTGCATGGGTGGGACGTACGTGAGGGGAGGTTAAATAGAATTCGAATGATGCCAGGATTTGTTCGCGCTCACTATCCGGCGGTATCCCTCATACATAATCGATATTCCTCAGAAATGCATTCATCTCCAGGGATGGTGTCAACACTCACCCCGCCGGTCAAAAAAGAGGGATCGGCCCTCATCTCCCGGTCCTAGACCGAGACTTCTTCGTACGCACCGTTGTTGTAGAGGTTGATCGCGAGGGCCACCAGGTCCTCGTCTCCGGGAACCACCAGCGCCGTCTTCCCCTCGAGCCGGGACCTGACCACATCCGGCTCCGGTCCGGGGGTGTTCTGCCAGTCGGGCTCATCGCAGTACCGCCCGAGCATGGCCAGCATCAGCTTCTGGTTCTCGTCGTCGGCCAGGTAGTCGGCCATGGTGCCGTGCCCCTCGAGGCTGGCGCCGGTGATCTCCATCCCGGGGGTCGCCAGGAAGACATGCGTGCTCAGCTCCGCGAGCAGCGCCTTGACCTCGCCGCCCGGCACCCCGGCCAGCGATCCGCCGTTGCGTTCCGCAAGGTTCCGAAGCCCGTTCATGAACGCATCGACGTGCCGATCGGCGTACACCTCCTCGATCGCTCCCTCCGGGAGGTCGTTCGCACCATGACTGAGGGAGGAGAGGACCGTCGAAAAGTCGTCGACCGAGTTGTTCAGGTAGATCAGGGAGATCCCTGCGCACGGTCCGCAGGCCGCCCCGTCCTCCCACCGGCCGAAGACATGGGTGGCGGGGGAGACATCGGTCGGTTCGTACCAGAAGAGAGAGACTTCGTCGACGTCGGTGAAAGCGATCCGTTCGATCTGCATGGAAGGGAAATGCGCGAGAGAAGCATAAATAGAATTCGAATTGTGCAGTCCTCGCCTGTACGACCTGGCGGAGAATCATGGGTGGAGAAGGATCCACTGCCCATGCAGGGGAGACAGGTGAACGAATAATTTTTTATAGAGATTGAGTTCGATAGTGGAGCATCCTGATAGGATGAACTGAAGGATGTATCACGACGCCACACTCTCTGAAGAGGAGGTTCTGAAGCATTTCGATACCTCGCTGGAAGGACTCTCGTCACGCCAGGCAGAGGAGCGGATCGCGACGGCGGGATACAATGCGATCACCGCCAACCAGGTCCCATGGTGGGAGATCGCGCTCCGTCAGTTCAAGTCGGCGTTCATCTACCTGCTCCTGATTGCCGCAGCCATTGTCTTTGCCATTGGTGAGAATCTCGACGCCGGCATCATCCTCGGTTTTGTGATCATCAACGCCGTGCTCGGGTTCTACCAGGAATATCGATCCGAGCAGGCCCTTCGCGCACTCCAGCAGTACATCACCCCACGGGCCAGTGTGAAACGGGACTCGCAGTGGCATACGATCGACTCCCGAAACCTTGTGCCGGGCGATATCATCAGACTCGGGACAGGAGATGCAGTGCCGGCCGATGTCAGGATCCTCAGCATGCACAACCTCGTTGTCAATGAGACGACGCTGACCGGTGAATCTGTCCCGGTCCCCAAGCATCCCGATACCCTCACAACAGAACCGGAAAACGTCTACGAGAGTCACAATCTCTCCTTCAGCGGCACGTCCGTTGTTGGGGGTGACGCGATAGCACTGGTACTGGAGACCGGTGCGCATACCGCGATGGGGACGATTGCACGACTGACCGTGGAGACGACCAAGGAGAGCGAATTCTCCAGAGGTATCGAGAGGTTCAGCCAGTTCATCCTGCGGATGATCCTCGTCACCCTCGTCTTCATCTTCGTGGCAAACCTGTTGATCAAGGGCGGGAGCATCGATCTCATCGAGCTCGTGGTCTTTTCGATCGCACTCGTGGTGAGCGTCGTTCCTGAGGCGCTCCCGGTTGTGACCACGGTGTCGCTCTCCAGGGGCGCACTCGAACTTGCAAAGCAGGGAGTCATCGTCAAACGACTTACGGCGATTGAGGACATCGGAAGTATCGATATACTCTGTACTGACAAGACCGGAACTCTCACGGAGAACACCCTGCACATCACAGAGACGTCACCGGGGGCGCATCCGGACCTGCTGTATTATGCCTCGCTCACGGTGGCGGATGCCGAGGAGAAGACCGAGCCGTTTGATATCGCAATTATCGAGGCCGGAAAAGAGCGACCCCCGTCAGAAACCTCCCCGGCAGAACGTCTTGCCGGGATACCGTTTGATCCGCAGCGCCGCTGGAACGCGGTGCTGATCCGTGACCATGCACAGACAATGATGATCGTTCGCGGCGCTCCTGAAGAGATCATCCGCCTTTCCCAGTTCCGTGCAGAACCGGATCGGCGAACCCTTGTCGACTGGCTTTCCAGTAAAGGGCGGGCAGGAGAGCGTACCATCGCCATAGCAAAGAGGGTCCTGCCACCCGAAACGGTGAGCATCTCGCAGGAGGATGCCCGGGACCTCGAGTATCTCGGTGCTCTCGCGTTCACCGATCCTATCAAACCGTCTGCGTACCGTGCAGTGGAGAAGGCAAAAGAACTGGGCGTGTCGATCAAGATCATCACCGGGGACAGTGCTGAGGTTGCCGGGGCGGTGGGCGTACAGGTAGGGCTGCTGGAGGATCCGACCCGCGTGCTCAATGGCTCCGCGTTGATGGCGATGCCACCGGATAAGCGCGGGCAGGCGCTTCTGGAGCATGCGGTCATCGCACGTGCCACTCCCGAGCAGAAATACGAGATCATACGCATCCTCCAGAGTTCCTTCACCGTCGGGTTCCTGGGTGAGGGAATCAACGATGCTCCTGCGCTCAAACTTGCCGGCGTGTCCCTGGCAGTCGACAGCGCTGCCGACATAGCCCGTGAAGCCGCCGACATTATTCTGCTGCAGAAGAACCTTGAGGTGATCATCGAGGGGATCCGGGGCGGGAGAGCGGTCTTTGCCAACAGCGTTAAGTACCTGAAGGCGACCCTCGCCTCCAATTTCGGGAATTTCTATGCCATTGCCATATCATCGCTGTTCATCAGTTTTCTGCCGATGCTGCCGATCCAGATCCTGCTGCTGAACCTGCTCTCTGATTTCCCTATGATCTCGATTGCAACCGACAATGTCGACGCTGCGGAATTGACAAGGCCAAAAAAGTACGAGGTCAGGGAGATCGTCCTCATTGCCACCCTTCTCGGCGTGGTGAGCACCGTCTTTGACTTCATGTTCTTCGCAGTCTTTGTGAAGCAGGGAGCCGGCATACTGCAAACCAACTGGTTCATGGGCAGTGTCCTGACCGAGCTCGCGTTTCTCTTCTCGATCAGGACGAAACTGCCCTTCTACAGGGCAAGCCGCCCGTCGTGGATTGTCCTGGCATTGACAGGGTGTGCCGGCGCAGTGGCCATTGTCCTGCCGTACACCTCCTTCGGGCAGACTGCGTTCCACTTAATCCCCCCCACGACCGTGAACCTTGGCATTATCTTTGGCCTGGTCGGAGCGTTCTTCGTGTGCGCTGAACTGGTGAAGGACTTTTACTACCGTTTCACCAACTGATTCCCTGGGGAGAATGAGATGGGGGGATGAGGCGAGAATCCACAAGGAATAAATATCATGAAACGTCTGATAGGGGAAAAAAAGGGAGGAGAAGACGATATGCAAAAAATTACTCCATTTTTGTGGTTCGATGACAGAGCCGAAGAAGCGGCAAACTTTTACGTTTCAATCTTTAAAAACTCAAAGATTCTTGGTATCACTCGCTACGGGGAAGCAGGGCCGGGAGCGAAAGGAACGGTCATGACCGTGGGGTTCATGCTCGATGGGCAGGAATTTGCCGCACTGAACGGCGGCCCGCTCTACACGTTCTCGCCGGCCGTTTCATTTGTCGTGAACTGTGAGACGCAGGAGGAAGTGGACGAGTTCTGGGAGAAACTGTCGGAGGGCGGGGAGAAGGGAAAATGTGGCTGGCTTCAGGATAAATATGGTGTATCCTGGCAGGTCGTTCCCACCGTGATGCTCGAGATGTTGAATGATCCCGACCCGGTAAAATCACAGAGCGTTATGATGGCGATGCTTCAGATGGAGAAGATCGACATAGAACTATTGAAGCACGCGTACAATGCTGCATCGTAATGTTCGTCAGGCATCACGGCGCCCATGGGGGCCGATACGAATGAGAAGGCCGGCGTTTCCGGACCTTTTCCTTTATTCTGGTGTGCGATATTAGAATACACACCTGTAGAGACAGCGACGACGATAGCTGGAGTAAGGACGAACCAGAGTGCATGCGGTCCAGCGAATGCGCCGAGGAGGCTGATGATGCCAGTCTCATGGTGGCGGCATTCGTCACATTTGTCGGGTCGGGGATCATCGCAGACCGGGCACTTCCCGTCTCCATCCTCAGAAAACCATATAAGGTATAACCAGCACCTAAAGGACCACAAGAGGTTTGGTTATATGAAGAAATTATCTATAATTTTGGCACTCCTACTTTTCTGCAGTGGGGTCTATGTGGCAACCGCTGCAGAGACGTATGTCTACACTGCAAAGTGGAGTGTATCGGGCATACCCTCCGATGTAGCACTCGACAGCGCAGGGAACGTCTACGTCGCCGATATGCAAAACAACATGATCAAGAAGTTTTCGTCGACCGGTGCCCTTCTCACGAGCTGGGGATCCTTCGGTACCGGGGACAATCAGTTCAAGCAGCCATGGGGCGTCGCGGTGGACAGTGCAGGGAATGTCTACGTCACCGATTACTGGAACCACCGGGTCCAGAAGTTCACATCGTCCGGCGGATATATCACCCAGTGGGGCGGTATTGGGACGGGCGATGGACAGTTCGCGACCAGCACCCCTATGGGTGGCCTCGCGGTGGATAGTGCCGGAAATGTCTACGTGGCAGATCAGAATAACAATCGGATCCAGAAGTTCTCGTCGACCGGCACGTTCCTCATGAAATGGGGAACTGCGGGCACCGGGAACGGGCAGTTCAGTCAACCGCAGGACATTGCGTTCGACAGCGCTGGCAACGTCTACGTGACTGACAAAGGAAACAGCCGCGTCCAGAAGTTCACGTCGGACGGCACCTTCCTCACGAAGTGGGGCAGTTCCGGCCTCGGTGACGGCCAGTTCATGACCCCGTGGGGTATCACGGTGGACGACGCAGACAATGTTTTTGTGGTGGAACAGAGTGGCACCTATGTGGGTGGCGTCTTAAAGGGTATGCGAGTTCAGAAGTTCACGTCGGACGGCGCCTTCATCACGAAGTTTGGTGGCGCCACCAGTAACACAGCGGACGGGTTCCTCAGCGGCCCGCGGAATGCTGTGGTGGATTCGGCGGGTATCGTCTACGTGGCGGACACGGGTAACAGCCGGATCCAGAAGTTCAGGCAGGCCGTGTTGCCAGTTGCTGACTTCACGGTAAATGTCACATCAGGAAAGGCCCCGCTGTCGGTCGCCTTCACCGACACGTCGACAGGGTCTCCGACCTCATGGAACTGGACCTTCGGTGACGGGACGAACTCGTCCGAACATAACCCGGTCCATACCTATACGGCTCCCGGGACATTCACGGTTACCCTGAATGTGACGAATGTCGACGGCACGAACAGCGTCACGAAGACCGACCTGATCACGGTCAGTCCATTGACGCCTCCTGTTGCGGACTTCACGGTCAATGCGACTACGGGGAAAGTCCCGCTGGCAGTGGGCTTCACGGATACCTCGACAAACACCCCGACGTCGTGGGCCTGGACCTTCGGCGACAGTTCCACGTCGACTGAACAAAACCCGGTCCATACCTATGCGGCCGCCGGGACGTTCACCGTTACCCTGAGCGTGATGAATCCCGATGGCACCGACAGTGTCACGAAGACCGACCTGATCACGGTCAGCCCATTGACGCCTCCTGTAGCGGACTTCACAGCGAACGTCACAGCAGGTGAGGCTCCTCTGGCTGTCAAATTCACCGATACGTCGACAAACATACCGACGTCATGGCTCTGGACCTTCGGCGACAGTACCATCTCGACAGAACAGAACCCGGTTCACACCTACACTGTGCCAGGCACCTATACGGTCGACCTCACAGTGACCAATACCGACGGTACCAACAGCATCGAGAAGACCAATATGATCACGGTCACAGTGCCGGCTCACGTGAAGCCGAGCGCGAAATTCGACGTCAATGCGACCAAGGGGCCGGCACCGCTCGCACTCCAGTTCACTGATCAATCGACCAAGAGTCCCACCTCGTGGGAATGGACCTTCGACGATGGGACCAGTTCATCCGAGAGGAACCCGATCCATGTCTTTACACAGCCCGGCAGGTATTGGGTCTCCCTGAAGGTCACAAACAGCGCCGGAAGTCATACCGCGAAGCAGAAGATCACAGTTCAACTGCCGGTGGTCAACGCCCCTCTCACCGTGCAATAACTCCCCTCTTTTTGATACAGGAAAATCTCGGGCCGGTCCCGGCCCTGGCCACCCGAGACCCGTCCCCACTCGAGCGCGGACTCTGTCCAAACGTCACGGAGAACCGATCATCCGGCGAGGCGAAGGTCGGCCTTCAGCAGGAGTGCGACAATCTCATTGGATAAAAAACCGTTCCACATGGAACATAATTGTGCCAATATGATCTAACGGTGATGGAATGGAGGCTGACCCCCGGGCATCTTCACCGGAAAAACGGACCCGATCTGCATATCACACTCGTGCCTGTCGACAGAACGATGCGATCGCCGGGTCACGTCCCCTGCCGGCGACCCCGGTCGGAGAAGGAATAAAGGACTGTGCTGAAAGCAATGGTGGGAATCCGGACATGCCCGGGAACTGCCATAACCATTTATACCGGCGGGCAGATAGTTCTGGATTATGACCGGTGTTGATCCCCTTCAGTTACTCTCTGTCCTTCTCGAAGTCATCATCGTGGCCGGAGCAGTCTTCATCGCAGTAAAAAAACAGAAACGTTCTTCCTGGGCGATTGCCGCCACGTTTGCCCTGTACGTCTTCTTCGACCTCTCGCGTATGGGTATCCTCCCGTTTACCGCCCAGGTCGACGGGTTCCTCTTCCTCATCGCAAACGTAACGATGCTCGTCGCGATATGGCTGATGATGCAGGAACATTAGAACACACAAAAACTGTGGACCGCCGGCATCAGGACGGGCATGGCCGCTTCGTCGTTCGAACCGTCACCGGCCGTTCAAAAAAATGAGGACGGCCCGGTTTTAACCATTCTCCACAAGCTCGGCGAGACGGTCCATGGTCTCAAGCCCCCCGTCCTCCATCCCCGATTTGAGCATCCCGTCACGGTCTTCAACCGATTCGAAGACAGATTTCACGGTCAGTCTCGTCCTGCCTCCGACATCCTCCAGGGATGCAATCTCGAGCAGCACATGCCCCGGCATGCCTTCGAACTCAAAGGTGCTGACGATCCGGGCAGGAGAGACCTCGTGGTACACGCCATGGAATGCGAACTCGGCGCCGTCGACGTCGCGGTTGAGGATGCGCCAGATACCGCCCGGTTTCACCTCCATGGTCTCCACAGAGATCGTAAACCGTCTGGGCGCCCACCACCGGGGTATGAGCTCGGGATCCGTGTACGCCCTGAACACCCGCTCGGGCGGTGCGTCGAAGATGCGTATCATGGAAGCCTCCTGTCTTCCCGGCTCGGCAACCAGCGTGGTCTTTGCCCGGCTGAGCTTCTCTTCTTCCAGCACCCCGGCGAGCTTGTCGAGGGACTCGTTCCAGCCGGCCGTCGCCTGATCGCTCATCTGACCCGGCGGGATACCTTCATAGCGCAGGGTAAGCCTGGTCCGGCCATTCTCCCCTTCGAAGGTGATCGTCACCGGCGCCTCTGGCACCCAGTCTCCACTCATCCCGTAATACGACGCAGGGACGATATTCCCCTGCTCATCAGAGAAGCTGTCCGTGGTGATGATCCGCTCCATGGGAACGATCTCGTGGAAGACACCGGTACTCCAGAAGTCCTGGCCTTCGGGGGATCGCATGGCATAGAGGTATTTTCCGCCCACGCGGAGATCGATTGCACAGAACGGGGAGGTATACCCTGCCGGCCCCCACCAGCGCATGACCAGCGCCGGCTCTGTCCATGCTTTCCATACGAGGTCACGCGGTGCATCGAAGACGCGGATTATGTGTATCGCACTCTTATCAACATTCGACGATTGGTCCATGGTTCTCGATCCTTTCGGGTTCGTTCTGCCATCAGAAGCCCGTTCATGGAACTGCCGGCCTCGCTATCCTCTCGCGGCCCGGGTGAGAGCCGGCGGAACCTCCCGATAAGACCTCCCTACCGATTCCCGTTTTCATAAACCTTTCCCTCACCCCCTTGCCGACAACGAGACGAAAGATCGTCCTGAATGTCGGTGCACTCTGAAACCCCCGATAGTCGGAAGAAACCAGGTGCGGAAAAAGAAAAGAGGCATTGAAGGATATCAGGGAAGGATCGAACCCGACACCGTCCCCGTTGCGTCAGGGGGAGTGATCTCGACATCTACATAATTCGTGCAGACACGTACATCGATCTCGGGGGGGTTCGCAATCTTCCGGTCACAACCGTGGCACGAACAGAAGCGGAGTGCCGGCATAGTTCTCGCCGGAGAAACAGGTCTCCGCGGTCTCAGATGCGGCACAATCGTATAATAATTCCAGAGACCTTAAAAAAAAATTAGAAGCTTTGATAACTTCCGCCACTCTTGATGAAATTATTCGCCAGCACGTTGGTTGAACTCGGCGTGCTTGCCGTGAACCCCCGCGTGTAGCTATCCACTACGTTTCCGATAATATTACTGGTGCTGGGGACAAAGGGTTCGAGGTATATCGCCGTCCCGCTCCCGGTGCCCTTCACATAATTACCCTGGATCAGGAGATTGGTCCGATCCACATCTATGCCCTCGTAGAGGATATTGATCATGATATTGTTCACGATCTTGTCAACTTTTGTGCCCAGATTGGTCGCGCTCACCATCTCGTTGGTCAGGACGACTCCTCCTTTGCAGTTGATCATGACATTGTTGGTAATCTCTGAGGTACCGGCTCTGATTTCCACTCCCCTGGCACAGTTGTTCATCACATTTCCCCTGACGATATAGGGTCCTGCGGTCTGAATATGGGCGTCGACCGCCTGTTCTGTCGTGTACTCAAAGTAATTGTTCTCGACGGTGACGCTCTGAATATAACTGGATGCAGGCAGGTTCGGATTGGATGTTCCGGTTGCAACACCATGCCGTCCTTTGGTGACAAAGAAGTTGTCATGGATGTTGATCTGATCGCTGCGGTCCGTGATGCAGACCCCATATCCCAGTCCAGACTGGAATACATTGTCAAAGACCGACTTTTCGACGGTGACCGCCGAACATGTGTTCAGGCGGATGGCTGCATACCCGATATTATGGAACTTTACATTCGAGACGTGGAAGTTCTGGAGATAATACGCGTTGATCATCGTTGGATCGGTTTCAATGCCGGGGCCTTCAATGACCAGCCCGGTGATGGTGACGCCACTCATCTTCGAAGTGGACGACCCGCCTGCATTCAGGGTGAAGACGTCATCTGTCGCTCTCTGACAGTTGAAGACGGTCCCCGCCTCCCCGAACAGGGTTACCGGTTTGTTGATACCGATCGGACCATCGATCCGGTACTGGCCGGGAGGGAAGTAGATCGTCGAACCGGATGGGAGTCCGGTGAGGAGCGACTGGAGGGCAGCCGTATCGTCGGTGACGCCATCGCCCTTCAGCCCTGATGACCGGGCGTTCGTGGCAATCGAGACCAGGTCAGGTCGGGAAGGAACCGACCAGCCGCGATAGGCCGTCAACATCTGTGCCAGGCGTGCATTCCCCTGGGTGTATGCGGTACTCGCATACGCTGCTGCATCAACAGCACTGGTTACCGGTCCGGTCGTCGACACGGTGGTGGTTGGAATGGGCGTGGCCGCGATTGGTGGGATCGGGGTCGACAGCGTGGTTGGGATTGGTGAAGAAACGGTGGTTGGCTTTGGGGTTGCTACTGGTTTACCGACCGTGATATATCCGGTCCTTACGATGGTGTTCGAGCCGGCGTGATTATTGACGGTCTCAGTGACGGTGTAGGTGCCGGTGGTCTTGTATTTGTGTGTTGGATTTTTGGCGTTCGATGTGGTTCCGTCGCCGAACTCCCAGGCATATGAGGTCGGGCTTCCCGTTGACTGATCGGTGAAATAGACCGTCAGGGGAGCTTCCCCAGAGGTGGGACTGGCCGTGAACTGGGCAACGGGCGTTCTTGCAGCACTGACTGCTCCGACCAATCCCATCAGCAGGACTGCGGCAATCAGGGTGATTAATATGAGATGCTTTTTCATATTCGATATGCTCCAGGAATTACTTTATAACGCGTTGCAGATCTGCAATGCGGTTACCTATGAGAGTCGACATGAACTATATTTAAATTTAACTATAATTGAATCCGACAAAAAAACCGACAAACAGGATTTTGTTCTTAGATTAAAGTCCATTTGGGGAGAGTGCAGGGAAATTTTAAGAGGTCGACTGAAAAAAATCATCCCCCCAAAAAAACGAGGGAAGCGCCTCCTCCCCATCAGTTCATCCCCCCCTGCGTCGAACAGGTATCGTAGAATTATTCCTGGTCTTCGACGTACCATTCGCCTGCAGTCCATTCAGCCGGATCCCCGGACTCGGACCTGTATCACCTGCGCGAATACCGGGGATGCCGCACCCCCAGAAGAGAGAGTGGTGAGGCGGTCAGTTCGAGCCGGCCCGCGGTATTCCGGCCACAGATCCATCACGCTTCATCTCTCTGTCAGGGTACTGATAGTGGTGCGAGGTCGACGGCGATATCGGGTGCGTGGCTGCACCGGTGAACGCCGTCCGCAGGGTCCCGGGCCGGCCTCCGGGGGACACCTCAGAACCCTGCCACGCCTCCACAGGAAAAGGGAGAACGGGAAGGTCGGGTTGCCTGCACCTCCCGTGAATACGGGAGTCCACTACCTGCTGTTCCTGAACTGGAACTCCGGCGCTCTCCGGAACTGTTCAAAGAAATTCCCGATGAGATCGTTCTCCAGTTCCCCGAGCTGATGCGGGAGGACCGTCTCCTCGACAGCATGGAAAGAGAACTGCAGCTCCTTCCCATCCCGGGACTTCCTGCTGAGGTCGAGCAACCGGTCCGCACACGTGGCGGACTGGCCGATGGAGACGATCTCCTGTGACTCCGGATCGGAGAGGAGATAGAGGCCCGGGCCTGCAGGAACCGCCTGAATCTTCTCCGGCACGAGCAGGTCGACGTCACTCCAGGAGAGGCCCATCCAGTCCGGGTCTCCCGGCTTTCCTGCAGGGTGCAGCGGCGGATAACTCACCCCTCCGGCCGGGTTGTCCTTCTGGCCGGCTTCCAGTCTCCCGCCGCGGAGATTCTCTCTCCTGTCCGTGGACCTCCGGTATCGCGGGTGGAACCGGCCGAAGTTGCAGAGCGTCGATTCGCCGTGGTGCTGCCGGTACCGGTACAGGAGAAGACTCTTCATCCCCTGTCTCCCGTTCGTGGAGGCGTCGAGCGGGGCGGCTGAGCATTCGTACTCGAATCCTTCTGCATCCCGCCAGGCCCAGAGGGCGGGGGCCTCCCGATAGGGGTCGTTCCATGGCATCAGGTCTGTTCGTTTGAGGGTGTACCTGAGTTCGTTGAGCCGCTGTCGCAGGGTTCTCCGGGTCTCGCCGATGTACATGAGGACGTCCCTGCCGGCCGGCCTGATCCGGTAGAGGCCGGGCTCTCTGGGGATCTCCCGGAATTCGTGTTTCTCTGCGGTGAACGGCACCCACTCGGACCAGGAGAGGGAGGACCAGACCAGGGAGAAGTAATGATCCAGGGGGACAGTCTCCTGACCGGCGTTCTCGAAGATATCTCCGTCAGGGTCTACCGGCGCATGCTGACCCGCCTGGTCGCATACTGTTCGGAGTCCGGCGGGATCATCGGACCGGGTAATCTGTTCATGCTCCATGCTTCTCCTCCGTGATGACCTGAAGATCGGAACGCCGGGATTCAAACGTGGTGAAGAGTTCAGAAGGTCTGATATCGAGCGCTGACGAGATCTTTACGATCGTGGAGAGGGTCGGGCTTCGTCTCCCATTCTCGACGAGACTGATGAAGGTCCGGTCGAGGCCGGCGAGCTGTGCGAGTTTCTCCTGGGAATAGTTTCTGGATTTTCGCTCTTCCTGCAGAATTCTGCCGAAAATCTCTTCGTCCTGCATTTTTTTCACTGGATGAGATTCAGTGAAACCAGAGTAATGCCTATCGCAGACGATAGTCTACAATGGTGCGTGATACGATGAATACGCCCACTCCTTCATTCGATCATACATTCTCCTTCACCTCGTCGACCACCCAGTCGAGGACGGCCAGGAATCGCTTTCGTGCCTCTGCAGGCACGAGCGCTCTGAGCGGGAATGACGGCCGGCCGCCGAGTGCGTCCTCGGGGAGTGCAATCCCGGGGATGGCGTTCAGACGGTCCAGCAGCTCTCTCCGTTTCTCGATCGAATCAAACGGCGGTCGAAGCTTCAGCCACTGGAACTGGATCTTTCCGACGCCGGTGCTCCAGACAAAGACCGGGTAGTAGTCGGTCCCCTTCCAGCAGAAGACCGGTCCGAACGAGCCGTCTTTCTTCCCTTCGCCCCACCAGAACCGGGTCGCATGCTTTATCCCCCAGTCCAGGATCGACCGGGCGACCCCGACGACCTCAGCGCCAGCCTTTTCATCGAGGACGGTCATGAACCGGTCCTCAGTCCACGCCTGGCGCATGGTATCCGCACTCGATGAGTGCCCGCCCATCGACGCCGCCGGCCTGACGATCAGATCCGGGACGAACGCCCGGACCCCCTCGCCGACGAACTGCCGGACCTCGATCGCCAGCATCTCGGACGACCGCATCTGCCGGTTCAGGAAGGCGACGATGCGCCGGAGCTCGACCGAGATCTCGTCCGCGACAAAGACCATCCGGATCCGTTCGTCCCGGATATTCTCTGCGATCTGCATCCAGAACCCCTCCGCATCTCCTCCGTCGCCGAGGAACTCTGCCAGCACACCGGCCGGCTCCTTATCGATCTCCCTGCAGGTCTGTTCGAAGTTCCGGCGGAGGTCCTCGACGTTCCAGCACGCCAGGCCGTTCGAGGCGTAGTCGAGCATCTGCGCCACGAGTTCGCGCCGGTTCCGGGTGTCGGACCGACGCTTCACCTCGACGAGCGTCGGGACTCCGTCCTGGTCGACGAAGAGATGATCGAGGGAGTAGACCCTGCTCCCCCCGGCCTCGATCGGCACATCCTGTTCCCGGGTGAGGAGGAGCAGTCCGGAATATGGCGTCCGGTCGTCGCCGGTGAGCAGGAGCTCCGGAAACTTCGCGAGCATCTGCTGAAAGATATCCTCCGACTCGTACTCCCTCTCGAAGATCGGGACCAGTGCCCCCTGGTCGTTCAGGACAAAGATCGGACGCGACATCGGCCTCCCCGAATTGACATCACACTATCTTGCTTCTCCAGAGACGGATCGATCATACGTTCTCTTTCACCTCGCTGATCACCCAGTCGAGGACAGCGAAAAATTCCTCTCGTATCTTCGCAGGAAGAAACGCTCTGAGAGGAAGTGCGGGCCGGTAGATGAGTGAATCCTCGGGGATTGCAATTCCGGGGATGGCGTTCAGACGGTCCAGCAACTCTTTCCGTTTCTCAAGGGCATTAAAGGGCGGCCGATTCTGCAGCCACTGGAATTGAATGACCAGTACTCCCCTGGTCCATACAAGGACCGGATAGTAACTCTCCCCTTTCCAGTTGAATATCGGGGCAAACGAGCCGTCCTTCTTCCCCTCGCCCCACCAGATATGGGTTGTATGGCGAACCCCCCAGTCCAGGATCGACCGGGCGACCTCGACGGCATCAGTCCCTGCCCGCTCCTCAAGAACGGGCATAAACCGCTCTTCAGTCCACCGCATATGATCTGGATTCGGCAGGGGGGGTGGAATGACGAGCCTTTCCGGGTCCGGAGCCGGCCAGACCCTGGCGGCCAGCCGGGCCAATCTCTCGGCCCGGAGCAGAATCTCCTGCTCGTTCCAGGCGGAGACATCCCCGAGGCCGGCGCTGAGCCTGAGCGGACTGCGCCCGAGGCCACCCTCCATGTCCCGTTTCTCGGCGAACGGCCGATCGCTGAGCTCGGAGTTGTAGCCAGTCAGGGTCAGGTTGCCGAGGGTGTGGAGATAGGTCTGGTGGACCTGCTGCCAGTCGTCACCGAGCTCCTGCTGCCATGCCTCGGAGAGTCCCGGGTTCTGGGGCATGATGTGCTCGACCGTGTAGTTGGCGGCCGCGATCGGCTCCTTGGTCCCGTGGTTCTCGAGTTTTGTCAGGAGGTAACGGCATATGCGGGAGTTGTAGACGTCCTTCCTCTCAATCTCCCGCATGAACTCGGCATCGTCAGGGAACCGGCGGTAGGAGTCAAGCATGAAGAGGGCGGCCTTCACACTCTCTATATAGTCGTCTCGCCGGATCTCCTTACCAAGGGCCGCGAAGGTTTTGTTCATGGAGTTCGTCGGAATCCCGCAGACGGCACGACGGAAGACATAACTCTCGACGAGCCGGACGACCTCGACCAGTTCGTCCCTGGTGATCTCTCCGGTCCGATAGTCGTGATAGACCTGGAGGAGGAACGGGTAGGCGACGTCGACCTTCAGAATGTTCAGGTCATTGAACGCGGCGGCGATGACCGGATCCTCCTCCTTCCCGCAGGCCATGCGGACGAAATATTTGGAGAAACGGTGGATATCGACGACGAGGTCGCGGACTGATGACTCGTCCTGTGTCCGGACATAGGTCTTGAACTCCCGATATACCTCACCCATCTTTGGAATTCTGCCGTCGCGGTGGACCGTCAGGTAGTCCCGCATGAACCGGTCGAAGAGTTCCTCGGGGTTATCTTTGCCGAAGAGGAGCTCCATCGGGTACCAATAATCCTCGTAGAGGGCCCTCTGTTCACGGGGATCCTGGTCCATCAGGACAAAGTTCCGGATCTGATCGGTCTGGGAGAGGTCGAGGCCGGTGGAGTTGAGGCTCTCGAAGATCCGCTGGGGATTATCCTGATCATAATCGAGGGCGATCTGGACGATGAAGAGGCGGCGGATGCCATCGTAGAGTGCTGTTGGGGAAAGGTGGGATTGCCGGATCCGGTCTTCGAAAAAGTGGAAATTCTCGACGATACGGGGAGAGGCCTGTCTGGGGAGGTCGCGGTCATTGAGGAGCGCTTGGTAGGTCTCCTGGTCCACCCGGGTGAGGATCAGTTTGTTACGAAGATCCCCATCATAATGTTCATTCAGGAGGAACTCGCTGATCAGCCGCTGGGCGTTGGCGTTCGGGTCCTGCATCGGGATGGCGCGAACGAGGGCGAGGATGAAGAGGGAGATGGTGGTCAGGCGCTGCTGGCCGTCGATGACCAGGAACTGCGGGACATCTGGGATGAGAGAGACCCGGCTGTTGTTGATATAGACGATGGACCCAAGGAAGTGGCCGGCTCTCGTCGGATCGGCGGTCGCCCGCACGATGTCGTTCCAGAGTTCCTCGCAGTTCTGCAGTTCCCAGCGGTAGTTCCGCTGGTAGATGGGGATGATGAACTGCCTGGTACCGTTGAACAGGGCGAAGAGATTGGTCTCGCCCGCCTTCATGCAGTCACGTCCGGGATTGGGATCTCGAATGTGACGTCGACCTCCCCTTCAATCAGGCTGGGGAAAAAGCCTCTCGTGACGTGGTGATGATGATTTCTGGGACTCAGGAAGAAGGACACTCAAAAAGTTGTTTCAACCTCATGGAACTTAGATTCGCTGGTTTTGTCGCGGTGTAAAATTGGCTTCATCTTTGGGCTGGTATGAAAAACAACCGACTAATATGAATCGCATCTGCTAGGAGAGGCGCGATTCATTGGATTGGGGGGAATTACATATTGTGATTAGATTTATGAACGAGATATCCCGTTTGAGTGAGAATGTTAATCATCTCATCATGGCCCATTACAGGATCTGATCTGATATCAGGCAAATTTTTTTTTTGGTAGCGTGCCGAAAGTGATGTAAAAGTAAAAAGGCCCTGTATCCAACCTAGATTTGGAAAAAGGTGAAACAGAGCCATGATACCATTATCGTTTATCGAAAAATTATCTTTCCGACAAGGACGAAGGGATGCGCAGTCTCATCACCTGGTTTTTAAACCTGGTAATGCAACTTGAAGCTCATCAGCAAGCGGGTGCCAATCCCTATGAACGTACTGCAACGAGAAACTGCCATCGAAACGGGTCTCGATCCAGGTCCCTCACGACTCGATATGGAGATGTTACGCTCACGAAACCTCAATTCCGAGAGAAACCATTTGAGACGCAGATCTTCGGGCGATACGCCCGGGTCGAGAAGGCACTGGTGAACGCTATCGCAGAATCGTATCTACAGGGACGTTAGTCGAGAAAATCTATGATTTTCGCAGGGTCTCAACCAGAAAAGTTCAGGAGATCGTCGCGCATCTGGGCATGGAACAACTCTCTCCATCCTCGGCTCACGGAAAGTATTTGACAATGGAGGAGAGATGATCAGATACGCATACAGGGCTTGTTGAAATTACAGCACAATTGGCACGTCACCGGCCCGAACGGTTGAAATCACGTAAGAAAACCAGGAAAGCATTGTCATCTGACATCGCAGAAAAAAGGAAAACCATGACAAGCGAGAAAGTCACTATCACAACCACCACAACCAAAGAAGAACTCATCGACTACATCGGCCACCCCTGTATCACGAACTGGAAGAGACATGCGAAGAAGGAACAGGAAGGTACACCCGTAAAGAACGGGGGTGTGTGCGGGAAATGTATGTTCCGGGTTTTCCTTGAACAGTACATGGTGGATAACGCTGATGGATCTGTAAAGATCAAGAATTTTATGAGCGAGGTCCGGGCAAACCCGATGATGTACCCGCGAATCTCATCCCTAATGAAAAAATAGATAAATTCTCGTTTTTTTCAAAAGGAATAACTTCTCCCGTAAATAATAATTGAACCATTTTTTTCGGGACGGACCCCACCGATCAGATCTCGCCGGCGTTCTTGAACGACTCCCGCGGGTCGACCTTCTGCTGGTGCTGGTCGAGCAGCAGCTTCACCTCGTCGTAGATCCTCCCCTTGTCCTCGACACCGGTGAAGAGGATCCTGGTCCCGTCGACCTCGTCCTTCAGGTACGCGGCCTCGTCGTACTCGATCACCATGATCTCCCCCTCCTCCCCGAAGTGGATCTCATTACTCTCCCCCTTCATGTACCGTTCGCGCTGCTCCTTCGTCGGTGCGGCGTACTTTGAATCATACCGGAAGACACCCATACATACCCCTCTCAATGCTAAGATAATGGACGGGCCGGGTGAAACCCTTTCACCTCCCCCCGGTCACAGAAACTTCTGGAGCGTGAACAGGATCGCAGCCCCCTGCCGGCCGTCCTTCCGGTCCGCGGCCCGGATCGTCCCGCCGTACCCCTCCACCAGCGTCCTGGTGATGAAGAGGCCGAGCCCCTTGCCGCTCTTGCTGGTGGTCCCCTTCTGGAACCGGTCGAAGACCAGGGCCTTCTGATCGTCAGGGATCCCCGGCCCGTTGTCCGCCACTGTCACCTCCACGACCCCGTCCTGCTCCTCGACGCCGATGGTGATCGCGACCCCCTCGCCGGCGAACTTGTTGCTGTTCCCGATCAGGTTGGTGAAGACCTGGCCGATCAGGTCGTCGGCACGGACCATCACCCCGGTCCCGGGGTAGGTGAACGGAATCTCCGGAAAGCGCGAGATCTGGTTCCTGATCACGGCGTCCAGGTCCACCGGCACCAGCGTCGCCCGCTTCTCACGGAGCCGGCGGATTGCGGAGACGTTCCCGATGATCTCGATGGTCTGATCGAAGCTGGTCCGGATCTTCTGGACAAACTCATGCTGAGGCCCGGTCAGCTCGTCCTCCAGCAGGTCGGCGTAGCCCATGGAACAGGTGATCACATTGTTGATGTCGTGGGTCATGATGTCCAGGAACAGGCTCATCTCCTCGTTGGCAGTCTCGACCCGCTCCTGGAGGAGCGCCTTCTGCACCGCACTCCCGACCTCGCACCCGACCGACTCCAGCGTCCCGGTCTCCATCTTTGAGAATTCGTGCTCGTTCTGACTGATCAGGGCCAGCACCCCGAGCACCTCGGATCCGTACTTCACCGGGATCAGGGCGTACGCTTTCGCACCCAGCTCCTTGAAGATGATCTTCTCCCGCTCCTCGTAGTAGACCTTCTGGTCGATGGCGAAGAAGGCGGGAACGCCGTTGAGCAGCACCTCCCGGTTCGGCGGCAGACCCAGCTCGAGGGTCTGGATCAGGTCCAGGTAGGCACCCTCCACCGGGATCGTCTCGACATGATGCCGGAGGTTCGCACAGGTCCTCTCCTCGTTGATCAGATACAGGGCCCCGAATTCGAAGTCGAAGATGTCGAGGATCTTCTGCAGGGTCGACTCCAGCAGCTCGTCCAGGGAGAGGATCGTGTTGCAGAGGCTGATGATCTGGTTGAGCGCCGAGAGGTTCTCATAGGAGACCTTCAACCGCTCCTCGGCCCTGATCGCCTCCTGGTTCTTCATGATCGCCACCTGGTAGGCCGTCAGCAGGAACTCGAAGATCTGTCCCTTATCCGACGAGATCTGGTACACCTCCCCGTCGAAGGAGACCGGGACCGGGGTCTGCATCCAGTCTTTCATCCGAAGCGCCCGTTCAGGGGCCAGGATCTGCCGGATGCGGAGGACCAGGTACTCCTCGTTGTAGGGCTTCGTGATGAAGTTGTCGGCGCCCGACTGGAGGGCGAGGGCCACATCCTTGGTGTCCGAGAGGGCCGTCAGCAGGATGACCGGGATATGCTGGGACGCCGGATCCGATTTGATCGCCCTGCAGAGATCATAGCCGTTCATCACCGGCATGATCACATCGCTGATCACCAGGTCGGGTCCGACCTCCCCGACCAGGTCGAGGGCCTGCCGCCCGTCGGTTGCTGCAGATACCGCGTACCCGTGCTTCTCCAGGATGTACCGGAGATACTCCCGCTGGGTCGGGCTGTCCTCGGCGATCACGATCCGAAACGACTGCTCTTCCTCCATATTTCCATTCTCCACGTTACGTTCGCCTCATCGCACGCCTGCCCGAATGTAGAATCCGTTGACTGTTCATCCACTTTATTGTATTGAACGCACCATTCCGGACCCCTTGATGACATCCCGGGGAAAATGCTGCCCGCACCGCCTCAGCCCGCCACTAGTTCCGTGAAAGGCGTATCATCAGGTCGGCGATCTCAGCCGGCGTGAGGATGTACTCCGCGGCATTCAACCTGACCGCCTCCCCGGGCATGCCGTAGACCAGCGCACTCTTCTGGTCCTGCACGGCGGTCACCGCCCCCAGGTCCCGGAGGAGCTTCAACTCCTGCGCCCCGTCGGCCCCCATCCCGGTCAGCAGAACAGCCGCCGTCTTCACTCCGCAGACCTGGGCGAGGGAGCGGAAGAGAAAGGAGACCGACGGCCGAAGGCCGTTCTCGGGCGGGGCGTCGACGAGGCGGATACCGTGGCCGCTGTCGACCCCCATCTGGAACCCGTCCGGGGCGATGAAGGCCGTCCCCGGGGTGAGGGGGGCCCGGTCGGTGGCGAGGCGGGCAGGGAACCCGGAGACCTGGGAGAGCCAGTCGGCAAACCCCTCGGAGAACCCGGCCGCGATATGCTGGACGATCAGGATCGGAAGAGAGAAGTCGGCCGGCAGCCGGGAGAGGATCTCCTGGAGGACGACCGGTCCTCCGGTCGAGACGCCGATGGCGATCACCCGGACCCGGGCGTCTCGCCCGGTATCCCGGCCCGGTTTGGGGGACGGACGGGGTGACGGGACGATCGTCGGCCGGCGTTTGACCACCCGGATCTCTGATACCATCTTCACACTCCTGACCAGGTCCCGGGCCTCCTTTAAAAAGGCGGGGTGGCCGGGGCCGGCCGGTTTTCTGAGACAGAGGAGGGCGCCGGCCTGCATGGCCGAAAAGACCGTGCCGACCTCGCCGGGATCCTCGATCCCGCTGACGATGACGATCGGCACCGGCACGGTCTCCATGATCTGCTGGGTCGCCTGGAACCCGTTCAGACCCGGCATCACGATGTCCATGACGATCACGTCCGGCCGGAGGGACCTGGCCAGCCGGATCGCCGTCTCCCCGTCCGGGGCCTCTCCGGCGACCTGGATGGACGGATCGGCGCGAAGAATCGCAGCGAGGATCTGCCTGGAGACCGCGGAGTCGTCCACCACCAGCACCCGGATCTTTTGTGAGGTCATGGTCCTGCCAGCCGATCGATGATCTCGATCAGGTTCGACTGATCGAAGCTGCTCTTCACGATGTACGCGCTGGCGCCCACCTCGATCCCCCGTTCCCGGTCCTCGGCAGAGTCGAGGGAGGTGACCAGGACCACCGGCAGGTCGGCATACCGCTGATCGCTCCGGATCTTCCGGGTGAGGTCGAACCCGCTCATCCGGGGCATGTCGACATCAGAGACGACCAGGTCGAAGGCCCCGGCGGTCAGGGCGTTCCAGGCGTCCTGGCCGTCGACCGCCGTCGTCACCCGGTAGCCAGCCGACTCGAGGATGTTCTTGAGGAGGGTCCGCGAGGTGATCGAGTCCTCGGCGACCAGGATGGAGGAGGGCTCTCTCCCGGCGACGACGACCTCCCGGCCATGCCTCGCCCCGGGCTTCAACACCGACTTGACCAGGTCGGGCACATGCAGGATCGGCACCAGCGTCCCATTGCCGATCACTGTGGTCCCGGAGATGTTCCGCACCCGCGAGAGCTGTTTTCCGAGGCTCTTGACGAGCACGTCCTGTTCGTTCCGGACCTCGTCGACCGAGAACCCGATCCTGGTCTTCGAGGCCCGTGCCACGACGATCGAGACCTTCTTCTGGGCCTCCATCAGGGGACGCTCCGGGAGTTCCAGGACGCTGCCGAGCCGCACCACCGGAATGAACTCCCCTTCGTACAGCAGGGTCTCGTGGTTCTGAACCGTCGTGATCGACTCTGCCGGCACCTGGAGGGTCCGCTCGACATAGGCCATCGGGAAGACGAACGACCGGTCGTCCAGGGTGACCAGCACCCCCTTGAACTTCACCAGGGTGAGCGGCAGGAGCAGGTGGAAGGAGGTGCCCGCACCAGGGGTGCTCTCGACGGTCACACTCCCGCCCAGTTTTTCAACCTTCTCGAGCACGATGGCCAGCCCGAGGCCGTGGCCGGAGAGGTCGGTGATGATCGGGCTGGTCGACATCCCTGACCGAAAGAGGAGGTTGGTCACCTCCTGGTCGTTCATCCGCTCGACCTCCCGTTCCGGGAGGAGACCCCCCTTCACCGCCGTCCGCTTCACCTGGGCGAGATCGATGCCGGCACCGTCATCAGCGATCGTGATCTCCACCCGGCTCCCGCCCCGAAGTTCGATCTCGATGGTGATCAGCCCGTACCGGGTCTTCTTCCGCTCCTTCCGTGTCGCGGGGGGTTCGATCCCATGGTCGATCGCGTTCCGCAGCAGGTGGAGCAGCGGGTCGTGCATCTCGTCCAGGATCCTGCGGTCGATCGCAATGCCGCCCCCCCGGATCTCGAGCCGCACCTCCTTGCCCAGGGCCTGGGCCAGGTCCCGGACCGACCGCGGGAAGGTGTCGAACAGGGAGGAGGCCGGGAGCATCAGGACATCCCGCATGTCATCGAGGAGGGTGTCGACCAGGGTCTCGAGGGATCGCCGGTCCCGGTCCAGGCTGCGGATCGACCCGTTCAGACTCCCTTCCAGGGACCGCATGAACTGCTGATTCCAGTCCAGAAAGGTCAGCTGGCGCTCGATGAGCAGCCGGACCGGTTCGAGCCGTTCAGAGGGCGCAGCACCGGTGACCTGGCGGAGGGTGGCGAGGTCGGGGGAGACACGCATCCATTCGTCGTCCCAGGACTCGGCCTGTGCCTGGATCTTCTGCAGCTCACTGAACTGGTCGTTCAGGGCCAGCTTCAGGAGGATGAACTCCTCGACCTGGTGGAGGATCCGTTCGAGTTTGTCGACCGAGATCCTGACGGTCGTCTCCGGTGCCGCCTCGTCCATCGCCCTCCTGGCAGGTCCCTGCTCCTCCGGGGGTACCTGCGGGGTGATGCCGCCCGTACTCTCAAGGGGTTCCGGCCCGGCCGCGACGTTCGCTGCCTGCCCTGCCTGAGTGGCTGCGACGGATCTGGCCTGGTGCTCGAGGCGGGCGATCAGCCGCTTCGTCTGCGGACTCTCCGGCCGGGCGGTCTGGGGATCGGCGGTCGCCACCATCGTCCTGACAACGTCGAGGGCTTCAGAGAAGAGATCGAAGAGCTCCTTTGATGGGGAGGCGGCCTGCTGTTTGAGGGCCGAGAAGACGCTCTCGATCGCCTGGCAGACCTTCTCGACCTGGACCAGGTTCACCGCCCGAGAGGCGCCCTTCAGACTGTGCGCCTCCCGAAAGACCAGCTCCAGGATCTCCCGGGCCTTCGCCGGGTCGTCCCTGCTTGCCTCCAGTTCGACCAGCTGGGAGGAGAGGGTGGTGAGGTGCTCCTGGGCCTCGGTGCGGTAGGTGACCAGCAGCCTCTTTAAAAATTCGATCTCGTTACTGTCCATGGTGATCCCGGCCGGCGATCAGGTCTGATAACGGTTCATCAGTTCTTTCAGTTTCAATCCCAGGTCCTTGAGATTTTTGGCGACCTTCTCGGCCTCCCGGGCACCCTGCAGATTCTGCACGCTCGCCAGCTTGATGCTCTCCATGGAGACCGCGACCTGTTCCATCCCGACAAGCTGCTCCTTGCTGGAGATGGCGATCTGGGTCGCAGACTGGGCGGACTGCTCATTGAACTCCTCCAGGACCCGGATCGAGTTGCCGGTCTCGGTCGACTGCCGGACGCCGGCCTCGACCACCCTGCTCCCCTGCTCGACAGCCATCACGGCGGTGCTCACCGCCTTCTGGGTATCCTTGAGGAGTTTTCGGATCTGGCCGGTCGCCCGCTTGGACTCCTCTGCCAGGAGCCGGATCTCCTGCGCCACCACGGCGAACCCTTTCCCCTGGTCCCCGGCCTTGGCCGCCTCGATGGCCGCATTCACCGAGAGGATGTTCACCTGCTCGGCGACATCGTTCACCACCCCGATGATCTCGCTGATCGCCAGGCTCTGCTCGTTCAGCCGCCCGATGCTCTCCCCGATCGAATCCATCTGCTGCTGGATCCGGTTCATGCTGGCGATCGTCTCCTCGACCGAGACCCGCCCGGTCTCCACCATCGACGAAGCGCTCGCCGCATTGTCAGCGACGTTCTTCGCCTTCTGACTGGCCACCTCGGTGGTCTGCTTCACCTCCTCGACGGCGGCCGTCGTCTCTGAGATCGAGGTCGCGGTCTCCTGGGCCCCGGAGGCGGACTGGGCCATCGTCGTCATCAGCTCGCTGACCGACGAGGCGAGGACGTTCACCCCCTCCAGGATCTCCCGGTCCAGGGTGCGCAGGTTCTCCAGCATCACCCGCGTGGAGTCGACCAGCACCCCCACCTCGTCGTTCCGCTCTTCGCGGGGGATCTCGATCCTCAGGTCGCCTGACGCCACCTTCCGGGTGACGTCGGCCAGCCGTTCGAGCGGGGTCGCCACACTTGAGGTGAGCACAGAGATCAGCAGGACGGCGACCACGCCGGCAGCGATCACCGTGACGAGGATCAGCAGGACCGCATCGGTGAAGGTGGCAGAGCCCTGGGTGCTGATCCGCTCCGCCTCGACGTTGGCCTCGTCTGAGAGCCGGCCGAGCGAGGTGTCCACGGCAGTCCTCAGATTCATCAGCGGGCTGCCATCCCTGATACTGTCCACAATATCGGTCGTGTTGCCGGTCTTGACCTCGGCGAGGGTCTGTTTTATGCTCTCCTGGTACGACAGCCAGGCCTTATCGAACTCTGCGAGGGTCGACCGTTCTTCCACCGTCAGCGGGGATGACCGGACGGCCTGCATCTCGGTGTCGATGGTGACGATATCTGCATTGATATCAGTTTCGAGTTGCGCCCGTCCATCCGGGATGATGATGTACTTGAGGAGGTCCCCGCGGAGTTTGAAGAGGGTGGTGTCGGCGACCCCGACATGCTCGATGGTGACGGTGTGATCATGATAGAGCGTCGTCATGCCGTCGTTGATATTCTTCATATTGACGAATCCCACGGCGCCCACGACGACGAGGGCGAGCATGAAGATCACGAACGCGATGATCAGTTTGGTCCGGATCTTCTTATTATTGAAATAGTTCATCTGCTTCCCTCGATATTCCTGATCATGATCTCACTCACTATACTCATAATTCCTTCCAGTTCAGATCCCGGCATCCACCTCTTCATGGACACGGATCCTGGGATCGCCCAGCAGTTTTTCTGTGTCCAGCACGATCAGTCCGTCGGCCGTCATCCCCTGGAGGTACTCCTCCCCGATGGAGGAGATGGTGGGGGGAAGGGCGATCATGCTCTCCAGGCCCACGTGCCGGACCCCGACGATCTGGTCTGCAAGGATCCCGAACGCCATCCGGCCGTCGTCCAGGATGATCACCCTGTTCTGGTTGGTGATCCCCTGATCCGGCAGTCCGAAGAACTTCTTCAGGTCGACGATCGAGAGGATCTCCCCCCTGACATTGATGATCCCGAAGACGAACGGGGGCGTGCAGGGGAGGTGCGTATACTGCTGGAGGGGGAGCACCTCGCGGATCTCCGGGACCCTGATGCCGTACCGCTCGGTTCCCATCTCAAACTCGAGGATCTCGGTGGTGTCGATGGAGATCTCCCCGGCCTTCCCTCCCTGTGCCAGGGCCCTGGCCCGCTCAGCGAGGATACGCTTCACCGTCTCTGCATCAGCCGGTCCGCCGGCCTCTGTGTACGCTTCCTGACTCATACCTGCTCACCCATCCTCTCCATCGTGATCCTGATATTTCTGGCCAGACGTCCGGTGTTCAGCCCCCCGGAATCAGGGATCTCCTCGTCCTCTTCCCTGGTGGCGAGGATCCGCCGGGTGATACTGAACTGCCTGACCGCCTCACCGGTATCGCCCCTGCGAAGGGCGAGGTTCCCGAGGCCGTAGTGTGCGAGGACGGCATCCTGATCGAGGTACAGAACCCGCTGCAGTGACCGTATGGCCTCTCCCTCTTCGCCCAGTTCCTGGAGGATGCTGGACATCAGGTAATGGAATGCCGGCTCTGTCCGCCTGGCGAGGATCGCCTGTTCGCACCACTCCTTCGCCTCGGCCAGGTCGCCCAGGTTGGCAGAGCAGCGGGAGAGGAGGGCCATCATGTCGGCATCCCCCGGCGCGATCGCCAGCACCCTCTGCCCCCGCTCCATCGCTTCACGATACCTCTGCCTGGTGAAGAGCGAGAAAACTTCGTTCCGGTGGGTCGCCAGGTCGGTCGGTTCCGGGGCCGGCACCGGCCAGGTCGGGCCGGGCGCCGCCGCCGGTGTCACCGGCAGGAGGGGGCGTGGCCGCCTCTTCACCCGGGCGGGCTGGACCGCGGGCGGTGTGGCCGCCGGCCCGGTCCTCTCCTGCGAACCGCCCCCGGCCTTCTTCTGATAGAGCATCGCCTGGGGGAAACCGACCCCCTGGAACTGCGGGAAGAGGTGGGCCGAGGCCTCGGTGACACTCACGATCAGCCAGCCGTCCTGGTTGAGGAGACGATAGAAGCGGCTGACGACACCCTGGGCCTGCCCGGGCGAGAAATACATCAGCACGTTCCTGCAGAGGATGATATCGATCGCACCGGCATCCGGCAGAGAACCGGCGGGGGGGTGGACCAGGTTGTACCTGGAGAAGGTCACCATCCTTCTTATCGCCGGGACCACCTCGTACCGCCCTCTCCCGACCTCGGTGAAGTACTCTCTCTTCAGCCAGGGCTCGGTCTCCCGGAACGACCACTCGGTATAGATCCCCTGGCCGGCCTTCTTCAGGGCATCGGGGTTGATGTCGGTGGCATGGATGGTGACCCGCCAGTCCTCGATATCAGGGATGAGCCGGTGGAGGAGGATGGCCACCGAGAACGGCTCCTCCCCGCTTGAACATCCGGCACACCAGATCCTGAGCTGCCGGTCGGCCCCTCGCCGGCTCTGGATCAGCGTCGGGAAGATCGTCTCCTGGAGGATCGAAAAGACCTGCTTCTCCCGGAAGAAGTAGGTCTCTCCAATCATCAGATTCCGTGCAAGCACCTCGATCTCCCTGCTCTCCGGGGGTGCATGGACCAGCCATTCAACGAACGCCTCCGGGGAAGCACAGCCCAGTTCCTCGGCGGCAGCGGTGATCCCGCGGGCCAGGTCCCTCCACCGTTCCTCTGGAAAGGAGAGGCCGAGCACCTCGGTGATCCGGTCGCTGATCACCCCCAGGTGCATCGCTGAAAAGGCGATCATTGCGGGGTGGTCTCCGGATGATGGTCGTCGATCGGATCAGGGATCTCAGCCCCTGCTGCAGAGAGGAACGCCGGGATATCCTGGATGAAGATCAGTTCGCCCTGATCCCCGAAGACCCCCCGGATCAGCCCGTCTGTGGAGATGATGGTGTCGAGGGGGATCTCGTCCCATTCCCGGCCATCAGAGACCCCGTGGACCGCATCGACGAGCAGCGCGACGGGCCGGCCTGAGGTCTGCACGATCAGCAGCTGATCGGAGAGCCGGAGTTCCCGCTCAGGCAGGTGGAGCATCCGCCGGGTGTTCATCACCGGGATGATCGTCCCTTCGAGGTTGAAGAGGCCGAGCATGGCCGCCGGTCCGCCCGGTACCGGCGTGATCGCCACCACCCTGACGACCCGCTGGACCTGCCCGAGTTCGAGTCCGTACCGCTGGTCATCGAGGTCGAAGAGGATCAGGTTATGCCGCGTATCCGCCACCGGTACCGCCTCCTCCGCTCTCGTCGTGCCAATCCCTCTCCCTCAGATCCACCGGGATCTTATCAGATCCCATTCGAAGGCTGGATTAAAAAGAGTTGTGAGGTGCCCGGCAGACGGTCACCATCAGGGGTCGACCTATCACTCCCGGTTCTTCCAGAGTTTGTAGACCTCGAACCAGAGGACGCTCCCGACGCCGGCCCCGACAGCGGCGAGGAGGTACCAGGGGGAGACCGGCTGGAACCGGAAGAGGTCCTGCAGCACCGGGAGGGAGAGGACCAGAGACAGGGCACCGAGCGTCAGCAGAACGACCACCACCAGCGCCCGGTTCCGGGACCGCAGCGTGGTCAGGATCGTCTCCGACCAGGACCGGTTCGTCAGGATCAGGGAGAGGTTGGCGATCACGATGGTCGTGAACGTCAGGGTCCTGACCGCCGGTTCGGAGAAACCCTGGGCGAGGGCGCCGGCATAGACCAGCAGCAGCACCCCGAGCACCACCCCGCCCTGGAGGAGGCTGAGGCCCAGGGTCTTCCTGGTGAAGAGCCCCTCGTCCTGCTGCCGCGGCGGGCGTCTCATCACGTCCGCCTCCTCCTCCTCGGACTCGAAGACGATCGAGCAGGCCGGGTCGATGATCAGTTCGAGGAAGACGATGTGCACCGGCAGCAGCACCAGGGGGAGGTTGAAGAGCACCGGCACCAGGGAGAGGCCGGCGATCGGGAGGTGGATGGAGAGGATGTACGCCATCGCCTTCTTCAGGTTGTCGAAGATCCGCCTGCCGAGCCGCACGGCCGAAACGATGGAGGTGAAGTTGTCGTCGAGCAGCACCAGCGAGGCGGCCTCCCGGGCCACATCGGTCCCCCGGCCGCCCATGGCGATCCCGATGTCGGCCGACTTCAGGGCCGGGGCATCGTTCACCCCGTCCCCGGTCATCGCCACCACCTCCCCCGACCTCTTGAGGGCGTCGACGATCCTGAGTTTCTGCTCAGGGACGACCCGGGCGAAGATGGCGACCGACCCGATCCGCTCTAAGAGACCGGCATCGCTCATCCCGTCGAGGTCGAGGCCGGTGATCCAGTGGTCTGCGTCGACGAGACCTATGTGGGTGCCGATACTCCGGGCCGTGAGCGGGTAGTCCCCGGTGATCATGATCACCCGGATCCCGGCCGTGCTGCACTCCCTGACCGCCTCCTCCACCCCGGGGCGGACCGGGTCGGCGAACCCGACCAGCCCGACAAATTCGAAGGTGAAATCGTGCTGTTCGACGGGCAGACCGGCGGCGGTGAACCGGGCCTTCGCCACCCCCAGGACGCGGAGCCCGTCGGCTGCCATCGCAGCGATCGGCGCTGCCAGATCCTGCACCTGCCCGGGCGTGAAGTGGCAGAGATCGGCGATCGCCTCGGGCGCACCTTTCGCGGCGATCACGTAGTCATCCCCCTGCACCGACCGCCAGACATTCGACATCGCCAGGAGCTCGGGTGAGAGGGGATACTCCTGGACCAGTTCCCAGGTTTTATGGATATGCTCGGTCTCCCCGAAATCCCCGTCAGCGAGCTGCACCAGGGCCTTCTCCATCGGGTCGAAGGGGTCCTTCTTACAGGCGAGGATGCTGAACTCGGCCACCTCGTGGCAGCTGCCGGCGACCGAGTTGGCCCCCGGGTCGTGGTCGCAGAGCTCCCCCCCGCCATAGAACTTCTGCACCGACATCCGGTTCTGGGTGAGCGTCCCGGTCTTGTCCACGCAGAGGACGGTCGCCGAACCGAGGGTCTCGATCGCCGGGATCTGGCGGGTGAGGACGTGATTCTTCGAGATCCGCCATGCCCCGAGGGCCAGGAAGACCGTCAGGACCACCGGGAACTCCTCCGGGAGGATGGCCATCGCCAGGGTGATCCCGGCCAGGACCCCCTCGACCCAGTTCATCCGGGTGAGGGTGTACACCACCACGATGATGACGCAGAGCAGCAGCCCGACCAGGGCGATCGTCCTGACAAGCCTGGTGATCTCACCCTTCAGCCGGGTCTCGCCCCGCTCGACGGTCGAAAGGACGCTCCCGATCTTCCCCATCTCGGTGTGGATACTGGTGGCCCGGACCTCCACCAGCCCCTGCCCCTGCACGACCAGCGTCCCCGAGTAGACGAAGGGCTGATCGTCACCGCCCGGCCGGCCGGTCTGCTCCTCCCCCTGCCAGGGGACCTTCCTGACCGGGACCGACTCCCCGGTCAGCAGCGACTCGTCGACCGACAGGTTGGACGAGGAGAGCAGGATACCGTCCGCAGGGACGCGGTCCCCTTCGGAGAGGACGAGCAGGTCCCTGGTCACGACCTCGCGCCCGGGGATCCGCCGGTGTTCGCCGTCGCGGATCACCAGGGCCCGCGGAGAGGAGAGATTCCGAAGGGCCTCCAGCGCATGTTCGGTCTTCTGCTCCTGGTAGACCGTGATGCCGATGATGAGAACGACAAAACTCATCAGCATCATCCCCTCGGAGAGGTCCCCGAGCATGAAATAGATCAGACCGCTGGCGACCAGGAGGAGAAAGATCGGCTCCCTGACCACCCCGACGACGATCCAGAGCACGCTCTTCCTGTTCGACTCCGGGAGTTCGTTGAACCCTTCGGCCAGCAATCTCTCGCCGGCCTCCTGGCTGGAGAGGCCGGTGACCGAATCGATATCCAGTGTGGTCATGATCCTCGTTCGTCCTGTCTGGCCGACCGAATGGTCCCTTTGGTGAGAATGACCGTGTCTGGATAAAGGAGTTTCGATGGAACAGAGAGAACGGTCAGCGTGACGAACGCATCCGCCCGGCCGGCCCGTCCCGTATCCGGTCATGATAAGAAAAAAGTGGGGAGGTCTCAGTTGAGACCCCGCCGGCCTCTGGTCGTTTCAGACCTGGAGCAGCTCGATCTTGATGTCCTTGGCCTCGTCGCCGAGGTGGATAAGGGCGCAGTAGCCGTCCGATGCAGGTCCAGGATTGACGACCTTGACACCATCGACATCTGCGACACCCCGCTGCTCGTGCACGTGGGCACAGCAGACGAGGTCGAAGTCTTTCATGTGGTTCCTGACACTCTCACTGCCGACGTTATCTTCGCCGACAAGGTCAAGCACTCCTTTTGGTGGGGCGTGGGAGACCAGAACATTGTGGATGGACCGCTCCATGGTGGAGACTACGTGGGTCAGCATCTGTTCGATCTCTTCTTCCTTTAATTCAAAGGGTGTACTGAAGGGGGTGGGATTGGATCCACCGATACCTGCAAGAGTCACCTTTCCTAATGAAAGGCGCGAGCCGTGGAGATTGACTCCATCGGAATGCTCGATCACATCTATGATCTCCCGTGGGTCGCAGTTGCCAGGAACGGCAAAGCTGGGTACATCTATTCGAGAGAACAGGGCATCTACCGGGTCAAGAGGTCCAAAGTTGGTTATGTCCCCGGCTATGATCATCGCATCGGCTCCAATTTCGAGAAAGGATTCAAGTTTTCCGAATTGTCCATGCAGATCTGCTATCAATAGCACATCCATCATAGTACATCATTTGGCCGATTGGTAAAAAACCTTAATGTCGGATCTGCCATGATCCGGTCAGTTTTCCGGTCGAAGAGAGGTGACCGAGGATGTGCTCGGTCTCGGGCAGCAACGGGCGCGGAGCCGAATTTGCAAGCCGAGTGGCCGGAAGTGGCATAAACTGATGAGCATGGACGATCCCACGGTCCGCGACCCAGCGAATCAGTTTTCCAGTCGCCCGCTCACTCTCATCGTCGTCGCAGGGCAGCCCCACGATCATGTCCACCACCGGGGTGATCCCTGCCTCCCTGCAGAGTTCGACCGCCTCTTCGACGGCCGCCACCGTATGCCCCCGGCCGAGTGCGGTCAGCACCCGGTCGCTCCCGGACTGTGCCCCGAAGTGGAGGCGGGTGTTGCTGCAGTAGGTGCAGATCAGGTCGAGAGCCTCGGGCGTGATGAACTCGGGCCTGACCTCGCTGGGGAACGTCCCGATATAGATCGCTCCCGAGAGCCGCCTGAGCAGGTGCTCGACCTTGTCGAGCCGGGGGTGGATGCCGTCCGATCCATAGGCCAGGGCGTTCGGGGTGACGCACCGGACGTCCCGGCACCGCTCGGCCGCCCTGGCAATTACATCGATCGACCGGTGGCGCATGCAGTGGCCGAAGATCTGCGGCGTCTGGCAGTACCCGCACCGGTGCGGACACCCGCGGCTGATCTCGATATATCCCTTCACCTGCGAGAACGGCGGGTACGCGTCCAGCACCACGCTGGACGTCGCCGGGGTATACCCCTCGCCGGTCGCGACCCCCGGCGGGACCCTTCCGTCCCCCTCCTCGATGGTCGCGAGGAGGGCCGGCAGGGTGTGCTCCCCCTCGCCCACCACCACGTAGTCGGCCCAGGCCGCCACCTCCTGGTAGCAGGCCGTCGCATAGGGCCCGCCGGCGATGGTGATGCAGGGGGCCGTCCGGATCTCCTCTTTCAGGGCCGGCGCAGAGAGGGAGTTCAGGCTGTAGCAGGTCACATCCGGGACCGGCCGGTCCACGAGGTCCATGGGATACCCGGCCTGTTCAGAGGCCGCCGCCAGTATCGCGTAGGTGTTTCGTGCCGCATGGATCCGCCGCCAGTGTACCTGCATCTTCTCCCCAGAGTATCTGCGCAAAACCGGATAAAGGGATGGCCGGATCGGTTCTGCATGATTTATTACCGAGGAGCGCCATCGTAACGTACTGTTGTGATAAATCATGAAGGATCTATCTGTGCGTCTGGATTATGGTGAGTTGCCCGAAGTCTTCACCTGTTATGGAGAGAATGTTTCACCGCGGATCACCCTGGGCCCCCTCGACCCGGCGGTGAAGACGCTCGCGGTTGTGGCCATCGATCCGTTTGAACCGGGCTGCACCTTCGCCACCTGGCTGATCTGCAACATCCCGCCGGTCGCCGCGATCCCGCCCAGGATTCCGAAAGAGGAGGTGATCGACACCCCGTTCTCCGCTGTTCAGGGGAGGAACGACTTCGGGACGATCGGGTACCGGGGACCCTGTCCCAAGGAGGGGGAGACCCATCAGATCATCGTCAAGGCCTATGGACTCGACAGCCGGCTGGAGATCGCGGGAGGGTTCACCAGCCACGAACTGAACGCTGCGATGCAGGGGCATGTGGTCCAGTTCGGGAACACCATTGCGATGTTCTCCAGGACCTGACCTGCCGGCCCGCTGGCTATATATAGAATAGGTCCGACTGTGGTATCTATGAAACCACTGACGGTTCGAATCGCTGTAAAGAACCTGCCACCCCGGTACACCTGCGATGGTGGAGACGTCTCGCCGGCGCTTGAGATCGATGGAATCGAGGAGAACGGTATCGCATCCTTTGCACTCATGATGACCGACGCCGATGCCCCGGGCGGCGGCACTGCTCCCCACTGGTTGATGTGGAATATGGAGGTGGTCTCGATCGTGCCCGAGGACATCCCCAAGGACCTGATCGTCTCGTTCCCGATCAGCGCCATGCAGGGAAAGAACGTCATGGGGAAGATCGGATATTCCGGCCCCTGTCCCCCGAACGGGCAGGCGCACCGGTACGAGATCAAGGTCTACGGGCTCGACACCAGGCTCGATCTGGCGCCGGGTGCCGAGCAGGCCGCCCTGATCGAAGCGATGCAGGGGCATGTGATCCAGTTCGGCACGACATCGGTCGTCTACGGCCGGTAATCATTCGCTTTTTTTATACCCAGAGAAGGAGTCCCGGCGATCTCCCTGTCAGGAACTGAGACCTGGGGGATCCGGTTCCGGATGACCACTAAAAAAAGGGTTACGTTCAGGTCCGACCTGCCGCAGGCGGATCAGATCAGCCCGAGACCCTGCAGATCGCTCATGATCTTCTGCACGGCCCGCTCTGCGTCTTCTGCATATTTTCCGCCGGTGATGATCAGTTTGCCGGATCCGAAGAGGAGAAGGACGACCTTGGGATCATCGAGCCGGTAGACCAGGCCGGGGAACTGCTCGGGCTCGTATTCGATCTTGTTGAGGTTGAACCCGACTGCGATCTTATTCAGATTGATCGTCGACCCCAGGTCTGCCGAGGTCACGATGTTCTGGACCTTGTAGGTGGGCGTCCCGTCGATCTCAATCCCGAGCCCCCGGAGCATATCAGAGAGCAGGGCAAGCCCCCGGTCAAGAATGTCGAGGCTCTTGGCCCCGGTCAGCACCACCTTGCCGGAGTTGAAGATCAGGGCTGCAATCTTTGGATCCTTGATTCTGACCACGACACCAGGGAAACGTTTCTTGTCGTACTCCGCACCCTCCAACCGGGAGGCGATGAACGGGAGGTCCAGATGATCGGTCACCTTTGCAGAAGCAACAATGTTCTCAATCTTGAGTGAATCCTCCGGCCTCTTATCCATGGTTACATAAATGCCACAGGGCAGTATATAAAAAATGTGGTATTATTCTTCCATGGTTGAGGTGTCCCCGGGATCGAGTCCCATCTCCTTGGCCTTCAAGACCCTGCGCATGATCTTTCCTGAGCGCGTCTTTGGCAGGGAGTCGACGAATTCGATCTCTGAAGGCATCGCGATCGGGCCGAGGGTGATCCGGACATGATAGACCAGCTCGTTCCTGAGCCGGTCGGTCGGCTGGTGGCCGACCCGGAGTGTCACGAAGGCCTTGATGATATTCCCCTTCATCGGATCCGGCTTGCCGATCACGGCTGCCTCGGCCACCGCCTTGTGCGAGACCAGGGCGCTCTCCACCTCGGCTGTCCCGATGTTGTGGCCTGAGACGATGATCAGGTCGTCGGACCTGCCGATCACCATGATATTGCCGTCATCGCCCTTCACGGCCAGGTCGCCGGCGGTGTAGTAGTCTTTGATGGTGGTCCAGTACTTCCGGTAGATCGCGTCGTTGTTCACCACGGTCCGCATCATCGCCGGCCACGGCTTCTTCACGACCAGGAACCCGCCGGTTCCGGGCGGCACCGATTCACCGTCCTTGTCGACCACGTCCACATCCACACCCGGTATGGATTTGCCGGCAAACCCGGGCCGCATCGGCTGACCGACCATCGTGGTCAGCATGTGCATCCCGGTCTCGGTCTGCCACCAGGTGTCGACGATCGGACACTTCTCCTTTCCGATCGTTTTATAGAACCACTCGAACGCCTCAGGGTTCAGGGGTTCCCCGACAGATCCGAGCACCCGGAGGTACGAGAGATCGTACCGGTCCGGCCACTGCTCGCCCATCTTCATGAACATCCGGATGGCGGTCGGGGCCGTATACAGGATGTTGACCCCGTACTCCTCCATGATCGACCACCAGGACCCCGGGTCAGGGTAATCCGGCGTACACTCTGCGATCACGACCGTGGTCCCCTGCATCAGCGGTCCGTAGACCACGTACGAGTGGCCGGTGATCCAGCCGGGGTCGGCCGTGCACCAGTAGACATCGTTCTCCTTGATGTCGAAGACATGTTTGGTCGTATAGTAGGTGCCGACCATGTACCCGCCGCAGGTGTGGACGATCCCTTTCGGTGCTCCGGTGGTACCGGAGGTGTACAGGATAAAGAGCGGGTCTTCGGCGTCCATCACCTCAAGTTCGCTCTTCCGGTCCACACTGGCCATCAGCTCGTCGTAGTCGACCTCCATCTCAGAATGGATCTCGATCGGCTGGTCCTGCTTCCGCCGGAGGACGATCACAT
Organism: Methanosphaerula subterraneus; assembly: GCF_052055875.1. Classification (GTDB taxonomy): domain Archaea; phylum Halobacteriota; class Methanomicrobia; order Methanomicrobiales; family Methanospirillaceae; genus Methanosphaerula; species Methanosphaerula subterraneus. The sequence continues at coordinate 640,071 of NZ_CP170508.1, forward strand.
GCTCGACCGACGGGGCATTGATGATCGCCTCCTCGATCAGGTGCTTGAGCGGGATCGACTTCCCACGCCTCACGGCATAGTCGGCAGTGACCACGATCTTGGCCTCGGCCCCGACGATCCTGGCGTTCAGGGCGGCCGATCCGAAACCGCCGAAGACGACGGTATGGACCGCACCGATCCGTGCGCACCCGAGCATCGCAATGATCTGTTCGGGCACCATCGGCATGTAGATGCAGACCCGGTCGCCCTTCTGGACGCCGAGTTTCCGGAGGCCATTGGCAAACCTGTTCACCGCATGGTACAGGTGGCGGTAGGTGAAGATCCGTTCGTCGTCGTCCCCCTCCCCTTTCCAGATCAGGGCGACCTTGTTTCTCCTGCCGCCGAAGACATGCCGGTCCAGGCAGTTGTAGGTGATGTTGGTCTTGCCGTTGACGAACCAGCGTGCATAGGGGTGCTCCCATTCGAGCACCTTGTCCCATCGCCGGTACCAGTGGAGGTCTGCTGCAACCTTCTCCCAGAAGCCCTCCGGATCAGAGAGTGACTCCTGATAGACCTTCTCGTAGTCCATTATCGAGGAGTTCTGGATAAACGCTGGATCAGGCAAGTGATACTTGGTGTCCAGTTTTACATCAAAGTCTTCAGGCATCTTTATTCTACATTATTAATAATGATCATATATAATGAATGTTGTGGTCTTCGTCAGTTGTCGATATTTGTGCCCAAAAAAGCGTTCGGTGACGGTGTGGCAGATGGCACCAGGTCCATGCGGCTCCGGCAAAAAGAGTAATACCTCGGGTGTCTATTCTGTAATCACCAGAGAGCCTGCCATGTTTGACCACTGCCCTGGAACTGCCAACCTTCGAACCCCGACCCTGACGATCAAGCGATGCCCGCACTGCGGGGCCGAGGTCGAGGTCTTCTCGAATGATCGCGTCGTCCACTGTTCAGTCTGCGGCACCCCGGTTTACAATGATCTCGAGTCCTGCGTCCACTGGTGCAAGTACGCAAAGGAGTGTGTCGGTGAGGAACTGTACCACAAGCTGACCGATCCCATCCCGACCGGTGAAGAACAGAAGACGTGACGAGAGATCCTGAAATTTCTTTAAACTTTTTTTGAAAGATAGAAAAAATGGTTATGGTGTGATCGTCCAGAGGATCTTTCCGCCCTTGATCACCTTGATCAGGCCGCCGCTCTGCGAGACCACGACCCCGACCGAGTTGGTGACCCGGGTGATCCCTGCTGCCGAGGCATGGCGTGACCCGAGCCCGGCCGGTAGGGAGACTCCGCTGGTGTCGACCGTGATGTAGCGGCCGGCCGCCTCGACCGCCCCGTTGCTCGAAATGATGAAGGCACCGTCGAGGAGTGCGAACTCCTTGATGTTCTCATGCAGGTTCTGGTCTGTGATCAGACGCTCCTCGATCTGATGCCCTTTGAACGGGTTCAGGATGAACTGGGTCGATGCGTTCATCACCTCCTCGGAATCCCCGACGATGAACGCAGTCCCGACGGCCTGCCCTTCCCTGCCTTCCCGGGCGATCTCAAGGGCAATCGTCAGCACCGCCCCGAAGACCGTCGGGTCGATGTCGGTCCCCTCGAGCACCTCTGTCGACATCTGGTCGAGGGTCACCTCTTCGCCCTTCTCGGCGGTGCCCCGGGAACCGTTCTTCTCAAGGGAGATCACCGGGCTCTGGTCTATCTGCTCGTGTTCGTGCTCGGTCTCCAGGTGCTGGGTCAGGGAACGGGCGATCGCCTTCCAGTCGTCCGCCTTCTCAAGGTACGCCGCACTGTACTGGGGTTCCGCCTCAGCGAGGATCACCAGCAGCTGGGCGCACTCGAGGGCGTTCTTCCGGGCCTGCACCAGGTCGCCATGCTCGCGGGCCCGGGTATAGGCTGCCACCGCCTCTTCGAGCGGTTCTGATGTCGGGATCACCACGGACCCCATATCGCGCCTCCGCCAGAGCAGCGCCCCGCCGCCGACGATGGCAGCGATCAGCACGACCAGCAGGCCGGGGATGACACCGGACCGGGTCCAGAACGGCCCGGGTATGGACGTCACCGGCGTTGGAAGCGTGCCGGGAGCCAGGGAACCGATCTCAACCGTCAGGTTCTGGATGGTCGACTGCCCGTCGCTCTGGACACCGGTGACCCAGATCTGGTACTGACCGGGGCTGGTGTAGGTGTGCTGGAACGGGAAGGCCGCATAATCCTCCTTCTTCTGGTCGCCCCAGTCCACCTGCAACTTCACAATACTCATCGACGGGCTTCCCACCTGGGGGATACCGTTCACGACGACCGTGCTGTTGTTGATCTCAGGGGTCATCAGGACCAGGCGGGGCGCGCCTGGGAGGGGCATGGTGGTCGTGATCACCGTCGTGGTGACCGAAGGAGGGGACAGTTCAGCTTCAAAGTTCCTGGTGTTGAAGGTCCCGTCGCTCTGGTAACTGGTGGCCGTGACCACGTACCTGCCCGCCCGGGCATAGGTGTGCGAGGCAGGGAACTGCTGGTCCTCGATCCTGCCGTCCCCCCAGTTCCATGATATCCTGGTGATCGTCTGGCCGAACTCCCCGGGCGTCGATGTCCCGTCGACGGTGATCTTCAACTGGTTGATCGTCGGCGGATTGATCAGCAGGGACGGGGGCGTATGGGATGAGGAGGTGATGGTGGTCGTCGGTTGGGTCACGATCGTCGGGATGGTGGTGACCGGCAGGGTCGTGATCGGCGTGGTCGCTATGGTGGTGACCGGCAGGGTCGTGACCGGGGTCGTCGGGATGGTGGTGAAGGTGGTGACCGTGGTTACCACGGTCGGAATGGACGTCGGTGTGGGAGTGACCGTCTGAATCTGCGTGGTGTCAGGCGTGACCGTGGTATCCGGCGGGATCACGGTCGGAAGGGTGGTGGGAGTGCTCGGAACCACCGTCTGCGTTGTCTCATTGGGCAGCAGCGGCTCAGCTGAAGCCAGAGAAGGGATTGCCATTGAGATGAGAAGACAGAGCATGGTACAGATGATAATCTGTACATGGCGAGATCTCTGTCTCCCTGGGTCATACAAACAGTTCCCCATGTATCGTCTGGTACTGTTATGGTAATAATGCATATTAAAATATGAGATGCCCGGAGTTCAGGGAATCCTGCCGATCAGGTTCCATCCGATTGGTCCTGACCTGATTGAACCTCAATAACGGCTGGAATGCACAAAAAAACCGAAAAAGTATATCCCGGTTACACCCGGCAGGGTCCGGTAGGGATACAGCGGGATCGATCCCTGCCGAAACCGGGCCTGGACAGGGATCCTCGACCCCATCCTCCGACCTCCGCGAATGAGGGTGACGTATTACCGGAGATGCTTCGCCTCAGGGGACTCGCCCTTCACCCAGGTGGCGCCATCGTCCCGGTGCTCCTTCTTCCAGATCGGCACCTCCGCCTTGAGCCATTCGAGGATCTCCTCGCACCCGAGAAACGCTTCACGCCGGTGGCCGGCGCCGACGACGATGGCCACGATGTTCTCGCCGACCTTCAGGGGTCCGACCCGATGGATGACCGTTACGGCATGGAGATTGTACTGGCCGACGGCCTTCTCGGCGATCTGGCGCAGTTCCCTGGCGGCGACCTCCTCGTAGGCCTCCAGTTCCATCACCTCGATCCCGTCGTCCCTGACGATACCGTTGAAGGTAACGATCGCGCCGCTGCTCCGTTCCCTGGCCTCTTCGATCAGCTGACCGATGTCGAAATCCTCATGCTGAATTGCAATCCTGATTCGATCCACTGCGGTCATCTCGTCTATCCTCCGGCAACCGGCGGGAAGACCGCCAGTTCGTCCCCGTCCGCGACAACGGTCGAGCCGGCCTCAGTCCGGTTCACACGGGTGCCGTTCTGCATCAGGATCACATACTCCCGAAAGGCCCCGTCCTCTCCGAAGAGGGCGTCTGCCGCTTCCTTCCGTTCCCTGCAGACGATCTGCACCGCTTCTGTGATCGTGGTCGCTTCCGGAACCACGAGCTGTATCCGTTCGCCGAGCAGTTCTCGAAACTGCGCGAAGAATCTGATGGTTATCGCTGTCATCCTGGTTACTCCTTCTGCGGCGATCCGCAGACCGGGCAGTGTGGGTTTGCCGAGACTGAGATCTCCTCTGTCCGGCTGTTGAGACCGTCCCAGAGCAGAAGCTTCCCGGCGAGCAGGGCTCCGGTTCCGGTCAGGTGCTTGATCACCTCGCCGGCCTGGATCATCCCGATGATCCCCGCGGTCACCCCGACGATGGGAAAGACCTCGGCCGGGGGGGCATGGGGGAAGATGCAGGAGAGGCACGGGGTCTCCCCGGGTACGATCGTGGTCGCCTGGCCGTGGAACCCCCTGACCGCACCGTGAAAGAGGGGTATCCCTTTTTCGTGGGCCGTCCGGTTCAGCAGGAACCGGATCGGGTAGTTGTCCATCGCGTCGACGATCCCGTCGGCATCCCCGACCAGGTCCCCGATGTTTTCGGCATCGATCGTCTCATGGATCGGCACAATCTCGATGGCGGGGTTCAGGGCCTGCAGTTTCTCCTCTGCAGAGACGACCTTTTGCCTCCCGATGTCGGGGGTCGCATGGAGGATCTGCCTGTTCAGATTGGACAGGTCGACCACGTCCTTGTCGATCAGCACGATCCTGCCGACGCCTGCAGCCGCACAGTACACTGCCACCGGCGAGCCGAGCCCCCCGGCGCCGGCGATCACGATCGTCGCCTGCTTCAGACGTTCCTGCCCCTCTTCGTCAAAGATCAGTATCTGCCGGCCGTACCGGGATCGTTCATCTGCGCTGAGCGTCACTGCTGCCTCCCAATTAATGTTGTGAATACTGCTATATCCATGTGCATGCTCTTGATCCTCACCTGGGGTCAGATCGATACCGGAAAGAGAGCCCGGGATGGGCCTATGGGAATCTACTGTAACGCCCTCTTTCATTCGCTACTCGAAAGAATACGATTGGTTTCAATTACTGACGGTACTTCTTTCGTAGTGCGAAGGACCACAGAGATCACTGTTGCCTTTCATGCAGATATGAACATTTCAATCCATAAAGAGTTCTTGTTCCGGCAAATTTATCCGCATCTGCAAAGCCGGGAGAAGCTCAGGCGAGGTGTTCGCGGCTGTCCGCTACTTATTCCACTCCAGGGTTTGAGTGTTCGGGTACGGGGATGTCTGCGTCTTCCAAAAGGATTATTTTGCAGCGCCGGCCCACCCACGACACAGGGACCAGTATGTGGGCGCCGTTGCCGGACTTGATCGCTCGCTTCTCCAGCACCTGATAGCCAGTGATTTCGATTTTCATTGTGTCCACGCTCATGCCTCCAATGTTACGACATAGTATATACATTGTGAAAACGTATCTAGGTTTGTGTACGCACCCCCTCGGCTGCACAGGAGGGAAAACATGATCGAAACTCAGGGGGACGTGATCCTGACTCTGGTCGGGATCCTCGGATCGTTTGGTATCGGCTGCTGGCTTGGTCAGCGCCGGGTCTATGCAATCCTGGATGTGATCGATGCATTCAGGGATCAGTCCCGGACCTACTACGAGGCGGCCGGTGACGGTGAGATCTCCGACGAGGACGCCCACGCGATCGCGAAGGTCACGCAGAAATTCTTCTGCCGGCTGGACGCGGCTGTGGCTCTGTTCTCGAACAGGTGATCAGTCCCCAGTTTCCAAGGGGTCGGCGGTCAACAGGCCGGCCGGCCCTCTCGTTCTCTTTTCAGTTCGCGGCGGCCCTTCTCATCACAGGACCGGCGGCCACTCTTCGCACTTGTGCCGGCGACGCTCCGCAGGCTGCCGGCCTGCTCCACGTCCCCGGGATCCCACCCACCCGCCCTGTTCGCTCCGCTCACCGATGAATGATAGACGTGAGGAGAGGAGCATCCCGCCGAACCGGAGTGAGGCGGAGCGCCAGCGAGGCGACGAAGGAGCCGAGCGGAAGAGGACCCCACGAATCCGGCCGGCCGGAGGCGGTCGGGCGGTCTCGCTGCCCGACGACCGGAGGCCGGACGTCCTGACAGCGAGGAGGGCGACGTGGAGCCGGGGCGACCGAGCCGGCCGAGCGTAGGAACGTGGGGGTGAGGTCCGGATTGATGGGGAGGCAGATCCACCAGTGCGATCGCGACCAGGTGATGACGTAGAACGCCGGCTACCCCGCAGGGGTACGCCGACCCGGTTCCCAGAGGCGAGCGAAGTCCCGACCAGAGGCGGGGCTGAGGTCCTGCCGTCAGGCGGGCCGATGTCCTCCAGCCGGCGGTCGGGCGAGAAGGCCGGAGGGGGACCGCACTCACCAGGGCGACACACCAATCCGGTCAGCGTAGCGAAGGCCGACGGAGAGGAGCGCAGCGGAGCCGGGACCGGGCGAAGCGGAGCGGGAACGGAGGAGGTCCGGAGCGTAAGAGCGTCTGCCTACACCACCACCTGACCAACGAACCGGTCGCCGGCTGAGGCGACTGGTGAGCGTATTCGGTTTTTGCGCGCTGGCGGGGGCGGGTGGTGGGTCCCACTCGCCCTGGTCGGCCGGTCCTGATCGTGATCACCTGGGAGATGTCCCGGTTCTGAAATGTGAGTCCTGCCGGCCGGGATGGAGCAGCAGCAGAGCGGCCGGTCCTCTGGGCGGGCGATAAGCAGCGCCACCCCGGTCGCGATCGCCTTTGGGCCCTGTGCGCTCTCCCCTGCCCTAACCGCAGGCCGAACAAATGGGAGACGCTCTGCCCTTGGTTGCCAGCGATCGCGAGCTCCTGAAAATGAGAAATATACAATGTTTAAACAATGTACTAACAAATATATACCAATAGAACGTATAGAATACTAGGACTGTAGGGCACCCGGCGAGGCCGGCCGGAGCCGCAGCCCGACACATCTGGGGAGATAGAAATGAGTAACACACAGATGGAAGTCATGCCTCAGGCCACTGGCCGGAGGATTGTTCGTGAACCGACCACCGCACCTGGCTACGGCGCCGAGCGCATGATCGAGGTTCTGACCGAACACGCTGAGCACCTGACCTTCAAGGTCAACACCCTGACTCACCAGGTCCGCGACCTGGAGATCGCCCGTGACGCGGTTGAGACCCTGGCCCAGCACCACCCCTCGCGGGACGCGTGGCGGGCCGCGGTCGCCTACTGCGATCAGGTCTGCCTTGAGGCTCAGGAGATGGTATATGACACCGAGCCGGCCGAGGTGCACGGCCCGTGTATGGACTTCGACAGCCAGCCGATGTCCAGCTGCATCACCCTGGAGGCGGCCCGGGAGCGGGCAGGCGCCACCCTGGACAACGTGATCCGGAGCGCCAACGGCGAGCCGGCCGACGTGGCCACGGGGATCCGGCGGGTGGCTGAGGTCCTCGCTGATGCGATGAAGGGGACCGATGCGGCCGGGATCATGGAGTCACGTGCCCGGGCGTTTGATGCGACCCGGTACCTCCTGGGCCTGGGGCCGATGGGGGAGATCTGAAATGGCCTCCTCCTCTTTTTGCCGGCGGGATGCCTGCCCTGAGTACCAGCAGCGACCGATGAGCAAAAACTATGAGTGCCGGCTCACCGGCCGGCTCCCGGGCAACATGACCGCCTGCCCGCTCGCCGAGCGTGCACCGGCCCGGGCGGAGGCGCTCGCCGGCCTGGAACGTCTGATTGCAGTCTGCTCGGGACCGATCCCCGTGACCCCTGAGATGCTCCAGCAGGCGATCGATGGAACCCTGCCCGAGCCGGCCGTCCCGGTCTGGGCGGAGACCATCGCCCGTGAAGCGGTCGCCGAGCCGAAAGAGCCGGCCCTGGTGGAGGTCTACCAGATCGACGGGGCGATCGCGGAACTCAAGCACCGGATCGCGGCCCTGACGGCCCGACGGGCTGAGGTGGTCGAGGCGGTCATCGACTCTGGCGAGATGGACCAGCCCGACGGGTACGGGAACGTCTACCACCTGCAGGCACACGATCGGACGGTCCGCACCCTGGATCCGGATCTCCTCCGCGAGCGGCAGCCGGCCGTCTTCGAGGCGATCGCGGTGGAGACCTGGACGGTCACGATCGCGGACGCCCGGCGCCACCTGGGCGAGGATGAGATCTCTGCGTGCAGCTCCAGCCGGACCACCCGGTCCTGGTTGGTCGTCTGTGAGCAGAGTGTACAGGTGGGCGGTCTGGAGGTGCGGGGATGACCCCTGCCCCGGCCCCCGAGGCCAGCCTGGTGAAGTGTGGGCGGGTTCGGGTGGCCGGCCCGTCCCTGGTCGTGGAGGACGATGATACCGGGATGCAGGGCTGGATCCCGCCGGAGGACGTGGATAAGGTCCTCCTGGGCGACGCCGCGAGGATCTACCGCCTGACCGACGATGGGCCGGTGCCAGCCGGTCACCTGGTCGAGGCTCCTGGCGGCCGGTCGATCTCGGTCCTGATGGGCGGGTGTCGATACCTGGCGATCTCCTCGCAGGTCCGGACCGCCATCAAGTACCGGCATCAGGCCGCCCTCTTCGCCGACACCGTACAGCGGCGATACAACCGCCAGACCGTTAAGGGGGCCGGCACCGCCGGCGCTCTCCTGATCCGGGCCTGATCTCACCCTCTCCCGAACGACTGCCCGCCGGCCGGCTCACTGTCTCCGGTCGCCGGGCTTGCCCTGGTCCCTACTTCCTGGGCCGGGGTGGCTCTTTTCATCCCCCCTGGACCGGGCCGGCTGCCCGGTCCCTTGTGCGGGCTTTTCACCTGGAGTGGTCCCGCTCTCCGGGTTACGGGTTCGGCCGGACAAGGGCGGTTCCCGCCCTGGTCGGCCTTCTTCAATCCCGGTCCCGTGCGGGATTGCCCTCCCGGTCCTGGGCGAGCGTTCCCCGTTCCCTGGCGGCCGGCCGCCGGCTGGTGTCGATCGAGGTGCCGCCGCTGCTGGTTCTGGTGATCGCTCGGCCGCTCGCTCTGGGGATACTGGACCCGCCACCCCCCCCCTCCGGCACGGTGGGCTTCCTACGCTCGGCCGGTACCGGCCTCGCTGCTCGTCCCGGCTCGACCGGCGGCAAAGAATCGCCGCCGACCTCACCGGACCGGGCCGGCCTCCCTCCGTCGGGCCGGAGGACCGCCGGCGCATCGGCTTTCATCCCCTCCGTTCTCTCGTCCTGGCGTTTTCCCCTCGCTCTTCCGCTCACAAGTCGCCTCGGCCGGCGACCGATTCGCTGATCTGGTGGTGGTCCTGGTCAACGTTCTCACGCTCCGGCCGGCTTCCGTTCCGGCTCCGCTTCGCCTGGTCCCGGCTCCGCTACGCTCCACTCCGCCGCCTCCACTACGCAGACCGAATGGTCGAGCCGCCCGGGTTGGACGCGGACCCCCTCCGGCATACTCGCCCGCCCTCCTGCTGGAGGACCTCAGCCCGCCTGATGGCAGGACATCGGCCCCGCCTCCGGTCGGGACTTCGTAAGCCTCCGGGGGACCGGGCCGGCTTTCCCTTCCAGGGAAGCCGGCGTTCGATGCGATCATCCTGTCTCCGATCGCACTTCTGTCCAGGTCCTCACCTCATCAGTCGGGACTACCCCCCACGCTCCTACGCTCGGTCGGCTCGGTCGCCCCGGCTCCACGTCGCCCGCCTCGCTGTCAGGACGTCCGGCCTCCGGTCGTCGGGCAGCGGGACCGCCCGACAGCCTCCGGCCGGCCGGGTTCGTAGGGTCCTCTTCCGCTCGGCTCCTTCGTCGCCTCGCTGGCGCTCCGCCTCACTCCGGTTCGGCGGGCCGATCGCCCCCCGTCCCCGTTATCACTCCTCGGTGTGAGCGGAGCGAACACGGGCGGGTTGGGTGGGATCCCGGGGGCGTGGAGCAGGCCGGCAGCCTGCGGAATGCCACCGGCACCAGTACCAGGGTTCTCTAGAGCCGCTCTCTGTTCCCGAGGGACCGAAGATCGCCGGGCGTTTTGTACCTGTAAAAATGAGATCTCTGAGTAATCTTTCGATAGATAAGGAAATCAAAAAGGCAAGGGTTAAGGTGAGAACAGGCAATTCAAAGATATTTGTGGTGGTTCTGAATGAGATCCTCGTTTTTTTTGTATATTTTCTGTGCTTTGCTGCTTCTGTTGAGCAGCGTCCAGGTCGTTTCGGCCGAAGGGGGATATGAGTGTATCACACAATGGGGCAGTTCGGGATGGGAGGATGGGCAGTTCCTCCGTATAGGTGGTATCTCGGTCGACGACGCGGGTAACGTCTACGCGTCCGACACGTATCGCGGTCGAATGGAGCAGTTCACGTCGGACGGCACGTTTATCACGACATGGGGCAGCGGGGGCACGGATGACGGGTGGTTCGTCAATCCATATGGAGTTGCGGTGGACAGCGCCGGAAACATCTACGTCGCCGATTCGGGTAACAGCCGGATCCAGAAGTTCGATTCGTCAAGGAATTTCATCACACAATGGGGCGAGTATGGAGACCCCCGGCTCACCGCGGGTCTCCGTGATGTCGCCGTGGATAGCGCCGGCAATGTTTACGCCGCGGACATGGGCACCAATCTGATCCAGAAGTTCACGTCGAATGGCATGTTCATCACGGCATGGGGGGGTAAAGGCTCTAGAGACGGGCAGTTCAACAGTCCCAGTGGTGTCGCCGTGGACAGCGCGGGCAACGTCTACGTCGCCGACTCGGAGAACTACCGGATCCAGAAGTTTACGTCGACCGGCGCCTTCCTGACGAAATGGGGCAGTTATGGTTCTGGAGACGGGCAGTTTGGGGCCACATGGGGTGTCCCATATGGTGTCGCAGTTGACGATGCGAACAATGTTTACGTGGCCGACTTTGGCAACAAACGGATCCAGAAGTTCACATCAACCGGCACGTTCATCACTAAATGGGGTGTGGACAGCACAGGAGACGGGCAGCTCTATGGACCAACGTGTGTCGACGTCGACAGCGCCGGTAATGTCTACGTCAACTATGACCGCCAGATCCTGAAGTTCGCCCCGGAGGCTTCGCTCACTACCGATTTCACCGCGACTCTGACCGCCGGCTCCGCCCCATTGACCGTGCAGTTCACCGACACCTCCACCGGGAGCATCACCGCATGGCAGTGGGATTTCAACAACGATGGCATCGTTGACAGCACCCTTCAGAACCCGACGTTCACATACGCTGAGCCGGGTAACTATTCCGTCAAGCTGTCGGTGACTGGTACTGGAGGAACCAAGTCGACTGTAAAACCGAACTACATTGTCGTCAGCGGCCCGCTATCAGTTGATTCAATCACGCCGGATTCCGCTATCTCAACCCTAGAAAATGTCGCCGTTTCAGTACGGGGGAAGAACTTCTCGGCCGGCACGACATTCAAACTGGTCAACGCCACGCTCGGGACGATCGCATGCCTGCCCAATACCGTCACCAGGGTCTCCGACACCGAGCTCACAGGAAAAATATCCTTTACTGATGTTAAGGAAGGGCTCTACGATGTCGTGGTAACAACTCCTGACGGAACCACCAAAAGCCTTGAGAAGGGATTCCACGTCCTCCCAATCCCAGTCGTGCTCATCCATGGATGGAATAGCGGCCCCGGGATGTGGGATGCTCTCACGCCCGCCCTGAATAAGGAGGGTATCCAGTACTGGAACTTCCCATACGATGCGAGTGCTGATCCCACGGCCTCCGCAGATGTTCTAGCCACCTATATCCGGGATAAGAGATCGAGTTACCGGCCAGACTTGTATCCGAACGGATACACAGGGAAGATCGATATTGTCTGCCATTCGATGGGGGCCATCGTCTCCCGATGGTACATGGAGCACAATGGTCATGGCAACGAGGTCCGGCAGTGGATCGGCATCGCACCCGCTCATGGTGGTTCGGCGGGGGCGGATCTTTTAAACATTCATGAGGGGCCTACGGACACCACGCTTTTTGAAGCCATAATTTGTTCTGCCCTCGGTGACTCAACCAGGTATCTCAAGACGACAACCGATCCGGCAATGTATCTGAAATATGACCAGCTCTCTCGTTCGACAACCTATCGAGTCATCGCGGGCTGGAATCCCTTCCACGACGTGAGGTTCGGCTATGGAGCCCTTTACCGGACCAGAGCGGTAGCGCTGAATGGCTCGTATTACTGGACCTTCAACGGCGATATGATCGTCGCGACGGCGCAAAGTTACCGTGAAGGGATGGGATTTGAGTGTTTCCCGAACCTAAGCGGAGGAGTAGAGGGGGGGATTAACGAGCCAGGATACGATTTCGATCATGTACATATCCACCACTCGCCGGCAGTCATCAACCGAGTGATCAAATACCTCGAGAATCCAGATATCAAGCCCACCGTAGAGATACCAGTAGATCCCAATGAAGACGAGCCGTATGACATATCCATTGTAAAAACTGTGTCTGACATGATACTGGCCGGACAAATCCACCACGTTATCGAGCATTCCTTTACCATCCTGTCCGGACCGGTATCCCGCGATAACTCGATTTCTCAGTCTGGCATCGGAACAACGGTGACTGACATGCTGTTTGTCGACCTTAACTGGACGGAGGGGAGCCTCTCCCTCGAACTCACCGATCCGAATGGCCAGACATTCACGTCATCGTCGAGCACGTCGACGGCCTGGTCCATGAGCGATTCGAACCATGTCACCTTCACAATCGCCTCGCCAACTGCTGGGAACTGGTCCGCGAAGATCATTCCTCTGTCCCTCCCTGACCATGCCGTTGGATACAATCTCACCATGTATCGCTCCACGGAGGACGGGACCCTCGCAGGGGAGACGCCAACCATAGCGGTTGTCCCGGGAGGGTCCGCCGTCCCGCGTGACCTCACCGGTGGTGGGCTCTATAAAGATGTCAATGGCAATGGGGCCATCGACTTCAATGACGTGGTCCTCTACTTCAACCAGATGGACTGGATCGCCACGAATGAACCGGTCAGTGCATTCGACTTCAACAAGAACGGCCAGATCGATTTCAATGATATCGTCATACTGTTCAACGATATGTAAGCATTGATGCGGATTCTCCCCCCTGTATTCCAGGGGGGTGGCCCCGGCCGCCCTGGTCAGTGCAGGATAAAAGGCGGCGGCCCGTATGCCTCGGCTGGTCGGCCGGCCTGGATCTGTGAAGCCTGGGCCGACGGGTTTGACCTGAACTGATCATTCCCATTTTTTTAATACCCGCCAACAAAAAACTGATCTGTTTCGTTGCGCTTGCGGCCGGCAATCGCGCAATGGGGCGAGCAGCCGCAGCCGATGAAAAAACGCGAGAAAAATTAGGTATTTTCCCGTCAATGGTTTCTATGTGGGCTGACTTCTGCGAGGGGCAGGAGCCGGCCGCACGGAGCATAGCATCATGGGAGATTTCGTAGAGTCAAGTATCACTAAGACCGCGGCCAGAAAGCTGACCGCACCGATCGCGGACATCACCGCGTTCAACAGCATCGTCGCAGGGGTCATCGCCGATAACCCCTGGAACTGCACCGCCTACCAGGTTGGGACCGAGAGTTACCAGCCGGTCACCAAGAGCAAGGAGGCCTACTCCGCCCGGATCGCCTACCAGAACGAGGACGCCAAGACTGTCGGTACTGTCTCGGCAAAGGCGCCGACTGTTGCCGGCTTCAACTCGGCCGTTACCGCCGTGCTGGCTGATACCGCACTGCAGACCGCGATGGGAGCGGTGGCCTGCAGCCATGCCGGTGACGATGACACCTTCTCAGCTACGCTGAAGTGTCACGACGCAAATGGGGAGGTCTATACCGTCACCTTCAGTCGGAGCCAGGTCACGATCGGGTCCTACTCGGACGACGCGATCAAGACCGCGGTCGAGACCTGGGCGGACACCGTGCCGGCCCTGGCCTGATCTGGGTGACCCCCCTCACCCACGCCACCTCATTCATCCGGGCCTGTTACGTCACATTATCGGTGTTCATATTCTACCCCAAACAGAGTGTAACCGTCGTCGCAGGCATTCATCACAGGGGCCATCATTGGGGTGGCCCCTATTTTTTTCGTTCTCTTACAAGGATATCAGTATCACACAACTATCCCACACAAAAACTGGATTACCATGGAGTCATAAGAGGTACATGCCTGCGGCTCTGGGGCGTTCATATTGAACAACATTCCCCCAAATGCGAAACGGAGCCAACTTTCTGCAGTCGCGTCGCTTTCCTTTACTGTAGTGTAAAAAAATGTTTTGGTCCACCTGGCCGGCGACGTATCGAAATTTGTCAACTTTCCACCAGGTCTCGCAGCACCTATGGGCAGATTACTGTGCCGGCTCCATGTGAGTGGATGATCAGAGATCCCCGGTGATCTCCCGGATCCCACCCACCGTCACATCAAAGACTCGCCAGCCAAGGCGGGAGATCGAGAGCCAGAACTGGTACGAACCATGGTACTCTTTAGGGATAGGGAATCTGCGAAAGGAGCGGATCTCCTCACTGTAAAGGTCTGCAATCCTATGAAGTGACTGAGGCTTCCGCCTGGTCCGTCTGATCAGGACCAGCACCAGTTCATCGGAAGACCAGGCCAGCAGATCGGGGGGTATGTTGTCGGGTTCGGACCTGAACACCTTGAATCCCTGCTGCTGAAACCAGGAGGCGACTGTATACGCCCCTCCCTGTCCGGTTCTGGTGGCCGGCACGCCATGCCGCTTCCCGGCACATCCTCCCCGCCTGGCATGTCCCAGAAAATACTGTTCGCTTTTTATCTCAGACGAATCAGGGGGACTGGAGACTGCCGGGGTCTGGTGTTCTGTAGTGAGTGCCAGATTCATTGGTTCACCCCGGTCCTGAGCCGGCTCCAGGGTGGTTCCCGGCCCTGGTCTCTGCCGGCAACGGTGATCTCCCCGGCGGAGATCCCGTCTGTATTTGAGGTCAGAATGGTGATCTGATTGGTATTCGTCATAGGTGTTCATCAACAGGAAATTATTTAATGGGTGGACCGTGTAGGGTGAAAGTAATAGCCTGCCTGCCGGGCCGGCTATCGGTTGAAACAAAAAGGGAGTCTTCTGGAGGTGGCATGGGCCGGCACCTGGGCCTCTCTTGAGGAACTCCCGAACCGCAGTGGTCCCTTTCGTACCAGGGATCACCTTCCGGCCGGCCGGCGAAGATGATCCGGGCGTATCTCATACCAATAGAGACCCCCAACCAGTTTTTGAGATCACACCATCCGCTGCTCACGTCCTGATTCTCTGGCCTTATGGGGCTGAAGAAGAACCACCCGGCACCCGCCGCAGGGGGGTTGTGGGAGGGTGGATACCTCCAAGGATATAAGACACCATGAACAATACTCATGCGTAGATCGGAGACGCCGGCGTTATCACACCGACATAAATCTCGTTAAATAGAGAAGAAAAGAACTTCACTCCAAACATCTGTACGCCGTGAAGAGCATGGTGATCATGCTGTGGTGATCCATCCTGGGAATACTATGGAACAGTTATCCGTTGAAGACGTGATCGGTTATCAGATCGAGCTTATTCTGGCGAGCGATCTTCCCGAAGATCAGGGGACCGAAGGTCAGATGATCAACCCGGGAAATCTCGACTTCGCGATAGATTTCTGTAACGATATTCCAGAGCCGTTCAAGCGGGCTGCGTATCTCCTCTATTATGTCGCAACTGGTCATCCCTTCGTTTCAGGCAACAAACGAATGGCCTTCCTGCTGGCGGCGTTGGTACTTTACCGGACCCCCGAGCAGTACCTACTCGATAGCCTCGATGAAGAGAACGATCGCGTCATCCGCAGCGTCGCAGAAGGGCTGATGACTCAAGAAGAGATTGAAATCTGGCTGTGTTCAATTGCACAAAAAGATGGGTGAATTATCGTGCCAGGAGATCGAGGGTGGGCTTGTGTCTCCGCATAAGCATCTCAAAGTCCTCACCCTGAGAGGGGCGGCGTGCCCGGTCCTGCTCTCTGATCGCAGGGTATTGAATCGGAGAGATCGAGATCGACCTAGCGATGCCGAAAACATCTGTCGTCTGCACGACGGAACCCATACAGTCCGACGAGTGGATCCGATACGGCCCGACCGGCTTCAAGACACTTCCCTTCGTTGTTCCCCCAATGTCAGCCGTCAGTCGCGAATACATTCCTCTTCACCTCCATGGACTTCTGGATGAGCTATCCAGCCTTTTGACATAGGTGTTATGTTGATATTAAGGTTGAGGTCTGGCATGCGCACAGCATTGATCAAGATCGTGGATCTGAATTCGCTTCTGATCTTCCTACTCTCAACGACGGCAGATATGACCCGGGTTTCAATGGGATGTACGGTCACCATCTGAGGTTGCATGGTGGCCGGCATCTGATGTTGTTGGACCTGTCGAAGTGCCTGGGAGATCTGCGGATCCGCCATTGCGATATCGTGGGGGTTAAATGGTTTCCGACATTCCATCTCACCTTCGATATCTTCCCACACCTTCCACATCAGTTCTTCGAGATTCTCAGGGGGGAAGACAACGTGCAATCCGATCTCTTTGGCTTCAGTTCTCCCAACAGGATAGCCATGATGGAAGAATGATTTATTCAACATGTCGGATATTATCTCGACTTTACTATGATCGTCCATGTGAGACCCGAGAAGCTTCTGGCCGAGGGATTGGGTGAGATTGGCACTCCTCTTCGCTGCACCAATCAACACCGCACCGACCTCTTTGGCCATCAGTTCAAATGCCCTTTCTTTCTGCTCCTGATCAGAGATACCTACATCCACAGAGACAAAATTCATGAAATGAGCGAGATCTTCTGAGGCGAAATTCATCGTCTCCTCTCGTCCTTCCTTGTTCCTGGTGAAATTGAGCTGCGGGTCGACCGGGCCCAGGTTTGAGAACGGATGCATCACAATCTCATTCGCACCAAGTGCCAGGAGCGTGGCGGCACTGTATGCTTCATAGGGGATGAGCACGCCGATCTCGTCGAATCGTTCACGTAACAGCGATATGATCCGATATGCAACAATGGGGTCGCCCCCCCTGCTCACAATGAGCAGATCGATCTTCTTCTGGTCCTTCGGAAACGCAAGGATCTGTCTGCAGAATTCCGGGATGACATCTCCAGCGATGGTCCCTTCGGCCTGGGGGCGCGAACTGGTCACATAGGTGATGAGAGGCCGGCCTCGTATCTCTTCTATCTGTCGATATAAGGCGGCCCTCTCGACATGGGTCATATACACTAACTCTTTCTGACAGGTTATTAACTTGATGAATTCACTGCTGTGTCGCGTCGAGTGACGTCACCCCCCTGGCCTTGAGGTCGGCGACGACCCGCGAGCCGGCGTCGGTGTCGCCGGCATCGACGAGCATGGTCCTGCCGGCCGGCGACTGGATCAGGATCGAGTCACCCTGGCCGGCGTCGAGGGCAGAGACCCGGAGGGGGCCGGCTGATGGAGGTTTCGATCTATTCCCTTTCATACCCACCCTTCGGATCTCTGTCTTGGACGCTGGCCAAGGGAGGCCCTAATCGAGCCATGACCGGCCTATGGTGGCCTGCTACCAGGCCCGGCAGGCCCGGTGTTTGAAGGAGCGGGGCCGGCATATCTACCGGGGCTGCTATAACCGGGCCCGGGCCCGTGAGCAGGCTGCCGTCCAGATCCTGCCGGGTGCGATCCCGCTCGACGAGGTCGAGCCGGTCGATGCCGGCCTCTTCGGTCGGTGCTCGGTCTGCGGGCTCCAGGTGGCGGCGTACAACCATGCCGGCAGCGGGACCGCGATCTGATCGGTGTGCTATGAGAAACTGGTGAGGGAGCAGGTAGATATTCGGTAGGGCCGGCTGTGGTTGGACCTTCTTCGGAATAATAGATCCCGACCGGGCATTATGCACGGACCTGGAACCTTCATCGAATCAGAACCACAATGAGAGCTACTATCAGAACCCGTACTTCTCTTTGATCTTTCGGATCTGCACCTCAAGGGAGGTATTGCACCCCCCTTTTGATGAGATGGCGAGTGCCTCGTCGACCGCCCTCGACGCCTCCATATGCTGATCCTGCTGTGCGAGGGTGACAGCCTGGTTCACGAGTGAGATCGCCAGCCCCTCAAAGTTTCCGAGTTCGGAGTAAATCCGTTGCTGCTCCTTGAGACAAGACATTGCACCGTCGAGGTCCCCGCGGATCCTGAGGATGTTGGCCTGGTTGTAGAGCGTTAGCTGCAGGCCGTCGGTGTTCCCGAGGTCGCGGCAGATCCGTTCCTGCTCCTTGAGAAGCATCATAGCGCCGTCGAGGTCGCCCCGAGCCTGCAGGATCAGTGCCTGGTTCGCGAGCGACACCTGTAAAGAGTCGTCATCTCCGAGGTCGCGGCAAATCTGCTCCTCTTCCCTGTGGAGCGCCATGGCCCCACCCAGGTCGCCGCGATCTGCAAGGATGTTTGCCTGGATGCCGAGAGAGACGAGCAGTCTCTCATCGTTTCCGAGGTCGCGGCAGATCCGTTCCTGCTCCATCAAAAGTTTCATGGCGCTATCGAGGTTGCCGCGGGCGTAGAGGATGTTTGCCTGGTTCCCAAGCGATGCCTGAAGACCATTGATGTTCCCGAGGTCGCGACAGATCCGTTCCTCTTCCTTGTGAAGCGCCATGGCACCGTCGAGATCCCCGCGGATGTAGAGGATCAACGCCTGATTCCCGAGCGATCGCTGCAGGGAGTCGACGTTTCCGAGCTCCCGGCAGATCCGTTCCTCTTCCTTGTGAAGTTCCATAGCACCATCGAGGTCGCCGCGATCCTGCAGGATCAGCGCCTGGTTCCCAAGCGATAACTGTAGACCGTCGATATTCCCGAGGTCGCGGCAGATCCGCTCCTGTTCCTTGTGGAGAGCCATGGCACCGTCGAGGTCCCCGCGGGCGTAGAGAATAGTCGCCTGATTCCCAAGAGATGACTGAAGATCGTCGATGTTTCCAAGTTCGTGGCAGATCCGTTCCTGCTCCTTGAGAAGCCCCATGGCACCGTCGAGGTCCCCACGGGCTTTGAGGATTAACGCCTGGTTTCCGAGCGATGCCTGGAGACCGTCGATGTTTCCGAGGTCACGGCAGATCCATTCCTCTTCCTTGTGAAGCGCCATGGCGCCGTCAAGGTCACCACGGACTTTGAGGATCAGCGCCTGGTTCCCGAGAGATATCGATAGGTCACCGAGGTTCCCGAGGTTGCGGCAGATCTGTTCCTTTTCCTTGTGGAGCGCCATCGCACCGTCGAGGTCCCCGCGGGTGTAGAGGATGGTCGCCCGATTTCCGAGAGATACCTGCAGGCTGTTGAAGTTCCCGAGGTCGCGGCAGATCCGTTCCTGCTCCATCAGAAGTTTCACAGCGCTGTCAAGGTCGCCGCGGACCTGCAAGATCAGTGCCTGGTTCCCGAGCGATCGTTGCAGACAGTGGACATTCCCGAGGTCGCGGCAGATCCGTTCCTGCTCCTTCAGAAGTTTCATGGCGCTATCGAAGTCGCCGCGTTTGTAGAGGATGGCCGACTGGTTCCCAAGCGATGCCTGCAGGCCGGCGACGTTCCCGAGTCCCCTGCTGATCCGTTCCTGCTCCTTCAGAAGCGCCATGGCGCCGTCCAGGTGACCTGTAACGAGTAAAAGAAACGCAATTTTGTTTAAAAATGAATCTCCATAGAGGGATGGAGTCTCAACGACAGGTGCATATACCGTCTGGATCTGTAACGGCGTCGATCGCTCAACAACAGACCAGATAGCCAGGAATTCCTCCCGGCCTCTATTACAGATTCCCTCAATGTACCTTAGATCCCGGAGGACTTCCTCCAGAACATCGAACAGGCTCGCCTCTACGAGATAGAAGGGCAGGGTGAACAGGGTGTACTCCGACACCGCTCTTTTCCCACCGCGTACCTCCTGCAGGCCTGCCTCCGCAAGCCGACGATTGCCCTCCTCCGGAAACACTGCGAACGGATTCCCTACCGGGTCGTCCATCAACCACTGGATGAGGCTCTGGTGAAAGAGGCGCAGTTTGTCATCGTCCCGGGTCAGGAACTGTGAGAGGGCGCGAAGCCCCCGGGTCGCGGTCCGGGGATCGAGCCCGGAGGCCGCGATCAGGAGGGGCTCCGGCACCGGCATCCGTGTCACCGCAAGACAGGCAACCAGTGGTGCAACCTCCTGTTCATATTTTGTAATATCCGGGAAACGTTTCCGGAACATCCTGTCATACAGCCCCCCAAGGGCCGGCGGGAGCCTGCCCAGCTCGTCGGGTGTCAGACGGTACGTGGGTTCAGGATCAGTCAGGGCATCGATGACGGTCTCTGCATAGAGGAAGTTTCCGGCGGCGAGTTCGTCAATCCGGTTCGCAACTCCGGGGATGACACTCAACCCTTCCGACTCCACCCGAACACGGATATACTCGGCGACATCCTTCCGGTTGTCTCCTGAAGAGGCCTCAAGACTTTTCTGTTGGATACCGTTACCCATAAACCGGGCGAGGAGCTCCCGATCAGGCCGTGCCGTGGCAATAACCTGGAACCATGACGGGAACCGCTCCACCGATTCTATCAGGAAGTCGACCATCGCCGTTCCGGCACCGGCAGTTGCCTCGTCCAGTCCGTCGACGACGAAGATCCACGGGCTCTTGATATTCAGTCGGTGTTCACAGGCCCGGAGCGGATCGGTCACGAGCATCCGGAAGAGTGCCTCTGGAGCCGTTGATGCATCCGGGGGGGTGATCTGGTCCATGATCTCCCGGTACGCAGGGAACTGGTGGGCGAGCTGGAAGATGAGCGCCGAGATCATGGATTCCGGCCGGCAGGAGTCCGGGTTCGATCGGGAGGAGAAGTGAATCCCCATCACATCCATCCGGGTGGTCAACTGAGCTGAGAGCGCGCTCTTTCCAATCCCAGCCTCTCCGGTGAGGAGGAGAAGGTGTGAATCTTTCTTGGCAGCCCAGGAATCAAATTGGTTAAAGAGCCATTCCCTACCGGTGAAGTCGCCTCCGTATCGTTTCAGTTCTTCCTGGAACGTGATGACACGGATCTTCTCCCACCATGTGCCAGCGGCACCCGGGGTCGTCCGCCAGGTGTATGCCTTCTTTGTGATCTGATCGAGGGCGGCGGGGAGAAGGGCGAAGACGGACTCAGGATCGGTACTGGCATCAAGGTAGTTGAGGGAGATGATCTGGATCGGTGGATCGACGTCGGCGATCCTGACCGGGAGAATGTCGATGTTATGAGACAGGGCGTAGAGGAGTTCGTTCCGACAAAACCCTCCCGGCCGGACACTCTCGGGGGAGAGAAGTGCCAGGATAAGATCGCTCTCCTTGATCCCGTCTTCGATCTTAATATCGAATGGAGTGCCTGGAGGGATGCCATTTTCGACATCGAGCCATGGATCGTAGCCCCGATCACGAAGCCAGGAGGAAAGTCTCCGGGCGAATTCGAGGGCATCCTTCCGTCCATAACTGATGAAGATCCGCATACTTGGTTCTCTCAAGGTGTTTTATTCTGGGCGGATAATAAGATGTCTTATTTATCTCCAGTGTTTTTTTCTAAAAATTTTGTTTTCATTGTGAGAACAGTTTTCGTTGAAATGCATCCAATTTCTCTCATGAGGTACAACAGCCGGCACCCTCCGAGTTTCTGTCTTCGACTCTGGCCAGGGAGGATCCTTGTCAAGCCGTGCCCGGTCTGCGGCGGTCGGGTAGTGCACTACACCGAACGGTTTCAAGCCCGGGGTCAGAAGGAGCGGAGCTGGCATATCTGCCGGGGCTGCTATAACCGGACCCGGGAACAGGCCGCCGTCCAGATCCTGCCTGGTGCGATCCCGCTCGACGAGGTCAGGCCGGTCGATGCCGGCCTCTTCGGCCGGTGCTCGGTCTGCGGGCTCCAGTCGGCGGAGTACAGTCATGACGGCAGCGGGACCGCGATCTGTTCGGTCTGTTATGAGAAACTGGTGAGGGAGTAGGTGGAGATTCGGGAGACCACGTCCTAGTAGTTTTTAATGGGGTGGAGCAGCAGAAATGACTTCAGAGAACGGGCCGGAGAGTATAGGTTCTTGACAGAGGGTATTGCAACTCACTATGGTAAAGGAACTGGTTTGCTTATGAGCGATCAGATTTGCTTCCACTGGGGGCAATGAAAGATTTCAGAAAAATATTTGAGGATAGCTTTTAACCCCCACTTTTGGCGATTGTGTATATAAACTCCTATTAAATACGGGACTGTTTCTCGAGGTTAATAGTTAACCTCATTTGTGATTTTCTTATGGATACCTGGCTTTATCCGAAAGTTCCAAGTGGTTTTATCTCAGGGATGTGGGTCTGTGTGAGAATATCTTGGGTATATGGGATGATGTGATTATAATCACCTGTTATGAATATCAAATTCGGTACAGATTGTGCTGCATAGTGGGCATCAATCAAGACCTCAATGTCATCAGAATCTGAGATATAACTCGATAGGGTTTCGTAAATCTCTCTAGAAGGGATTATATATTTATGCCATTGGCACTGTTTTTCCACAATGCTCTTCCTCTGGACGACTTCAGTTTGGAAATTATTCAAACAGATTCGAATGATCCATTCGATTGGTCGCTCAGGACTTATTGTGATTTTAGTGTGTACATCGTTGATTATTTCGCCGATACGTTTGCTTTCAATCTCATTGACAGCCTGGTCGAGAGTCCTGCCATTTTTTATATAATAATTGATTTTTCGAAGGGCAGAAGCAACTTCATTTTTGATTGTCGAAACTTTCCCTGATTCGTATTCACCTTCACCGAAACATTCACGTTTTACAGAGTCACCCGAATGGTTTGGCTCTGGATCGTCGAAGACACAAACGGCGGCCTTTCCCCAGTTATCTGAATTATAAAATATATAACCCACAATTACCATTGAATCAAGGAAATAGGGCAATTACTCTACATCTCCTTAGGAAGAGTTGTAGTAGCATCACGGGCGTAGACCATAAGGCGGCGAACTATTGTATCAATCTCTGGATCGAGGATGGCCGTCTCTCCACGATTATTTTTTTGAAGTGAATCATCTTGGATAGACTCTAATTTATGGTAATAACTTGGCTGTGCTCGAGAGAATTCATGTTCCCATCTATCCACAACTCGGGGGAGAACATTTTCATTCTGTTTGATGCGTAGAAGACTGCAGAAGATCTCCCAATATTGTGTGGAAAGGTCTTTTATATCATTGATTGACTCGTGGTTTTCAATTTTGAGCCGGGTTGTATCGTCCCACATGAGATACACATCGAAGATATCGTTCATGTCACGCTCTGGAAATTGAGTGATCAACGAATCCAGATATCGAAAGAGATTCTGCGAGATCCTCTCATAGGCATAATCATAGAGATTTGAGTCGTTTTCTAGGTCATCAAAGTAAGGAAGAAACTCTCTCTTATAGGTCCTTTGATAGGTAAAAGGCGCCCGTCGGTATGCTTCACCCACGAGTTTATTACCATAATCCTCGTGCCATATTGGACCGGTTTTATATTTCTTTAGAATTTTGCGAATTTCTATTAATATGACCTGTTTCTCTTTCTCAATTATGCCATCATCATAGACATTTGTAATTCGCATCGTTGAATTAGCAGGGGTGATATAATTTTGAAGTTGGGTGCCAGTCTGGTCTTCAAATGTATCCTGCTCAACTAGAGGCCCATGAAGGTACCAGCAATAGGGCAACCTGATATCAATTTGTTTTTCCTTAAGAGCCTGGTGAAGGAGGAAGAGGGTCTTAAAAAAATATGTCTTTCTAAAATATGGCTCTCCATTAGGGTTGGCCTCACGTAAGAGTGCTTCAACAGTATATTTTAGGAGGGGATTTTTCACCATAGTTCTCGGGAGACTGTTTGATACTAAGAAGTTTCAATATATTAGTATTCCGGCTGCTTAAAGGGTATTTCGGTTTGAAGTTCCATGGATTATCTTATTTCTGGCCTGCTCTCTCTGGCCGCACGAGTAGCGCCCCATGCCCATTGTCTTGCTCACTACCATCAAGTCGAGCGCATGTGAAAATGGCAGGCCAGACGTAGAACGGCCCCTCGTACTCCTCCCCATTGACGACGATAACGGCGACGCATCCCTCCGCAATGCAGGTAGTGACCCTGAACATCTGATCTGTCAACCAGCCAGTTGCAACCAGATCAGAGACTCCTCTCCTTCAGACCCTTCAGGATCCCGAGAACCCGCTCCTCGGCCTCACGGATCGCCGGCGCGTCCCGTTCGATCGTGATCTCAAAGATGTCTTCCTCATCAAGGGGGGCACTAGCAGATAGTATTTAAAAATGAAGATGAGAGGATCAGTCACGAATGTAATGTTCGTTGAAATTACATCATTTGTGAAATGCTATCACACCTAACGACACGAATAGGTGATTGGGTTCCTTTTTAGTAAATAGAGAAGTACGGTTAATGGAGGGGTATTGAAATGTCACAGGCAAGGCGGTTTTCTCGGAGAACAAGACCTGAAGACGAATCAGTAAAGGAGGTAGCCGACCTGGCCTTACAGATTGCTTGGAAGAGTTACGATAGTTCCATGGAAGATAAGCGTGCGCTGGACCAGAAAGCCAACATGGTTCTTGTCACGGATGGTGTACTCCTCGGGTTGGTGATCAATTCACTCGGTGTCATGGAACTGCACCTCGCTCTTCTCTCACTTGCATTGATTACGCTATCTGGCATTGCATCCATTCACGCCCTGGGGTTTCGCCAGTTCAAGTACCTGATGGCCGGCGAGACATGGAAGCAGTTTAAACTCAATAACCGATTGAACAATCTTCCCCAGGCGAAGATCGATACCATGGCGACTTTAGATCTTGCTGTCACGAAGAATAAAGATCAATCAGACAATATTGTGCGCAGCACCAAGGTTGCCATCGCATTTTTACTGGCCTCCCTCTTCGTCACCACAGGCGCAATCTTTGCTCATAATGCTCAGGGAATCTTCGGTCTCTAAAAAGGCTATAATACCTTGCCGGCTGTTTTCAGATGATCGCCCCTTCTCGAATTTTCTGGGACAGCCGGCAGGACGACGGACACTTTATGAGGGATCTACGGTGCTCTTTCCCGCCGCCTAATCTCTTCGCTCATCATCTCGCCTTCCGGATAATACCAGCGTCGCGTGGATCCGGCGAGATTTTATCTGCCTTCTCTATGGTACCGAGTGCGGTCGACATCACGACCGGCTCCTCAAGTCCCGGGGGATTTCTCCGTCTCGGGGCCGAGTCCAGATTCTGTGAATTATCATCCATGTAAGATTACATCCTTGAACATGTGTTCAGCGAGTC
Source organism: Methanosphaerula subterraneus (assembly GCF_052055875.1). Lineage (GTDB taxonomy): Archaea > Halobacteriota > Methanomicrobia > Methanomicrobiales > Methanospirillaceae > Methanosphaerula > Methanosphaerula subterraneus. Next base: position 665,233 of record NZ_CP170508.1, read on the forward strand.
CTGTTTTGACCCCCATCCCAGGAGAGGGACAGGGTGTCCACGGAGAAAGGAGGCGAAGGTGGAAACCGTGGTATTTGGGTATCAGTCGGTTCAGTCGTTGATACTACGATATCGGAATCCATCGGTCATGATTTCTTTGGTGGTATCTCTTGCTTGTTAGTGAACGACTTGAGAGCCGCTTCCATGACCACTGGCTCCTCCAGCTGATTCGGTGAAGGTACCTGCTTTCTGGTTTCATTATCAGTCATCATTTCCCACAATGCTCCAAGATCTGTAATAGATACAAATTAAAAAATATATCTTAATATATGTTAGTGGACTTTTGAGGTTCGCCTAAAATGAGACCACTAATCGCTCACCCGGGGTATTTTTGAATCTAGATACGCAAGGTAATCAAGGATCATAAAAGCCCTGACTGTATTCTCCATTCGCCCGTACCGTGTGAACTCTCCATGCAGGATCTTATGGCGACTGAAACTCGTCGGTCGATTTAGGGATTGGCCACGAAGTGATTTTTGAAATAATACATCGAGCAATAAAAACGTATCCGCCTCAATGCCATAACCAAGTAATTTAGATATGGCCTGCTCAACATCACCACCCACGTCTTGTATTAAGATCAGGTTCTTCAAGATATTCTCAGGATTTGATCTTTTATTATTTGAATCATAAAATTGACCCTTTACAGGGGATATCCCTCGATCAATAACAAAATCGTATATTATTCCATCGATCTGGGTAATCAGTGTGGGAACGACCACATTCGAAGGGTTATAGGAGCGGGGTGTGGCACGAAGCACGGCAAGGGCTGATTTAATTATTGCCATTCTCGGAGCGAAAAGTGAGTTCTCCTTCCAAGCGGCCATCATGATTTTTAAATTTTGATAGTCGTTTTCAGAGATATACTGAATAAAGAGCTGGTTCATCTTCTTTCGTTGATGAGATCCGCTATAATGGATCTCCTTTACAGTCCGAGCTAACGATAACGATTCTGACATGCTGGGGGCGATGAACCAGTGGTACTTCTTCAAAATATCATTGATCTCTGTCAGCGAGGTGTTGAAGGGGAGTAAGTTTAGATCGAGTTTTAAATAGGATTCATTGAGACGGGAGAAGATCTCGGGCAATGCCGTCATCCATTGGGTAGTGATTCCATCAAATGCCGAAAGTACTTCTTTCTGAATCTCCAGTGAATTACGTTGTGCCTCTTCGATGGCGATTCTGATCGGATCAATATCAATTGCTTGAAGTTGGCTCATCTGGGCAAGTTGGCTCATCTGGGAAAATAGACCAGTATTTCCCTGAATGTTACCGGGACTCAAGGTGTCGAGAGCGGATTGAATAGCGGAGTTCGCTGAGAGCGATAGGAGTGTCGGTTCAAGATGATTCAGGCAATTTTGAAAGGTGGGTGCATCAATGTGGATTTGGCTCCACATCTCATTTACGGTCCGGGAGTGACTATTAATGGCAGCCCTGAACGCAGTAAAGGGGTCGGAAGAAGAGTCAGAAGAGTAGTACTTTGCTATCCCTCGATGATTGATACACAACGTCTTAACGACGTCGACGAGCTCCGCTTCAGATAATCCCCGCCAATTCTCTATAGTGATATCAGGTGTTGTTAACAATTGATAGGTGAATTCGATCGCAAAGTCACGATCGTCCTCGATCGCCAGGAGCTCAGGCAGTTGGAAAAATTTTTTTAGATTAATTGGCCCGAAAGCGACTGGGCCAATAGAGTCGAGTTCGATCAGAACTGGTTTATGAAGCTTGGAAATAAGAGAGGCCATCTGCGGGTGATCTTCACTCACAACTTCATCATCTGTCATGAATCGCGCTCCATCCGATCCCATGCCTCGAGCACGAGCCGGCGGGTTCGGTACTCACCATACTTCTTGATCTCCTTCTCCTTCAGCACCCGGAATGTCTCGCCGGGGAACTCCTCCCCGTACACGTCCGCCGGGTCGAGGATGTATCGCAGCTCGTCGCGGGTGAGTCCGTAGAGCCGGGCGTAGAGAGCGTCAAGCTCCGCCCGTAATACCGCCCGCCGCTCCTCGTCCCAGACGAACGGCGGGAGCGGGCACCCGTCCTCGGCGATCTCAGCCCAGGCCGGCGGCTCGAACGGGTGGCCACCCGTGATGGCCGCGTTCGCCGCCCACTGCTCGCGGAGCCGGCCCCGCATCGCCTCATCCGCGTCCCGCCAGACATCATCGGCGAAGGCCTTAATGTCCCACGCGGAATAGGTCAGTTCGAGGACGCGGGGGACGATGAATGCGAGGTCATCGGGAGTGTAGCAATCTGGTGGGATGACGGGGAGTTGTTTAAGACAATGATAATCTAAATGAGCCGAACCTACTTTTTGCCTAGCACAGAAATCAAATGGTATTGAGTTCAAATTTGCAATGAGCAAAGATAAGAGTTCCTTTCTTGATCCGATTATTAACTGAGGAAGCCCATCATTTGTCGCAACCAACGGGACAATACATGCAATCATTGTCCTTTCAAGGGATTTGCTCGAGACTCTTCTGTAACATAAATGGAATTGCCGATTCCATTTTTTTGATAACCTCGAAAAAACGGCTGACTCTGATACCCAATAGCAGGGTTTTGTCACAAAAGATGGCCTTTCATGCTCCTCCAAAGATACCTGTGGGAGCATATGCGCCCTTTTTCCATCTAATGTATGAAATGAAGCATATCGATGGTCGTACTGGTGAATCATTTTTGATTCGAAAAGTGGAACGTAACCATCTCTTTGAGTATTTACAAACAAATCACTATCATTGGACATATCGAACATTCGAGAAAATGAAATTTCCCAGGGGTTCTTCTCTGATGTTTCATTGATTAAGACAGGTATGCGACGATAGATCTTTTTAGAAATATCAGCGTCCACGTTCGTTCTAAAAACAGGAGCAGTGAGTGTATTTGGATTCAAGCGTTTAAAATCATCCCGTTTAAGAGTAAATTTTCTATCCTGATTACGAATATCCTCAATACACTGGCATTCATACACAAATTCAGGAGCATTGTTCCGGATGTCATTCCCTGTCATTGTGATAATGCAAAAACGAAAATTGTGTAATACCCCTTGAAAAATGAATTTCTCATTTACAAAAGCTATTAAGGATGCGAGCCTCTGATTCTCGATTATATCGGAAAAAAAGATCTTGTTTGTATCATCAGATGCGATGCCAGGTGGACAAATAACCCCAGTCATTCCTCTAGGATTAATTAAACGATGATCGAGTTCGGTGAATACCGCGTACGTGTTGATGTCCCCTCGCCCCGTTAGCGGAAACCGCCCGCCCTGCCGGAGGATGAGGCTCTGCACCTCAGCCCCGTGGAGTTCCGTCAGGTAATCATCCCAGAGCGCGGAGTTCGTAGCCGGCAATGCCGCAATAAATTTGTCCCGCGTCGCCTTGTTCGCCGCACCGGCGATAGCCGGATCCCGCGTCGAGAAGAACTCCTGTTGTTGAAGTTTGATCCTCTCCCACGGCGGATTCCCTAACACACAATCAAATCCACCCTTCGCGAAGACCTCAGGGAACTCGAGCGGCCAGTGGAAGAACCGATACCGCTTCGAGATCCGGCGGGCCTCCCGCGCGGCCTCCCCATGGACTGTTGCCTGGTCATCAGCGAGGTAGGACCGCACGGTCCCGGTCGTCGGGATCATGCCGGCTTCGTCCGTCTCCGGCGTGAGCGGCGCGAAGAACGCTGCCGTCCAGAGATCACATGCCGTCCGGTCCCGGCACCAGGCCGTTCCTTCAGCCTGCGCCGTCCGGTACACGACCTCCTTCTCCCGCACAGCAGCCGGAGTGTCATCCGGAATCGTGGAGAGCCGGCGCCGGGCGTCGTTCAGAGGGCCGAGGTCGGCCAGGTCAACCGCGAAGAGCGTCGTCTGACCGCCCCGTTCGAGCTTGTTCTGCTTCTTGACCGCCGAGGCGACCGCCTTATCGTCCCCGGTCACGGCCGTGTACGCCGCGTCCGGGATCCCCTCCTTCAACACCGCGAGGTCGTAGACCCCGACGAGCGAGTCGCCGCACCGGATGCGATGGTTGAGGAAGGTGAGCGGCCGGCCCATCGAGTGCCCCTCGAGCCAGAGCGCGACCCGGCAGAGGTCGACTGCGAGCGGGTTCTTATCCACCCCATAGATATTGTGCGTGATCACGTCCCGGACCGCGAGACGCTGCTCTTCCGGCGACGGTTCCTCGTCCCCGGTCCGGGAACGGGCCAGTTCCCGCCCGATCCTTCGGGCGGCAGCGAGCAGGAAATGCCCCGACCCGCAGGCCGGGTCGCAGACCGCGAGTGAGAGGAGCGCTTCCTCCTTCTCCTTCGGCGTCTTTGCGGCTGCGAGCCGCTCCTCAATCACGGGAACGAGCGCCGACTGTACCAGTTCGTTCACGAGCTCCGGCGGAGTATAGTACGACCCGGTTGACTTCCGCTCCGTCCCGGCCGAAAGCGTGAACCCCGGCCGGCCCTGCTCGGTCGTGAAGACCGGCGCGAAGTCGAGCAGGGACTCGTACACCGACCCGAGCTCCTCCACGTCCAGCGCTCCGTAGTTGATCCGTCGCCAAGGTGCCTTCTCTTTCTCCCGGTACATCGAGAGGTCCCAGATAGCCGAGAGAAGGATCCGGTTCGAGAGTGCAAACCCATGGATACCCAGCAGCCCCTCGGGGTCAAAGAGGTCCCCACCGAGCGGCGGCACTCCAAGCGCCGCCCCGGCCTGTTCATTGCCGAAGAGCAGGAACGTAACCCCGAGCCCTTCCCAGAGGTCCCGCTGCTCTGTGTATGCAGCCCGGACCTCAGCAAGTTGCCGGAGTCGCGAGATGCTGTAGTACTTCCGGTATTGGGCGTCATCCGAGACCAGACCCCGCTCCTCAGAGACCGAAAGGAAGAGCAGCCGATAGATCAGTTTCAGAAGTTGCTGGTAGTAGTCAAACGGCAATAACTCGCCTGATACCACCCGTGCCCGGAGTGCCTCGTTCGCTCGGTGGGCGAGCAGCCCGTCCCCGATCGTCCGGAGCGCCCGGTCCACTCCTTCGCGGAGATGGTCACGGACCCGTCCGCCCTGTTCCACCGTGGTCCGGTGGTACCGCTCGAGCAGGCAGTCCTTCGTATCCTCCCCGGTTCGTGGCAGCCGGCTCGCATGGAGCAGCCGGACAAAGAGCGCGAAGTCCGCGAACCGCTCCTCATCCATCATCCGGGCGAGATCGAACTCAACGTATGACTGCCGTCGGATCAGGTGTGAGTCGCGGAGAAGCCGGAGCACCCGGCCGTTCGTCGCGATCCCCCAGAGCGCCTCCGTCCGGTTCAGGAACTCCTGCACGAGGGAGTGCGGCCCGAGCCGGGGTCGCCCGGACTCCGGCCTTCGGTCGAGCGACTGCCGGCAGCCGACGATATGGACCGGCGGTCCATTCTCATCCGACCCAGCCCGGTGTGAGAACGCAAACGAGAGCCCATCCGCCTCCGCCGCCCGTGGCAGACGGTAGAGGTCGTACCCGAGCAGCGAGAGAAGGGGGCCGACCCAGCGATCCCGTGTCTCACGCGTCGCAGAATCTTCCGGTTTGAGCCGGTCCACCGCCTGCCGGAAGGTTCGCCACTGCGTGAGCGCCTCGGCCCAGATCGGCGCGACCTCGTCGATGAATGGACGCGAGCCGGTGAAGCCGAAGTC